>LWDJ01000051.1 GCA_002083435.1 Proteobacteria bacterium SG_bin6 | reverse complement strand
CTGATGGCGGGCGGCCCCGATGTCACCGCCGCCGCCGCCTGCATCGCGGTCGCGCGCCAGGGGCGGCGGCGCTAGGGCCAGCACATGGAGCGGCGCGCCGCCGGGCCTGCCGGCGATCCCCCGCGCGCTTATTGCGGCGTCTTGGTCCGCGCCGCCTGGCCGTCCCCCTCGGGCGCGGCGNNGCGGCGACGATGTCGCGCGTGGTCGCGCCCTTGTCGACCACCTGGGTCTTGGGATCGCCGACTTCCGAGCGCACGCCGGGCGCGATCTGATCGCCGCCCGCGGCTTCCACCACCGCCGCTTCGCCCGCCGGGCGCTGCACCGGGCCGCCGAACAGCGCCTCGAGCGCGAGCGTGTTGGGGTTCTGGTCCTGCGGGCGCGGCGCGCCGGGCTTGGGCGGCACCAGCGCGTAATCGGGCGGAATCACCAGCGGCGCCTGGCGCGCGACCGCATATTCGTTGGGCTTCACCCGATTGAGGCCGCTGCCGCCGCCGCAGCCCGCCAGGGGCGCCGCCAGCAGGGTCGCGGTGCCCAGCGCCAGGATCGTTCGCGCGCGCGTCATTGATTCGTCTCCACCCGGCTGCCCGGCCGTTCGCGCACCAGAAAGGCGCGCGCGAGCAGCGCTATCACGCCAGCACTAATCGCCGCATCGGCCAGATTGAAGACCAAAAACGGGCTCCACTCGCCGAAATGCAGATCGGCATAGTCCACCACATAGCCCAGCCGCACGCGATCGAGGATATTGCCGAGCGCGCCGCCCAGCACCAGGCCGAGCGCCGCCTGATCCCAGCGCCGCCCCTCGCGCCACATCCACGACAGGACGCCCGCCGCAATCGCCGCCGTCATCGCGACGAGCAGCCAGCGCGCGGTTTCGCTGTTGGCGCGCAGGAAGCCGAGCGAAATGCCGCTGTTGGGCACGAAGCGCAGCCGGAAGATCGGCAGCAGATCGAGCGGCGTCCCCGCGAGCAGATCGAGCTGGAGCGGGCCGGTGACGATATATTTCACCAGCTGATCGAGCGCGAAGGTGCCGCCCGCGACCGCGAGGCCGAGCATCGGCAGCTTCATGCGACCATCTCCGCGCAGCGCCCGCACAGGCCGTTATCCTCCGCCACTTCGGGCAAGTGGCGCCAGCAGCGGCCGCATTTGTGGTGCGGGGTGCGGGTGGCAGAAGCACGGACATCGCCGGGCTCGCCGCCCGATGAGTGCGCCGATGCAACGATCAGATATTCAGCCATTTCCGCATCGGAGACCCCGTAGAGGAATCCGTCGGGAAGCGCGATGTTGACGTCGGCTTCCAGGCTCGACCCAATCGACTTATCGCGACGCAGCGGCTCGATCGTTCGGTTGGCAAGCGATCGGATGCCGCGAATCCACTCCCATTTTTCCATGAGTTCGTCACCCCGGACTTGATCCGGGGTCCCGCTTGCCGCGCCGCCGGAAGAAGAAGCGGGACCCCGGCTTTCGCCGGGGTGACGGGGGAGGGATACATCGGGCCATTCCAGCAGATGCACGCTCCCGGCCTCCGGGTAGCGCGTGGTCCACACTTCTTCGGCGGTGAACACGATCACCGGCGCCGCATAGCGCAGCAGCGCGTGGAACAGCGTGTCGAGCACGGTGCGATACGCCCGGCGCTTCAGCGTGCCGCCGGGCGCGTTCGGCCCCACGTCGCAATAGAGCGCGTCCTTCCTGATGTCGAAATAGAAGGCGCTCAGATCCTCGTTCGCGAAATCGGTGAGCAGGCGGACATAGCGGTTGAACTCATAGGTCTCCGCCGCCGCCCGCAGCTCGCCATCGAGCCTGGCGAGCAGCGACAGCATATAGCGCTCCAGCTCGGGCATTTCCGCCACCGCCACGCGCTCGCTCTCGTCAAACCCTTCGAGCGCGCCGAGCAGATAGCGGAAGCTGTTGCGCAGCTTGCGATACTGGTCGGCGACGCCGGCGAGGATTTCCTTGCCGATGCGGTGATCCTCGGTGAAATCGACCGAGAGCGCCCACAGCCGCAGGATGTCCGCGCCATAATCGCGCATCAGATCGAGCGGGTTGATCGTGTTGCCGAGCGACTTGGACATTTTCATGCCCTTGGCGTCCATCGTGAAGCCGTGGGTCAGCACCGCGTCATAGGGCGCGCGCCCGCGCGTGCCGCACGCCTCGAGCAGCGAGGATTGGAACCAGCCGCGATGCTGGTCGCTGCCTTCCAGATACAGGTCCGCCGGCCAGCGCAGATCGGGCCAGCGGCCGCTGTCGAGCACATAGCCGTGGGTGCAGCCGCTGTCGAACCACACGTCGAGAATGTCGAACACCTGCTCGTAATCCTCGGCGCGGTAGGCATCGCCGAGAAATTCCTGCGCGCGCTCGGCGGTCCAGGCATCGACGCCGCTTTCGCGGATGGCGGCGACGATGCGGGCGTTGACCTCGGCGTCCTTGAGGTACGCGCCGCTCTGGCGGTGGACGAACAGCGTGATTGGCACCCCCCAGGCGCGCTGGCGGCTGAGCACCCAATCGGGCCGCCCCTCGACCATCGCGCGGATGCGGTTGCGGCCCTTGGGCGGGTAGAATTGGGTGGCATCGATCGCCGCGAGCGCGCGGGCGCGGAGGGTGTCCTGCTCCCTCTCCCCTTCAGGGGAGAGGGTCGGGGTGAGGGGCGATGCAGATGCGCCGCGCCCGGCTTCCCCCTCACCCAACCAGTTCCGGGTCAACATCGCCCCGCGATGTTGAGGTTGTGCCGGGGGCACAACCGACCCGGAACTCCCCTGAAGGGGAGAGGGCTTTTCGCTCAGGCTACGGTCCATCGGCACGAACCATTGCGGCGTGCAGCGGAAGATGAGCTTCGCCTTGGAGCGCCAGCTATGCGGGTAGCTGTGCGGGTAGGGCTGGGCGCTGAGAAGGGCACCTGCCCTTTTCAAATCTTCGCAGACCGGACCGCCAGTGCCATCGCTGTTGGGTGGAGCGTTTAGGCGATCAGGCTTTTTCGGATCATAGGGGACGACAGGGCCCTGCCCGCCGAGCCACGGCCAGTCGGCGCGGTACTTGCCATCGCCCTCCACCGCGAACACCGGGTTCAGGCCGTGCGCCTTGCAGAGCGCGAAATCGTCCTCCCCGTGATCGGGCGCCATGTGGACAAGGCCCGTGCCCTGATCGGTGGTAACGAAATCGCCGGGAAGGAAGGGGCGCGGGCGGAGGAAGAATTCGGCGAGGGGGGAGTTCCGGTCGATATTCAGCCCCTCCCCTTCAGGGGAGGGGTTGGGGCGGGGGCTGTCAGAACCGGGCGCGGCGCTTGTCACATCGCCCCCACCCCCGTCCCCTCCCCTGAAGGGGAGGGGTGAAAAGAATTTGGCCATCGGGTGGCGGGCAGTGGCGCCTTCGAAATTACCTCCTTGAGTGGCTCCCAAACTCCAATCCGCATTGTCAGGAAGAGTTACATTGAGCCGCTTCAGGAATGCCGGCAGCAAATCCCGCGCTACAACTAAACGCTTGTCTCTAAGCCATTCCAGATCGGGACGATTATCAATCTCGCCGCTCTTTAACTCGAAATGCTCGTACCAAACCTCTGACCCATACGCCAAAGCCTGATTGACCGGGATGGTCCAGGGCGTGGTCGTCCACACCACCGCGTGCGCGCCGACCAGTTCGGGCGCGTTCGGGCACTCGACAATCTCGAACGCCACATCGATCTGGGTCGAGACGATGTCCTCATACTCGACCTCGGCCTCCGCAAGTGCAGTCTTTTCAACCGGGGACCACATCACCGGCTTGGCGCCGCGATAAAGCTGATCGTCCATCGCGAACTTCATCAGCTCGGAGACGATCGTCGCCTCGGCCTGGAAGTCCATCGTCAGATAGGGGTGGTCCCAATCGCCCAGGATGCCGAGCCGCTTCAGCTGCTCGCGCTGGGTGTCGACCCATTTCTGCGCGTACGCCCGGCACTGGGCGCGGAATTCGGCCGGGGGAACCTCGTCCTTGTTCTTCTTCTGCTTGCGATATTCCTCCTCGACCTTCCACTCGATCGGCAGGCCGTGGCAGTCCCAGCCGGGCACGTACGGCGCGTCATACCCCATCAGGTTGCGCGTGCGGCACACCATGTCCTTCAGGATGTGGTTGAGCGCGTGGCCGATATGCATGTCGCCGTTCGCGTAAGGCGGGCCATCGTGGAGGATGAACTTCTCCCGCCCGGCGCGCGCCGCGCGTAGCTGTTCGTAGAGCCCGGCCTGCTGCCAGCGCGCGAGAATGCCCGGTTCCTTCGCCGGCAAGCCGGCCTTCATCGGAAAGTCGGTTTTGGGCAGAAATACGGTGTCGCGCCAATCGCGCTGGGGTTCGGGGGCGTCGCTCATGGGGCACCGGCTCTAGCGGCTCTTGGGCGTGCCGTCACCTGCCCAGGCCGGGCTTGCCAGATTGGCGAAAACCAATCTAGGGGCGCCGGCGAGGGAGACATATGCGCATCATCATCGCCGCGATCAGCCTGAGCCTTGCCAGCGCCGCCACGGCCCAGACCGCGCCCGCGCCCGAGCCAGCGCCTGCCCCCGTGCCGGCCCCGGCCCCCGCGCGACCGGCGGGCGGGTTCAGCTTCAGCCCCTATCCGCCGGGCTGGCAGATCGATTTTGGCCCCGGCCTGCTCGCGGTGCCGCAATTTCCGGGCAGCAGCGGCCTGCGCGTGCTGCCGATCCCCGCGCTCGACATTCGCTACAAGAACCAGTTCTTCGCCTCGGTGCAGCAGGGCATCGGCTATAATCTGGTGAACGAGCGCCATTTGCGCGCGGGGCCGATCCTGCGCCCCGAATTCGGCCGCACCAGCCGCGACATCGCGCGCTTCCCGGGCCTGCGCCGCATCTCGTTCGCGCCCGAAGTGGGTGGCTTCATCGCCTGGCAGCCCAATTTCTTCACGACCGTGCAGGTCGAGGTGCGCCAAGCGATCGGCGGGCATGAGGGGCTGATCGCCGATCTTTCGCTGCGGCGGGTGAAGCTGATCGGCAAATGGACCATCGGCTATGGTGGCCGGCTGCGCTTCGCCGACCAGCGCTATAACCGCCGCTATTTCGGCGTGACTCCGGCCGAGGCGGCGACGAGCGGGCTGGCGGCCTATGCGCCGGGCGGCAATCTGAACGACATCGGCGTCTCCGCCTTCGTCTCGCGCCGGCTGGGCGGCAAGTGGAGCGCGAACGGGTTCGTCAGCTATTCGCGGCTGCTGCTCGACGCCGCCGATTCGCCGATCACCCGCAGCCGCTTCGGCAGCGCCAACCAGGTGACGCTGGGCGCGACGCTCAGCTACCGCTTCCGCTTCCAGTAACGCGTCGCCGCGCGGCGCGTGAAAAGCTCCTCCCCCACAGGGGGAGGGGGACCATTCGCGCATGCGAATGGTGGAGGGGTATCGCCCTCGAACTGCCGGGGACACCCCTCCGACGCGCTTCGCGCGCCACCTCCCCTTACAGGGGAGGAGCTAGGCGTCCACCGCCCCCGCTCATCGCGGCGAAAACCACAAGGCTATGCCCCCAGCCGCCGCCGCGCCTCGGCGCAATCGGCGTCCATCTGCGCGGTGAGCGCCTCCAGACTGTCGAACCTGGCCTCGGGGCGCAGATAATCGATCAGCGCGACCTCGATCGTCTCGCCGTACAGGTCGCCCGAGAAATCGAACAGATAGGCCTCCAGCAACTCCTTGGGCGGATCGAAGCTGGGGCGGATGCCGAGATTGGCGGCCCCGCCCAACACCCGGCCATCCGCCAGCCGCGCCCGCACCGCGTAAATCCCGTAAGCCGGGCGCAGATAGCTGCCGAGCGCGATATTGGCGGTGGGATAGCCGATCGTGCGGCCCAGCTTGTCGCCATGCTGCACCACGCCCTGCACCGCGAAGGGGCGGGTGAGCAGCCGCGCGGCACCCCGCGGATCGCCCGCCTGGAGCAGCGCGCGGATGCGGCTGGAGGAGACGGGCGCGCCCTCGAACGCCACCGGCGCGACGGTATCGACGCTGAAGCCGTGCCGCGCGCCAAGCTCGGCCAGCACCCGCACATCGCCGCCGCGCGCGCGGCCGAAGGTGAAGTCCTCCCCCGTCACCACCCCCCCCGCGCCGAGCAGATCGCACAGGCGCCGCGCGACGAATTCCTCGGCGGTCAGCGCGGCGAGCGCGGCGTCGAACTGGAACACCACCATCGCCTGCGCCCCCGCCTCGGCGAACAGCCGCGCGCGCTGATCGAGCGTCGTCAGCCGGAAGGGCGCGGCATCGGGCTTGAAATGGCGTACCGGGTGCGGATCGAAGGTCGCGACCAATGCCGGGCGTCCTTCGGCGCGCGCGCGCGCGACCGCGCGGCCGACCACCGCCTGATGGCCGAGATGAAACCCATCGAAATTGCCGAGCGCGACGATCCCGCCGCGCAACCGCTCAGGCGCCGCATTGCCCCCGTCGAGACGCATCATGGCGCGGGGGTATAGGGGGCAAGTGCCGGGCGCGCCAGATGCGCGCACCCTCAGCCGCGCACCAGCGTGACGAAGCTATGGCCGGGCCGGTCGCCTTCCGCCGCGAAATCCTGGCGCGCGATCTCGCGCCAGCCGGTGAAGGGCGGCACGATCGCGTCGCCCGTTGGCGTGGCGTGAACCTCGGTCAGCTCGATCCGCTCGGCGAGCCCCAGGAACAGCGCGAAAATCTCCGCCCCGCCGATCACCGCCGCGTCGTCCCCCGCAAGCGCCAGCGCGCCGGCGACATCATGCGCCACCTCGGCCCCTGCCGCGCGCCAGGCGGGATCGCGGGTGAGGACGATGTGCCGCCGCCCGGGCAGCGGCGCCGGGAAGCTCTCGAACGTCTTGCGGCCCATGATCATCGCCCGGCCCAGCGTCTGCGCCTTGAAGCGCTTCAGATCGGCGGGTAGGCGCCAGGGGAGCGTGCCGTCCGCCCCGATCACGCCATTGGCGGCGCGCGCCAGGTGGAAGCTGATCATATCGCCACGGGTGCCGCGATATGCGGATCGGCGACATAATCGTGGACGGCGAAATCCGCATACTCATAGCCGTCGATCGCGTCGGGCTTGCGCTTGATCTCCAGCCGGGGGAGCGGCTTGTTGGGGTCGCGCGACAGTTGCAGCCGCGCCTGCTCCAGGTGGTTGAGGTAAAGGTGGCAATCGCCGCCGGTCCAGATGAAGTCGCCCACTTCCAGCCCCGCCTGCTGCGCGAGGATGTGGGTGAGCAGCGCATAGCTCGCGATGTTGAACGGCACCCCCAGGAACACGTCCGCCGAGCGCTGATAGAGCTGCAGCGACAGCCGTCCGTTCGCGACATGCGTCTGGAACAGGCAGTGGCACGGGGCGAGCGCCATGCGCGGCAGCTCGGCCGGGTTCCAGGCGGAGACGATCTGGCGCCGCGACGAGGGGTTTTCGCGGATCTGGCGGAGGAGATCGGCGATCTGGTCGATCGACCCCTCGGGCGTCTCCCAGCGGCGCCACTGCTTGCCATAGACCGGGCCGAGATCGCCGGCCTCGTCGGCCCATTCGTCCCAGATGCTCACCTTGCGTTCCTGCAGCCAGCGGACATTGGTGTCGCCGCGCAGGAACCACAGCAGCTCGATGATGATCGAGCGCAGATGCAGCTTCTTGGTGGTGACGAGCGGGAAGCCGTCGCTCAGGCGAAAGCGCATCTGGTGGCCGAAGACAGACAGCGTGCCGACGCCAGTGCGATCGGCGGTTTCGACGCCATCGTCGAGGATGCGCTGCATCAGGTCGTGATAGGCTTGCATGGGCGGAAGCGTAGCGCGGGCCAGCGGGGAAACCAAATCCCCGCCGTTTACGAGGAGGAATCGAAGCGGGCGCTCGCTCGATCGGCGCTGCCGCAACCGCTATGGGTCGACGAACCACTCCATGTGTCACCCCGGACTTGATCCGGGGTCTCGCTGCCTTGGCCGCGCGAAGAACAGCGGGACCCCGGGTCAAGCCCGGGGTGACGATGCTTCGATGGTCGTCATCGCGCTCACCGCCCCGGCACGATCTCCAGGATCACGTCATAGACGCGCGCCAGCTCGCCTTCGGTGATGCAATAGGGTGGCAGCACATAGAGGCAGTCCCCCATCGGCCGCAGCAGCACGCCGCGCGAAAGCGCCGCCGCGCGCAGATCGCAGCCGATTTCGGCGAGATAGCCCTGTTCGGGGCCGGGTATCGTGATCGCCGCGATCGTGCCGGTGCGGCGGAGATCGGCGAAGCGCGCGTCGTCCGCCAGCCGCGCGAGCTGGCGCGCCTGCATCGCGCCCAGCGCCGCCACCCGCGCGGCGACGGGCTCGTCGCGCCACACCCGGACATTGGCGAGCCCGGCCGCGCAGGCGATCGGGTTGCCGCTATAGCTGCTCGAATGCCAGAAGGTGCGCGCCCGGTCCTGACTGTAATGCGCCTCGAAAATCTCGGCGCTGGCGAGCGTCGCGGCGAGCGGGAGCGAGCCGTTGGTGAGCCCTTTCGAGAGGCACAGCAGATCGGGCACCACCCCGGCTTGCGCGCAGGCGAAGAGCGTGCCGGTGCGGCCCCAGCCGGTCATCACCTCGTCGGCGATGAACAAGGTGCCGCTCGCCCGGCAGAGGCGGTGCAGCTCGGCGAGCAGGTCCGCGCCGTACATCAGCATCCCGCCCGCGCCCAGCACCAGCGGCTCGACGATGAGGGCGGCCGCCTGGCCGTCGCGGGTCGCGGCCTCCAGCGCGTCGAGGCACGCCTGTTCCTGCCCGGCGGCGGGAAAGGGGATCGTCGCCACGTCGAACAGCAGCGGCGCATAGGGCGCGTTGAACACCCCGCGCGCGCCGACCGACATCGCCCCCACCGTATCGCCATGATAGCTGTTCGCCATCACCACCAGCCGCTCGCGCCGCTCGCCCCGGTTGCGCGCGGTGCCAAGCGCGAGCTTCAGCGCCACCTCGACCGCGGTGCTCCCCGAATCGCTGAAGAACACATGCGGCAGCCCGGCGAGCCCCGCGAGTTCGGCGGCGAGCTGTTCGGCCGGCTCGTGGGTGAAGCCGGCGAAGATCACCTGATCGAGCGCCTCGGTCGCCGCGCGGATCGCCGCCATGATCGCGGGGTGGCGATGGCCGTGCGTCACCACCCACCAGCTGCTGATCGCGTCGAGCAGCCGCGCGCCGTCGCCCGTTTCGAGCCAGGCGCCTTCGGTCCGCGCGATCTTCAGCGGCGCGGGCTCGAGCGCGTGCTGGAAGAACGGGTGCCAGACCGCGCTCA
>LWDJ01000050.1 GCA_002083435.1 Proteobacteria bacterium SG_bin6 | reverse complement strand
GCTGCATGGTGATCCGCCCCTGGGGCTATGGCATCTGGGAGCGTCTGCAACGCCTGCTCGACGATCGCATCAAGGCGACGGGCCATGAGAATTGCTATTTCCCGCTGTTCATTCCGCTCGGGAATTTCGAGCGCGAGGCCGAGCATGTCGAAGGCTTCGCCAAGGAGATGGCGGTCGTCACTCATCACCGGCTGATCGCCGATGGCAAGGGCGGGCTGATGCCCGATCCCGAGGCGAAGCTGGAGGAGCCGCTGGTCGTGCGCCCCACCTCCGAAACGGTGATCGGCACCGCCTTCGCCCGCTGGGTGCAGAGCTGGCGCGATCTGCCGATCCTGATCAACCAATGGGCGAACGTCGTGCGCTGGGAGATGCGCACCCGCATGTTCCTGCGCACCGCCGAATTCCTCTGGCAGGAAGGCCATACCGCGCACGCCACCGCCGAGGAGGCGCGCGAGGAAACGCTCAGGATGCTGGAGGTGTATCGCAGCTTCGCCGAGGAATGCGCCGCGCTGCCCGTGATCGCCGGCGAAAAGCCCGAGAATGAGCGCTTTCCCGGCGCCGTCGCCACCTATTCGATCGAGGCGATGATGCAGGACGGCAAGGCGCTGCAGGCCGGCACCAGCCATTTCCTCGGCACCAATTTCTCGGCCGCGCAGAATATCCGCTTCCAGAACAAGGAAGGCGCGTTCGAATTCGCGCAGACGACGAGCTGGGGCATGTCGACCCGGATGATCGGCGGGATCATCATGGTGCATGGCGATGATGATGGCCTGCGCGTGCCGCCCCGCCTCGCGCCGTGGCAGGTGGTGATCGTGCCGATGCTGCGCGACGCGCCCGAGGATGCGGAGATCGTGGCCTATTGCAAGGCGCTCCAGGCCGAGCTCGCCGCGCTTTCGGCGTTCGGCGAGCCGGTGCGCTGCCTGCTCGATCTCAAGCCCGCCAAGGCCGCGACCAAGCGCTGGGGCTGGGTGAAGAAGGGCGCGCCGATCGTGATCGAGGTCGGCGGGCGCGATGTCGCGGGCGGCAATGTCAGCGTGATCCGCCGCGACCGGCTCTATCGCGAAGACGGCAAGCTCGACAGCGCGGTGGTGGCGCGCGCGGCGTTCGTCGCGGAAGCGGTGGCGCTGCTCGGCGAGGTTCAGGCGACTTTGTTCGCCGAGGCCAAGGCGCGGCTCGACGGCAATATCCGCCGCGACGTGACGCGCCTTGCCGAACTCGAAGCCTATTTCGCCGAGAGCGTCGCCAAGCCCGGCTGGCTGGAAGTGAATTGGGCCAAGCCGACCGGCGCCGCGCTCGACGCGGTGGTCGAAAAGCTCAAGGGCCTGAAGCTCACGCTGCGCAACGTGCCGCTGGGTGCCGCGCCGGCGGCGGGCGACTGCATCTTCACCGGCGCCCCGGCGGTGGAGCGGGTGCTGGTCGGGCGGAGTTACTGAGGCGCGCGAGCGCGGCATGGCGAGCAAGAGCGCGTCGGACCGCCGGCTCGGTCGTTGAGCTTCCCGCCACGGCGCCGGCCGGGCTGCGGATCATCGCTTGATGCGCAACGATGGACTGGGGCTGGGAGAATGCCTCGCCGGGGGTTTGGGAGGCGCGCCGGGGCGCGGCGAAACGGCCGCCGTGGCGGCCATGTTGGTCGCCCGGCTCCGGTCTACCCGCCCCGTCTCCGCGCGCGCCGGACCAGCCCGGCCGTCGCGCACTCCTCACCGCATCTCCCGATCGCGCGCGGCGAGGATCGCCGGCACGACCGGCCGCGCCGCGCCGGGCGGGATCGCCGCCGCAGCCGCCTCGCTCACCTTGATCCGCTCGCTGCGCCCAGGGGTGCCGCGATCGCGGAACAGGCCATAATCGAGCACCTTGCCCGGCCCACGATAGAAGCGCGCCGCCAGATCGGCCGGATACCCCGCATTATAGAGCAAGGCGACCGCCAGCTCGTCCGCCTCCAGCTCGCCCTGCTTGCGTAAGCGCGCGTTGCGCCCCAGCTCGCCGACCAGCGCCCCGCCCTTCACCCCCGCCGCCGCCAGCCGCGCCTGGGTCTTCAGGATCAGGTGGCCAAGCTCATGCGCCATCACCACCGCGAGGCCCTGCTCGTCGAATCGCTCGATCGACCGCGCGGCGATCGCGATGACGCCTGATTCGAGCGCGTAGCTGTCGCGCTCGAAGGTCACCTCGGCGAGCGCGCGGCAGGCGGGAATGGGGGTGATGCTTATGTCGTGCCGGCCCGGCGCCCCGGCCAGGGTCAGTCGAATCGGTCGATCGGGAGCGCGGGCCGCGAGCCGGGCGAACAGCGCATCGCGCACGCCGGTCGATGCCGGCGCGTCACCCGGCGCGGGGGTATCGAGCGGCGCGCCGTCGATCGCGAGCAAGGCATCGTCCGCGCGTACCCCGGCCTGCCCCGCAGGGGATTCGGGCAGCACGAGCTCGACCGCGACCGGCGCGGCGAAGCCGAAGACCGTCCTGGCGCTGCCCCGCGCCGCCGGTTGATACTGGGCGAGGGTATGGAGTTGCAGGCCCAGTTCGGGCTCGAGATCGCGGCACAAGCCGGCGTTGCGGGTCGTCAGCCGATACGCGATCGCCGCCAGCCGTGCGTCCGCCGCCCGCAGCGATTCGAGCGTCGCGGGCTCGACCCCAGGGGCCGCGCTCGCGCCCGGTGTCACGGCGATCAGCGCGAATAAGGGGAGCAGCAACCGCATCCCCCTTCCCTAGCCGCCCTCGCCCGCGCGGTCATCCTTTTGGGTAACCGCTGGTAAGCATTCGGCTGTTACGGCACGATCGTCACGCCGGCCGCTCAGGCGATGCCGGCCATCACGGGGAGAACAGCGTGGGCTTGCAAGGCGCGAAGGTGCTGGTGACCGGGGCCGCGGGCTTTATCGGCTATCACACCTGCCAGCAGCTGCTCGCCGCCGGTGCCACGGTTTGCGGCATCGACAATTTCTCGCCCTATTACGACGTGCGGCTGAAGGAGGATCGCGCGGCGCGATTGCTGGCGCAACCGGGCTTCGCGCTGCACCGCCTGTCGATCCAGGATATGGACGCGATGCGCGCGGTGTGGACCGACTTCGCGCCCGGCATCGTCATCCACCTCGCCGCGCAACCCGGCGTGCGCTACAGCATCGATCATCCGCGCGAGTATATCGACACCAATGTCGTCGGCACGTTCAACCTGCTCGAACTCGCGCGCCATCACCCGGTCGAGCATCTGCTGATTTCCTCGACCAGTTCGGTCTACGGCGCGAACACCGATATTCCCTTCGACGAAGGGCAGGCGATCCAGAAGCCGATGAGCCTGTACGCCGCCACCAAGGGCGCGACCGAGCTGATCGGCCATAGCTACAGCCATTTGTTCGGCATCCCCGCCACCTATTTCCGCTTCTTCACCGTCTATGGCCCCTGGGGCCGGCCGGACATGGCGCCGTTCAAATTCACCGACGCGATCGCCGCCGGCCGCGCGATCGACGTCTACAATAACGGCGACATGGCGCGCGACTTCACCTTCGTTGACGATCTGGTCGCGGCGATCCTGGGCCTCGCCGAGGCAGTGCCGGGCAAGACCCGCGTAGCGGGTGATTCGCTCTCCCCGGTCGCGCCGTTCCGGGCGGTGAACATTGGCGGCGGGCGGCAGACGCGCCTGCTCGATTTCATCGCCGAGATCGAGCGCGCGCTCGGCAAGCCCGCGATCAAGAACATGATGCCGATGCAGGCGGGCGATGTCGAAGTGACCGAGGCATCGAATCATCTGCTGCGCGCGCTGATCGGGCGCGTGCCGGAAACGCCGCCTTCGATGGGCGTCCCGCGGTTCGTCGCCTGGTACCGCGATTATTACGGGGATCGTCTCCGCTAGGCACGGCATCGACGGTTGTCGCGGCGCCGCGCTTCGCCTATCGCGCGCCTTCGCCCCCGATTGGGGCCACGGTCCGTCGTCCAATGCTCAAGCTGTTTCGAAAAGCCGCCAAGCCTACCGCCCCCGGCCGCATTCCGCCCGGCCAGCGCGTCTATGTGATCGGCGATATCCATGGCCGGCTCGATCTGCTCGATACGCTGCTCGAACGGATCGAGGCCGACGACGCGGCGCGCCCCTCGGCCGAGCTACAGCTTATCTTCCTGGGCGATCTGATCGATCGTGGTCCGCAATCGGCGGCGGTGGTCGAACGCGCGATGCAGCTCGCGACGCAGGGGCCGTGTCGGTTCCTGATGGGCAACCACGAGGAATTGCTGCTGCGCTCGCTGGACGGCGACGAACGCGCGCTGCGGCTGTTCGCGCGGGTCGGGGGGCGCGAGACGATCCTGAGCTACGGGATGGACGAGGCCACGTACAACGCGCTCGATTTCAGCGAGCTGCTCGACGCGCTCCCCCGCCTGGTGCCGTCCGCGCATCGCGCGTTCCTCGAAAGCTTCGAGGACATGATCGAGCTTGGCGATTATGTCTTCGTGCACGCGGGAATTCGCCCTGGCGTCGCGCTCGCTGACCAGCGGGTCGCCGAACTGCGCTGGATTCGCGATGAGTTTCTCGATCACCCCGGGCCGCATCCTCGGATCGTCGTCCATGGCCATACGATCACCCCGCAAGTCGAATGGCGCCCACATCGTATCGGGATCGATACCGGTGCTTACGCCAGTGGCGAACTGACTGCGCTGGCTTTGGAAAATCACGAGCGTTGGACAGTGGCAACGCCGCAACAGGTATAAATGAGCAAGGCGCGTTCATTCGCGTGACACAATTTTTTTAGTGATTTTTGTACCAGCCAAGGCTAAGGACCACAGCCGCGGGGGTACGCAGGTTTCCGCGTGTTGACCGGTCTCGCACGGTGAAACCCAAGCTGGGTTGCCAGGCGGGATTTCCCGTGGCAGAGATAGGTTGTTGAAAAAAAGGGAGTTTGAAATGAGCTTCGCGAAGTTCCTCGTTACGGCTGCTGCCGCTTCGATGGTCGTCGCCCCGGTCGCCGCCTCGGCGAATCCGGCGTCGGCCCTGTCGATCGCTCCGGCCGCCAAGGCGGTCCGTGCGGCCCCGGCCGGCAAGAAGGCCAAGATCAGCCAGGCGGGCATCATCGCCCTCGTCGTGATCGCCGCTGGCGGCGCGATCGCCGGCATCGTGGCGGGCACCACTGGCTCGAACAACTCGACCAGCCGCTAAGACCGGTCGACACGCGACTATTGGGAAGGGGTGGCGAGCGATCGCCGCCCCTTTTCTTTTGGAGCGACTCTCTTCTTGCCGCCTTGGCTGTCCAAGGGCGCCCTGGGGTCGTTTTCCGCTTCGCTGAACCGCCGCCAGCCCGCGCCCGCGAATCTCGCCTACCCGTGCAACCAAGCGCGAATCACCGCCGCCACGATCCCCAACGCCGCCACGCTCGCGCCCCAGATCGCCGCGAGCCACAGCAGCCGCTGCCACAGCGGCCGGTCCTCGCCCCCGCCCGCGCCCTCGTCCTCGCGCGGCGCACGCATCAATGATAGCCTTCGCCCACCTTGCCGCGGAACACCCAGTACGACCAGGCGGTATAGGCCAGGATGATCGGCAGCATCACCCCCGCCCCCACCAGCATGAAGGCCTGGCTCGCTTCGGGCGCCGCCGCCTGCCAGATCGTCACGCTGCGGGGGATGATGTAGGGAAACATCGAAATGCCGAGCCCGATGAAGCTCAGCGCGAAGAGCGTGAGCGCCAGGGCGAACGGCGCGATCCGGCGATGCACCGCGAGCGCGCGCCAGAACAGCACCGAGACGATCGCGACCAGCAACGGCACCTGCGCGGTGATCAGCACCCCGGGAAAGGTGAACCAACGCTTCACATAGCTGTGCGCGAGGAACGGCGTCGCCGCCGACACCGCGACGATCGCCAGGATGGTCAGCGGCCCCAGCAGCCGCGCGAGCGCATAGGCGCGGCGTTCGGTCTCGCCTTCGGTCTTCACGATCAGCCAGCACGCGCCGAGCAACGCATAGCCGATCACCACGCTCACGCCCGTCAGCACCGTGAACGGCGTCAGCCAATCGAGCCAGCCCCCGCCATAGGCCCGCCCGTTGACCGTGATCCCCTGCAGCAGCGCGCCCAACGTCACCCCTTGCGCCAAGGCGGCGATCGTCGAGCCGGTGGTGAAGGCGAAATCCCAGAAGGGCTGGTGCGCCGGATCGCGCCAGCGAAACTCGAACGCGACCCCGCGAAAGATCAGCCCCAACAACATCGCGATCATCGGCGGATACAGCGCCGGCAGGATGATCGCATAAGCCAGCGGAAAGGCCGCGAACAGCCCGCCGCCGCCCAGGATCAGCCAGGTCTCGTTACCGTCCCACACCGGCGCGATCGCGTTCATCGCCTGGTCGCGGTCCGGCCCGCGGGTGAAGCGGGGAAACAGGATGCCGATGCCCAGATCGAACCCGTCGAGCACGACATAGGCGAACACCGCGAACGCGATCAGCCCGGCCCAGATCGTCGCCAGATCATAGCTCAGGTTCACGCGGGCTGGCCCTGGCGCTGAACCTGCAGCGTCGGCGTCACCCCCGCGGTACGGATCGGCGCGTCGCCCAGATCCGATTCATGGACGTGGACGCCTTCGTGCATCAGTTTCAGGATATACCAGGTGCCGACGCCGAACACCGCGAAATAAACGAGCACGAACGCCACCAGCGACGCGCCCACGGCCGGGGCGGCGAGGGGCGACGCGCTTTGCGCGGTCTGGAGCAGCCCGTACACGGTATAGGGCTGGCGGCCGACTTCGGTGGTGATCCAGCCGGCGATCACCGCGACGAAGCCCGAAGGGCCCATCACCAACGCCGCACGGTGCAGCCAGCGCCAATCGTACAACCGCCCCAGCACCCGCGCGAGCAGCGCCCACAGCGCTAAGCCCAGCATTGCGAAGCCCAAGCCCACCATCACCCGGAACGACCAGAAGACGACCGGCACCGGCGGCTGCTTGTCGCGCGGCACCCAGTCGAGCCCGGCGAGCGGGGCGTTCAGATCATGCTTCAGGATCAGCGAGGAAAGCTTGGGCACCTCGATCGCATAATCGACGCGCTGCTCGCGCTGGTTGGGCAGCCCGAACAGGATCAGCGGCGCGCCATCGGCATGGCTTTGGAAATGCCCCTCCATCGCCGCGATCTTCGCCGGCTGATGCTCGAGCGTGTTGAGCCCCTGCGTATCGCCCGCCGCGATCTGGAGCGGCGCGACGACCGCGATCATCCCCATCGCCATCGAGAACATGATGCGCGCGAAGCGGTTCTGCCGGTCCTTCAGCAGATGCCACGCGCCAACCGCGCCCACCGCGAGCGCGGTGGTGAGATAGGCGCCCGTCACGGTATGGACCAGCCGATAGGGAAAGCTGGGGTTGAAGATGATCGTGAGCCAATCGCCTGCGGGCACGAACTGGCCGGCGGCGTTCACCGCATAACCCCGCGGTGTCTGCATCCAGCTGTTCGCCGACAGGATCCAGAACGCCGAAATGAAGGTGCCGAGCGCGACCATGCAGGTGGCGGCGAAGTGCAGCTTCTTGCCCACCTTCTCCATCCCGAACAGCATCACGCCGAGAAACCCGGCTTCCAGGAAAAAGGCGGTGAGCACCTCATAGGCCATCAGCGGCCCCAGCACCGGCCCGGTCTTGTCCGAAAACACCGCCCAGTTGGTGCCGAACTGATAGGACATGACGATGCCCGACACGACGCCCATCGCGAAGGCGACGGCGAAGATCTTCAGCCAGAATTTGAACAGATCGAGATAGGCTTCATCCCTGGTCCGCAGCCACAGCGCCTCGAGCACCGCGAGGTAGCTCGCCAAGCCGATCGAAAAGCTCGGGAAAATGAAGTGGAAGCTGACCGTGAAGCCGAACTGGATACGGGCAAGCAGGATGGGATCGACAGCCGCGAACATGGATCACCTCTTGCTGCGGTGATTTGGGCGCGGCGCGGGGCGGGCGCAAGTGCCTGGGATGCAATCGTGCGGTGGCGACATGCACATGACGGCCCGCCGGATGATGACATAAAACTTCGCTCACTGCCCCGTCACTCCTGCAGATTCCCCTCAAACCAGCATCCCAAACCGACACTCGGGTCCCAGCCCAGGAGTTGCGCCGTAGCTCCGTGAGCCGGACGCCGCGCAAACAACGCAACCGAGACAGAATCGCCAAATGCCAGATCGAAACTTGCGCTGAGCGTGGCACTCGCGATTTCGCCTTCGCGGTCCGCTTCAAAGGGCGCGGAAACCAGTTCGCGCTCACCATTGGCCCGCCTGCGGACGAATGCAACGGCCATGGGCAAATATGGCATCGCCACAGTTAATATTTGTGTAGAAAATCTATGCAACCCCGCATTGCTGCAAACGTATCCATCGCTCCGAACCTTGATATTATTGCCGCGGTCATAGATGGACTTATCCCAGCCGACCACCACCGGGGTCGATTCGATTTTTAAGGGCAGCAATTTATTCAAAACAAGCCGAAAAGCAGGATCTATGTTCGACAAAATTCGAAGTTCGGCTGCTTGGTTAATTAAAACATAACGCGCCGGCGGATCGAAACTGGCGATGATCGAGCCCGTGGCGCCGGGGTCATCGTTGATCAGCCGACCGCCGATCTTTCCGGAGAAATGGAAGTTTCGTACAGAATTACCTGGTCCGCCCGCGATAAGAAGATCACCCCCCAGCCCCATCGCAACGAAATGGATATTGTCGTTTCGTCCCTCTAGGGTAACGCCCACCGTCGCTGGTCCACCCTGATCGACAGCACAGCCAAGGAAATAGGCGTGCGTAGCCTGTCGTAAGAGGATCGTCCGGCTAGTTACACGAGCACCAGCGAAACGGCAGGCGATCCAGCGGGTGGATCGGACCCCCCTGGTGCCTTCAATATCCACCTGCCGGCCGTCAATCACGACGCCGTGATCCCAAACGCCCGGTAATCCCTGCCTACTTTCGCCATAAACGACGATATTTTCGAACAGCATCTCACCGGGACGATGCGCAGGATCACGTGCGATCAACGTTATGGCGGCGCCCCCTTGGAATCCCGCCGCCTTCACGATCAACACATTGCGCAAGCCGCCGCCGGTGCCCGCGAAGGCAGCGCCGCTGCCGTCCCACACGAAAAGATCGCCATGGGCGGTATGTCGAATGGAGCAGCCATATTGGGGGGTAGTCCCTTGCGACCCTGGCCCAATGATGGCCACCCCTTGGGGGATCGTCAGTGTCCGCCCGATGCGATAGCTTCGCCCCCCGCTAAGGGCGACAGTCGCGTTACGACGACGAATAGCTTCCCGAATCGCCAGGACGAACGCATCGGTATCGTCCGTCTCACCATCTCCCTTCGCGCCGAACTCTTCCACGGCAATCGGAAGGCTGCCCAGCCGTTCGGCGAGCGACGGAGTGATAACGCCGGTTGTTCGGGGCGGCCCAAGAGTTTCGTCGCCGCCAGCCTGTCCGCCGCCTTGCGGTACGGTCTGCTGTGGCAATTGCGGTGCCGTAGTGGCTCGCACCGGACCGGCATCCAGCCCAGCGTATAGCCCGCCCATCCCCGCGATCAGCTGTCGTCGCCCGAGTTCCCGCCCACGGCGTGCGCCCGAACGCTGGTCACTCTCACTCATCATTCGACTCCTCGGCCAACCACCCGCGGGCAGAGGCCGAAGCATGTCATCTCGGGGGGCCCGTGGCTATTCGGCGGCGCTTGCCTCCCGATCCCGCCAGAGACCGCGCGTGTCGATCACGATACCAGCCGGCCTGCCGAGGGACCGAAAAGCTCGGTGGTCCACCAAAAGCAGATGAATATCGGCCGAGCGATGGGCTTCGTCCGGCGCACTAAGTTCGAGCGCGCCGAGCGATGCCGGAAGCGCGTCGATATTGGGCTCTACCGCGACCAGCGTGCAGTCCGTACGCTTCGCCAGGGCGGTGACGATTTTCAAGGCGGGGCTTTCACGCAGATCGTCAATGTCCGCTTTAAACGCCAGACCATAAGCAGCGACGCGCGGCACACGCCCCTCTTGCCGGACCTGTTCAATCGCCTCCCCCACACGTGCCAAAACCCATTCGGGCTTACCGTCATTCACTTCCCGTGCGGTACGGATCAGCCGCGCCTGCTCGCGCGCACTCGAAACGATGAACCAAGGGTCCACAGCGATGCAATGTCCTCCGACCCCCGGGCCGGGGGAAAGTATATTAACGCGGGGGTGGCGATTAGCCAGAGAAATCAACTCCCAAACGTCAATTCCCAGTCGATCGCAGATCAACGAAATCTCATTAGCAAACGCAATATTCACGTCGCGGAAGCTGTTTTCGCAGAGCTTAGCCATTTCGGCTGTTCGCGCATCCGTGATTATACAATCACCTTCGACGAAAATTCGGTAGAGCTCAACCGCACGCTGGGCACAAGGCGGCGTCATGCCACCGACTACGCGATCATTTTCTACCAACTCTTGGATGACTTTTCCGGGGAGCACGCGCTCGGGGCAGTGCGCTACCCGGATGTCGGCCTCCACGCCGGCTCCTTGGGGAAAGCTCAAATCAGGTCGCGCCGCAGCAAGCCATTCCGCCATCTGTTCGGTAGCGCCTACCGGAGAGGTCGATTCCAAGACAATTAGATCGCCCTTCTTAAGTACTGGTGCTACAGCGTTCGCGGCGCTCTCAATGTAAGTTAAATCAGGCTCGTGATCTTCCCCCTTGAACGGCGTTGGTACCGCTATGACAAACGCGTCCGCCCCCTCGGGCTGAAGAGAAGCTCGCAGTTTTCCGCGTGTCACGACGTCGCGGACAATGGCATCAAGCGCCGGTTCAATAATATGAACATCACCGCGATTAATTGTATCTACCGTCGAGGGATTGATATCAACACCCAGTACATCGATACCACGCGACGCAAACACCGCCGCCGTGGGAAGGCCAATATAACCAAGCCCGACCACGCAAACATTCTTAATTGGGTGCATGAGGTTATTGCTCCAGCGCTGCTTTAATGCGGGCGGCGGCATGGCCATCGCCATAAGGGTTGTGTGCGCGACTCATGGCGGCATAGGCTTCTGGCTCATCGAGAAGCCTTGCGGTTTCTTCAATGATTTGAGCGCGATGAGCCCCAACCAATCGCACCGTGCCGGCGTCGACCGCCTCCGGGCGCTCGGTTACTTCGCGCATCACCAGAACCGGCTTGCCCAGGCTCGGCGCCTCTTCCTGAATGCCACCGCTATCCGTGAGCACTAGATGGGCATGCCGCAACAGATGAATAAACGGCTCATAGGTCAACGGTTCAGTCAACCAGATATTTGTTCGGTCCCGCAGAATAGCATTGACCGGCGAACGTACATTGGGATTCAGGTGCACGGGGTAGACAAAGTGTGTATCGGGATATCGCAGCGACAGTTCTCTCAATGCCTCACAGATTTCGAGAAAGCCGTGGCCAAAGTTCTCGCGGCGATGACCGGTAATTAAAACAAAGCGTTCACTTTTCCAATCAAAGCGGACCTGTTCATTGATCCGGTGTTCGGCGGCGCTGCGTAGAACCTCGTCCTGGTCCAAGCGCGCGATCATGAACTGCAGCGCGTCGATAACGGTGTTCCCGGTTACGACGATCGCGGCCGGATCGACCCCATCGCGGATCAGGTTTTCGCGGCTGGTCGTCGTCGGCGCAAAATGCCAACGAGTCACAATCGTCGCCAACTTGCGATTAAACTCCTCTGGAAACGGCGCGCGCAAATCCCAGGTCCTGAGCCCCGCCTCAACATGGCCGACCGCAACATCGGCATAAAAGGCAGCTAATGCTGTAGCCATCGTGGTCGTCGTATCGCCGTGCACCAGCACAATATCGGGTCGTTGCTCTAACAGTACGCGCCGCATCCCTAGCAAGACCGCCGACGTTACGTCGTACAAGTCTTGACCCGGCGTCATAACATTCAGGTCAACATCCGGAACTATTGCAAAGGATTCCAGCACCTGATCCAGCATCTGCCGGTGCTGCGCGGACACACAGCAAACAACCTCAAAGCGCGCCGTGTCGGAGCGAAGCGCGTGATACACTGGCGCCATCTTGATCGCCTCGGGCCGCGTTCCAAACGCCAGCATTATCTTCTTACGCTCGTACACCACCCGCCACCTGCTCCAAAATGTCAAGCATCCGTCCTGCAAGCACAGGCCGGCTATAAAGGGATGCGGTGGCCACGCCACCTGAAGACAACGCGCGATGGGTTTGAGGATCTCGAATCGCCCGGATTACGCGCACGAGGTCCATAGAGCTTTCAGGCTCAAAGGCAAGGCCGGCGCCGCCGTTCACCACTAGGTCACGCGCTTCGCCGTAGACCCCGATCAAAACCGGGACTCCGGAAGCCATATACTCGAAAATCTTTGATGGAATGATCCCCGTAAGCAGTTCCGTTTTACGAAGGTGTGCGATTGCTCCGTCGAGCGCGTTGTAAACCGCAGATAACTCCTGCTTCCCTACTGGCGGCAAGAATGTGACGTTGCTGGCACCGGCAGCAGTTTGAACCAGTTCTTCTTTACGGGCGCCGTCGCCAACAAACAGAAAATGAACGTCCGCCAAGTCGGGATGGCGCCGCGCTTCGGTCGCTGCATCGAGCACCGTCTCCAAGGCATGCGCCAGGCCGTGTGTGCCAATGTAGCCGATTAGGAACTTGCCCTGCAGGCCAAGTTCTGCCCGCTTACGTTCGCCTTCGCTGGTATCAGGTTTGAAATGATCGAGCAGAACACCATTGGTCACGATGTCGATCTTGCCGCCATCAACGCCTCGCGCGACAAGCTTGGTTCGAAAGGCGCTGGCGACGGCGACGATCCGATCCGCCGAGCGATAAAAGAAGCGTTCAAGCCCTTCCAGGACGCGGAGCAGCATCGAGCGGCGCATCGCCGCAACCGCCTCAATCGACTCAGGCCAGATATCGCGCAGCTCAAACACCCAAGGCCGCCGATGAATAAAGGAGGCGAACCAACCTGCTCCGAGCGTGAAGAATTGAGGCGACGTCGCGACGATCACATCGGGCTTTGCGACAAACATGCTGGCAATCGACGCAGAGATCATGTAACTGATATAGTCAATAATCCGCCGGACCGTTCCAGTGTTTGGTGCCATGAACGACCAAACACGAATTACATCGATGTTCCCGATTTTTTCCCTCTGCCATAAGCGATTACGATATCCTTCATAGACACGCCCGCGAGGGAAATTTGGTGCGCAGGTGATCACGGTTATGCGGCAGCCTGCAGCAGCCCAATTAGAACAATGTTCAAACGTGCGCGTTGCTGGCGCGTTGATTTCCGGCGGAAAATTATCCGAAAAGAACAAAATACGAAGGTTTCGCTTGGTGGTGAGCCCCGGCTTCGCGTTTTCTTCCCGTGGCGCGACCTCCTCCAGCTGCCGCCCCCTCACGCCGCCTCCGCCAAGGATATCGTAACCCGCGCCACCTCGATCAACTCATCAAATGGAATGGGAGATTCTTGACCAAGTTTGATAGCGTCGACAAAGGCTTTCGTGCAGCTCAACTGCCCCTTGTCTTGGCGCAAATTATTTAGATTTGGGGCCAGCTTCATGCCATGCGCGGTAAGCTTTCGAAAATTATCCAATTGGAAGATACGGCCGGCCTGAAAAACTTCCAAACGCTCCTTGGGGAAGCCTCGATGCCCATTGGCGAAATACTGGATGCTGCCGACCGAGCCGTCCCCGAAGCGAAGTTGGATGACGACACTATCACGTGCATCCCCGTCCATACCCACTAAAGCCGCGTGGGTGATCGGCGCACCCGCTAGAAACCGCAACAAATCAATGAAATGACAGCATTCGCCGATAATGCGGCCGCCACCGATCATGCGGTCCTGTATCCAATTATCCGTTGGAATATGACCGGCATTAACAGTGTAGATGAAAGATTTCGGCGCTGAAACGGCGCTGATGAGCTGCTTGATTTTAATAATGTGCGGCGCGAACCGGCGATTAAAGCCGACCATCACCAGCGGTTTCGCCGGCAACTCTGCAACGCACGCCTCGATCTGATCGATCTGATCATGGAACAGCGCCAGCGGTTTTTCGACAAACACGTGTTTGCCAGCGCGCAGGGCGTCGATGACAAACGCTGAATGAGTGTCATGCCGCGTCGCTATTACAACGGCGTCGGCTTGCGGATCCGTGACGGCGCCACGGGGATCACTGGACGCTTGGGCGAACCCCAATCGTCGTGCCTGCGTGGCTGCGCTAAGACCTGTCGCAGATGCGACTTGCCCGAGCGTGGCGCCTGCGGTGCGAAAGGCAGGAAGGAGCACGGCGGCGGCATAATTGCCCGCGCCAATAGCATTGACGACAACACCGTCTGGCCGTGCGGCGGCGCGCGCGGTGATCGGGACAACGCCGCGTCGTTCGAAAGCCCGTGCTTCCGGTTCGGCCGCGATGGGATAGCGAAGGAGCACCCCGAGGGAAGGCGCAGATCCCGAGATCAAGTCATATGCCTCGGCCGCACGGTCAATCGGAAACTCATGGCTGCGAAGGGCGGCGCAGTCGAGCGCCCCGCATGCCATCATGTCGAGTACTGCCTCGAAATTCCGTTGCTCGGTCCAGCGAACATATCCGAACGGATAATCTTGACCCGATTCTTCATAGGTTGGATCGTAGCGCCCGGGCCCGTACGAGCAGGAGACTTGGAACGTTAGTTCTTTTTCGAAGAAATCGGCGCGAGACAGCTGCAACCCGGCAACGCCCACCAGGACGATCCGTCCGCGTTTGCGCGACATCTGCGCCGCGTGGTGGACAGGATCGTTGCTGTCTGTGGCAGCGCAGATGAGAACAGCATCCACCCCGCGACCGCGGCTGAACTGGATGCCCGCCGCCACTGGATCGGCGTCATTCCCGAGTTGAAAGGGCTCCGCACCGAATTTTTCCGCCAACGCCAGCTTGTGCGGATCGAAGTCCATGCCGATAACGCGGCAACCCTGTGCGCGCAGCAGTTGAACGGCGAGCAAGCCGATCAACCCCAGCCCCATCACCGCGACCGACTCGCCGAGCGACACCGAAGCAAGCCGAATGCCCTGCAACGCCACCGCGCCGACAACGGTAAAAGTAGCATCCTCATCCGATACGTTATCAGGAATCGCGGCGGCGAGCGTCTTCGGAACGACCGCGTATTCAGCATGCTTGCCGTTGGAGACGACGCGCTGGCCTTGTCGAAAGCCGGCGACGCTGCCACCCACCGCATCGACGACACCGACATTACAATAGCCGGGCGCCAAGGGCTGATCGAGCTTGTTCTGCACACTCTTGATTGTCGCGGCGAGCCCATCGGTTTTGACTTTGTCGCGTACCATGCGAACTTTGTCGGGCTGTTGCTTCGCCTTGTCGAGCCAGTTCGCCCGCCCGAACTCGATCATCGAACGCTCGGTACCGGTTGAGATCAGCGACACGCTGGTGCGGATTCGAAGGGCGTTTCGTCCGACTTGAGGAAGAGGGACTTGCACAACGTCGACAACGCCGTTGCGAAGGCTTTGGACGATCTGTTTCATGGAGCGACTTTCCTTATCGGCTTGGTTGCCGCAACGCCGGTAGAGCGCCGTTCTGCGGCGGCATGAACGCGTTGAGCGTCAGGATCGCGAGCACTGGGATCAAGCACACCGTTGTGCTGAAGGCCGACGTGAAAAGGTTCCACACGTCGACCTGAAATGCATAATATAGCGAAGGTGCAGCAACCACCGACCACAGAATGAGCCGTGGATCAAAGTCCTTTCGGCCAAAGTCGTTTTGTGCTAGCAAATTACCGAATATCGTTATCATCACACCGCAACAGAACAGTACAAATATCCCCACTGCATAGCCATAGTTGAACCAGGCATCGATATAGCCTGGCTGAGGCATTGTCACAAATCGCTGTGCGGTACGCAGCTGCGGAAACATATACTCCCCAAGATCAAGCCCGAGGTCCATCGGACTTGATCCAGGCGGTGGCGCCTGGCTCGACATTTGAATCAAATAAGGCAACGGAATTGGCAGGCGCATTATGAACAGCTCAGCCGAGCCGAGATCCGTAGAACTGGTCTTCACCAATGAGTATAATCCGAAGGCGATGCTTCCGAGACCAACGGCGCCCGCAACCAACACGGGATGCGGACGGCCTCCTCGCAGGGCGGCATGGCAAAACACGCATACCAGCAAAAACGTCAGCGTTGGGCCAATTTGAAACATACCGAGGTTGAGGAGCAAGGCGAGCAACGCCAGAGTCCCCCCGGCGATGCCATTAAGCCACGGCCGCCGACTGGGCCAGAACATTATTATCGCGGCCGAAGGTGGCAGCACGCTGTAAATAACGGCGCCCTGCAAGAAGGAGGTAGCCTGAAAAACCTCTGCGCGTTTCACGTAAAGCGCCGACTGAGACGTCGTCGCTGCCAGATCTCCCAACGCGTTACTGATTAACAATGGCGCCACAGGCGTGACAACTAGCAGCGATCCAATAATGACCATGCCGAGGCCCAGGACAACGGCATCGGGACGAAGGGGAGGTCGGTACCGCAGTGCCCTGCTGGGCTTCCAAAGCGCGCTCAAGATCACCACACTCCAGGGCACTATCAAATATGGGATGACGGCAACGGACAGAACCAGCCAATAGGAGATGTTTGTTGGGAGAAAAACGCTACCACCATAATAACGGAGTAAATATTCTTCTTGCGACGCGAAAAGCACCATACACCCCGCCGCGTAAGTAAGCGAAAAGAGCCCGAGGGTGTAATCCAGCGGCAAGCGGTGCCAAGGCGATAATATTCGCCGCGCTTGCAACCACGAAAAAAGGCAAACAGCAATCGCCATGACGACAATCGCGATGCGCGAATTATACTCGGTCATCGGATCTCTTCGGCTAGCGACATAAAGATGCGATCAACGTGCTGGCGCCATGTGTAAGCGGCCAATGCCTTTTGCTGGGCAGCCGCGCCGAGCCCCTCGCGCCAAGCCACACGATCTCGCAAAATGCGCAACCCTCGCACGATATCGTCGACCGAGCCGGGCTCGGTAATGATGGCGAGCGCGTCGGGTGGTGGGACAGCTAGCCCATCCGCCTCGTCAATCGCGGTGCTCGGCGTCAAGACTTCAGATATTTGCTCCAGGCCGGATGCGATGATCGGCCGTCCCATGGCCATATATTCGAAAAGCTTAGTCGGGCTTCCAAACAATCGAGAGCCGTCGGCTGGCCGCACGTGCGGCGACAAGAACGCATCCGACGCGGCGAGATAGGCGGGCGCTTCGTGTTGCGGGACTAAGCCAGTAAAGATTACCTTCCCAGACGCAATCTCGTCGGCCAGCAATGCGCGGGCTGCCGGGGCATGGATGCCGTCGCCGACCATCAGGAACCGCAGCTGCTTGCCTTCGGGGGGCGTCGGCTCGGCTAGGAACCGACGAATGGCATCCGCCAACACATCCGCGCCGTGCCATGCACCAAAAGTTCCGACAAAAGTGCAGACAAAATCATTGGGCACGAAACCAAGGCGTTCGCGCAGCGGCTGGCGATGCCGCGCCTGAGCAGCGGGATCAAAAACAGTTGGATCGATGCAATTGGGGTAGTTGATGATACGATTCGCCGGCACGCCGCGCGAGACCAGTTCATCGGCAAGCACATCCGAAACAACGACGATACGGTGCGCGTGTCTCAGGCAGACTTCTTCTAGCTGGAGCATGAGATCTCTCCAGACGAGCTTCAGCCCCCAATTATCCGCAATCCAAACTTCCGATCCATTATACTCTATTACTAACGGCGTTTTGAATGTTCGAGACAGTATAACACCAGCCAAGCTGCCAATCGTTAATCGCTGATATATGAAATCAAAGCGTTGCTTTGACAACACACGCGCGCCAGCCGAGATGCAATTTGCATTGAAGCGAAGATTATTGCTCTCTCTTGGTACCCCGTAGGTGCCTATCGCCGCGATCGGCGCGAAATTCATGTCCGAGCGCACCATCGCCGGAAATTCGATCGCGGCCATGACGCTATCCGGCGATCGACGGAACAATTCGTTGGCGACCCCTGCAATATGGCCAACCGAACCGCCGGCGTGTGTCCCAAACATTAAATTGCTCTTTAGGTACAGCGCGGTCGCACCCCCGATAGCCCCGAATTGCAGCGGCTGAACCCGAAGCAAATGGCGTGCCTGTCGCTCGCAGCGCAACTTGGCGATCCGTCCACCGATCGAAGCGTTGACACTGGCGAAGATACCGAAAAATGCGCGCCAGCGGGGAACCGAGCGAACCGCGCCACTTGTTATATCGAGGGTCTTGATCGTTCCCGAGCGGGTGAAGGCGGCGACCAAGAGCAGGATCGGCAGCAAGACATGTTCGGTGGTCGCGCTGAGAACCACCACGATTTCATCCGCGCGAACCCCGCGCAATTCGGCAAATAATCGCCGCAGCGACAAGACGCGCAGCGAGGCAAGCGACAGCGCGCGGCCGGTGGGTATGACACGGTCGACAGCGCGGGAAAGCTCCGTCGACAGCGGGTAACACGACAATACGACGTTCATTGGGCGCCCTTGTCACCGGCCATGGCTACCGGACCCAGCAGGAAGCTGTCACGGCGCATCGATAAGATACCCATCATCCGACGGGGCAAACTTACCGGCTCCTCCGCCCCGCGTACATGACCAAGGACCTGATAGCCGGCCTCATGAAACAGCCGCCGCCAATCCGCCGCATCTCGAAAGCGGACTCCAACCCCCAGCGTGTTGGCGCGCAGCGACGGAATAAATCGCCCGACCTGACCTGCCGCCGCCGAGAGAATTCGGCTGCTCGTGATCACCCCGATCAACCAAGCCGAAGCGCCGCGCACAACGGGCGAGTCATAGATATATTCATTCACAAAGACGCGGACGTTTCGCTCGCGCCAATTCGCCAAGGCGCGGGCCTGCAACGTGCGTGTGTCGGCTAGGGTTTCACCGACCAGGTGATGCAGGATCAGGTTGAAGCACACGACCCCCTCGTCGCCCGCAAAACTCGGGGCGAGCGCATCGAACTGCATTGCTTCCAGCCCCTTCTCCCGGGCTTCCTCGATCGACTTGGGATCACTGTCCAACACGCGCACGCTCAGCCCGAACTGACGTGCGATCGCCTGGGAGAAATAGCCACAGCCGCCACCAACATCGGCAACCACCCCCACCATGCCGCCGCTGCGCATCACCAGCGCCTCGAAGTCACGGACCTGATCCGTCACGAAATTGTCGTCATAGAACTCGGCGATCCGCTGGCTGTCGAGCGCGCGCTGACCTCCCGTGGACGACTGCCCGGCCAGCGCCAATTCATGCGTCATCTCGTCAATTCCTGTGCCCAAAAAGGGAAGCCGCATTAAGCTCGGCAAGCCCCCACCCGCCGCGACGGCCTCTTACTCCGATGCAACCTTGTCTGGCAACCGCACTCCTTCACCTCACCGACCACCCGAATGCCTCGGAACTTCGGCCGCATCAGACGGCGCGGCCAAAGGCGTCCCCCCAGATCGCGGATAAGCCGCAATAAGCGCCAACAGCTGGACAGCGATGCCAATGGGCGCCGATGCCGCGGCAGCAAGCGGGTGCGCCGGAGCGAAGACTTTGAGCATGAACGTCGTCGTCGCAACGCCGATCAGCTGGCTGAACAGTAACGTTCCATACCGCCCGTTCCTCTGATAAAAGAGCAGAAATATCAGGCATGGGATACCAAAAGCCGGGGCACTCGCCATGATAAGAAATATTATTGGCGCAGCCGGATATTTCCCTGCGTTTATAATAGGCATTAAATAAAAGCCGATACCTGCAGCCGCAAAGATGATAAGAATTGCGAACAAGGCCAAATAAGTGAAACGCTTAATTAGGCTCCGAACATCCCCTTCATTAACAGTGGCAACCGCCGGCATGATTACCACGTTGATCGCAGTAACGACGGATACCAGCAATCCATAATAACGAAACGCCACGCCGAACTCAGCATAATCTTGCGGCGTCGCGATCGGACGATACAACAATGCGGGCAACTGCGCTGCTAAGCCGGCAAAGAGGAAGAAGCCCAGGAGCAATATCGAGTTGCGCGAAGCGAGTTCCAAAGCGACGGTCTTGACGCCTTTCCAGGTCAAGGCACCGCTAGGGATCGCCGATTGCAAAGCCGCAACGGCTACGAGATAGGACAGCGCCAGACTCCAGAGAAGCCAAAAGGCGCGATTGTTGGGGAACAACGCCAGCACGCCGATGGTCAGGGTGAAAAAGAGCACCGACCGCCCCACCTCGACCAGGGTGAACCGGCGGAAGGCGCCTTCTCTTTGCAGGATGGACCGCCTGACCTCGAAAATGATAGCCGCGCCGGCAAGAGTGAGCCCAGCTAGAGTGATACCAAGATCAACGGATCGTGCGAAAACAGCGATCAAGGTGTAACCGGTCACCGTGAGGAAAAGGGCAACATATTGCGTTGCCCGAAGCTGTGCCGCAGTAACGAGATCAAAGACGATGGCACGATTAAAATAGCTATTAAAGAAGGTATAGGCGGTTATCCCGATCGCGCTTACATAGACATAATCACCAAGCTCGTGCGCGCTGAGAACTCGCATCGCGGCTAGCAAGGCGAAGGCGTTCAAGGCCTTCGCGATCAGATCGCCGCCCAACACCAAACTGAAGCTGCGTAAGCTCGCCATTATCGGGACAATGCAACGGTTAGTGGCTGGAGGTCACGATCGCACTCCAACACCAACTTCATGGTGGGGACGGCGACGCCGTAACTGGGCGAAACCCGGGCGGGCATAATCCGCCCACGCCACCCTGGGCCGGTCCAACGCAGCGTAAAACTTTGATCGGCGCGCACCAGTCGCACCGCTCCATCGCTCAACTCCGCCTCGACACCGATCGCAAAATGGAACGGGATCGTACAGCTGTGCGGCTGCTGACAGTCGAAGCGATGCTCGATGGTTAGCACCGCGTGCCGGTGGTCAAGTTCAAACCGACGCCACACCGAGACCGGATCCTCCAGCCGCCCATAAGCGTGATGGATTCCGGCGAAGCTACTGCGCTCCGCCCCCTGTTTAAATTCCAACGCTTCAAAAGCACCATCATCGCGAAGGCTCCACAGATCCCGTTCCCCAAAGAAACGGTAAATCTCTTCGCCATCGATCTGTGGCGTGTTATGATAAGCGGTGCTGCGAAAGGCATTACGCTCGCGAAAGTTGGCCGTGTATTGATATGCGCCACAGTCGCTGACCAGCGTCACACCATCGATTGCGGCCTCAAACGCCAGCAAGTCACTATGCCCATGTCCGCCCCGGCCGGCTAGGCCCAACGGCCCACAGTCGATAAAAACGTGATTGCGGCTGTCGCGCAGAACGTAGAAGCCGCCCTCGGGAAAGGCAATGGAGCCTTTGGCGGTTTGCTTATCTACTGGTAGGCGCGCGAGCGCCTCCAGGCCCAAAGCCCAGCCAACTTCTTCGCCATTCGCTGCGCCGGCATCAACTAATTGCGCGTCGTCGAGTGCGAGCCCAACCAAACCGATCAGATAGCGATGGTCGTTGATCGATTGACCGCCAAAGGGAAGCGTTCTGGCATCGTCAGCATCCCCCCACAAAGGCGCTGTGCCATCCGGTCGCGAATAGGCTTCGGTGAACCGCGCCATCGCCGCCAAACGCTCACGGTAAGCCAACTGCACGGGCAATCCCCCACGGAGCCGGTAAAGCGCCGGCCACAGAAACAACTCCAGGACCAGGCGGTGATAAGGAACCGACGCCTCGAAATCGACGCCGTCGGGGAAAACTTGTAGCATTATTTCCGCAGAAAGGATCGCCCAACCTTCCTCACACCACCTTCTGGCCTTCGGATGGTGGCTCAGGAACTGACCGATCATGGCCAATCCCGCAGCGTCCGCCGTGTAATGATTGCCGTTGACGTCCGACTTCTCAAGATGCCGAGAGATGAAGTCGCCATGTAAATACACATTCTCTAAGAATTTGGCCCGGAAGGTACGATCGCTCCAACTTTCACTATGCCCCACGGCGTGGGAGAACCAAAGCCAGCAGATCGCGCGAAGGGCGACGTCCATCGTGCACGCCCAGTTGACCGAAGCCGCATAAGGATTCTCCGCAATCCAATGCTCTATCAGCCGCCGAAGCTCGGCGGCATAACGCTCATCCCCGCTGAGAAGATAAGCTTGGCCCAGCGGAATCATCCACTGCATCCGTGACAATTCCCAGGGAACCTTCACATCGGTCGGACGGTCTAGGTCATTATAAGCGATGTCCTTACAAAATGCCGGTGCCCAGCGCTCGCCACTCTTGAAATCGCGATGCCAGTCGATCGGATCACCCAAGACGATCTCGCCGGAACCGAGCAGGTCGACATGGTGAGCGAGAGCCCGTTCCGCAAGCGCGAGCACCCGCGCGCGCGCGCCGGGCAGCATGCGGTCAAAGCAAGTCTGATCGATCGCCATCGGTGTCGGACCAGGACGCTCGAGCAAAGCAGCCCACCACAAGTCGACGGTTTGAAACCCCGCCACCGCGCAGAGGCGCGTTGCATCCACATTGCGGGCGCGCCGCGGCCCGCGGAAACGTTCCGACTGCGCGCTCGCTTCGTGCAAAATACGTCGTGCCAGATAAGTCGGGGACTTTTTCAATAGACGACGAAGGCGTTCGGTGGTCTTGATAACACCCTCCAGATAAACGGGACAGGTCGCTTTAATAGCCAGCCCGGCGCAACTCGAGTGGCGTCAAATCACCTCAACGAATATTACTGGCGACGACGCTGACGTTTCACCCTATCGAAATAGGGAGCGTCGTAAATGTTTTCCGTCGAGCGCCCTGCATGAGTTCGCGTTCGATTGATTCATCGCGTGCTTACCGGCCTCTGCTGGGTTCTTCGTTGTCGCTCGCCCTGTCAGGCGTAAGCGGCAGCGGGCCGGGCCGGCGTCGTCCGGTGCGAAGACGGTGCGTGCCCATCAATCCAGTAATCGTACCAAGCGGACAGGTTGAACAGCGTCCAAATATAAAGACCGTTATCCCGCTTCCCGCTGCGATGGTGCTCGAACAACTGCCGGATATAATCCAGATCAAAATATCCCTTCTGCATTAGCGCCGATGACATCATGCTCCGTTCGACAAATGCACCAAAATCGCCCTTCAGCCAGTCGCTCATCGGCGCGCCGAAGCCCATTTTCTTTCGATAGATAATGTTATGCGGAATAATTCCCTCGACGGCCTTTTTCAGGACGTACTTGGCAGTTCTGCCTTTGATTTTTTGTTCCTTAGGAATATCGAGAGAATATTCTACAAGCTTGTGATCAAGGAAAGGCACACGCGCCTCGAGCGATACCGACATGCCGATCTTATCGACGCGCATTAGGAGCAGCTCGGGCAAGCGTAGCTTGAACTCGTTATAGATCATCCGTTGAAGAACATCATGGCCGGGATTGGTCCGGCTCAGCTCGTCGTTGAATGAGCGGATAACATTGAAGGTATCGGGCAGAGCGTAATCTGCCGGCATCAAGCCGCTATCAATCAGAACGCTGTAATTGACGTCACTTTCAATCGCCGATTTGTGGACCAGCCGGTCCTTTAGCGTATCCCAGAAAACCGTCGCGCCGCTCCAGAAATGCTCTCGGTCGCGCGCGGCGCGATCGAAGATGTCGGCATAGATCTCCGCCCGAGGTGAGAAACGCCCGGCGGCTTTGGCAGCGCCAGCCAACCCCGTTCGGATCGCACGCGGCGTGAAACGTCGATAAGGTGACCAATACTGCTCGAACAAGCGCAGATAACCCATGTAGCTGGCATATCCGCAAAACTGCTCGTCGGACCCTTCGCCCACCTGAACGACGGTACAGCCGCTGTCTTTCGCCAGCTTCGACACGAAATAAAGAGGGATACACACCCAGTCCGCGATTGGCTCATCTTGACTGTGAATAAGATCGTCAAGGTATCCGGTCATGTCGCCGGAGTTGATCATTATTTCATGGTGATTGGTTTTGAATTCCTTCGCCACCTGCCGCGCATATTCCAGCTCATTTAAATGCTGATAATCTTTAAACCCGACCGAGAAAGTTTCGACCGGGCGATCCATCTGCTCGGCCATCAACGCGACATTGGTGGAAGAATCGATACCGCCGGAGAGGAACACGCCAAAAGGCACGTCCGACATCATCCGCTTGGCGACAGACGCGCGAAGATGATCCCGCACCCCGGAAATCAGACGGTCTTCCTGCGCCTTGTCGGAGAGCCCGGCGAGACTTTCGCCGAGCTCCGACTGACCAGGCTTGGCGTCCCAATAGCGTACTGCCTTGAGGCTACCTTCACGTCCTATTTCGAGATAATGGCCAGCCGGGAGTTTAAATATGCCCGAAAACATCGTTAGCGGCGCCGGGGTCGTAAGGAACGACAAATAGTGATACATCGCAATCGGATCAATGCCCGCCTTGATCGCCGGATGCTTCAACAATGCTTTGATCTCAGAGGCGAAAGCGATTTGCCCCTCTGGCATAGCGAAATATAGTGGCTTCACACCGATGCGGTCGCGAACCATGAACAGCTTTTGCTGCGCGACGTCCCAGATAGCGAACCCGTAATCGCCCTCGATACGCTGAACGAGCCCATCGATACCCCAGGCGCTATAGCCATGGACAAGGACTTCGGTATCGGAATGATGCGTCGCGAACTCATGTCCGGCAGCCGTCAATTCGGCGCGAAGCCCGGCATGGTTGTAGATCTCGCCATTATAGGTAACCCAAACGCTCTCATCGGCGTTTGTCATCGGTTGATTTGCGCTGGCGCTTAGGTCGATGATCGACAGTCGACGGTGAGCGAGGCCGACGCGGCCGTCCGCGCTGGTCCACAAGCCACCACCGTCAGGGCCGCGGTGTAGCATTGTATCACGCATCAGGACGAGATTGGCGGGATCGAAGCCCGCCCCCTGCGCAAAGGCGAAAATCCCGGCAATACCACACATAGCCTTATCTATCCTCTGAGCTCAGGGTCAGCTGGCGTTCCACTTCGAACGCCACTCGCGAAGTAGAAAGCAGGTCGTCAAACGCGATCGGCCAGTTAGCATCGTGACCGCGCAACGTCCGCGCGAGCGCTTTCAATTCTTCTAATTGTCCCTTTTGCGGACTGGCGGCACGCCACGGGCGGCGCTTTACTCCCGTCACGTCAACCGACTTATAGTTATCCATTGTAACGATCTTGCCATCGCAGAAGATCGTCATCTGCTCCTTGGGGAACTCCTTGTTGCCGAGCGCCGTGTAGGTCAGCGAGCATATCGAGCCGTCGCGATAGGTGATGGTCGCGACGAAATTGTCGTTGGCGCGCCATTGCGGGTCGGCGCTGACGATAGCGCGAGCGTCGATCCCGGTGATGTCGTGGCAACCGGTGAGCGCGTTGAACAGGTCGTATATATGACAAGCTTCGCCCAGATTTCGACCGCCCCCCTCGGGACCATGCACCCAATGGTCCCGTGGGATGAAGCCGGCGTTCATCTGATAGTTGACAATCATCGGCGTCGTGCGATTGGCCAGCGCGCTGCGCACGGCGTCGGTTGCAGGCGAAAAGCGGCGGTTATATCCGACCATTAGTACCGGCGACCCCGGCGCTGCGGTCGACAACGCCTCGATCTTTGCCAGATCGTCCGCATCAATCGTCAGCGGTTTTTCGACCAATACGTGCTTACCCGCCGCCAGCGCCTTAATGACGCTGCCGCCGTGAAGGTCGTGGCGGGAAGCTATGAGCACCAGATCGACCTCGGGATCGCCCAGCACTTCATCGAGATCGGTCGTCGAATACGCCGCCCCCATTTGATCAGCGACCGCCTTCGCATTCGAGCCCGTGCGGCTCATCACGGCGTGCAACGCAAAGTCTTTATCCAACGCGCGCAGATTTGGCAGATGCACGCCCTGCGCGAAGCTGGACGCCCCCACCAAGGCGACCTTTATTCGATCCTTCACGGCCTTCGCCGCCGGGTTCGCGATCCGACGAACGGGCGCCGTTGTTTCGCCCGGATATTGCAGCAACGCGATCAACGGCCGGTCGGGCGTGTTGAGCGACGCGTAGGCGGCCTCCGCTTCGTCAATCGGGAAGGGCGGCGCGATCAGATTATCAAGCCGAACCCGACGCGACGCGAGAAGCTCTAGATAAGCCTCCATGTTGCGATTTTCGGTCCAGCGCACATAGGCAAGCGGATAGTCCTGCCCGCCTTCTTCATAAACGGGATCATATCGACCGGGTCCGTAAGAAGTGGAAATGAAGAAATCCAACTCCTTCACGTAGAAATCGCTACGTTTCAGATCGAGCCCAACGTCGCCAACCAAAACCACTCGCCCCTTTTTGCGGGTCATGCGCATGGCTTGACTGATCACACTGCTATCCGCGCCGCCCGCGGTAACGATGACGGCATCGGCCCCAAAGCCCTTGGTCAGGCGCGTCACGCGATCGACCACATCTTCTTCGGTGGCAAGAACCGCCGCATCCAGGCCGTTCGCCAATGCCTGTTCGATCCGCTTGGGATCCACGTCGATACCGATCGTCCGACAGCCATTGGCGGTCAACATCTGCGCCGTCATCTGCCCGAGCACGCCAAGGCCGATCACGACCATGGTCTCGCCGAGTGTGGGCGACGCCCGACGCACTCCCTGGATGGCGATCGCACCGAGCGTCACGGTGCTGGCGGTTTCAAAAGTCAGTCCTTCGGGAATGGGGACCGCAAGATTGACCGGGACGTCGATATATTCGGCATGATTGGCGATGCCAGCGCCAGCGCACGCGACGCGGTCGCCGATTGAAAAGCCTTCAACCTCGGCTCCAAGCGCCACGACGACGCCGCTTGCCGAGTAGCCGGTTGGGGCGCCCGCCGCGAGTTTCGCCTGGACCCGGTTAAGGGTATTCAATACGCCCTGCTCGCGCATCATTGTCATGACGCGGGCCACGTTCTCTGGCTGCTTCAGCGCCCGCCGGTAGAGCGGGAGGCCCGAATTGCGTACCCCCGCCATTTCGGTGCCGGCCGAAATGCAGCTTGCGCGCACTTGCACCAAGATACTGCGCGCCCCGACCATCGGCGCCGCGACTTCGGAAACCTGCGCTGCACCGCCCGTGATCAACACTTGCTTCATTTTTGTGGTCCAATTTGAATGCCGGCATCGCGCAAACCGTGATCAACCGGCTCGGCAACAAGCCGCCACAATTAGAAACGCGCACCCCCAATGTCGCTCGCTCCATACCCGCTAACCGCCCTCAGTCAATCCATAAGCGAGCCCGGCAACCTGCGGCGATCCTGGCGCTGGCGTCCGCGGGCAAACGTTCCACGGATCGCGACTGTGTGCCTGGATTAAGCCATTCAAGCGGGTTGAATTTCCACCTCTAAGGCCAGCTGATTTTGCCCCTTGGGTAGGCGGATCACCAAACGGTGCGTTTGATATTCGACGCCCATATCGGGCCAGTATACGGCCGGCACGATCTCGATCGGGTGATCCGACGTGATGACGATCCGGGCATCGTCGCGTGCTACCGCCACAGCGTCGCCGCTCCGGCTTGGCTCCGCATCGGGATGCAGCAGCAGACCGAATGACGCGTCACCAGATCGATGGCCTATAATCCGGTCCTCAATCCTGAACGACCGGGCCTGGGTTTGCATCCGGTGCCAAATGACGTCCCCGCGCCCTTGAGCATAGCCATTATGGCTACCAACGAGTTCGAACCCGTTGGGGTGTTTAGTAAACGAAGCCTCCACGCTCGGCTGCCGGCCACAGCGAAACGAACCATAGAACTCTGCCTGGTCGCCACCATCAAGATGCAACACATTGTGGCTTGCCGCCGTCCGGCTGCGATCGCGCCGTGGCCCCGCATTATATTCAAAAACGCCTGGGTCGACGATCATCCGCTTACCAAGGACGCTCAACTCGAAACTGCCCACGTCGCCATGCGCGTGAGCCGGCAAATCTTTAGGCCCAACCGCGCCGAAATCCGTTACCAGATACCATGTCGTGTCCCGGCGGCCATAATAGCCGGCGGCCGGATATTGAAAGATACTATTCGGACCGGGCGCTGGGCCAATAAGACCCGCATAAGCGGCGGTGACCGTGGCTGGAGTCAGCGCCATCGATAGCCCGGCATCGTTGAATAGCGCTGGGCCGCCATCAGGATGTGTCAGGTCGGCCAAGGCGGCGGTCATGCGCGACAGGGCTGCATCTAATGCTCCCCCTAGCACATCGGGGCCAAGCGCCACCCGGGTTTCAAGAAGGTCCCCCAGAACCTGCGCATGATAACTGGTCGATCGTTCGAAGTGGACGCCATCCGCGAGGACTTGTTCGCCGAGTTCACGCTCGAGCAGCCGGAGCGCCAGGAGCCGCCAATCTTGCGCCCGCTGCCCATCGAAATAGGCACTCGCCCATGCCAACGCTTTGATATTTTTAATAATGTGATTGCCGGCGATGTCGACTTCGAGGTTGCGTTCTAGGAAAGCCAATTGGTTAACGATCGAGCGGTGGGCATGTTCAACAAATTCGGCTGTCAGTCGCCGCCTGCGTCTCGCCAGCTCCCCCATCAAGGCCACAACACGAATGGATAGAGAATAGGCATTCCAGTCAAACATCCAGTAATTTGGTTGCAATGGTGGAACGGAGCTTATCCAGTCGGACACAATGTTTTCGAGATTTTGATCGGATAGACTTGGTAGATATTCCATATAGTGAAGATTCATAAGCCAGAGTTGGCCGTTCTTACCTTGCGGAGAATGCCGCCATGCAAAAGGCAATGAGCGGTTTTCTTCGTGGTTCAAAAATTTGAACGAAAAACTGCCACCGTCCACGCCAACGGTTGCTTTGGTGGGAAACAGCAATTCTGGCGGCTGCTGCGCTGGCGGAATAGCGGGAAGTTCCAGTCCGGTCCGTCTGAGGAGCCCAAGACGGCGCGCAGCCATGAAGCCCTTACGCTTCCCTAGCAGCCGCGCCCTGGCGATGAGTTTTCTGGGAGGAACCTGCAACGCGAAACGAATGCTGCGTTTGATATTCATGCATTCCTCGAAGGTGAAAGCGCCACAGTGTTTAGCTTGCTTAAGATTTTTTGCTAAAGATGCTCGGCCAAGCATTGCCTGATCACGGCATGCTGCCATACAAATTCAGCCATATTGGACTGTCCAGCGTGAATTGCGCAATATCCGGCGTTTATTTAGCGCCTCGCGCCTTGATTTGTCCGCTTCAATGTGTCCCCTGCCACTTTGAACGGTGATAGTGAATTCGCCTGCGGATCGTAATAGCGATCGATTCTGTTACGCAGCCGCGCCTGAACACGGTTGGCAATGCGCGTCTGAGCCCGTGCGGTTGGCAGAATACCTGACACGCTCAAATTGTTCTGGCGCTCGCCAGCACGGCCTGCGGCGGAATTGGCAACTTTTCCGCTGACAGGTCGAAGCTGGCCATCTTCAATCCGGATCGGCTTTGTCGGCGCGGTAGATTCCTGCTGCGCCTCGTCGGACTGGTCACGCGTTTGCATGCTGAGCGCAGGCGCAGAGAGGAAGCTAGTCGACACGGCCAGAAAGCTAATAATGGCGGATCCTAACCGTGCCGTCGATCGCCTCATGTCACTTCTTCCCCGAATCGACAGATGGAAAGCCAAGCGAAAGCGGCAATAGCTCGATCCGCGTGATCATACCGCTGAGCCCCCCCAAGGCACTAGAAGGCCGCGCGACAAGGATCAACGATTGTGCGTTGCAATTGCGATCAACCTCTATTTCGCCGCCAAAATGGCCGTTTTGTTCAGCCGAATTTGTCACGATAACGCGTCCGAGCTCACGGCCGTCAGCAATGCACTGCAACAGCCAATATGGTTGCTCGTGTTTGGCTTGGTCGATGCCTTCGCTGATCCCCTCGATCCGGTAACGGCCCGGCGGTAATAACTGAACCTGCTGAAGCAGATTGCCTCCGACCGAAGGTACTGCGGAAAATACCGCGGCGCCGCTTGACGCCCCGCGCTGCACCGTCACGGAGATGCCTGCGTCTCCGGCTGGTATCCAATCGAACGGCGTGGGCACGGCTATATTGGCTGTAAAGGCCGGATCGCGCGAGCGGGTTCGGTCCAATCCAGGTCGGATGGTGGTGAAGTAACGCCAAGCGGCTTCCAGCTCATGGGCACCGATGAGCCTGGCAAGCAGGGTTGATTGGGCGGCCTCCGTGACAGGTACATGTTGCCGTGCGAGCGTTAGGAAAAGATCGACCGTTACCTGCGGCTTACTGGTGTTGTTGGCAAGATAACCGAAGAACTCATCACCCCAGGCTGGACGCAAACGTAACCTCTTCGCTAGCTGTTGAGCGACGGCGGGCTCAAGACTGGCGTTCACCAGGACCGGGAACAGAATCTCATTCGCACCTGCTTGGGTGCGCAAAGCGATATCATAATGGCGCAGTGCATCCGGAACTTCCTCCCGACGAACGGCATCCTCAATGAGCCATAGCTCGGCAGCCAGATCGCGACGGGATAGCCGTTCAGCATAGCTAAAATCTCGCCTCGCGCCGACGAGATCGCCCTTCAGCTCCGCCAATAATCCTAGCGTAGCGACAGCCGACACCGCCGTCGGGTCACGGCGCAGCGCAAGACGCGCGAGCCGCTCCGCCTCGCCCTGATCCGCCGCTGACTGAGCGGCCTGCTGCAGCGATTGGCGGCTTAATTCAGCCAGGATACGCGCATTGCCCGGGGCAAACAACGCGGCGAGTTGGGCGTCGTTCGGAGCGTAGAAAGTTGCTATCGAATTGGTGGTCGCAAGGTAACCGGCGACCGCCACCGCTGTAGCGACCACCGCACGCAATGCCCACCGTGCGATCGGATGACTCCTCACGCCAAGCCTTCCAGACCGCTAAACGGCGGAACTACCGCCCTTAGGCAGTGCCTTTGCGCCATAGTCGAACCCATAACCATAGCCATAGCCATAGCCATAGCCGTAAGCAGCGCGCTTTGCTTCGAACTTGGTCAGCACGCCCCCAAACACCCGCGCGTTGATGCTCACCAAGCGAGCGAGCCCGTTCCTAACCTGGCTCACGCGGATGCTGTGCGATTCCACCGCATAAACCACGCCCTCGACTTGGCTTGCGATCAATGGGGCATCAGCGAGCCCCATAACCGGAGGAGAGTCGATCAGAACATGATCATATTTGACCAAGAGCCGTTCTATCAGCTGCCTCAATCGCTTGCCGCCCAGCAGTTCGGCGGCATTAGGCGGCAGTGGCCCAGAAGTCATCGCATCGAACCCAAATTCCGGCACCGACAGGATGCTGCCGTCAAGGTCATCATTCCCGGCGAGATAGCTGCTGAGCCCCGAATCGTGCCGCGCCCCGATCAGCAGATGCAGCGACGGCGATCGCATATCGGCGTCGATCAGCACAACTTTGCGCCCACCCCGCGCCAACACCGTCGCCAAAGCAAGTGCCGTCGACGATTTGCCTTCTGCTGGCCGCGTCGAGGTAATGGATAGCGAGCGCGGCATCCCATGGTCAGTTGCGAACGACAAGCTGGTCTGAACGGCCAAATAAGCCTCGACGAGCGCGGATTTGCGGTCGAGCAACGCCGTCTCGGGCGCCTGATCGTCCACCTTAGGAACGGCGCCCAGAGCCGGAATGCCAAGGCGACGCTCAATATCCGTCGGCTCCGCGACCGTTTCATCGAGCTGTTCGAGCGTCAGCGCGGTCGCGCCGCCCAGGGCAAGGCCAACCGCAAGCGCAATGGCGAGATTGATCAGCAACCTCGGGCTGGACGGCCGTTCCGGTACATCAGCGAGATCAACTACCGAAACGTTGTTGACGCCAACGCCACCAGCGACGCCGATCTCCTTATAACGTTGCAGCAAGCCATCATATAACGCGCGATTAGTATCAACTTCCTGCTGAAAGATGTTGTACTGAATACTGCGATTGCGAAGATCGAGATAAGACGACTTGAGCCGCTCAACCTGTTCCTTCAATCCACTTTCGCGCTGGCGCGACTGCATATAGTCGGCGCGGATCGCGCCGGCAATCCGGGCCTCCTCGGCGCCGATACTGCGATCAAGCTGCTGAATCTGCGATTGAAGCGCTTTTGCAGGCGGATACGAAGGTTCAAACTGCGTCAACAAACGCTGATAGTCGGCGGCGAGCTCCGCACGGCGCTGGCGCAGGCCGTTGATCGCTTGGTTGCGCAACGCCTCGGTCGTGGCTCCCGATGAGCCGAGTTCGCGGTAGCGAGCCTCGGCCTGGATCCGCTCGGCCACCGCTTCGGACAAAGACGCATTCAGCGTCGCCAGCTCATCCGCCACAATAGAGCGTTCGCCCGCTCCCCCTGCGCCTGACTGGGCTGGAAGATTAATGATGCGCTGCGCCGAAGCGTAGGCGACCAACTGTCGCTGCGATTCATCCAGCTTGTCCTTGGTCTGCTTCAGCTCGCGTTCGAGCAGTGCCCGCCCATAAGCGGTGGCCTGCACCTTGCGCTCGAGGTTCGTTTGAATGAAGCTTTCCGCCCAAGCGTTCGCCACCCGCGTCGAAAAGAACGGGTCGGGACTGGTGAACTTGATCGCGACCAACCGCGATAGACGCGTTGGCTCGACAGCCACGTTCTTCAGGAGGATCTCGCCGGCAATTCGCTGCCGGGCCGGACGCCCTTGCGCCACATAATGGCCGTTAACTGTCGCAAAGGCCCGATCGGTTAACTTCTGCCGAAACATCTTGAAGAACCGCTGATCATCAACCAGGTTAAGCCGCGCGGCCACACGCTCGGTGAGCGTCCTGGACTTTAGCAGGCCGTATTGCGTTTGGTAGAATTCTTGATCGGCGACGTTCGATTCGCGATCGACACCCTGAAAATTAGTGATCCTGCTCGATTCCCGCGCAATCTCAATCAAGGTTGAGGCAGTGTATTTGGGGGTCATCAACAGGGTTATGATCATTCCCAGGACAACCGCGGCGAGCGTTATGCCAACAATGACAAATCGCCAGCGCAACACGATGCGAAGATATTCACGGATCAGGGGAGTCGCGTTTAGCCCTTCTCCTACGGTCGGCAAAGCTGCCGTAGGAATAGAAAGTTCGCCGCGGCCGGTCGTCGTAACGATATTCATGGCTTCTTACCTAATAATCGCAATAAGCGGTGCGGCTAGCAGCGGCGATAGGGCTACCAAATCACGGAACAGGCGGCGCTGCGGCGAGTCGCCGACGACGATCACATCATTGGCATAAATGGCGGGATCGGCGTATATTCCTCGACGGATCGCTCCGACGTTATAGAGCGCCGCCATTCGCTGCCCCTTAACGCTCCGCAGTATTACCACGTCCTCACCGCGGGCGAATTCAGTTAGGCCTTTCGCCGACGCGATTGCCCGCATCAGTGTCATCTGGTTCGTAACTGGATAGAGCCCTGGCTCCACCACTTGACCATCAACTGTCGCGACCTGGCTGACGGAGCTCTTGATATTCACGACAACTTCCGGATCGCGGACCGAATGCGCGCGTAGCGCGGCTTCGATCGCGCGCGCCAATTCTTCCGCCGTCGTGCCCCGCGCGTCGACGGTGCCCACCAACGGCATCGCGATCCGGCCGCTCGCATCGACCTGAATTTCACGGGTGAAATCGGGAATGTTGACGACTTCGACCTGAATAGTATCGAGCGGGCCAATCAACGCGGGCCGGTCGGCCGCGACCAGATCGGATCGCTCGGGGGCCGGAAGGCTCGACGCATCTGCCACGACCGTCAAATTCGGGGTTGATTGCAACTGCGCTCGCCCAGCACAGCCGCCGAGGGCCGCCGCGATTAACAAGGCGGCACAAATCTTGCGCATGTTATAAAATGTCTCAATTGTGAACGACGCACGGGCTATAGGCGGTCTACGCTATAGGGTAAAGGTCTTAGAGCTAGTTTCCCCCTCGCGTATGCGGCGTGCTAAGGGCGGTCGGCGCCGCTATGCGCCGGGGGTAATTGATCGCGACCGATCGGATTTCGCACCGCAGCCCAGCCGGCGATCACGACCAGCAACGCCATGATAATGGGTGTACGGGCGGGATAATCAACCGAACTCGCCAAGCCGATCAGGACCAACATCGCAGAGGCGCCGCGGGCGAGCAGGGCGGCCGGCCCTACCTGACGCCAGGCTCTGACCGTAATCACCAACCACCAAGCTGCCCCAGCGACGAGCATGATCGCACCGACGATGCCATGTTCGAGCACAATTTCTAAGAAATCATTATGGGCGTGATTCAAATAGGCTTGCTGGAGCAGATTAAAGGGTTCGTGCACGCGAAAAATGGGATCGAACGCGCCCGCCCCAATGCCAACCGGGAAATACTGCCTAGCCATAGCGATGATTGCCGGCATGGCACGCAGCCGAAGATCTTTCGTCGCGTTCTCGGCAAGCGCGCGATCAATACCAAAAGCCCGGTCCGCATTTAGGCTGAGCGCGATCAACCCCGCCACGATCATCAGCACCGCCACAAGCAGCATGGGGAGCACCCACCGCGGATACGCTCGGAAAGTCGATCGAATTTGAGGAAAGACAATCGCGCCACCCGCGGTCGCGCCCAAGGCGCCGAGGAAAAGTCCCGCCCGCGAGCCGCTGATCAGGATAAGCAAAATGAACAGCATGATCAAACCAAGCGCAAGCGTCGTGCGCCAGCCTAGCCCCGGTCGCCTCGGCTGTTGCGCAGCCCACACAGGTGCCAAAACACACCCCAGCGACATCAACAACGCGAAATGGTTGCGGTTGGCGAAATTGCCACTAACCTCGCCCGGTCCATCATTGATTAGCGGATTGTCGCACGTGACCGAGGTTGTTTGAACCAAGCCGACCATTGCTGACACGGCGATGAAGATCAGAATCCAGGTTGGCAATTGCGCACGCTCGCGCTCATTGAGCGACATCAACAGCGCTACCATTGTCGCTGGCACAAGCAGGGATGCAAGGGCATTGGCGGCCCCGCTCGGAACAAGCGCCAAGGGTCGCCAGGGTTGTGGCTCGCCCATGATCGTTGCCGCAGCGCCATAGGCGGCACGGCCAGGAAGATTGAGCCAGATGGAGGGCGGCAAGGGGATCAATTGCAGCGAGATCCACACCCCCATGCTCAACAGAAGGATCAACGCTGCGCGATGACCCGCCAACATGCGAGGCGGGGCGGCGAGAATCAGTAGAACCAAGCAGAACGTCGCGGCGCCGCGAACGATCGCTTGGCCAGCGACATCAGCCATTGAAGCGCCACCAGCGATTGCCAACGTCGCAAGGAATATCCCAAGCAATGATACTGGGATACTAGGTAAGATCGACCCGCGCGATGGACGTGCGGGCGCTCTTCTTAGACTGCTACTACCCCGATGGATGGACTTCAGCATCTAGATGCGCCAAGTGATCAACAGACGCTACTTCGGCCGATGCCAAAGCGATCAGATGCGGGCATCACTGCGGCGCCCCTGCCCCGCCCTGCAGCCCCTGCAACGCCTGCATCTGCTGCATCCGCTGGCGCAGCACCGTTTCGGGCAGGAAATCGAGCACGTCGATGTCAAACACCAGCGTCGCATTGGCCGGGATCGGGCCGGTGGCCTTGTCGCCATAGCCAAGGCTGGGCTTGATCCAGATGCGGTATTTGCCGCCCTTTTGCATCAGCTTCAGCGCCTCGCCAAAGCCCGGGATCACCTGGCGCGGGCTGAGCGGCGTCGGTTGCTGCGACTTGTCGAACACCTGGCCGTTCAGCAGCTTGCCCTCGTAGTTGATCAGCACGATGTCGGCGTCAGTGGGGCGCTGTTCGCCCTGGCCGGCTTTCAGCACCTGATATTGCAGCCCCGACGCGGTGGTGACGACACCCTTGCGGCGGCCGTTCGCGGTGAGGAAGTCGGTCGGCGCGAGCGCGGCGAGTGCGATGCCGCCCAGGACCGCCGCGATGATCCCTGCCCACAGCATGTAGAGCAAGCTCCGCTTGGTCGGCGGAATCGGCACGGCGGTGACGGACATCGCGGGCTCCCTTGAGGGCCGGGTACGGTGATTGGCTCGGATCGGTCGCGTTGGGGCAGGCGGCGCTTACTTGGCGCCGTCGCGCTCCATCCGCTTGCGCTCGAGCTTGCGCGCGCGGCGCACAGCGGCGGCACGCTCGCGCGCGCGCTTCTCGCTCGGCTTCTCATAATGGCGGCGCAGCTTCATCTCGCGATACACGCCTTCCCGCTGCAGCTTCTTCTTCAATGCCCGCAGCGCCTGGTCGACATTGTTATCGCGCACGATGATTTGCATAAACCGCTCGATCTCCGATCCATGAAAATAAGCCGGCGCGAAGCACGCTCCGCACCGCAGAGTCGGGCGCATAGGCGCAAAGCCCCGGAAAGGCAAGCGTTCAGCGCGGCCGCCGGCGCGAACCTATGCCCGACAGACGACCGGCGATGATGCTGGCCGGCAGCGCGATCAGCCCGGCGATCCAGGGACCGTGCGGCGCGCCGATCAGGTCACGGATCGAGAAGCCGGCATAGATCAACACCATGAGCAGTGCCGCGTACCGTGTTTCCGGCAGCCAATCGCGCATCGCCTGGTCCTCGTCCGCGTTTTAGCGGGCGATAGCATGAACCCGCCGCGGCCGCGCGATGTCGATCGCCAAGGATTGCCCGCCCTCGCCCACCCGCTATGAAGCGGGGCGATGACCCGGCCCCTGCACCTCTATAACTCGCTCACGCGTCAGCTCGAACCCTTCACGCCGATCGATCCGGCGTGCGTGCGGGTCTATACCTGCGGCCCGACGGTCTATAATTATCAGCATATCGGCAACATGCGCGCCTTCCTGTTCGCCGACACGCTCGGCCGCGTGCTGCGCTGGAAGGGCTGGCCGCTGCGCCATGTCATCAACATCACCGATGTCGGCCATCTGACGAGCGATGCCGACGCGGGCGACGACAAGATGGAACGCGCGGCGCAGGCGCAGGCAAAGTCGATCTGGGAGATCGCGGCGCATTATACCGAGGCGTTCAAGGACGACGTCGCGCGGCTCAATATCACCCCGCCCTATGTCTGGTCGGTCGCGACCGATCATATCGCCGAGATGATCGCGTTCGCGCAAAGCATCGCGCCCGGCCACTGCTACGAGCTCGACTCCGGCCTCTATTTCGACGCGACGAGCGTGCCCGATTATGGTCGCCTCGCCCGCGCCGGCGGTGACGAGCCGGGGGAGAGCCGGATCGATCCCGTCGCCGGCAAGCGTCACCCGCAGGATTTCGCGATCTGGCGCAAGGAAGCACCGGGCGAGGCGCGGCAAATGGCGTGGGACTCGCCCTGGGGTCGCGGCGCGCCGGGCTGGCACCTGGAATGTTCGGTGATGAGCCTGAAGCATCTCGGCCACCCGTTCGACATCCACACCGGCGGGATCGACCACCGCGAGATCCACCACCCCAACGAAATCGCGCAGAACCAGGCCTATTGCGCCTGCGCGGATTCGGGCGCGCGGCTGTGGATGCACAACAACTTCCTGCTCGATCGCGCGGGCAAGATGTCCAAATCGGCGGGTGAATTCCTGCGGCTGCAGGTGCTGGTCGATCGCGGCTATCATCCGCTCGCCTATCGGCTGCTGTGCCTGCAAGCGCATTATCGCAGCGAGCTGGAATTCAGCTGGGAGCAATTGGCGGCCGCCTTCACCCGGCTGAAGCGGCTGGTGATGGCGGCGCGGCGGCGGCTGCCCGAGGCGATCGAGCCAGGCGATCCCGCCCCCGCCGGGCGCTATCTGGCGGCGCTCGACGAGGCGGTGGCGGACGATCTCAACACCGCGCGCGCGCTGCCGGCGCTGGAGGAACTGCTCGCCGACAAACGCGTGCCGGCCCCCGCGCTGGCGGCAGCGCTCGCCCAGTTCGACGCGGTGCTCGGGCTGGAACTGCTGACCCTGACGCGGGAGGCGCTGCGGGTGACGCCCCGCGACGCGGCGCTGACCCCGGACGAGGTCGCCGCACGCCTGGCCGAACGGCGCGAGGCGCGCGCGGCCAAGGATTTCGCCGCGAGCGACGCGATCCGCGACGCGCTGATCGGGCAGGGGATCGAGGTGATGGACGGCGATCCGCTGGGGTGGGATTGGCGGCCGAGGGAAGCTTAGACCCCGCCCTTGGTTATTTCGATCCAAATCCAGTAGCCATGATCGTCACCGTGCGCAGCGCGACGACCACGTCAAGCCAGGCCGAAAAATATTTGATGTAATAAAAGTCGTAGGTCAGTTTCTCGTTGATTGAGTCCAGATCGGTTACATGGCCCTGGTTGACTTGCGCCCAGCCGGTAATACCGGGACGGACGATGTGCCGGTAACTATAAAAGGGTATTTCATTCTCATACCAGCCCGACAATGCCACTGCTTCCGGGCGAGGCCCGATCCAGCTCATTTCGCCGCGCAGAATGTTCCAGATTTGCGGCAGTTCGTCGATGCGAGTGCGGCGTAGGAAACGACCGATTCGAGTGATCCTGTCATCGTCACTTTTTGTCATGGCGTCGTTGATCGCGTCGGCTTGATCGATGCAGATGGGACGCGGGCGCATGGTCCGAAATTTCACCATCCGAAACGGCCGGCCTCGGAACCCCATGCGCTCCTGCACGAACAAGACCGGCCCCGGCGAGTCGAGCTTGATTAGCAGCGCAACGATCGCAATCGGCAGCGCCAGCAACGGCAGAACCAGCAGCGACGCGATGATATCGATTACCCGCTTGGCCTTTCGATACGCCAGGTTTGGCAAAAGCGAGCCGAAGCTGTTTTCCGACAGATGCTCAATATTCACTCGGCCAGTCAGCGACTCAGTCAACAACTTCCAATGATAGACCGGATAACCATTAATCGCCGCTTGCGCGAGAAACCGTTCCCAATCATCCTTGTGATCATGCCTGAGATCAGCGACGATTGCCGCGCGCCGGCCTGCCGGCAATTCCGGCGTGGTTAACGCAATCAGGTCAGCGTCTAGCGTGGCGGCCAGCGCCAAAGTACGAGGGCTGGGGACGAGGTAAAAACTTGGACGACTGAACCGCGCGACCCAAAAACTGAACAGGAAGGCAACCGCGAGGGCGACTACGAAGCTGGTACCGAGATAGGTGCCGCTGTAATTGAGCCGCAAAGCAAATAGCGACGTTACAACGAGCCCGTAAGTTGCCGTGAACGACGGGATAATGAAAGCGAAATAACCTGTTCCCGGAAAAGTACTCATCCGCCGGAGCATGGCCAAGCCCGCTGAAAAAGCGATTGCCGATCCATAAAAACTGTTGAACACTGAATTTGACGTAGCGTGGTAGCGCTCATCGCCCGAAAAGAAAAAACCCGGCAAAAGCACAGCGACGGCGAGACCCAGCAGCAACTGAGAGCGAAGCGAGTCCAGCCAGCTCGCATGGCGACCGCCAACTGCGCCGTCTTGCCGGATCATCAACATCGTTAATCCCCAAATGCACCAATCACGCGGCCCCGGGACGCCACATGCGGCCCCGGGACGCCATATATGGCCCCGCGCTATTCACGAATCGGCCCAGCTGCCCCGCGCGCTGGCGGGCGCATAGCATCCGCGTTCCCCGTCACGCAACGTGGCAGCAAGGATAGGAGCGCGGTTGATTACGGGCCAGGTCCGCGCCATCCTCCCCAACGACATCGACGAGAGGCCGCCCATGGACGCCATCACCACCCGCCCGCCGCTCGACGCGCAGGTCGCCACCTGGCGCCGCGATGGCGCGGTGATCCTTGATCGTTTCTTCCCGTCGGATCAGATCAAGGCGGTCGAGGCCGATTGCGACACCTTGTTCGCCGCTCGCCGGCGCTCGCACGAGGCGGTCACCAAGACGCCCGCCGGCGCGGTCGGCGTGTTCGATCCGGCGCAGTTCCGCAACCAGGATCACCTGCCCTTCGCCGCCTCGCCCGCGATCAACCTGCTCGGGCTCGACGCGCGGCTGATCGCCTTCGCCAAGGCCGCACTCGGGGTGGAGGATGTGCGGCTCTATCAATGCGACGCCTGGGCCAAGTTCACCGGCGACGCCGATTACGACCAGCCGTTCCACTGCGATTTCAAGAACCACACCCTCACCGTCCCCGGCGACGATCCCGCCGAGCGCACGATCAACTTCATGATCTATGTTACCGACGTGAGCGACGATCTGGGCGCGATCCATTATGTGCCCAACCCCGAGGCGACGCCGATCGTCGGCCCGCTGCATCCCGTGCTGCCCGAGGAAGCGGCGGGCGGCGCCACCCTGTCGCGCGACACCCTCTCGCTCGCGCAGGACCATGCCACCCCGTTCGCGCACCCGATGCAGCAGGCGCTCAAGGCGATCGAACGTTCGGGCGCGGCGCCGGCGGGATCGATCTTCGCTTATGGGATCGACGTCTATCACCGCGGCACCAACCTCACCCGCCCCGGCGGCCACCGCTACACCATCACCGCGAGCTACAAGGCAGCGGGCAACGACCAGATCGGCTGGAGCGCCTGGCCGTTCCACTTCCTGAAGCCCTGGGCGAACGTGATCCACCATGCGAGCCCCGAACAGCTCGCATGCCTGGGCATCCCGCGCCCGGGCGATCCCTTCTGGACCGAGACGACGCTCGCGCGCGCGCAACTGCGCTGGCCGGGTTGGGACATGGCGCCCTGGCGCGAGGCCGCCGCCGCGTGAAGGCTGTCCTCCCCGCGCTCGCCCGCCCGTTGATCGAACCGCGGCTGCCGGCGGGGCTCGATGTCGCCTGGTTCACCGATCGCGAAAGCGCGCTCGCGGCGGTGGCCGATGCCGATATCGCCTGGGTCGATATGCAGCGCCCGGGCTGGACCGGCGAGGTGGTGGCGGCCGGCGAACGACTCAAATGGGTATCGACCATCTATGCCGGGCTCGATGCCTTCCCGCTGCCGCTGCTGAAGGCGCGCGGAACCGTGCTCACCAACGGCGTCGGTATCAACGCGCTCGCGGTCGCCGAATATGCGGTGATGGGGGTGCTGGTCGCCGCCAAGCGCTTCGACGAGGTGGTGCGGCTCGCCGACAAGCAGGAATGGACGATCGCCGCGCCGGGCCAGACCGAACTCTATGAAACCCGCGCGCTGGTGATCGGCATGGGCGCGATCGGCACGCTGATCGCCGAGCGGCTGCGCGCCTTCGGGGTCGATGTGGTGGGCGTCACGCGCTCCGGGCGCGACGGCACGCTGACGCCCGATGCTTGGCGCCCCCGGCTCGCCGAGTTCGATTGGGTGATCCTCGCCGCGCCTTCCACGGGCGAGACCAAGGCGCTGATCGGCGCGGCCGAGCTCGCGGCGATGAAGCGCGCCGCCTGGCTGGTGAACATCGCGCGTGGCGACATGGTCGATCAGGAGGCGCTGATCGAGGCGCTGAACGCGCGCCGTATCGCCGGCGCCTTTCTCGACGTGGTGACGCCCGAGCCGCTGCCCGCCGATCACCCGCTGTGGCGCGCCCCCAACACGATCCACTCGATGCACCTTTCCGGCCGCAGCCAGACCAAGATGTTCCAGCGTGCGACCGCCTTGTTCCTCGAAAACCTCGTCGCGTTCCTGGCGGGGCGGCCGATGACGAACGTCGTCGATCTGGACGCGGGCTATTGAGCGTCCGCCCGGCGACGGCGGCCGACACGGCGGCGCTCGGCACGATCGGCCCCGCCGCTTATGCCGAGGCCTATGGTGACTGGTGGACGACCGCCGCCGGGCTCGCCCGTCATCTCGAAAGCTTCGGCGTCGGTGCCTTCGCGGCGCTGCTCGCCGATCCCGGCGTGCGGCTATGGGTGGCCGAGGAAGCGGGCGCGGTCGTCGGCTTCCTGACGCTGCACCTGCACAGCCCCGATCCGATCACCCGGCACCCCAAAGGCGGCGAGTGCAGGCGCATCTATCTGCTGCGCGCGGCGTCCGGGCGCGGTCTGGGGCGCGCCTTGTGCGACGCCGCCGCCATGGAGGCCACGCGCGCGGGCCTCGATCATCTCTGGCTCGACGTGATGGCCGAGGCACCCTGGGCGGTGAACGCCTATCGCGCCTGGGGCTTCGCCGAGATCGGCCGCCAGCAGTTCCACAACGCGCTGCGCGGCGACCTGCGCGAGATGATCGTGATGGCACGGAACTTCTAACCGCGCCCGCCAATTGCATCCCACCCGCTTCTCGCCCATGGTACGCGACGATTTTTCACACGAAGAGAGTATCCATGGCCGCCAACTGGGCCCCCGATAGCTGGCAGCAGCACGAAGCGCGCCAGCTGCCCGATTATCCCGATGCGCAGGCGCTCACCCGGGTGTGCGACACGCTCGCCAACTATCCCCCGCTCGTCTTCGCGGGCGAGGCGCGCAACCTGATGGCCGAGCTGGCCGAGGTGGCGGAGGGGCGCGCCTTCCTGCTCCAGGGCGGCGATTGCGCGGAGAGCTTCGCCGAGTTCCACCCCAACAACATCCGCGATACCTTCCGCGTCATCCTGCAGATGGCGGTGGTGCTCACCTTCGCGTCGAAACTGCCGACGGTGAAGGTCGGGCGGATGGCGGGCCAGTTCGCCAAGCCGCGCTCGGCGCCGGGCGAGGTGCAGGACGGGGTCGAGCTGCCCGCCTATCGCGGCGACATCGTCAACGATTCCGCGTTCACCGCCGACGGTCGCGTGCCCGACCCGCAGCGGATGCTGGCGGCCTATCACCAGTCGACCGCGACGCTCAATCTGCTGCGCGCCTTCGCCAGCGGCGGCTATGCCAGCCTCGACCGGGTGCATGGCTGGATGCACGATTTCGTCGGCCGCAGCCCTTGGGCGGTGAAGTACCAGGAAATGGCCGATCGCATCGGCGAGACGCTCGCCTTCATGGCGGCGTGCGGGCTTAACCCGCAAACCGTGCCGCAGCTCGCCGCGACCAGCTTCTACACCAGCCACGAGGCGCTGCTGCTGCGTTATGAACAAGCGCTCACCCGCCGCGATTCGCTGACGGGCGACTGGTATGACACCAGCGCGCACTTCCTGTGGGTGGGCGATCGCACGCGCTTCGCGGGCTCCGCGCATATCGAGTTCCTGCGCGGCATCGGCAATCCCGTCGGCATGAAGTGCGGGCCGAGCCTGGAGCCCGACGCGCTGCTGCGCCTGCTCGACACGCTCAACCCCGGGCGCGTGCCTGGGCGGATGACGCTCATCACCCGCTTCGGGCATGACAAGATCGAGGCCGGCCTCCCCCGCCTGATCCGCGCGGTGCGGCGCGAGGGGCATCCGGTGGTGTGGAGCTGCGATCCGATGCACGGCAACACGATCAAGGCGACGAGCGGCTATAAGACGCGGCCGTTCGATCGCATCCTCGCCGAGGTGCGCGGCTTCTTCGCCGTCCACCGCGCCGAAGGGTCGATCGCCGGCGGCATCCATGCCGAGATGACCGGGCAGAATGTGACCGAGTGCACCGGCGGCGCGGTCGATGTGACCGAACAGTCGCTGGCGGACCGCTACCACACCCACTGCGATCCGCGCCTCAACGCCGGGCAGAGCCTGGAACTGGCGTTCCTGCTCGCCGAGATGCTCAACGCCGAACTGCGCGAGCGCCGCGCGGCGGCTTGACGCACCGGGGGGCCGGGCCTATGTGCCCGCCTCCCGCGCGGCCCCTTCGTCTAGCGGTCTAGGACGTCGCCCTCTCACGGCGAAAACACGGGTTCGAGTCCCGTAGGGGTCACCAGCGTCGCTTGCGCGCCGTTTGTTGCGCCCCCTTGACAATTGCCGCCACGCGTCATCCACTCCTCGCTGCGCCGCACAACGCGGCCGGGCGGAGGGCGGCGGTTGGCGAAGGCCTTCGATGAGATGAGCGGCATGGGCGCGGACATTCGCGCGCCCTATGCCGATATCGATCGCTGGCTGCGCGATACCCCCGATGACGTGCTGCGCACCCGCCGCGCCCAGGCCGAATTGTTCTTCCGCCGCATTGGCATCACGTTCGCCGTCTATGGCGACGCGGCGGCGGACGAGCGGCTGATCCCGTTCGACATCGTCCCCCGGGTGATCTCGCGCGGCGAATGGCGGCGGCTGGAGGCAGGGCTGATCCAGCGGGTGGAAGCGCTCAACGCCTTCCTGCGCGACATTTACGGGGCGCGCGAGATCCTGCGCGCCGGGATCGTGCCCGAGGATCTGGTGCTGCAGAACCCGCAATTCTGCCTGCGCGCCGCCGCGATGCACCCGCCGCATGGCATCTACACGCACATTGCCGGCATCGACATCGTCCGCACCGGGCCGGATGCGTTCAGCGTGCTGGAGGATAATGTCCGCACGCCTTCGGGCGTTTCGTACATGCTCGAAAATCGCGAGGTGATGCTGCGGCTGCTGCCCGAGCTGTTCGATCGCCACCGCGTCGCCCCGGTCGACGATTATCCCGAGATGCTGCTGGCGACGCTGCGCTCGGTCGCGCCGCCGCGCTGCGACCATGCGCCGGTGGTCGCGGTGCTCACCCCGGGCTATCACAACTCGGCCTATTACGAGCACAGCTTCCTGGCCGACAAGCTGGGGGTCGAGCTGGTCGAGGGCAGCGACCTCGCGGTGATCGACGATGTGCTTTACATGCGCACCACCGAGGGGCCGCAGCGCGTCGACGTGCTCTACCGCCGGGTCGACGACAATTATCTCGACCCCCTCGCCTTCCGCCCCGACTCGGTGCTGGGCGCGCCGGGGCTGATCGCGGCGCAGATGGCGGGCAACCTCACGATCGCCAACGCGGTCGGCACCGGCATCGCCGACGACAAGGCGATCTACAGCTATATGCCCGAGATCGTGCGCTTCTATTCGGGCGCCGATCCGCTGATCGACAATGTGCCGACCTGGCGCTGCCGCGAGCCCGAGGCCCTGCGCGAGGTGCTCGATCGGCTCGACGAGCTGGTGGTGAAGGAAGTCGATGGCTCGGGCGGCTATGGGATGCTGGTCGGCCCGCATGCCAGCCGCGCGCAGATCGAGGCGTTCCGCGCCCGCCTGCTCGCCGATCCGGCGCGGTTCATCGCCCAGCCGACGCTGGCGCTGTCGACCTGCCCGACGCTCACCGACACGGGGGTGGTGCCGCGCCATGTCGATCTGCGCCCCTTCGTCCTGACCGGCGCCGCCGGCACGCGCATCGTCCCCGGCGGGCTGACGCGGGTGGCGCTCAGCGAAGGGTCGCTGGTCGTCAATTCCAGCCAGGGCGGCGGCACCAAGGACACCTGGGTGCTCGATGATTGAGCGTCTGTTTGAGAACGCGCTGACGGCGCGTGGTGGCGGCGCCAGCCCGCCCGTGGAGCGCGGCTGATGCTCTCGCGCACCGCCAGCGCCTTGCTGTGGATGGGCCGCTATATCGAGCGCGCCGATTTCGTCTCGCGGCTGATCGACGCGACATTGCGGCTGGCGAGCCTGCCTTCCTCCTATGGCGGCGATGTCGCCGCGTGGAGCAGCGCGCTCGCCGCCGCCGGCGTGTCCGACGCCTATGCCGCCCGGCATGAGCAGGTGAGCGAGGCGGCGGCGCTCGATTTCCTGGCGCTCGACGCGGCCAACCCTTCCGCGATGCGCGGCTGTATCGAGCGCGCCCGCACCAACGCCCGCGCCGTCCGCACCGCGCTGACGGTCGAGGCGTGGGAGGCGATCAACGGCGCCTGGATCGAACTCCAGCGCTTCGGCACGCGCGGCGGCGGGCGCGAGCGGCTGATCCGGCTGAACGAGGCGGTGAAGGCGGCGGCGCTCGCCTTCGACGGCGCCACTCACCGCACGATGCTGCGCGACGATGCCTATTGGTTCATCCGGCTGGGCGAAACCGTCGAGCGGGCGGACAACACCGCGCGGCTGCTCGACGTGAAATATCACCTGCTGCTGCCCCGCGACGAGCCGGTGGGCGGCAGCCTCGATTATTTCCAGTGGACGACGATCCTGCGCACCGTCTCCGCGCTCACCGCCTATCGCCATATCTACCGCGACAATGTGAAGCCGTGGCTGGTCGCCGATCTGCTGATCCTCAACCGCCGGATGCCGCGCTCGCTGGCCTCGTGCGCGGCCGAGGCGGTGCATTATCTCGATGAGCTCGCCCGCATCACCGGCCGGCGCGGCCCCGCGCATCGCCAGGCCGTGGCGATGGCGACGCGGCTGAACGCGGCGCGGATCGAGACGTTGTTCGCGGACGGCTTGCACGACGCGATCGTCGATTTCATCGTCGAGAATAACCGCCTGGGAACATTGATCGGGGAGCAATATCTTTTCTGATGCGCATCCGCCTCGATCACCGCACCACCTATCGCTACGCGACCCCCGCCACCGGCCTGATCCAGGCGCTGCGGGTAACGCCGCGCGAGCATGGCGGGCAGCACATCCTCTCATGGCGGATCGACGCCGACCAGGACGGCAGCTTTCGCGAAAGCACCGACGCCTTCGGCAACCGCGTCACCATGTTCTATGCGAGCGGGGCGGTGGCCGAGATCACGATCAGCGTGTCCGGGATCGCCGATGTGAGCGATACCGCCGGCATCATCCGCGCGGACGAGCCTCTGCCGGATGCGGTCTATCGCCGCACCACCCCGCTCACCACGCCCGACGCGGCGCTGCATGCGCTCGCCGAACGCTTCGCGGGGCTCGCGCCGCTCGACGCGCTCCACGCCTTGTGCCGCGCGCTCTATCAGGAGCTGCGCTTCGAAGTGGGGCTCACAGACGCGACCACCCCAGCCGCCGCCGCCTATGCCGCCGGGCACGGGGTGTGCCAGGATTTCGCGCATGTCTTCATCACCGCCGCGCGGCTGCTGGGCGTGCCGGCGCGCTATGTCTCGGGCCATCTGGTGCGCGACAGCGCGCAGGAGGCGGCGCACGCCTGGGCGGAGGCGCGGGTGCCCGATCTCGGCTGGGTGGGGTTCGATCCCGCCAACGGCATCTCGCCGACCGATGCCTATTTGCGCGTCGCGATCGGATTGGATTATCTCGACGCCGCGCCGATCCGGGGCACCCGGCGCGGTGGCGGCGCGGAGAGCCTCGCGGTGCGGGTCGACGCGGCGCAGGCAATGGGTCAAGCACAGGCCTGATTCGACAAGGGGGGACGGGCGGTGACCTATTGCATTGGCATTTTGGTGGCCGAGGGGCTGGCGATGCTCGCCGACACGCGCACCAATGCCGGCGTCGACAATGTTTCCTCCTACCGCAAGCTGCGGCTGATCGAGAACCAGCCCGATCGCTTGATCGTGCTCGCCTCGGCGGGGAGCCTTTCCACCACCCAGTCCGCGCTCGAGCGGCTACGGCTGGGGCTCGCCGATCCCGAAACCGGCGAGATGGCGACCTTGCGCGAGGCGCCGAGCATCTATGCCGCCGCGATGCTCGCCGGGCGCGCGCTCGCGGCCGCGCGCACCGACATGGCCTCGCTCCAGGCCGAGGATATCAATTTCGACGCGACTTTTTTGATCGGCGGCGCGATCGGCGGCGAGCCGATGCGGCTGTTCCTGGTCTATGCGGCGGGCAACGCGATCGAGTGCGGGATCGAGACGCCCTATCTCCAGATCGGCGAGAACAAATATGGCAAGCCGATCCTCGACCGGGCGCTCGCCCACGACACGCCGCTGACCGACGCGATCAAGACCGCGCTGATCTCGTTCGATTCGACGATGCGGTCGAACCTCGCGGTCGGGCTGCCGATCGACGTGATGATCGCCCGGCGCGGCGCCGGGGAGGCGGTCACCAAGCGCATCGGCGAGGATGACGCCTATTTCCACGACCTGTCGCAGCGCTGGGCGGACGCCCTGGCGCAGGCGCGCGCGGCGATCCCCGATCCGCCTTATTGAACGCTGGCGAACACCGGGCGCCCCGGATGATGGGGCGCCCGGTCCGTCCTCAATACCGCGCGCGGATGCCGACGAACAGCGTTCGGCCGATGCCCGACACCGGATAGGCCGAGCTGGCGAGATAGGGCTGCAGGTCGGTCAGGTTGTTCACGCCGCCATAGAAGTTGATCTTGTCGTTGAAATCATAGCTCGCCGACAGATTGTGGACGAAATATTCGGGCGCGAAGCCGGCATTGCCGAATTCGGCCTGAATACGCTCGATCTGGATCACGCCAGCAACCGCGGTGCTGCCGATATATTGCAGGCTATAGTTCAAGCCGAACTGGCCATGGGTGACGTTGACCGTGCCGACGCCCGAGAATTCCGGCACGCTCTGCTCACGCAGCGCCGGATTGACGAGATTGGGGTTCTGCGGATCGAAGAAGCGATCGACCTTCTCGGTCCAGTTGCCGTTCACGCCCAGGTTGATCCGCGTCTTCGCGCCCAGCCGCAGATCATAGTTGATCGTGAAATCGACGCCCGAAGTCTCGATCCGGCCGAAATTGAGCTGGGTCTGCGTCAGGAACGCGAAGCCGAAGGTCGCCGGCCCCGCATTGGGGCCGTTGCGGCGGAACAGGTTGCAGAACTGGTTGGGGAAAGTGATGTTGTCATAGCAGGTGTTGACGATGTCCTGCGCCGTCACCGCCGCGATCGCGTCGGTGATGCGGATCGAATAATAGTCGGCCGAAAGCGTGAGCCCGCGCAGGAAACGCGGCTGGATCACCGAGCCGACCGACCAGGTCGTCGCGGATTCACGCCGCAAATTGGGGTTGCCGCCGCTGGTGCCCGAGAAGCGCGCGGTCAGCGGATCGGTATAGGTCGCCAGGAACGCCTGCGGATTGGCGATGCCGAGCGCGGTCGCCGCCGCCAGACAGTTCGCCGCACGATTGGGGTTGAGCCCGCGCAGCGTCACGTCGCACGGATCGGACGGGCGGAAGGTCGCGCCCTGCGCCGGGCTGAACAGCTCGGCGATGTTGGGCGCGCGGATCGCGCGGGCATAGCTGCCGCGGAAGCGGATGTCGCGGATCGGCGCGTAGACGCCGTTCACATTCCAGGTGAACGCGCCGCCCACGGTCGAATAATCGGCATAGCGCCCGGCGGCGCCCACCGTCAGCTCGTTCGCGAAGGGCAGATCCTTCAGCACCGGCAGCCGGACTTCGCCGAACACTTCCTTCACGTCGAACGAGCCGCCGGTGTTGAGCGTGCGGGTCGAGGGATCGAACACCAGCTTCTGGTTGGCCGAGATCGTGCCGATGAACGTGCCCGCCGGACCGGCCGGCGACCCCGCCGGCAGCAGGCCGAGCTCGAGATCGTTGAACCGCGAGGTCGAGGTTTCACGCCGATATTCGACGCCCGCCGAGAATTGCGGCGCGCCGCCCGGCAGCTTGAAGAAGCCGCCGGTGTCGCCGGTCACCGTCGCCGTCACCACCGTCTGCGTCAGGCGGAAGCGATCGACGGTCGAGGTGGTGATGAAGTTCACCGCCTCCTGGCTGACCGAGTTCACGCCGTTGAACAGGCTCGCCGGGCGGCACTGGCCGTCGCCCGGGCGGAAAGTGAAGAAGCCACCCTCGATGAAGGGGAAACTCTCCGAGCCGACATAAGGCACGTTGCTGATGTCCGAACGGCAGATCGGCTGGCCGTTGGGCCCACGCACCACGTCGATTGCGGCGAACAGGCGGTCATAGCGCACCGAATTGCCATTGGTGTTCACATTGTCGGTCAGGCCGTAATTGCCGAGCACTTCATAGCGCAGATGCGGCGTCACCTCGCCGCGCACGCCGGCGACGACCCGGTAGGTGTCGCGCGCGGAACGGTCGATTCCCGGCCCGAGATCGAGGAAGTCGCGGCTCACGCGCAGGCCGCCCGCGGCATTGGCCTCCGCCTGCAACACCGCCGGGATGAAGGGGTTGTCGGGCAGGATCAGCAGCGAATCGTAGAAGGTGTTGTAGTTGTTGCGCGAAATCGTGTTGTTGCGGGTATATTTGGCGTCGACGAACAGCTCGGCCGCCGGGGTGATTTCAAACCGGCCGCGGAAATTGGCGTAGAAGCGCTCGCTGCCCGGGGTGAGCGAGGTGCCGTTGGTGCGCTCCACCGCGCCGTCGCCGCCAAACTGGTTCTGGCTGGTCGAGATGATGCCGTCCTGGAAGATGCGCACCCCGCCGCCGGGGGTCGAGACATAGCAGCCGCCGCCGCCGAAGCCGGTCCAGCCGACATAGCTTTCGTTACAGTCGGCGATGCCGTTGCCGTTGATGTCGGTGGTGAAGCGCGCGAAATCGGCGCGGAAGATCAGGCCCGCGTTGGAGCTGATGCCGAACACCGGCTGCGCGCCGATCACAAGCGGGGCGGCGGTCGCGGCGCGCGTGATCAGCGCCTGCTCGGCCGCGGTCGGCGTGCGGCCTGGGAACAGCGCCTGGAAAGCGGCCAGATCGCGCGGAATCGGCGGGCCGAACCCGATGCGCGTGGCGCGCGGCCCCGGCCCGCCGACGCGGAAATAGCTCGCGAAGTTGGGGGTGTTGACGGGGTCGATATCGCCGCGCTGGAAGCGCAAGGCGGGGTTGGCATAGGTCGTCGAGTTGTTCGCGCGGCCATTGTTCGCGGTGAACGGACGATCGCCGAGCAGCACCTCATTCTCGTTGGCATAGCCCGCAGCGAAGGTGAAATTGCCGCGCCCGCCGGCGAAGTTCACGCCCCAGGCGCCGTCGATGCGGAAGTTCGCGCCATCACCGCGATCGGCCGCGCCCGCCTGGTAGTTGAGGGTGAGCCCCTTGTAGTTGCGCTTCAGCACATAGTTGACGACGCCGGTCACCGCGTCGGCGCCATAGATCGCCGAGGCGCCGCCGGTGAGCACGTCGACGCGCTCGATCAGCGCGGCAGGGATGGTCGACACGTCGACCGTCTGCGAGCCCGCAACGCCCGAGACGTGGCGCACGCCATCGACCAGCACCAGCGTGCGGTTGGCGCCGAGCTGGCGCAGGTTGAGCGTCGCCTGGCCGACGCCGCCCGCGCCGCGCTCGAGCGAGTCGGCGACGGTGCCCGAGGAAATCAGCGCCGGAATCTGGCGCAGCGTCGCGGTAACGTCGATCGCGCCGGCGGCGCGGAGCTGGTCGGCGGAAACCGAGCTGATCGGCAGCGGCGCGGTCGCGTTGGGATCGAGCCGCAGGCGGCTGCCCGTGACGACGACTTCGGCGTCGCCCGCCTCGGCCGCCTCGGTCGCGGGCTTCGCCGCCGGCGTATCCTCGGCGAACGCCGGCGCCGCGACGATCAGCGCGCTCGCCGACGCGCCGGCCAGCACCAAGGTCTTCAACCGCATATTTCTTCCGCCCCCGTTTATTGGAAAACAACAACGGCCACGCTGAATTAAGAATCATCGTTTTGCAACCGGCACAGCCGCGCATGACTGTTGCGTTGCAACATTTGTCGCACCGCGTGGCAAAGATGTAACAGGCGAGTTACGGTCGGCGGGGGGCGGCGCGGGATTTGGTGCCCTGCGGCGCCAGGAACAGGATGCGCATCAGCGTGTCGCCGGGATCACGCAAGGGGTCGGTCGCGATCGAGCTCACCCGGCCATCGACCGGGGCGTCGAGGCGTTCGACCACGCGGCCGAAGGGATCGGCGATGGTCGCGACCAGCTGGCCCTTCACCACCGCGTCGCCCAGCCCCACCAGGAGCGTCGCATAGCCGCCGCGCGTGCCGCGCACCGTCGCCAGGCTATCGCCGACGAATGGCGTGACGCTTGCCGCCGGCGCGCTGCCGGGCGCGAGCATCTTCAGATCGACCATCACCCGCGCAATGCCATCGACCGCGCGGCCGATCACCCCCGCGTCGAACATTTCGGGGCGGTTGAGCTCCAGCGTGATCGCGGGGACGCCGGCGCGCAGCATCTCGGTCTCGACCGAACCCTGCACCCCGGGATCGAGCTTGATCATGTCGGGCGCGATCAGCTCGGCGATCGCGCGGGCGCGGGGCGAGCCGGCGAAGGCATAGATCGGATAGGCGGTGCCGCGCGACTGGGTGTGGAGATCGATCGCGGTATCGGCATTGGGGAACAACAGCCGCGACCACAGCCGAAAGGCATAGCGATCGCCGCGATCGGTCGCATCGGCCTTGCCCGGCATCAGCCGGTTGAGATTGTCGCCGTCGCGCCCGTCGCCGGGGGTGAAGGCGCGGCTGTGGTGGAGCAACCCGGGGGTGTTGAGCCCCGGCACCGCGACGATCGTCCCGCTGAGCACGGCGGGATCGATCCGCTCGACGAGCCGGTGGATGACGGCGACGCCGTTCAGCTCGTCGCCGTGGATCGCGGCCGTCAGCAGCAGCCTTGGCCCCGGCCGCGCGCCGCGCACCACGATCACGGGGACGTACCAGCCCTGCCCCACCGCGTTGTCGGTCACGCGGAACCAGAAGCGGTGCACCTGCCCGGCCGCGAGATCGCGACTGTCGAGCCGGTCGATCACCGGCGTGCCGTCAATGCGGTCGCCGGTGAGGAGGGTCTGCGCGAGGAGCGGTGGCGCGCTCGCCATGGCGAGGGCCGCCAACGCGGTGGCGAGCAAGGCTTTGCCGAACATGGGTGTTTCATAACGCTGGCGGCTCGGCGCGCAAGCCGGCGCCGGCGCCCCCCGCGCGCACGGGCTTCAGCTGGCGGGCGCCCGGACGGCGGGGTTGCAGGCCGCGCCGTCGCGCGCCCGTCCGGCGCTGGCGAGGAGCGTCGGCTGGGCTTGCGGCGCGAACGCCGCGAACATGCTCTTCGGCGTGCGATCGGCGTCCGCGCAAGGGCTTGGCGGTTCGGCGGCGAGCTGCGGGGTGCGCACCGCGGGCGGCGCGCAGGCGGCGAGCGTCAGCAGCAACCAATAGAGGCTGCGCGCCCAGCTTCTGATGCGTGGCGACATGGACTGGCTTCCTTCGATCGAACGGCATGACCAAAGGGCAGACCCCGTGCGGGGTCTGCCCCCTCCCTTTGATTGGTCATCCGCTCAGCGCGCGGCGAGCGTGGTGGCCGGGCGCTGATCGCGCGCATAGCGATCCATCGCGATGGTGGTCGCCTTCGCGGCGCATTCGTTGATCATGTAGAAGGGCACGCCGGGGTTGGTCGCGTCGCACACCAGACGCGAGGCATGGCGGACGCGCTCCAGCAGCTGCTTGTGACCTTTCGCCGTCCGCATGTCCAAATCCTTGTACGAGACGCGCATCGAGGCTTGATCGCCCTCGATCGTCTGGGCGCGGACGGCGGTGGTGTCGATGGCGGCGATGGTGGCGACCGCGGCGAGCGCGGCGGCGGTGAAGCGAACCAGGATCATGGCATTTCCTCCGAGCGATGGTTGCCGGCGCCTTGCCGGTGACCAAGCATCTAGGCGGGTCGCCGCGTCCAATCCTGACGACATTCTGGAAAGATTCTGGAAATCGCCTGGCGCCGTCCGTCGTAACCTTTCTGACGACTGCTTCCTGTTCGCCGATGCGCGTGATAGATTGCCCATCGCAATCACCTCGAGAGGGAGGCGTGCGTGGCCGACGATGTTCCGTTCGTCTTCGACCGATTCCGTCTCGATCCGCTCGACGCGCGGCTGATCGGGCCGCACGGACCCATTCCCATCGGCAACAAGGCGCTCGCGGTGCTCGAGGTGCTGCTGCGCGCCGAGGGGCGGCTGATCACCAAGGACCATCTGTTCGAAACCGTGTGGGACGGGATGGCGATCACCGAAAGCGCGCTGACCAGCGTGATCAAGGAGCTGCGCCGCGCGCTGGGCGATAACGACAAGCCACCGCGCTTCATCGAGAGCGTCTATGGGCGTGGCTATCGCTTCCGCGCGGCGGTGACGCGCGAAGGCGCGGCGGCGCCCGCTTCGGAGCCCCCCGGCGACACACCCCGCCTGTGCTTGCCCCGCCCGGCGGCGACTTTGGTCGGCCGTGACGACGATCTCGCCGCGATCGCCGACCGCCTGCGGGACCATGGGCTGGTGACGATCGTCGGCCCCGGCGGCATGGGCAAGACGCGCGCGGCGCTCGAACTCGCCTGGCGCCAGCGCGACCGGCTGGAGCATGGCGTGTGGTTCGTCGAGCTGGCCCCGCTCACCCAGGGGCCGCAATTGCCTGAGGCGGTGGCGAAATGCCTCCAGATCGCGCTCCCCGCGACCGATCCGGTCGCGGCGCTGGTCGAGCGGCTGCGCTGGCGCGACTGCCTGATCGTGATCGACAATGCCGAGCATCTGATCGCCGATGTCGCGCAACTGGCGGCGGCGGTGCGCGCGGCGTGCCCCGGGGTGCGGCTGCTCGTCACCTCGCAGGAGCCGCTGGCGATCGCGGGCGAGCAGCTATGGCGCCTGCCACCGCTCTCACCGGACGAGGCCGAGGCGCTGTTCCTCGATCGCGCCCGCGCCATCGACCCCGATTTCGGCGCCGAACCGGCCGAGCGCGCGCCCGTCGCGGAGATTTGCGCCCGGCTCGATCGCCTGCCGCTCGCGATCGAAATGGCGGCGGCGCGCGCGCCGATGCTCGGCAGCGCCGAACTGCTCGCGCGGCTGAGCGATCGCTTCACCTTGCTCACCGGATCGCGCGGCGCCGCGCCCCGCCACCAGACGCTCACCGCGACGCTCGCCTGGAGCCACGACCTGTTGAGCCTGGCCGAGGCGACGTTGTTCCGCCGGCTCGCCGTGTTCACCGGCAGCTTTTCGTTGCAAGCCGCCTCGGCCATCGCCGCCGACGAAACGCTGTCCGCCGATGCCGTGGTCGAGGCGCTGGCGGCGCTGGTCGCGCGTTCGCTGGTCGCGGTGCAGGCCGGCGACGGGCGACGGCGCTATCAGCTGCTCGAGACGATGCGCGCCTTCGCGCTCGCCAAGCTCGACGCGGCGGGGGAGCAGGCAACTTGGCGCCGGCGCCACGCCGCCTATTTCGCCGATCTCGCCGAGCCGATCCTCGCCGACTTTTGCGGCCCCGTCAGCGATGCCGAGCTGGTCCGCCGCTACCGCGTGGAGTTCGACAATATCAACGCCGCGATCGATTGGGCCTATGGCGCGGAAGGCGACCGCGAACTGGGTCACCGGCTGGTCGCCTATACCACGCATATGCGCACCGATCGGCCGGGCAAGCGGCTGCTCGACCGGGCGATCACGCAGCTGAGCGCGGCGACGCCCGCGACGATCCGCGCCCGGCTGCTTTCGGCCCGGCTGCACGCGCTGATGCGGCTGAAACCCAGCGCCGCGCTCGAGCTGGCCGACGAGGCGATCGACGCGCTGCGATCGAGCAGCAACGACCCCGAAATGATGATCGACACGCTGTCGTCCAAGGGGTTCGCTTACTGGTTCACCGGGCGGCTGGCGGAGGCACGGCGCGTGTCCGACGAAATCCAGGCGCTGCTGCCGCAGGGGCCGCTATCGCGGATCGGCGTGCTCGGCCTGGGGCTGGAGGCGTGCGTGCGGCTCGGCGAGGCGGGGCCGGCGGCGGCGCGCCCGCTGTTCGCAAGGATGATCGCGGCGCTGCGCGCCGTCGGCGCGCCGGGCCTTGCCAATTATTGGGAAATGACCGCGCTGCGCTTCGAGCCCGACGACGATCTCGATGCGGCGATCGCGGCGTGGCGCGACTTGTTCGGCCGAGTGCAGCACGGCGTCGCGCAGAGCCACGAGGTGCCGTGCGAGGTCGCGACCGAACTCGCCAGCCGGCTCGCGCGCCGGGGGACGCCCGACGATCTCGACGAGGCATTGACGATCGCGCGCGATCAGTTCCGGCTGAACGCGATGGCGTTCGATTACATCGCTTTCCTGCCGATGGTGTGCATCGCCGCCAAACAGGGTCGCGCGGCGGACGCGGCGATGCTGCTCGGCCATGCCGAAGCCCGCCGCCGCCAGGCGGGCGAATCGGTGCTGACCAGGCGCGATTTCGCCGAGGCGCACGCGGTGGTTTCGGCGGCGCTGCCCGCGGACGAGCGCGACGCGCTGCTCGAACGCGGCGCGGGGCTGCCGATGCACGCCGCGGTCGATCTCGCGCTTTGCGCCCCCACCGCCCGCGCGCTGGTGGCGGCGTGAGCGCGGGGCCGCCGCCCTACCGCCTGCTATCGGTCGCGATCAGCAATGGCTGCGATCTGATGCGCTGGCTGCTCGATCGCGCGGGGCTCGATTTCGACGAGGAGCTTCACGTTCCGCTGCTCCACATCGTCGCCACCTGGCCGCGCGGCGCGGGGGTGGAGGTGCCGGTGATCCTGGCGCCCGGCACCTTGTGGAAGGGGCCGTTCGGCCAGCTCGACGCGATCGACGGCCACGCGCCGGCGGGCGCCAAGGTCTATGGCGAGACGCTCGAGGAGCGGCTGGCGAATAACGCCTGGCTGCGCCAGATCTTCCCCAGCTTCTTCGGTTACCCGCGCCAATATGTGTATCATTTCGTGCTGAAGGACCGGCGGGTGATGACGCCGATCGCGATCCATGGCGCGCCGTGGTGGGAACGCATGGTGGTGCGCTGGCTCTATTTCCTGTGGGAGCCGTTGCTGCGCCGCGGGCTCGGCATCACCCCGCAAGTGGTGGCGGACGCGCCTGCCGCGCTCGCCAAGGGGCTGGACGCGGTGGCGGCGGAGCTTGGCCGGCGCGGCACCCCGTTCCTGGCGGGCGACGCCCCCGGCGGGGTCGACATCGTGATGGCGGCGTTGATCGCGCCGCTGGTCTTCCCGCCCGAATATGGCGGCATGGCGCCCCCGCTCGACGAAGTGACGCCGGTGCTGCGCGACTGGGTGCTCGCCAACCGCGCCCACCCCGCCGGCGCCTATGCGCTCGCGGTCTATGCCCAGAACCGCCTGCATTATCGGGGCCTGCCATGACGACGGCGCCGGCGGAGAGCTGGCACACCCCGGCGGGGGGCGGCGGCGCGATCGCCAAGCTGCTGCGCGCGCGGCGGCTCGGCTGGTGGGCGGCGCGGATCGGCATCGCCCTCGCCCGCTTGTGGAACAAGCCGCTGCGGCTGGGGCAGAGGGTGATCGTCGCGCGCCACGATCATGTGCAGGAGGTGCTGCGCCGCGATCTCGATTTCCTGATCGCGCCGGTGAACGGCGATCGGTTCGAGGCGATCGGCTTTCCCTTCATCCTGGGCAAGGACCGGGCGATGCCGCTGGCGCAGGAGCGCGCGACGCTCTACCGGGCGCTGTCCCGGGTCGAGATGGCGCCGCTCCAGGCGACGCTAGAGGGCGCGATCACGGCGCGGCTCGGCACCGGCGCGCATAGCATCGACATCGTTGGCGACTATGCGCGCCCGCTCGCCGGGAGCACCGCGCGCGCGCTGTTCGGCATCGCCCCCGCCGATGAGCCCGCGTTCCTCGACGCGGCGCGGGCGATCTTCGCGCATTGTTTCCTCAATCTGGCGGGCGACAAGGCGGTGGAGGCGCGCGCGCTCGCCGCCGCCGCGCAGCTGAGCGCCTGGTTCACCACCGAGATCACCCGCCGCCGCGCCGCGGGCGCGCTGGGTGAGGATCTGATGGGCCAGCTGCTGCGCGCCGGCGCCGACGACGATCTCGTCCGCCGCAGCCTGGGCGGGATGCTCGTCGGCAGCATCGACACCACCGCGACCGTGGTCGCCAAGGTGATGGCGGTGCTGATCGCCGATCGCGCGCTGCTGGCGCGGGTTGCCGCCGATCACGCCGATCCGGCGCGCATGGCCGCCTGGTGCGACGAGGCGTTGCGGCGCTGGTGCCATGTGCCGCTGCTCGGCCGCCAGGCGGCGGGCGCGACCGAGCTGGGCGGCACGCAAATCCCGGCCTCGGCGCAGCTGATCCTGTGGACGCAAGCCGCGATGTGCGACCCGGACGCCTTTCCCGATCCGGCGACGCTGCGCCCCGATCGCCCGAGCGGCGCCTATCTCCACCTGGGCGGCGGCCTCCACCCGTGCGCGGGGCGAGCGATCAACCGGTGGCAGATCGCGATGCTGGTCGGCGGGCTGGTCGCGCGCGGACCGCAGCGGCTGGCGCCGATCGAGTGGGCCGGCCCCTTCCCGGCGCACGCCCGGCTGAGCCTGGCGGGGCTATGAGCCAGGCCTTCGTCACCATCGTCGCGCCGCTCGATCCGGCGAAGCTCGCGACCGCGCAGGCGGCGATCGACCTGCTCGGCAACCCGATCGCGCCCGCGCTCGCCGCCCTGCTGGGCAAGACTGATGCCGATGGCGGCGGCACCCATTTCCTGAGCCTCCACGCGCTGCCGAGCTTCACCGCCGGCCGCGCGCATCTGGTGCTCGAATTCTCCGCCGACGGCAGCGAGGCGCAGGCGATCGACCGCGTGGCGACCGCGATCGGCGGGATGCTCGGCCCGATTTTCGCGCTCGCCCGCGATTGGGGAGACGGCAATGTCGCCGCCTATCTGAAGGCGCACAGCATCACCTGCGGCTTTGGCTGGCGGACCGCGCCGGGGCTGAACCACGGCGGCAGCCCGGGGGTGAGCGTCGGGCGGATCATCGCCGAGGCGGCGCTCGCCGATCGCTGCGCCGGGGTGCTGAACGCGCAAGGCGCGGGGCTGAGCGCGCTCGCCCGGCTGGAGGCGGTGCGCGCGGCACTCGGCGACGCAGGCCGCGCGCTGCCACCGGGAGACGCCGCCCCGGCCTTCGCCAAGCAGGGCCTGGCGAGCATCATCCCCGCCGCCGCGTTCGCCTTTATCCGCACCTATTTGTGGCCGGTGGGGCTGGTGCTGCTGCTGTGGATGGCGGTCCAGGGGGTACGCCGCGCCTGGGGAGCACCCGATCTTCCCGAGGCGCTTCGCCGCGCGGCGCATGGCGCCTGGCACGGGCTGTGGAGCGGCGCGCTGATCCTCGCGGTCGCGACCGCGCTGCTGCTCGGCCTCACTTACTGGCTGCTGCGCCGCGCCGAGGCGCGCGACTGGGTGAGCGAGCGCAACCCCGATCGCGCCACGCTGCGCGCGATCGTGGCGCGCGAAAACCACTTCGCGCACAACCACATGGTCTCGCTCACCGAGCGCAAGCCCGGCTGGGTGCGCGCCTTCACCGCCCGGCTCGCCTTCTGGGCGATCGCGACGCTGTCGCCGATGCTCTACCGCCCGGGCTATCTCGGGCCGATCGGCACGATCCATTTCGCGCGCTGGGTAACGGTGCCGGGCACGCGCGATTTCATCTTCTTCTCCAACTATGGCGGCAGCTGGGAGGCCTATCTCGAGGATTTCATCACCCTCGCCCATATCGGCCTTACCGGCGTCTGGTCGAACACCGTCGGCTTCCCCAAAAGCGCCAACCTGTTCCAGCAGGGCGCGACCGATGGCGAGCGCTTCAAACGCTACGCGCGGCAAAGCATGGTGCCGACGCGCTGCTGGTACAGCGCCTATCCCAGCCTGACCACCGACATAATCCGCGCCAACGCCGCCGTCCGCCGCGGGCTGACCGGCGCGATGACCGAGGACGAGGCGAACAGCTGGCTCTGCCATTTCGGCTCGGCGATCCGCCCGCGGGATACGCTCGTCGCGCCGCAGATCCAGAGCCTGTTGTTCGGCGGGCTCGGCTTCCTCGAACATGCCGCGTTCAGCCTGTGGCGCCTGCCGCGCGACCGCGCGCTCGCCCGCGCCTGGCTGCGCGATCTGCAGCCGCTGATCGGCTGGGGCGATGGCCGCCGCGTGCGCGACGACGATCGGCTGCGCGCGGTGGTGCAATTGGGGCTCAGCGCACCCGGGCTCGCCACGCTCGGCCTGCCGCCCGACGCGCTCGACAGCTTCCCGCCCGCCTTTGTCGAAGGGATGGCGGCGCGCGCGCGCATCTTGGGAGACAGCGGCGATACCGCGCCCGATCGCTGGTGGTGGGGCGCCGAGACCGACGATGTCGCGCTGATCGTCTATGGACAGGACGCGCCGACGCTCGCCGCGATCGAGGCCGAACTGCTCACCGCCGCGCTCCATCGCGGCGTGCTCCAAAGCCACCGCGTCGAAATGGCGCGCTTCGATCGCGCCAGCAATTACGAGCCGTTCGGCTTCGCCGATGGGGGTTCGCAGCCGGTGATCCGGGGCACGTACAAGGGCTTGCGCAGCGGCGATCCGCTGCATCTGGTCGAACCCGGCGAGTTCATCCTGGGCTATCCCGACAATCGCGGCAATCTGCCCCCCGGGCCAGTGATGGACCCGATGGACGACCCCGAGAACCGCCTGCCGCATCTCGATCCCGACACCAGCTTCGCGGCGGCGGGCGTCAACCAGCAGCGCGCGATCGGGCGCGACGGATCGTTCCTGGTGGTGCGCCAGCTCGAACAGGATGTCGCCGCGTTCAACAGCTATTGCGCGGAGACGGCGACCGAGATCGCGCCCCGGCTCGGCGCGCCTTATTGGGTGACGCCCGACTTCATCGCCGCCAAGCTGGTCGGGCGCTGGCGCAACGGCGCCGCGCTGGTCCGCGCGCCCTATAGCGCCTCGGCCAAGCAGGCGATCATCGACGCCAACGACTTCTGGCTGGGCGCCGAAGACCCCGAAGGGCTGCGCTGCCCGTTCGGCGCGCATATCCGCCGCGCCAACCCGCGCGACAGCCTCGATCCCGGCTCGGTCGATCAAGTCGCGATCAGCAACCGCCACCGTATCATGCGGATCGGCCGCCACTACGCCCCCGACCCCGGCGCCAATCCGGGGCTGCTGTTCATGTGCCTGAACGGCGATCTGGAGCGGCAGTTCGAATTCATCCAGCAGACCTGGATCAACGGCAATATCGTGTCGCTCAGTTGCCCGATCAGCCTGAAGGGCGAAGGCGATCCGCTGCTCGGCCCCGGCGGCGGCAGCGGCTTCACCATCCCGACGCGCGACGGGCTGGTGCGGCTGAAACCCCCGCCCCGCTTCGTCACCATGCGCGGCGGCGGCTATTATTTCCTTCCCGGCCGCGCATTGCTTGGCTGGCTCGCGGCGGCGTGATCGCCGACGCCAAGACGCTTGCTCGCGGCGCCGGGGCGTGCCAGCGTATGGCAACACTAGGGAGGAATGGCATGGATCGGCGGCAATTCTTGGTGAGCGGCAGCATGGCGGCGCTCGCGGCGAGCGTTCCGGTACGCGCGCAGGCGCCGGGCGGCGACGCCAAGCTGAACGCGCTGTTCGATCGCATCTTCAACGAGAATATCGACGAAAGCCCCGAAGGCGCGACGCAACTGGGGCTCGATCGCGGCCCGCGCGCGGCGCTGCGTCGCAAGCTCGACGATTATTCGCTCGCCGGGCGCGCGCGTCAGGTAACGCGCGGCAAGGCCGCGATCGCCGCGATCGAGGCGGTGGACCCCGCGAGCCTCACCGCCGAGGGCAAGCTGAACCGTGAGGTCGTGCTCTATTCGCTCAACAGCGGGCTGAAGGGTGCCGCCAAATACGGCATCCAGAGCACGATCCGGCCCTATGCGATCTTCCAGCAGGGCGGCGCCTATTTCTCGGTGCCCGATTTCCTCACCTCGTCGCACGTCATCAAGGACATGGGCGACGCCGACGCCTATCTCGCCCGGCTCGAAGCCTTCGCGACCGCGCTCGACCAGGATAGCGAGACGCAGCGCGCGGACGCGGCGCGCGGCTATGTCGCCCCCGATTTCGCGCTCGAGCTCACGCTTGGCCAGCTCGACAAGCTGCGCGGGGTAAAGCCCGAGGAAAGCTCGCTCGTCACCTCGCTCGTCACCCGCGCCAAGGCGGCGAACCTGGCGGGTGATTGGGGCGCGCGCGCGACGGCCTTGCTGAGCGACAAGGTCTATCCCGCGCTCGATCGCCAGATCGCGCTGGTGAAGGGGCTGCCGCGCCGCAAGGAAGCCGGGCTGTGGGCGCTGCCGCAGGGCGACGCGATCTATGCCGATGCGCTCGCCGCTGCGACGACCACCAGCTACTCGCCCGACGAGGTCCACAAGCTCGGCCGCGCGCAAGTGGCCGAGATCAGCGCCGAGCTCGACAAGATCCTGCGCGCGCAAGGGTTGACCCAGGGCTCGGTCGGCGCGCGGCTGACGGCGCTGAACGCGCGGCCCGAACAGCGCTACGCCGATACCCCCGAAGCGCGCGCCGAGCTGCTCGCCGGGCTCAACGCCGGGGTGAAGGCGATGCAGGCCAAGATCGGCCAGGTGATCAACAACCCGCCCACCGCCCCGCTCGAAATCCGCGCGGTGCCGGTGGAGATTCAGGACGGCGCCTCGAACGGCTATTACCGGCTGGCCGCGCTCGATGGCTCGCGCCCGGCGATCTACTTCATCAACCTGAAGGATCTGGGTGACTGGCCGAAATACACCCTGCCCTCGCTCACCTATCACGAGGGCGTGCCGGGGCATCATACCCAGCTGAGCATCGTCGCCGGGCTGAAGACGCCGCTGCTGCGCCGGCTGTCGTTCTTCAGCGCCTATTCGGAAGGCTGGGCGCTCTATGCCGAGCAACTGGCCGACGAGCTGGGCGGCTATAACGGCGCGATCGAGCGCGCGGGCTATCTCCAAAGCTATCTGTTCCGCGCCGCGCGGCTGGTGGCCGACACCGGCATCCACGCCAAGCGTTGGACCCGCGAGCAGGCGACCGACTATCTCGTCGAAACCGTCGGCTTCGCCCGCCCCCGCTCGCAGCGCGAGATCGAGCGTTACTGCACCCAGGCCGGCCAGGCGTGCAGCTACAAGCTCGGCCACATCGCCTGGAACCGCGCGCGGGAGAAAGCGCGGGCGATCATGGGCGCGAAATTCGACATCAAGGCCTTCCACGACGTGCTGCGCGACGGCGCGGTACCGCTGACGATCCTCGACAAGCTGGTCGAAGCGCGGGCGCGGGCGGCGATCGCCTGAATCACCCCGCCCGGGATTGCCCGGGACGAGTACGGCGTTGCCCCGGGGCGGCTTGGCGTCGCCCCGGACGCGCGCGGCATTGCCCGGGAAAGGCTCGGCGCTGCCCCGCGCTGGCCAAATCCGCGTCCCCTATTCGAGGGGCCGCACGCGGCGGACCGCGAAATCCCCACCCGATCATGTCGACTATCGCGCCGGCCCCGGCGAGCCGATCCTAGCATCCGGCCCGCTAGCCAGCACCTCGCCGCTGTTCGCGAGGCAGTCGAGAGGAGACTTCGACATGGATCGCTTCGAGGAGGATATGTTTGACGACCTCGCAATGGACGAGGCCGAGGGCGCCGCCGACGGTTTCGACGCCTATGACGCCGGCGACGAATTCGACGCGGGCGACGAAGCCGACGGCTTCGACGGCGCCGACGAGGCCGACGGGTTCGACGGCTATGACGAATTCGACGCCGCCGACGCTGGCGACGAATTCGATTCCTACGACGAAGCCGATGGCTTCGACACGGCCGACGGCTTCGACGGATTCGAAGAAGGCGACGAGGGCGACGAGGAAGACATCGACCGGATGCTCGCCTTCGCGCTCGGCGCGGAGGATAGCGACGAGTTTTTCCGCCGCATTGCCCGTACCTTATCGCGCGTCGGCGGCGCGGTGGCCCGCGGGGTTGCCCGGGCGGCGCCGGTGGTCGGCCAGATCGCGCGTACCGTCGCCCCGGTCGCTGGGCTGATCCCCGGGGTCGGCGCGATCGCCGGGCCGGTCGCCAATGTGCTCGGCCAGCTGCTCGCCGACGAGGCTTCGGAGGAAGAAGCGCTCGATGCCTTCGCCGAACTGTCGGTGCGCGAGCGCCGCGCGGTACCGGTGGTGGCGGCGCTCGCCGCACGCACGATCCTGGGGCCACGCGCGGCGAACCTGCCCCCGGCGGTTCGGCGCCAGGCGGTGCAAACGATCCGGGCGGCGGCGACCCAGCTCGTCAATCGCGGCGGCCCGGGCGCGATCCGTGCCTTGCCGCGCATCGCCCGCAGCGTCCGCCGCACCGCCGTCGCGCGCCGCACCCCGGTCCAGATGCGGCCCCAGGTGCTCGCCAACACCGTGCGGCGGGTCGCCCGGCAGAACCCGCAGCTGCGCCACCGGCTCGTGCGCCCCTCGCCCACCGGCCGCCGGGTGATCCAGCGCGTCGGCCAGGCGGTGCGCGCCGGTCGTCCGCCCGCCGCCGTCGTGCGCCGGGTGATCGGCGGCGCGGGTGGAGCGGGTCTCAGCCATCATGGCGGCGGCTATGGCGGCACAGCGGGCACCGCCACGGCGGGCCACGGGACGCGGCATCATCGCGGCCGGCGCATCACGATCCGCGGCCCCGTGACCATCGTGATCCGCCGCTGATCAGGCGCTTTGGGGAAGGAGCACGGCCATGCCCGCGGACACGCTCACCCGCTTCGTCGACACCAAGCTGATCGCGCTCCAGGCGCGCGCGGGCCGGCTTACGGTGCTGACGCCGCGCCGGGTGGGCCTGCGCCCGCAGGACATGCCCTATGCCCCTTCCCCCGCCCATTTCGGCGCCGCCAATCGCCGGCTCGCCACGATCGCCCGGTCGATCCGCCGCCGCTCCGGCGCGCTCGAACGGGTCTGGCGCGACAAGACTCCCAACCAGAAGCTCACCGCGATGGCGCTGCTCGATCGCGACGTCGATCGCACCCGCCGCACCTTTGGCATGTTGTTCGAGATTTTCTGCCAGCGCGGCTCGAGCTTCGCGCCCGCGCTCGCCGCGCATGACGTGATCGCCGCCGATTGCTACGCGGCGGTGCGCGCGGCGCTGCCCGATGTGTTCGAAGGCCCGCTTCTCAAGCCGCTAACGTACATGGAGCATGGCTATTCGCCCGCGACCCAGCGGCGCGGCGTGGCGCTCGCCCGATTGCTGGGCGACAGCAACCCCTTTCCGGTGATCCGCATCCCGTGGGACCGCGACAATCCCTGGCAATCGGTGTTCCTGCATGAAGTGGCGCATAATCTGCAGGCTGACATGCGGCTGTGGCACGAAAATGCCGACGCGCTCGCCAACCGGCTGGTGCGGATGCGCTTCGATCCGCTGGTGGTGACGATCTACCGCCGCTGGCACAAGGAAATCTTCGCCGATCTCGCCGCGCTGCTGCTGGGCGGCACCGCCTCCGCCTGGGGGATGATGGAGTTCCTGGCGCACCCCGAGGCGCGCGCGCTTACCTATCGCCCCGGCAGCGTCCACCCGACCGGCTGGTTCCGCGCGCTGATCCTGACCGAGATGATGCGCCGGATGGGCTTTCCCGAAAGCGCGCAAAAGGCCGAGCGCGTCTGGCGCCAACTCTACAATCCCGGTCATGGCCACCGCCTGCCGCCAGCGCTGCTCGCCGCGACGGCGCACGTCATCCCGGCGGTGGTCGACGAGATCGCCTATCAGCCGCGGCGCAACCTGGGGCAGCACGCGCTCGCCGACGCGATCCCCTTCACCCGCGCCGACGAAGCCGCGATCCGGCGCGGTGGCATCGCCATCGCCGCTGGGCGGGTGCCGCCGCTGCCGCCGCGCTTTCTCGTTTCAGCGAGCCGCTTCGCGCTCGAGAGCGGGGGTGACCCGACGCGCATCGCGCGGCTGGTGATCCACCACCTCGCCCGGCTTCACCGGCACGATCCCGTCTCCGGCCGTGGCCACGCGCCGCGTGCTTCCGCCCACCCCGTCGCAGCATGAGGTAGACCGCGATGACCGACCCCCAGACCTCGACACCGCTGGCCAGCCGATCGCCCAACGCCATAGCGGTCGACAATCTGCTGCGCCGAACGCTGCGCGTTAGCGACCCCAGCGATCCGCAGCAGATCGCGGGCGCCTTGCTCGATCGCTATGCCGCCGACGCGGAGCTGATCCGGCGCGAACGCGAAGGCCTGCCCTTCGCCTCGACCACCGCGCCGCTGCCAACGACCTTCGCCGGACCGCCAAGCGGTTCGGTGGCAGAGATCGCACAGGCGCGCGACGATCTGGAGCGCGATCTCGATTCGCTCCAGACGACGGCGGCGCTGAAGGACATCCGCGTCGAAATCCGCGGCTGGGCGCGCAGCTTGCGACAGACGGCGGCGAACGGGCTTGCCGCCGCCGCGCAAGCGCTCGACGCGGTGCAGCTCAACACCGCCTTGGCGGCGCGGCGCAGCTTCGGCGATTATGCCCGGTTGGCGCGCTATATCGGCGCGCTCACCCCCGATCAGCAGCCCGCGTTCCGCCAATTCGCGCAAAGCTGCGACGTGATGGCCGGGCTGATCCTCGTCGCGATCGGCGATGGTTATGCGGCGAGCGGCATCACTCGATCGACCGCGATGCTGCGGGTGAGCGCGGGCGAGCTGCAATCGCGGCGGAACGCCGTGGTCTTGGCGCTCCGCACGATGACCGGCACCGTCGAGGCGAGCCTCGGCCAGGAGGATTGGCCGCGCGGGTTGGAGGCATTCCGCCAGCTCACCCACGCGCTCGACAATCAAGGCCAAGCCGATCTGCGCGCGCTGCTGGAAGAAAACACCCTGGCGACCGCGCTTGACGAGCTGGTCGATCTGACGACCGGCGGCAGCGTCAACAGCCTGCGCGACCTGTCGACCGCTTCGGCGATGCTGGTCGGGCGCCTCCAGCGGCTGGTCGAATATGGCCAGACCTTCGCCGCGCCCGATTATCGCGAGACGACCAACGATCCCAACGCTACGTCATCGCCGGAATCGCCGCCCATGTCGGCCTTCGTCTCGGCGCTGTCGCTGTTCGTCGACGCCTTCCGCAGCGTGCGTGGCGCCCGGCTACTCGACATCTCGCGACCAACCATGCTGCTCTACGGGCTCTACAACTCGATCGGCACCGATCAGGTCGCTGATCGGCTCCGCCGGCTGGTAAGCGTTCGCGGCGCGCTGGCCCAGAGCATCGACTGCTTCGCCGATTGCGGCTGCGATTCACAGGCGACCCAGTGCCAGATCCTGCTCGATCTGCTGCTCTATAATCTCGATCGGTGCATCGATTATTACGCGCTGAGCCCGAGCCTCGACGGGCGGGGCGAGCCCGAAATCAGGGCATACAGCCTCGCCGATCTCATCATGTCCTTCGGGCATATCTGCAACGAGCTGGACGCAGCGGGGCGGGCGCCGGAAATCAGCCACGCGCTCGATGATGCGTTGAACGAGGTCCAGCGGATCGTGTCGCAGGAATGGGGCTATGGCAGCCTGCCTCGGCGCGACCGGGGCATCGTGATCCGCGAACTGAGCAGCCAATATCTGGTCGAGGCGCGGGTGCAGGACGTCGCCCGCTCCCTCGCGCCGGCGTGCAAGCTCGAGCTGGTGTTCGATTACCGCCGCGACCGTTCGGTGGGGCTGGAGCTGATCGGGTGGGTGCTCGAGGAGGTCTACAAAGTGGCGGTGCCGCAATCGGGCGGCCCGATCTCGATCCCGCCGACGCTGTCCACCTCGGTCAGTCGCCTGGCCTTTGGCCGCGCCAATCGGCGCCAGATTTGAGCAGGGAGAAGCACCATGTCGCACGCATCCCGCGCCGATTTTCGCAAGCTCGCCGCCGAATTCGTCGAGCGTCAGGCAAGTGCTCCAGCCGCCGGGCACGGGATGCCGGGCGGCAGCGGGGCGGCAAGCTCGGCGGTCGACGTGCCCAGCCTGCCGGCGGTGCTTGACCGTGTGCTCGGCAAGGTCGGGCGGCTCGACGGGATCGAAACCGCGATCGACACGACCCGCGGCGACGTGATCGGCCTTGCCGAAACCGCGGCTGCCCTGAAAGACGATACCGCCACGATTCAGCAGGCGCTGGGCGCGCAAGGCGCGATCGCCAGCCGTTTGACGACCATCGCCGGCCATCTCGACGCGCTGGGCAAGATCGCCAAGACGCTCGCGCGGCCTCAGGCGCCGGCCGGCATCTCGCTCGCGGTCGTGCGCTTCATCGCCGCGATTCTCGATACGAGTGGCGACATCGTTCAGCGCACCGGCTGGGGCGCGATCGTCCACAAGGAGCTTCAGCGCCCGAACCTCGCCAGCTTCGCCAAGATCACCGACGCGCTCGGCGAGGCGCACAAGTTCAAGACCGCGTTCGAGCGCGGCGGCCATGCCCGCGAACTGGCGATGACCGATCACGACTGGTTCGTCACGATCACCACGTTGATCGCGCTGGCCCAGCCGGCGGTGCATCACCCCGACCAGCCGGATGACGTGACGCTGGTGACGAATTCACCCGCTGCGTCCACCATCATCGCCAAGGAAGCGGCCGCAGCCAAGCCGAAGGGGCCAACCCGCGCCGATCCCAAATCGTCCGCCTGACGCGCGCCGCCCCGTGCCCCGCGCCGAGCAAATTCCAGGATGAGGTCCGATCATGGCTTACGAATCAAACGACGTCATCAAGCGGCTCTTCCAGCGCTTCTTCCGCGATGAACTGCCTAATTTGTCGCCAGCCGAGCGGGCCGCGTTCGAGGCGCAGTTCGAGGATCGCTTCGAGGATCTGGTGCAGCGCGCATCAAGCCCCAGTCCGACCAGCTTCGGCGACCTGACCGGGCTATCGGGCGGGCCGATCAAGGGGTTCGAGCAGCTCGCCTACCCGCTGCTGCGCAATGACTTCGATGAATCGGTCATCCCCAGCCAGCTCCATGCGGCGGCGGAGCTTTACTACATCTATCAGATGGAACGGATGAAGGTGTTCCAGGTCGTGAACGTCCTGCGCCGCATGTTCCAGTTGGGGCAGATGCGCATCCAGCGCGGCCCCGGCGCGCGCGGGCTCTACATTCTCGAGAAATGGACGCCGATCCGCTATGCGCGGCGGGATCGGCTGATCGCCTATCGCCGCGCCTTCAACTACGGCACCGTCGCGACGCCGGCGGGGGCGGTGACCAACCGCAACTTCCACTTCCAGCTCGTCGCCTTCATGTCGGCCCTCGCCCAATATTTCCGCGACCTGACGATCGGTCTCGTCATCCGCGGCAGCAACGCGCTCGATGAACGGCCATTCGCGCCGCTCGCGACGATCCAGCGGGTCGGAACCGATCTGCGCTTCGCGCTCGACCGCGCCAGCTATGGCAACATTCTCGCGCTCACCACCGAGGTCGGCCAATATCTCCAGCAAATCTTCGAGCTGCTCGACGCGCCGGACATCAAGAAGGCGTTCGACGCCAACACCAAATGGGATGTGATCGAGGTCGTCTCCCAGCGCCATCTCGGCGGCGCGGCCGATCTGTCGCAGCGCGCCAAGCTCGCCGAGAGCGGCCGGCGCATCCTGCAATATATCGCCGACAACGACTTCCGCACCACCATCGACCCGGTGGTGTTCCAGGCCGATGCCAAGGCAGTGGGGATGCATGCCGAAGCCTGGATCGCCGCCTATCGCACCACGCCGGAAGGGCGGCGCTTCCCCGGCGTGACCGAGCATCTGCGCTGGATGGCGGGGCTTTCGACCCGCCAGTCGATGATGGTCCCGGCCTGAACGCCGGCGAGGGAGCGCCGCGATGGAGGCTCAGCTGCCGCTTTCGCTCAAGGTCACCGCGCGGACCAGCGCGTTCATCCTTGATGCCGCGCTCGCGCTTGAACCGCTGGGGCTGCTCACCGCGCTGCGCCTGGCGCCCTTCGCGCCGGTGTGGCTGCCGCGCAGCTTCTGGGGACTGCTCGACAACGACAGCTTCTACCGCGCTCACCCGCACAAGCTGGGCGGCATGGGCCATGACGACGCGGCGCGCGCGGCGATGGCGACACAGCTGCCGGGCTGGCACCGCGCCTGGAGCTATGGCCGGCTCACCGCGAGCCTTTATTGGGTGGGCGACGCGCACTATGAAAGCCGCCTGCCCGAGGGGATTGGCGGCGAGTTGCTCCCGCGCTTCGAACGCTGCGCCGCCGCGCTCGACGCCGCGTGGAGCCGCCGTCAGCTGGGAAGCGACGGCCCCCTCGCCGAATGCGCGCGCGACAGCCTGGCGCTCGCCGCCGCGCTGCAGCCCGATCCGGTGACCATCCTGACGCCCGGTGGCGGTGACGCGCCGCCGTTGCTCTGCGACCTGTTCGAGCAGGCGGGGCTCGATGCGTCGGTGATCGCGCTGCCCGGGCGCGCCGCCGCACCGCCGGGCGCGCTGCTGCCGCTCGCGGCGCATCGCCGGCGCTACGCCGCGGTCCATGTGATCGCCCCCGCGGCACTCGCGCTCGCCGAGCCAATCGACGAGGCCGACGAGGATGTATTCGACGCCGATCCCGCGCTTTGGGCCGGCGCGGCGCTGCTCTGGCAGCGGGTCGAAGCGCGATGAGCGCGCGTGATCACAGCCGCCCGCGAATCAACCGCGACGAGCTGGTGATGATCACCGTGCTCGGCCAGGTCGCGCCACCGCTCGAACGCCTCGGGCCGTGGCGGATCGGGGCGGACGGCATCCCGCGCCACCTGCCCGGCTCGGGCGGGATCGTGCTCAGCCACCGCGTCGGCGATCGCTGTGTCGGGCTCGCCGCCGACCATGTCGAGCCTGGCGTCTCGATCCGCAACGAGGCGCGCGCGGGCGACGGCGCCGCCAACCAGGCACTGCAATCCTATGCGTGCATCGGCAATTTCGCCGTGATCCAGTCGGGCCGCGCGCTTGGTTCGCGCGGCGTGGTGGTCGGCAAGCATGGCGGGATCGACAATGTGCTGCTCGATTTCCCGCTGCCCGTGATGCGGCGGATGGCAATCGGCGACCGCATCCAGATCTATGCCTATGGCATCGGCGCGCGGTTGATCGACTATCCCGACATTCGCCTCGTCAACTGCGCGCCCCGGCTGATCGCCAAATGGCGGCTGTGGGATAGCGGCGGGCGGCTGTCGATCCCGGTCACCCATGTGGTGCCGGCGCGGCTGATGGGTTCCGGCCTGGGCAAAAACAACGTCATTCGAGGCGATTACGACATCCAGCTTTCCGATCCAGAGGCCGTACGTCGCCACCGGCTGGGCAGCCTGCGCTTCGGCGACATCGTCGCGATCGAGGATGCCGATAACCGGTTCGGCCGATCGCAGCACGGCGCGTTCGTCTCGGTGGGCGTCGTCGTCCATAGCGAGAGTACCGTCGCGGGCCACGGTCCCGGCGTGGTCACCTTGCTGTCCGGCCCCGCCGATCAGATCGCGATCCGGCGCGACCCCGCCGCCAATATCGCGACGATCCTCGGCATCCGCCAGGCCGCGCCGCCGCAGCCGCGCCTGCCGCTCCCCGAGCGCGAGGCGCGCGAACGCCAGCGCGCCGCCGTCCGCCTCCCCGTGCTGACCGAATGAGGCCCGCCATGCTGCCGACGCTTACCCAAACCATCGAACATGAAATCGCCCGGTTGAGCGGCTCCCGCTGCCGCTGCGGCGGCTGCGATCCGGGCGCGACCGACCGCGCCGAGCATGCCCTTGCCAGGGTGACGGGGTGCGGGTGCGGGTGCGCGCGGTGCCAGAGCCGGGGGATGGCGCAGGCGCGGGCGGACGAGGCGGCGCGGCCCGCACGGCGGCAGACGCGCGGCGGGCGGCTGACGCTCGATCATTTCCAGGGCTGGACCGCGCCGGTCTCGCTCGCGGCGCTGCGCCAGGCGCGCGGGGGGCCGATCCCGCCCGCGCTGCGCCCCTTCTTCGCGACCGGACGCCCCAATCTCTACCGCCTGACCCGCGCCGGGATCGACCGCGCCCGCCCGCTCACGATCGGCATGACCCGCACCCAGAAGCCTATTTTCCAGCGTATCCATGAACATAAGCACACCGCCCAGGGCGATCCTCGCGTCCGGGCCGCGCTCGCCCGGATCCCGGAGGGCGCAATTCTGGTCCAGGCCGGCATCCTGCGCGGGCCCGATCTCTCGGTGTCGCTGGCGCATGTCTATGAGGGTCTGCTCCAGGCGCGCGAGCGGCCGCAGCTGAAGGATCCGAGCACCACCACCTTCGAGGATTGGGGAGACACGCGATGGACCCGTTTGGCGCGCGCCGCGAATATCTCGCCGAGCTCGATGCGCTGGTGCTGGCCGAGGTGCGGGCGCTGCAGCCGCGCCCAGCCCCGCCCGGGCAACGCCACGCCCCGCCCGAGCCACCCCGCGCCCGCCCCGCGCCGCGCCCGGACGCCGCCGCGCCGCCCCGGGCAGCGCCGGACCTCGTGTTGCTCGACATGGAGGATCGGGCGTTCGTCGATCGCACCGTCGCCTGGCTCCGCGCCCGGCCCAACCCCGACATCGTCGCCGACGCGCTGTGGACGGCGATCGCCGACGCCCCATCTCCCGAACCCGCCGCCGACGATCCCGCCACCGACGCACCCCCCGCCGGGGACGCGCCATGACCGATCTGGCCGACGCCATTCCCTACGCGCTCGATCGGCTGGTCGACGAAGCGGACTATGCCGTCATCGGCCCCAATGACGGGCGCCGCCGGGTGATCGCCTCCAACCGCTTTCCGTGGTCGGCGATCTGCCATATCGAGCGCGACTTCGGATCGGACCGCCTTTCGGGCTGCACCGCGTTCCTGATCGGGCCGACGACACTGCTCACCGCCGCGCATTGCCTGATGAGCCCGATGCGCCGGGCGCTGCGCGTGCCGAGCGCGCCCCAGCGCATCCGCGTGACCCCTGGCCGCGCCAACGCGGCGACGCGGCCGTTCGGCGCGCAATGGGCGGCATCGTGGCGGGTCCACCCCGAATATGCGCGCCGTCCCCGCGCCGAGGTGGATATCGGCGTGATCGAGCTCGCGCGGCCTTTCCATCCCGATCCGCGCCATTTCGCGCTGATGGCGCCCAACGACGCGGCGCTGCGTCGCCTGCGCCAGCGGCGGCTGGTCCATATCAGCGGCTATCCGGGCGACAAGCCGCTCGGCACCCAGTGGCAGCATGAGGAGCGGCTGGACCGTGTCGACGCCGCGCGGCTCCATTACACGGTCGATACCTGCCCCGGGCATAGCGGCGCGCCGATCTGGGTGACGCTCGATCCGCGCCGCCCGCCGCGCGTGATCGGCGTCCACACCGCCGGCCCCAAGCCGCACGCCGGCGGCGCCTGGGGCTGCCGCGCCGGGGTGCCGCTGGCGCCCGCGGGCCTGTTCAACAGCGGCGTGCGGCTGACGCCCTCGGTGCTCGCCGCGCTCGGTGTCGCTTATGGATAAGATAACGCAGACGCCATGAATGACTCGACTCGACTCGAAAACTGTGGGTAATTTGTAACAGAAGCCGAAAATCCGGGTCCGACGTGGCAAGAGCACCGCTTTGCGGGGGTATTCGCGTGCCTGATGTCTTGAAAAACAGCGCGTTGGCGCAGCCCAGTTCTCAACCTTCTGCTGGCGAGGTCGACGCTGGCTGCCGAGAACGCTTGTGCATGATTGATGGGGTTCGTTTCGCTGCTGTCCCTGAACGTGATTTCGTCACGAAAGATGGCATTTTATTCGGCACCTCACCTGTCGGACGGATTGAATTGGACGGTGAACCCTATCTCTTGTTCGATCGCCCCAAGCTCGCGCCCGCGACCCGCGCCGCCGAAGTGTTGACACGGCGCGAGCTGCAAGTCGCGATGCTGGTCGCGCAGGGGAAATGCGACAAGCAGATCGCCCGCCAGCTCGGCATCAGCGGCTATACCGTGCGCGAGCATCTGCGCCGCACCTTCGCCAAGCTCAACGTCCCCCGCCGCGCGGCGCTGGTCGCGGTGATCCTGCAACAAGGCGCCGAGCGCGCCCTGGCGGACGAGGGTGCGCTGGCGATCAGCGGCGGCGGCTGAGCGGGTGTTTGGTGCGAAGCAGAAGCGTGGCGCGGGGCCGGTTGGCGCACGTTGATCTGGGGCCGCTCTCTGCGATGGGGGCGTCCGGGATGGGATGGGAAGCGCTCGGGCGGGTTTCGGGACCGGTATCCTAAAAGCTGCCCTTGAATGGTGTCACAGCTCTTCGGCTCTGACACAGAGAGCTCGTTGCCCTGCCCATCGACTCAACTTTTTATTGAACCTTTTACAACCTTGTGGCATTGAAGGATCAGCTACGGACAGCGGGGCTTCCGGTAACACGGTCGCCGCAGCATGTGCGCCTACATGGCCGGTACACCACGGTAAGGCACACCCGCACCTCTGAAGGGCCTCCGCCTAAAGCGGGGGCCCTTCCTCGTTATGGCAGCCGCTTCCCCTTATACAGGCAGGTGCGTAACAGGGTTTGCATGTTGTAGCGCCGCTTAACGTGGCTGAAAGTCACCTCACGCACATAGCAGCTCGTGATCATTAGGTTTACATCGGCTTCGGACTGCTTGCAGGGGTATAGATAGAAGAATATTACTTGGTGCGCGCCATCAGCCAGCTCTCGCACACGGCCCGGTGCGACATCAATAACCGCATAGTTCATCGCTCGATTGCGATCGATCGAATCCCAACAGAAGTAATTCTGCTCAATCATTCGCTTCGACAGCTCGGGTAAGCCGAGCGAAAACGCGTAACGATCCTCGCAGAACCGCCGTGGCTTGCCGTTCTCATCTTCCAAATGGTGCGAGCCTCGCTCACAACTCTGCGAGATGGTATGCAATCCGAAGGAAACACGAACCCGCAGATCCGCTCCATCCTTGCCCCTACCCGGCAGAGTGACCACGAAGCGGCGAAGATGACGCAGATCTCTTAAAACACCGTCGATTTCAATCTCGTCCATGCTCGCCATTCTGAACTTTGTTCTGCAAGGCAGATAGGGCGCCGTGCATTCTTATCGACATTTTGAAGGTCGCGATATTCGGTTTCAAGCGAGATCGGATGGTGGCTAACCCGCTAACGGCCAAGTCAGACCCGCTGCTCGCAAAAAACAGGAAGAGGTATCCTCTTTCGGTTAGGAGAAATGCTGGATCAAAACGGACCAGCTGTGAAGCTACCGCAGACCCCACGCAATTTTACAAGGCAAGGAGTGTCGGCATCCCCGTTCACAATGTCCGCTTTCAATAGCGGCCGACTATTCCCGCTATAACTGACTCTAGGTCGTAAGCCGAAGGGCGCCTTCGCCAGCGCGCGCGAATGAGCTGCCCAGCGCGTTGTTGCAGCAAAACTCGCCTTCCGGAAGACGCCCCCCGCGATCACCACACCAACCCGATCGCGTCCAGCGCGCCCAATTCCTGTAAGCCCTAAGCCGCCGCCTCCAGCCGATCCGCGAAGAACGATTTCAGCTCGCGCTTCAAAATCTTCCCGTTGGCATTGCGCGGCAGCGTCTCTTCCGAAAACCGGATCGCGACCGGCACCTTGAACGCGGCGAGATGCTGGCGCACCCAGGCCTGCAATTCGGCCTCGCTCGCGCTGGTGCCCGGCGCGAGATAGACCACCGCCGCCGGCTCCTCGCCCAGGGTGCGGTGCGGCAGGCCGATCAGCGCGGCGTCGCTCACCGCCGGATGGGCGTAGAGCACATTCTCGACTTCGCTCGAATAGATATTCTCGCCGCCGCGGATGATCATGTCCTTGGCGCGGTCGACGATGTAGAGGAACCCTTCCTCGTCCAGCCGCGCCAGATCGCCGGTGCGCACCCAGCCATCGACAAAGGTCGCCGCGGTCGCCTCGGGCTTGTTCCAATAGCCCTTCACGATCATCGGCCCGCGCGCCCAAAGCTCGCCGACCTCGCCCACGGCCAGTTCGTGGGTGCCGCTTTCGTCCATGATCTTCAGGTCCGCGACCGCGACCGCCGGGCCGGCGCTGGTCGGACGGTTGAGATAATCCTCGGCCCCATGGCCGGTAACGGTCGCCATCGTCTCGGTCATCCCCCAGCCATTGCCGGGCAGCGCGCCGAATTCGGTATAGATGCGCTTGACGAGTTCGGGCGCGGACGGGGCGCCGCCATAGGCGATGCTCTCCAGGCTGGAGAGGTCGTATTTGGCGCGATCAGGATGGTCGAGCAGCTGCCAGGCGATGGTCGGCACACCGCCGGTCGCGTGGACCCGCTCGCGCTCGATGATCTCCATCGCACGGATCGCATCCCATTTGCGCATGAAGATCAGCGTCGATCCGCTCGCGACCGCGCCCATCATCCCGGCGCTGCACGCGGTGACGTGGAACAGCGGGATGCAGGTGAGCATCTTCTTGGGCTCGGGGGCGGCCGGCGGCGCCTCCCCCCGGCGCAGCAGCGTGCGCGCGCCCGAATAGCCGCTCGAGAAGATGTTGGTGACAAGGTTGCGGTGGGTGCCGAGTGCGCCCTTCGGGTGGCCAGTGGTGCCGCTGGTGTAGAAGATCGTCGCCTCGGTCTCGGGCGTCAGCGCCACGTCGGGCAACGGTTGATCGGGGAGCGATGCCCAATCAAGCGGCGTGCCGATGAGGTCGGTCAGCGTCACCTCGCCCGCGCCGCGCAGCACCACCACGCGCTCGAGCGCGGGGAGCGCGGCGTAATGGTCGCGCAGCCGATCGTGCCGCTCGGCATCGACGAACAGGACGCGCGCGCCCGAGTCGGCCAGGCCGTATTCGAGCTCGGCGCCGGTCCACCAGGCATTGAGCGGCACCGCGATCGCGCCAATCGCGACGGTCGCGAAGAAGATCACCGGCCATTCGGGCAGGTTGCGCGCGCACAGCGCCACCCGGTCGCCCGACTGCACGCCCATCGCGATCAACTGCCGGGCGAGCGCGGCGACGGCCCGGAAATGCGCTTCGTAAGTGACCCGCTCATCCTCATGGATCACGAATTCGCGCGCGCCGTGCAGGCGGCTGAACTGCACCAGCAGCCCCAGATGCGGCGGCGCGTTCTTCCACACCCGCGTGGGCACGCCGCCGATTTCGACCGTTTCCATCTCGAACCGCGCGCCCGGCGCGGTGAGCATCGCCTCGATCTCGGCGAGGCTCGCCTTGGGCCAGCTGGGGTCCAGCGCGATCAGGGGTTCGCCAAGGCTCGACATCGCGGGGCTCTCTCCATCCAGACTTCGGCTTTCACCGCCGATTTGGCATGAAGGTTAGTGTTGATTCGGCGGCCGCTCAAGGCAATAGAAGGGCCGGTTTCGAAACAGGGGTACGGCTTTGATGGCACTCGCGGACCCGCAGGCACTGGGCTTCGATCGGGCGCGGCTCGCGCGGATCGATACGCTGCTCGCCGAACGCTATGTGATGACGGGGCTGCTGCCGAACGCGCAAATCCTGATCGCGCGCGAGGGCGAGATCGCCCATTTCAGCCATCTCGGCCAGGCGCGCGAGGAGGGCGGCGCGATCACCGAGGGATCGCTGTTTCGAATCGCGAGCATGACCAAGCCGATCACCAGCCTGGCTTTCATGATGTTGCTGGAAGAGGCCAAGGTAGGGCTCGACACGCCCGTCCACCACGTCCTGCCCGAGTTCAAGGGGCTCGGTGTTTACAATGGCGGCGGCGCGGGGGTGCCCTTCGCCACCACGCCGACCGCCGAACCGATGCGGATGGTCGATCTGCTGCGCCATACCAGTGGGCTGACCTATGGCTTCCAGAACCGCAGCAACATCGATGCCGCCTATCGGGAGCAGAAGCTGGAAAACTGGTTCGGCAACCATGACCTGAACGGTTTCGTCGGCGCGCTGGGGCGATTGCCGCTCGAATTCTCGCCCGGCAGCGCGTGGAATTATTCGGTGTCGACCGATGTGCTCGGCGCGGTGGTCGAACGGCTTTCGGGGCAGACACTCGATGCCTTCTTCCACGAACGCCTCTTCGCGCCGCTGGGGATGCACGACACCTTCTTCCACGTGCCCGAAGACAAGATCGACCGCCTGGTCGATTGCTATGACTGGGTGCCCGGCGGCAAGAAGTTGTGGGACCGTGGCGCCAACAGCGCGTGGGCGCACCGGCCCAAATTCCTGTCGGGCGGCGGGGGGCTGGTATCGACCGCGCTTGATTATCACCGCTTCTGCACGCTCTGCCTGAACGGCGGCACGCTCGACGGCGTGCGGCTCGTCAGCCGCAAGACGATCGAGCTGATGACGCAGAACCATCTGCCCGGCGGCGCCGATCTTTCCGCCATGTCGAAATCCTTGTTCAGCGAGACGCAGAACGCCGGCACCGGCTTTGGCCTGGGCTTCGCGGTGACGATTGATCCGGTGCGGTCGATGATGCCGGGTTCGGTCGGGGAATATTATTGGGGCGGGATGTTCTCGACCGCCTTCTTCATCGATCCGGTCGAGCGGATCAGCATGGTGTTCATGACCCAGCTGCGCCCGTCGAGCACCTATCCCATCCGGCGCGAGCTGAAGACGCTGATCTATTCGGCGCTGCTGTGATGTGCCTTAGGGACGCCGGATACTCGACCAGCTCCTCCCCCGGCGGGGGCGGAGCTTTGCTACCCGCACTCGACCAAAAACAGGAGCAACCATGACCTCGCCGATCACCACCGAACGCCATGATGATGTGCTGGTCATCTATTCGGACAATCCGCCGGTCAATGCGCTCGGCGCCGCCGTTCGCACCGGGCTCGACGCGGCGGTGAAGGCGGGCCTGGCGGACCCGGGCGTGAAAGCGATGGTGATCGCGTGCAAGGGCAAGACCTTCTTCGCCGGCGCCGACATCACTGAATTCGGCAAGCCCCCGGTCGAGCCGCTGCTGCCGCAATTGCTCGACATGGTGGAGGCCGCCGACAAGCCGATCGTCGCCGCGATCCACGGCACCGCGCTCGGCGGCGGGTGCGAGGTGACGCTCGCCTGCCATTATCGCATCGCGGTGCCCTCGGCGCAGATCGGTACCCCCGAGGTGAAGCTCGGCCTGCTCCCCGGCGCGGGCGGCACCCAGCGGCTGCCGCGCCTGGCCGGCGTCAAGCTCGCGCTTGAACTCACCGCCAAGGGCGATCCCATCGGCGCCAAGCTCGCGCAGCAGGCCGGGCTGGTCGATCGCCTGGCGGGCGAGGGCAGCCTGGTGGAGGATGCGATCGCCTTCGCCCGCGAAATCGCCGCCGTCCGCCCCCTCCCCCGCGCGAGCGAAAAGACCGCGACCGCCGATCCCGACGCGGTCGCCGCGTTCAAAAAGGAAAACGCCAGGCGCTTCCGCGGCTTCGACGCGCCCGCCGCCAACATCGCCTGCGTCGAAAAGGCGACCGACGGCTCCAGCTTCGAGGAAGGCATCAAGTTCGAACGCGAAAGCTTCATGAAGCTGATGTTCGGTACGCAATCCGCCGCCATGCGCCACATCTTCTTCGCCGAGCGCAAGGCCGCGAAGATCGACGGCATCGGCGATGACATCGCGCTGCGCGCCATCAACAAGGTCGGCGTGATCGGCGCGGGCACGATGGGCGGCGGGATCAGCATGAATTTCCTCTCCGCCGGCATTCCCGTGACGATCGTCGAAATGGCGCAGGAAGCGCTTGATCGCGGCACCGGGGTGATCCGCAAGAATTACGAAGCCTCGGCCGCCAAGGGCCGGCTGAAGCCCGAGCAGGTCGAAGCGGCGATGGGCGCGCTCACCCCCACGCTCAGCCTCGATGATCTCGCCGATTGCGACCTGATCATCGAAGCCGTGTACGAGAATATGGACGTGAAGAAGGAGCTGTTCGGCAAGCTCGACAAGATCGCCAAGCCGGGCGCGATCCTTGCCTCCAATACCAGCTATCTGAACGTCGATGAGATCGCCGCCTCGACCAGCCGTCCGCAGGACGTGGTGGGCATGCATTTCTTCTCGCCCGCGAACGTGATGAAGCTGCTGGAGGTCGTACGCGGGGCGAAGACCGCCGACGATGTGCTCGCGACCGTGATGGCGCTGTCCAAGAAAATCAGGAAGGTCGCGGTCGTCGCGGGCGTCTGCCACGGCTTCATCGGCAACCGGATGCTGATGCCGCGCCAGGTGGAGGCGAACAAGCTGCTGATGGAAGGCGCGACGCCCGAGCAGATCGACCGCGTCCATGTCGAATTCGGGATGCCGATGGGGCCGTTCCAGATGAGCGACCTGGCGGGTGTCGACATTGGCTGGCACCGCGACCCGAGCCGGATCGAGAATATCCGCGACGCGCTCTGCGCCGAGGGCCGCTGGGGGCAGAAGAAGGGCGCGGGCTTTTATGATTATGACGAGAAGCGCAACCCGACGCCCAGCCCCCGCGTCGCCGAAATCATCGAGGAGTTCCGCTCCAAATCGAACCTGCCCAAGCGCGAGGTGAGCGACGAGGAAATCATCGAACGCACGCTCTACACGATGGTCAACGAAGGCGCACTGATCCTGGAGGAGAAGATGGCGCAGCGCGCGAGCGACATCGATGTGGTGTGGATCTATGGCTATGGCTGGCCGGTCTATCGCGGCGGCCCGATGTTCTGGGCCGACACCGAAGGGCTGAAGAAGATCGTCGCGGGGCTGGAGAAGCACGGCTTCAAGGTGGCCGAGCTGCTCAAGAGCAAGGCCGAGGCTGGCGGGCGGTTCAATTGAGGGACGATACGCCCTGCATCGCCACCCTCACCCAACCCTCTCCCGCCGGCGGGAGAGGGCTAGGGGGGTACAAGCATCACGCCCTTTTCCCTCTCCCGCGCGCGGGAGAGGGTGGCCCGCGCGGCGCGCGGGTCGGGTGAGGGTGTTTTGCTGATGACCCGAACCGCCCTCGCCAGCGCCGCCGCGATCCGCGCGGGTGAGACCAGCGCGCTCGCCGAGGCCGAAGCGGCGATCGCGCGGATCGAACGGGACGACGGCGCGATCAACGCCGTCGTCGTCCGCGATTTCGCGCGCGCGCTGGAGCAAGCCCGTGCGGTCGATGCGCGGATCGCGGCGGGCGACACTGGCGGCGTGCTGCTCGGCGTGCCGATGACGGTGAAGGAAAGCTTCGACGTCGCGGGCCTCCCCACCTGCTGGGGCTATCCCGAACACGCCGATTTCATCGCGAGCGAAGATGCGGTCGCCGTCCGGCGCCTGAAGCGCGCGGGCGCGGTGATTTTGGGCAAGACCAACGTCCCCGTCGCGCTCGCGGACTTGCAAACCAACAACCCGGTCTATGGCCGCACCCGCAACCCGCTCAACCCGGAGCGCGTGCCGGGTGGTTCCTCGGGCGGGGCGGCGGCGGCGCTCGCGGCGGGTTATGTGCCGGTCGAGATCGGCTCCGACATTGGCGGCTCGATCCGCATCCCCGCCGCCTTTTGCGGGCTGTGGGGGCACAAGCCGACTTATGGCGCGCTGCTGAGCACCGGGCATAACTTCCCGCGCACCAGCGGTAGCGGCGTCGCCCTCAACGTCATCGGGCCGCTGGCGCGCGATCCCGATGATCTGGAGGCGCTGCTCGATCTGCTCGCCGACGCGCCGCTCGCCCGCCCCGCCCCGCGCGCGCCCGGCGAATGGCGGGTGCTGCTGCTCGAGGTGCGCCCGCATGTCGCGGTGCAAGCAAGCATCGCCGACGCGATCGAGGCGACCGGCCGCGCCTTCGAGGCCGCCGGCGCCAAGGTCGATCGTACGAGCGACCTGATTCCCGATCTCGCGACGCAGACCGCGCTCTACATGCGGATGCTGCTGCCCGCGCTCACCCGCGGCAAGATGCCCGAGGGGATGCAGCCCCCGAGCCTTATCGACTGGTTCGGTCTGATCGATGGCCAGACCCAGTTTCGTACCGCCTGGAACCGCCTGTTCGAGCATTATGACGCGGTGATCGCGCCGATCTGGGGCACCACCGCTTACCCGCATGACGATACGCCGCTCGGCCAGCGCCTGCTGATCGTCGACGGCGAACCCACCCCGGCGGGGGCGCAGATGGCGCTGCCCGGCCTCGCCACCTTCCCGATGCTGCCCGCGACCAGCGTGCGCATCGGCACCGATCCCGATGGCCTGCCGATCGGGGTCCAGGTAATCGCCGATTACAACCGCGATTTCACCGCGATCGCCGTCGCCCGCGCGGCGCACCAGTTGATGATGGGGAAGTGACCATGACCGACCTTGAAACCTTCCGCGCCGAAACCCGCGCCTGGCTCGACGCGCATTGCCCGGCTGAAATGCGCGAGCCGGTGCGCGGCGACGCCGATATCTGCTGGGGCGGGCGCAACCCCAGCTTCAAGCCCGGTCAGAAGCAATGGCTCGACGCGATGGCGAGCCGCGGCTGGACGGTGCCTGATTGGCCCACCCAATATGGCGGCGGCGGCCTGTCGCCCGCCGAGACCAAAATCCTGCGCGAGGAGATGGCGACCCTCAAATGCCGCAGCCCGCTCAATTCGTTCGGCATTTCCATGCTCGGGCCGGCGCTGCTGAAATACGGGACCGAGGAGCAGAAACTCGAGCATCTGCCCAAAATCGCGCGCGGCGAGATTCGGTGGTGCCAGGGCTATTCGGAGCCCAACGCCGGCTCCGACCTGGCGAGCCTGGCGACCTCGGCGATCGAGGAGGGCAACGATTTCATCATCAACGGGCAGAAGGTGTGGACCTCTTACGCCGACAAGGCGGACTGGATCTTCTGCCTGGTGCGCACCGACAAGGCGGACAAGCATAACGGCATCAGCTTCATCCTGTTCGACATGGCGACGCCCGGCGTCTCCACGCGGCCGATCCTGCTGATCAGCGGCTATTCGCCGTTCTGTGAGACCTTTTTCGACAATGTCCGCGTGCCCAAGGCCAATGTCGTCGGGAAGATCAACAAGGGCTGGGACGTCGCCAAATATCTGCTCGGCCATGAGCGCGAGATGATCTCGGGCATGGGACTCGGCACCACCAGCGGCAACCCGCTGATCGAGGGCGCGCTGGCGACGATCGGGCTCGACGCCGATGGCCGGCTCGCCGATCCGCTGCTGCGCGCGCAGATCGCGCTGTTCGAGGTGCGCGCCCGCGCCTTCGGCATGATGTCCGAACGCTTCATCGACGAGCTGAAGGCGGGCCAGGCGGACCCGGCGCAGCCCTCGATGATGAAATATTACGGCACCGAGCTGAACAAGACGCGGCATGAGCTGATGATGGCGGCGGGCGGCTCCGACGCGCTCGAATGGGAGAGCGAACGCTCGGACCAGGGTGGCGCGGCGCGGGCGTGGCTGCGGACCAAGGCCAATTCGATCGAGGGCGGCACCAGCGAGGTGCAGCTCAACATCGTCGCCAAGCGGATTTTGGACCTGCCAAGCGCGTGACAACAAGCCCTCTCCCCCCAAGGGGGAGAGGGTGGCCCCGCCACCGGCGGGTTCGGTTGAGGGGCGATGCAGCAGGGCGACGGTGCCCGCCTTCCCCCTCTCCCAACCCTCTCCCCTGAAGGGGAGAGGGCTTAGAAGGAGAAATCAATGCCCCTCTACCTCACCGAAGACCAGACCATGCTCCGCGACACCGCCCGCGATTTCGTGCGCGAGCAGGCGCCGGTCCGCCACCTGCGCGAGCTGCGCGACAGCGCCAACCCCGATGGCTTCAGCCGCGATCTGTGGAAGCAGTTCGCCGAAATGGGCTTCACCGGCATTTTGATCGGCGAGGAGCAGGGCGGGCTCGGCCTCGGCCATGTCGAAGCCGGCGTGGTGCTCGAGGAGATCGGGCGCAACCTCTCGCCCTCGCCCTTCCTCTCCACCGCGGTTGCGGCGGTCGAGGCGCTGAAGGGCACGCCGCACGCCGCGCGCTGGTTCCCGGGCATCCTGGCGGGCGAGGCGGTCGCCGCGCTGGCGATCGACGAGCGGGCGAAGCACGGCGCCAACATCACGCTCAAGGCCGAGCGGGCGGGCAATGGTTTCCGCCTGACCGGCGCCAAGCAATTCGTCACCCACGGGCACGCGGCCGACGTGATTCTGGTGGCCGCGCGTACCGCTGGCGCCGAGAATGAGGAGGCCGGCATCACCCTGTTCGCGGTCGAGCGCGGCGCGGCGGGGCTGGAGGCAACCCCCGAGCGGCTGGCCGACGCGAGCATCGCCGCCCGGCTCAACTTCGACGGGGTCGAGGTCGATGCCGATGCGGTGATTGGCGAGGTCGATCACGGCGCCGATCCGCTCGCCCGGCTGCTGCGCGCAGGGCGCGCCGGCGCTTCCGCCGAACTGCTCGGCGTCGGCGGCGGGGCGATGGACATGACGGTCGATTACCTGAAGGAGCGCAAGCAGTTCGGCCTGCGCATCGGCAGCTTCCAGGCGCTCCAGCACCGCGCCGCGCATCTCTATAGCGAGATGGAAGTCGCCCGCGCCGCCGTGCTCAAGGCGCAGCAGCTGCTCGACGCGGGCGATGCGCGCGCCGACGAGGCGGTGCATGTCGCCAAGGCGATGACCGGGCTGGCGACCACGCTTGCGGTGCAGGAAGGCATCCAGATGCACGGTGGCATCGGCATGACCGACGCCTATGACATCGGCTTCTACATGAAGCGCGCGCGGGTGCTCGCCGAGACCTTTGGCGACAGCAACTATCATGCCGACCAGCTGGCGCGGATGGCGGGCTATTGAATCCGCCCCAGGCGCTTGGGGAGGATCAAGAGGGGAAATGAGTTGACCGAGACGACGCCCGAAGCGCTCGCCGCCGAGCTTTGCGCGCTGCTCACGATCGAGGAGCTCGACACCGATCTCTATCGCGGTGCCAGCCGGCGCGAGGGCTGGGGTCGTGTCTTCGGCGGGCAGGTGATCGCGCAAGGACTGCAGGCGGCGCAGGCTTCGACCGAGGCGCCCAAGATCGCCCATTCGCTCCACGCCTATTTCATGCGCCCCGGTGCCGAGGATCACCCGATCATCTACCGCGTGGTGCGCGATTTCGACGGCGGCAGCTTCGCCACCCGCCGCGTGATCGCGATGCAGAAGGGGGTGCCGATCCTGAGCATGACCGTGTCGCTCCAGCGCCCCGAAGACGGCCTCGCGCATCAGGAGCTGATGCCCGATGTGCCCGCGCCCGAGGGCCTTCCGAGCGACCTGACGCTGCGCCAGGCGATGGCCGATCAGGTGCCCGAGAAGTTCCGCCGCGGCTTCCTGCGCGCGCGCCCGATCGAGACGCGCCCGGTGAACGCGCGCAACCCGTTCAAGCCGGAGAAGGGCGAGCCGCGCCAGGCGAGCTGGTTCCGGATCGCCGCCCCGATCGGCGATGATCCGGCGATGCACCGCGCGATCCTGGCCTATGCCTCCGACATGGCGCTGCTCAGCACCGCGCTGCTGCCGCATGGGGTCAACTGGATGACTCACCCGCTGCAAACCGCGAGCCTTGACCATGCGGTATGGCTGCACGAGCCGTTCCGGGCGGACGACTGGCTGCTCTATGTTTGCGAGAGCCCATGGAGCGGGCACGGTCGCGGGTTCAATCGCGGGCGGGTTTACGCGCGCGACGGTCGACTGGTGGCAAGCACCACGCAGGAAGGGCTGATCCGGATGCGGGCGGAGCGCTGAGGCCGCCGACGCGAAAAAGCCCGCCACCTCGGTGAGGTCGCGGGCTTTTGCCATCAAGCGTGCGCGTTCAGCGGCTGACGGGCACGTCGTTGTTGTTCTGATCGCGCGTGCCCGCGATCACCGCGAGCGCGGCGACCGCGCCACCGATCACGATCACCGCGAACGCCGCGATGCCCGCGTTCGAGACCTTGGCCTTGCTCCCTTTCGCCGCCACGCGCACCGGCGCGGCGTTGCCCAGCGACAGCGGCGCGGCCGCGTTCACAGTCGGCGTCTGCGCGGGCGCGACCGTCGGCAGCGCGACCAGGCTCAGCGCGGCGCTCGCCGCCATCAACTTCTTCATGAGACTCCCCTCTTGTTTCGGTGAACCACCAGCGAAACTGGCCGAGGGGCAAAGAGTTCCCGACGTCAGACAGCGGTCTTGCCAAATTCCTGGCGGGTGACCGGATGGCTCGACGACAAGCCGCCATCGACCGCGAGCGCCTGACCATTGACGTAACTCGCCTCGGGCGAGGCCAGGAACACCGCGACCCGCGCGAGTTCTTCGGCCTGCGCCGCGCGGCGCAGCGGGTTGAGCCGGCCGACCCGGTCCATCTTGCCCGCGTCGCGCGCGTAATCGAAGGTCGGCTTGGTCATCCCCGTTTCGGTCAGGCCGGGGCAGAGCGCGTTGACCCGCACATTCGATCCCGAAAGCTGCTGCGCCGAGACCTGCGCGAGGTTGATCACCCCCGCCTTCGACGCCGAATAGGCCGGCGACCCCGCGCCCGAGCGGATGCCGGCGACGCTCGCGGTTAGCACGATCGCGCCGCCGCCGCGCTCGGCGATCTTGGGCGCGGCGTGCTTCACCGCCAGGAACGGGCCGATCAGGTTCACCCGCAGCACCTCGGCGAACAGCTCGGGGGTGGTATCGAGGATATTGGCCATGCCGCCTGAAATGCCGGCGTTGGCGAACATCACGTCGAGCCCGCCAAAGCCCTCGCACGCCTTGGCGACGGCGGCGGCGACGTCCTCCTCCTTGCCGGCGTCGATTCGCAGCGCCTCGGCGCGGCCGCCGGCGGCGGCGATGGCGGCGGCGGTCTCGGTGACGCTCTCCGCCCAATCGGCGCACAGCACCGCCCCGCCTTCCGCCGCGAACAGCCGCGCGGCGGCGGCGCCAATGCCCGAGGCCGCGCCGGTGACGATGATCGATTTGCCCTGGAAGCGCATAGACTTTTCCCCTTGATTCAAATCGTCACCCCGCCGTCGAGCACGATCGTCTGCCCGGTCATGAAGCTCGACGCGCTGCTCGCCAGGAACACCACCGCGCCCGCGATCTCGTGCGGCTCGCCGATGCGGCGCAGCGGCACGCTCTTGTTCGCGGCCTCGATCCGCACCGGGTCTTCCCATAGTGCCTTGGCGAAATCGGTCTTGATGAGGCCCGGCGCGATGCAGTTCACCCGCACATTGTCCGGCCCGAACTCATGCGCCAGATTGCGCGCGAGCTGCATGTCGGCCGCCTTGCTGATGCAATAAGCGCCGATCACGGTCGAGCCGCGCAGGCCGCCGATCGACGAGACGATGATGATCGAGCCCGACCGCCGCGCGCGCATCTCCGGCGCGACCATCGCGATCAGCCAGTGGTTGGAGACGATGTTGTTGTCGAGAATCTTGCGGAACTGATCGTCGCTGATCCCCTCCTGCGGCCCGTAATAGGGGTTGGAGGCAGCGTTGCAGACGAGAATGTCGATCCGCCCGAACGCCCGGCGGGTTTCGTCGACCAGGTGCTGCAGCCCCGCCTTGTCCGAGATGTTGGCGGCGACCGCGATCGCGGTGCCCGCGCCGAACCTGGCGTTCAGTTCCTCGGCGACCGCGTCGCACGCCGCCTGCTTGCGGCTGGAGATGACGACCTTTGCGCCGTGCTCGGCGAGTTCATACGCGCTTGCCTTGCCGATCCCGCGCGACGAGCCGGTGACGATGGCGACCTGGCCGGTAAGATCGAACTGGCTCACTGCTCCCTCTCCCCTTCAGGGGAGAGGGCCGAGGAGAGGGGCCGAATTGCACGCGGCGCCCTCGTCATCGCCCCTCTCCCAACCAGTTCGGGGTAAACATTACCCCGTAATGTTTAGGCCATGCCGAGGGCATGGCCGGCCCCGAACTCCCCTAAAGGGGAGAGGGCTTACAAAACGTCCCGCCTCAAGCCCCCGCCCGCTGCGCGAAGCGCCACGCCGCCGCCGCCAGCGGCCCGACGCGCTCCGCCGTCTTTGCCGCCTGCGCGCTGGAGGCGGTGCCGTCGACGATGCGTTTCTTGATGCCCTGCACGATCCCGGTCAGCCGGAAGAGGTTATAGGCGAAATACCAGTCAAGCCGCGGCACCCCGTCGCGCCCGGTCGCCGCGCAATAGCGCGCCACCGCCTCCTCGATCGTGGGGATGCCCGTCTCGGGGCCGGCGAGGCCCATCACACCCGAACGCCCCTCGGGCTCGGTCACCCAGTTCATCAGGAAATAGCTGAAATCGGCGAGCGGATCGCCGAGCGTCGACAGCTCCCAATCGAGCACCGCGATCACGCCCGCCTCTTGGCCGTCGAAGATCATGTTGTCGATGCGGTAATCGCCATGGACGATCGCGGTGCGCGTCTGTTCGGGCACGGTGCACGGCAGGAAGTCGATCAGCGCCTCGACATCGGGCATGTGCTCGGTCTCAGAGGCGCGGTATTGCTTGGTCCAGCGCGCGACCTGGCGCTCGAAATAATTCCCCGGCTTGCCATAATCTTCCAGGCCGGCGGCGGCGTAATCGGTGTTGTGGAGCGCGGCGAGCGTATCGATCATCGCGTGGTAATGCGCGCGGCGCCCATCGGGCGTCAGGCCCGGCAGCGCGCCGTCCCACAGGTTCCGCCCTTCGACCAGCGCCATCAGGTAGAATTTGCTGCCGATCACCTCCGGGTCTTCGCACAGGCCGTAGGGGCGCGGCACCGGGAAGCCGGTCGGGTAGAGCCCCGCGATCAGCCGATATTCGCGATCGACCGCGTGCGCGCTCGGCAGCAATTTGCCGAAGGGCTGGCGGCGCAGCACATAGGTGCCGTGCTCGGCGATCACCTTATAGGTCGGGTTCGATTGCCCGCCCTTGAACTTTTCGAGCCGCACCGGCCCGTGCGCGCCGGGCACATGCGCTGCCATCCAGGCGGCGACCTTGGCGGCGTCGATCGGATCGTCCGCCGGCACGGGCAGCGTGCCGACCATCAGCTCCTCGGCGGTCATGCGAATTCGATCACGGAGCGCACCGTGTCCCCCTGCCGCAGCGCCGCCAGCGCGCCGTTGATGCCCGCGAGCGGTATCTTCTCCGCCACCAGCGTATCGAGATCCAGCTTGCCGTCCAAGTAAAGCTGCACCAGCCGCGGCATGTCGATCGGGAAGCGGGTGGACCCAAGCAGCGATCCTTGCAGGCGCTTGCCGGTGAGGAAGCTCGGCCCCGGCAGGCTCACCGCCTTGCCCGGCGCGATCATGCCCAGGATCGTCGCGGTGCCGCCGCGCTTCAGGAGCGTCCAGGCAAGCTCGGCGGTTTCGGGGCGCCCGACCGCCTCGATCGCATAATCCACCCCGCCGAGGGTGAGCGCGGCGAGCTTCTTCACCAGATCGGGCTCGTCGGGGCCGAAGCCATGGGTCGCGCCCAGCCGGGCGGCGAGGGCGCGCTTTTCGGGCACCGGATCGATCGCGATGATCTGCCCGGCGCCGGCGATCTTGGCCGCATTGATCGCGGCGAGGCCGATGCCGCCGCAGCCGATCACCGCCACGCTCTCGCCCGCGCGCAGCTTGCTGTCGTTGAAAATCGCCCCCGCGCCGGTGATCACCGCGCAGCCGAGCAGCGCGGCTTGCGTCAGCGGCATGTCCTTGCTGATCGCGACACAGGCATTTTCATGCACCAGCATCGCTTCGGCAAAGGCGGAGAGATTGAGGAACGGCGCGAGCGGGGTGCCATCCGCGCGCGCCAGGCGCGGCGGCGCGCCCTTGGGGCGGCGGGTGGACGGATCGACGCAGAGCGAGGGGCGCCCGGTGACGCACATCTCGCAGCTGCCGCAGAAGACGGTGAAGAAGGTGATGACGTGATCGCCGGGTTTCAGCCGGGTCACGTCAGACCCCACCGCCTCCACCACCCCGGCCGCCTCATGGCCCGGCACGGTCGGCATCGGGTGCGGGAAGCTGCCGTCGACGAAATGCAGGTCCGATCGGCACACCCCGCACGCCGCGGTGCGGATCAGCACTTCGCGCGGACCGGGGGTATCGATGCGTACGTCCTCGATCACGAGGTCCGACTTGGGCTCGAACAGGATGGCGGCTTTCATCTAACTCCCTCTCCCCTTCAGGGGAGTTTGGGGCAGGATTGTCCCCCGGACAATCCTCAACCGTGCGGGGCACGGTTGACCCCAAACTGGTTGGCGAGAGGGGACGAGTTTGCACGCGCCGCCCTCTGGATCGCCGCCCCTCTCCCATCCCTCTCCCCTGAAGGGGAGAGGGCTAAGTGGCTCAACCTACGGTCAACCCTACCGCCGCACCGCCGCCTTGGCAGCCACCGCATCGGGCAGATCGGCATATTTGCCGAACTCGTTGCGGGCGATCGCGCGGTTGTGGACTTCGTCCGGCCCGTCGGCGAAGCGCAGCGTGCGCAACGAGGCCCAGGCGCTCGCCAGGCCGAAATCGTCGGACACGCCGCCGCCGCCATGCGCCTGGATCGCGTCATCGAGCACCTGCAGCGCCATCGCCGGCGCCTGCACCTTGATCATCGCGATTTCGAGCTGCGCCGCCTTGTTGCCCGCCTTGTCCATCATGTCGGCGGCCTTCAGGCAGAGCAGCCGCGTCATCTCGATGTCGATGCGCGCGCGGGCGATGCGCTGTTCCCAGATCGAATGATCGGCGATGCGCTTGCCAAAGGCGACGCGGGTAAGCAGTCGCTTGGCCATCGCCTCGATCGCGGTTTCCGCCACGCCGATCGTGCGCATACAGTGATGGATGCGGCCCGGCCCCAGGCGCCCTTGCGCGATCTCGAACCCGCGCCCTTCGCCGAGCAGCAGATTCTCGACCGGCACGCGCACGTCCTTCAGCTCGACCTCGCCATGCCCGTGCGGCGCGTGATCATAGCCATAGACGCTCAGCATCCGCTTGATCCGCACCCCCGGCGTGTCGAGCGGCACCAGAATCTGACTCTGCTGGGTGTGGCGCTGGCTGTCGGGATTGGTCTTGCCCATCACGATCGCGATCTTGCAGCGCGGATCGCCCACCCCGCTCGACCACCATTTGGTGCCGTTGATCACATAATGATCGCCGTCGCGGACCATCGAGGTTTCGATATTGGTCGCGTCCGAACTGGCGACCGCCGGCTCGGTCATCAAGAAGGCCGAGCGAATCTCGCCGTTCATCAGCGGGCGCAGCCAGGCTTCCTTCTGATCGCGCGTGCCATAGCGCATCAGCACTTCCATATTGCCGGTATCGGGCGCCGAGCAGTTGAAGCACTCGCTCGCCCAGCCGATCTTGCCCATCTCCTCGGCGCAGAGCGCATATTCAAGGTTGGTGAGCTGGGTGCCTTCGAACTCGAAACTGTCATCCACCGGCGGCGCGCCCGAATGCGGCGGCATGAAGAAGTTCCACAGCCCGGCGGCCTTGGCCCTGGCCTTCACCTCCTCGATCACGGGGATCACTTTCCATCGCTCGCCGGTTTCGGCCTGGGCGTGATATTCGGGATCGCGCGGGCGGATTTCACGCTCGATGAAATCGCGAACCCGGTCGCGGAAATAGGTTTCGCGTTCGGTGAGCGTAAAATCCATGGCGTCCTCCCGGCTGGCAGGCCCTTGGCTTAGACCGTACCGCTTATTCGGTAAAGCTCCGAAAGCCGGGTATGCCGCTACGCCGCGCATACGAATTCGCGGACGCCAAAGGGGACTGTTCCTTCGAAAAGACTTTGCTAAGCTACAAAGTGATGGGCAATATCGAAACGATCGAAACGGGCGGCGGCACCAAGCGCTTCCGGGCGAAGCGTGACGCGATCCTCGCCGCCGCGGCGCAGGCGATCAACGATCAAAGCGCCAAGGGGATGACCTTCGCCGATGTCGCGCGCCGCGTCGGGCTCAACACGACGAGCGTGACCTATTACTTCAAGCGCAAGGAAGATTTGGCGGCCGCCTGCTTCGAACACACGCTCGACTGCCTCCAGGCGATGCTCGACGAGGCGCTGGAACAGCCGACCCCGCAGGCCCGCGTCGCGCATTATCTGAGCGCCAACATGGCCCGGCTTACCAAGATCGAGCAGGGCGCGGCGACGCCCTTCGCCGTGCTCTCCGATCTGCGCGCGATGGAGGAGCCGATGCTCGGCCGGCTGATGACCGGCTGGCGCGAGGTGTTTCGCAAGACGCGCAGCCTGTGGGGCGCCGCGCCCAGCCGCGCCCACACCGATCTGTTCGGCGCGCGCGCGCATGTGCTGCTGGAGAACACTTTCTGGATTCCAGTGTGGCTCGGCCGCTACGAGCCCGATCAATATGCCCGCGTCGAGGCGCGGCTGATGGCGGTGTTCGCGCACGGCATCGCCGCGCCGGGGCAAGATTGGGCACCGAGACTGCTCGACCTTGCGACCGATGACAGCGAGCCCGGGCGCGAGGCGTTCCTGCTCGCGGCGACGCGGCTGATCAACGAGCTCGGCTATCGCGGCGCCTCGGTGCAGCGGATCGCCTCGCAGCTGAACGTAACCAAGGGCAGCTTCTACCACCATCTCGACGCCAAGGACGATCTGGTGATCGCCTGCTTCAAGCGCAGCCTCGACACCATCGCCGAGGCGCAGCGTCGCGCGGAGGCGTTGCCGGGCAGCCACTGGCATCAGCTGGCGAGCGCGATCGCGACCCTGCTCGATTTCCAGTTTTCGGAACGCGGGCCGCTGATGCGGACCACCGCGCTTTCCGGCCTGACGCCGGAGGTGCGCGCGGCGATGGTCGCCCGCTCGAACCGGATCGCGCGGCGCTATGCGGGCCTGATGAGCGACGGCATCGCGCAAGGATCGGTCCGCCCGGTCGATCCGCTGATCGCGGCGCAAACGCTGATGGCGCTGCAGAACGCCGCCTTCGACATGCGCAAATGGGCGAGCACGATGCCGCGCGAGCGGGCGATCGCTTTCTATGCTTCGACGCTCGCCTTCGGGCTGTTCGACGATCGGGTGCTGGCGGCGGGATAACGGCCCTTACCCCATTCGCTTGAGCAACACCCCGGCGCGCCAATAGTGAAAAATCGCCCAGGGGGTCAGCAGGGTGATCGCCAGCATCGAATAGCGCAGCGACTCCTGGCCGAAGCTGGGCTTGAGCGCATCGCTGATGATGCCGGCGAGCGTCGGCCCGGCGCCGAGCCCGATCAGGTTGATCACCAGCAGCGTGATCGCCGCCCACAGCGCGCGCATCCGCGTCGGCGCGAGGCCCTGGATCAGTGCGAAGCTCGGCCCCAAATAGCTGGAGGCAAGCAGATAGCTCATCAGCACCGCGGCGAACCCGGTGGTGAAGTCGCCCGCCAGATAGAAGGCGATGGTGAAGGGCAGCGCGGCGATCTTCAGCAGCGCGACGAACCACGCTTGGCTGTGCAGGCCATAGCGCCGCCCGCACCAATCGGCGAGCTTGCCGCCGATCACGCCCCCCGCCGCCCCGGTCAACGCCACCGCCGGGGCATAGATCAGCGCGACGCTCTTCAAGCTCATCCCCAGCGAACGTTGCAGATAGCTCGGCCCGAAATTGCCGACCGCGTAGCCGATCAGCGAGGTGAGCGTCACCGCCAGGATCAGATGCACCGCCGGCGCGCAGCGGAGGAGGCTCGCCATCCCTTCGAGCATCGTCGGCTTGGCCTGGGCCGCGACCGGCGCGGGGTCCGAGAGGCCCCGGCGCGGCTCGACCATCACCAGCCACACGATCAGCGCGAGCGCGATCCCCGGCAGCCCGAGCGCGAACATCGCGGTGCGCCAATCATAAGCGGCGGCGATCGATCCGCCGATGATCGCGCCGAACCCGCCGCCCAGTACGACCCCGGTCGAATAAATGCCCATCGCACCGGCGCGCTTCTCCGGCGGGTAGAGGTCGGCGATCACCGAATGCGAGGGCGGACTGGAGCCGGCCTCCCCCACCCCGACGCCGATCCGGTAGAGCAGCAGCTGGCCGAAGCCGGTCGCGGTGCCGCACAAGGCGGTCATCCCGCTCCATAGCGCGAGCGCGACGGCGATGATCCGCCGCCGGCTGTAACGATCCGCCAGCCAGGCGACCGGCAGGCCGAGCGTTGCATAGAATATCGCGAAGGCCAGGCCCGAGAGGAGCCCAAGCTGCGTGTCGTTCAGCTTCAGATCGGCTTTGATCGGCTCGAGCAGGATTGCCAGGATGTAGCGATCCATGAAGCTGAAGAAATAAACCAGCGTCAGCAGGGCGAGCGTCCAGCCCCGCCAGCGCAGCGCGCGGGCGTCGGCGGTGGCTTGGTCCTCGTTCGGGCGGGCGGCGGCTTCGGCTAGGCTGGCCATGGCAATCGCTCCATCGCGGTAGGCGCGGCGCTTCCCGAGCCTAAAAACAAAGCCGCCGCCCGGAACGGTCCGGGCGGCGGCGATAAAGGGCGCTACATGAGCTTCGCTACTCAGAAACGCTGGGTCACGCCCGCGCGCAGGTTGAAGCCGAGCGGCGAAGCGGTGAAGGGATCATAGTTGAAGTCGAGCCGCGCGAAAGGCGGCATCTCGTCCAGCATGTTCTGGAACGACACAAACAGCGTCGTCTTGGTCTTCAGCGCGACCCGGTAAGTGAAATCGAGCGTGCTGAACGAGCCGATATTCTGCCCCGCCGTCACCGCCGCACCCGCGAGCGCGGTGGTGTTCGGGCCGAACACAGCGGCGGTGCGCTGATCGGTATAGCCGTCGATATAATTGAACTGCAGCCGCCCGCTATGGATGCCGCGCCGCACATCGAGATAGGCGAAGCCCTTCACCTGCGGCAGCGGATAGGCGGTGGTCTGGAAGTTCAGCTTGCCGACCGCGTCGAAGGTTGGCTGCACGACGACGCCCTCCACGCGGACATCGGCGGTGCGATAGTCGATCACATAGGTGCCGTTGGCGCCCAAAGCGAGATCGAACGTCCCCCAGCCCCATTTATACTCGGCCTGGAAATCGAGGCCCGAGGTGGTAACGTTGGCGTTGTTCTGCAGCAGCGTGCGCAGACGGGTGACGTTGCCGATGCCGCAACCGGCGGCGGTGAAGGTGAAGCGCGCCTGGAGCGCGGCGAAGGCCGGGTTGTTGCAGTTGGCGTTGCCGGTCGCGCCGAACAGCGTGCTGACGATGCCGGCCACCGGTTCGGCCTCGATCGGGCCGCTCAGCTCGTACCGGAAATAATCGACGCTCGCGCTGAAGCCGCCGCGGTTGACCAGGATGCCGCCGCCATAAGTAGTCGCGCTTTCCGGACTGAGGTTCGGGTTGCCGACGATGTCGATCGCGCGGAACGAGCTGCCGATCACCTGCAGCGAGGTGATCTGCCCGTCCAGGTTCTGCGGCGGCGGGCCGCGGAAGGTGGTGCCGCCGCCGCCGCGCAGCGCGAGCCACGGCGTCACCTGCCAGCGGATGCGTCCCTGCGGGTTGAAGGTGGAGCCGACGCGGCCGCCATAATCTTCATACCGGGCGGAGAATTGCGCGTTCAGCTTGTCGGTGATCGGCGCCTGCAATTCGCCGAAGAAGGCGAAAATCTCACCCTGGAAATTGGTGTTGCGGTTGGTGCCGAGGAAGCCGAGCGCGCCGGTTTGCTGCACGCACACGGCATTGGGGTTGAGCGGCGAGCCCGGGCAGGGGTTCACCGCCAGATTGGCGTCGGCATTGTAGCGCACGCCATAGGTATCGCGGCGATACTGGCCGCCGATCGCGAACGAAACGTCGCCGCCGGGCAGGCGCAGCGGCGTCTTGCCGCTCAGCACCATGTCGGCGGTGAGGTTCGAGGTGCGGGTGTCGCTGCGGGTGGTGCGGAAGAAGTCGTCGATCGTCGCCAGATCGTTGAGGAGGCCGGCGCCGGGGGTGAGGTTGAACCCCGCCGGCGCGCGGGTGCCGGCGAAATTGGGGTTCACCTGGCCCGTCACCGGGTTGTTCTGGATCGCGGTCGAGAAGGGGTTGAAGTAGGTGCAGCCGTTGGTGCCGGCGAGCGCGGCGAGCTGGGCCTGGGTGAGCCCGGCGCGCGAGGCGCTGCTCGAAAAGGCGCAGTTGGGGCCGCCAAAGCCCGCGAGCGCGTTCTGGAGCAGGTCGCCAAAGGTGTCGGTGCCCTCGATCCCGCGATCATAGAGCGAGTAAGCGAAGCCCGCCTCCAGCGTCAGCCCGGAACCAATGTCGCCGGTCAGGCTGCCGGTGATCCGCGTCACTTCCGACTGGCGCTGGCTGAACGCGGAACCGCGATCATTGCCCGGCAGCTGCCGGAACAGCGGGTTACCGCCGAGCAGGAACGGGCGGAACAGCACCGGGAAAGCGAGCGCCGGCGCGAGCGGCGCTCCCGTCGCCGGGCTGGTGACGCAGCCCGAGGCGGCGCCGTAGAGCGCGCAATAGTCACGCAGCGCCGGGGCATAGGTCGGGATGGCGAACACCCCCGCGCCCGCTGCTTGCGCGAGCGACAGCGTGTTGCTCGCGGGCACCGTCGTCAGCGGCGAGGCGGCATAGCCCGAAGGCGGCAGCGTCGGAAGATAGCTGGGCGAGGTGGTGATCCGCGTCGACGACGAGCCGTAGAGCGCGCTGAAATTGGCGGTCAGCCGGTCGCTGATCTCGATCTTGGTTTCGAGATAGGCCTGATAGCGATCCTCGGGCTCGACCAGATTGTCGAACTGGCCATAGTTGGTGAAGCAGCGATCGGTGGTCGATCCGGGGAGCGACCGGAAACCGCCAAGGTCGGTACAGCCCAGATCGCGCACGAAGTTCAGATTGCCGCCAAAGCCGAAGTTACCGGGGCTACCGCCGCCGCTATAGCCGCCCTGCGGGTTGTTGGGATAAGGCTGCACCGTGAACGGCCGGTCGACCGTGCGCAGCTCGGAGCGGCGCTGATAGCCGAACGCCGCCAGGAACTGCAGCGGCCCCTTCTTCATGCCATAGCTTATGCCGCCGGTGTAATCACCGTCGGAACCCGGAATATAGCGATAGGTCGCCTCGGCCTGGAAACCGCGCTGCTCGCTGCGGGTGATGAAGTTCACCACGCCGGCGATCGCATCCGAGCCATAAGTGGCGGCGGCACCGTCCTTCAGCACCTCGATCCGGCCGAGCGCGGCCTGGGGAATCAGGTTGATGTCGACCACCGGCACGCCCGTACCCGCCTGCACGATGCGGCGGCCGTTGAGCAGCACCAGCGTGCGCTGCGGCCCCAGGCCGCGCAGGTTGACGCTGGCGACGCCTTCCGCGCCCTGCGAGCGGGAGTCGAACTGGTTGGCGTCGCCCAGCACACCGTTCGAGCTGGGCAGGTTCTTGATCAGATCGAGCGCGGTTGGCGCGCCACGGCGCTGCAGCTCGTCATAGCCGATCACGTCGACCGGGAGCGCGGCATCCTCGGGCGTGCCGCGGATCAGGGTGCCGGTGACGACGACATCGGGGGTCTCGGCCTGGGCAGGCTCGGTGGCGACGGCGTTCTGCGCGGCCGTGGCTTGCGCGGCGGCGGCGGTCTGCGCGGCGGCCGGCGAAACGAGCACCAGCGCCAGCGCGGATGCACCGCACGCACCAAGAAGCGTGGATTTCTGCATCAGTCTCTCCCATACAGGCCGGGCCGCTTGCGGGCACCGTACCCTATCCTCGAATAGACAATGGACCGGCGTTGCCGTCAAGCAAAACACGCGTTGCAAAACGCTACGTTTCTCGGCTTCGATACAGGGCCAATGCCTGTGGCTCCGCCCCGCCTGAACGAAACGTCTTTTCGAAAATTGCGGCGGCGCGGCAAATGGCGCGCGAAGGGCGCCGTCGACAGAAGGACTTGGCCGGACGCCCGCCCGGCATCACGCCGCGCGGCGACGGCTCCCGCGGCGGCGCCGGCTGATCGGCGCGACCGCGGCGTTCCGAAAACAAAGAAAAGCGTTACGATCCGTGTACTTACCAGGAGAAGGGAGTGCGCTTGGATCGGACGTTCAATAGCCGTTCAGGCGCGCGAACCGTTCGCGGTGATAGGCGGCGTTGCCCCACATCGCCTCGAGCACCGCCGAGCGCTTGATATAAAAGCCCGCGTCATGCTCGTCGGTCATGCCGATGCCGCCGTGGAGCTGGATCATCTCGCGGCTGGCGAGCTTGGCGGTATCGCTGGCGATCGCCTTGGCAAGGCTCACCGCCTGGTCGATGTCCGAACGACCGCTGTCGATCGCCTCGAACGCGCCCTCCTCCGCCGAGCGCATCAGCTCGATCTCGGTGAACAGCCTGGCCATGCGGTGTTGCAGCGCCTGGAAGCTGGCAAGCGTCTGGCCGAACTGGACGCGCGTCTTGAGGTAATCGTTGGTCGTCTCGAACGCTTGCGTCGCCAGGCCGAGCATCTCGGCGCACACCGCCGCGGTCGCGCGGTCGATGATCGCTTGCGGCGCGACGTCGAGCTTTTCGGCCGGCGCGCCTTCGAAACGGATGTCGGCGTGGCTGCGGCTGTCGGCCATCTGGCGCGACTGGCGCGTCACCCCCTCGTCCCCCGCGACGAGATAAAGGCCGTCGGTCGCGGCGACCACGAACAGGCCGGCGCTGTCGCCTTCGGCGACGAACGCCTTGGTGCCGTTGAGCCGCCCGCCCGTCACGGTCGTCGCGATCCGCGCCGGATCATGAACCGGGCCTTCGTCCACCGCGAGCGTCGCGACCAGGGCGCCGCTCGCGATTTGCGGCAGATATTGCGCCTTGGCGGCGTTCGACCCGCCCAGCACGATCGCGCTCGCGGCGGCGGCACTCGCGGCGAGGGGGGAAGCGGCGAGGTTGCGCCCCAATTGCTCCAGCACCAGCCCGAGCGAGAGATAGCCGAAATCGCTGCCGCCAAACTCTTCCGGAATCACGATCCCGGCGAGCCCCATCTCGGCGAGCTTGCCCCAGGCGTCGCGGTCGAAACCCTCGGCGGTGCCGGCGTTGCGCAGCTTGCGGAAGGCGGTGACGGGCGATTCATTGTCCGCCCATTCGCGCACCATGTCGCGCAGCATCACTTGTTCGTCGTTCAGCACCGCCATCGCTTGACCTCTCGCTGTTGCCGGGAAAGGCGGGCGGCGGTCTTGCGCGCCGCCGCCTGCGCCCCCCTCTCCTCCTGCACCCGTGTCGGGGCCGGCCTACCTATTGGTGATCGAGCATCCCCAGGATGCGCTTGGCGATCACATTGTTCTGGATTTCGGTCGATCCGCCATAGATCGACACCGCCTTGCCCCACAGCCAGGTGCGCGTCTGGGCGAGCTCGGCCTCGCTGAAGCCCTCCCCTTCCCAGCCGAGCCCGGCCATCCCCATGATCTCGATCGCCAGTTCGGCGCGGTCCTGGGTAAGGCGCGCGCCGACATTCTTCATGATCGAGGTGGCGGCGGACGGCCCCTGGTTCGATTTCGCCTCGAGCGCGGCGCGGCGCAGCGTGAGCATGAAAGCCCGCTGGTCCATCTCGTGGCGCACCAGCCGCATCCGCAAATCCTGGTCGGCGACCTGGCCGTTATCGTTGGCGCCGCGATATTCCTTGGCAAGCTGGCTGAGCGGCTTGCCCGCGAACATCCGTCCGGCGTTCGACCCACCGCCCGAAAGCGAATTGCGCTCATGCTGGAGCAGGCGCTTGCCGATCGTCCAGCCCTGCCCCGGCACGCCGACCAGATTTTCCTTCGGCACGCGGACATTGGTGAAGAAGGTTTCGCAGAAGGGCGACTGGCCGCTGATCATGCGGATCGGCCGCACCTCGACCCCCGGCGACGTCATGTCGATCAGCAGGAAGCTGATCCCTTCATGCTTCTTGGTCTTGTCGGTGCGGACCAGCGCGAAGCATTTGTCGGCCCATTGCCCGCCGCTCGTCCAGGTCTTCTGGCCGTTGACGATATAGTGATCGCCCATATCCTCGGCGAAGGTTTGCAAGGAAGCGAGGTCGGACCCCGCGCCCGGTTCCGAATAGCCCTGGCACCAGCGCACCTCGCCCTTGGCGATCGCCGGAATATGCTCCAGCTTCTGCGCCTCGCTGCCATATTCGAGCAGCGTCGGGCCGAACATCATCACCCCCATGCCGCCGATGGGGTTCCACGCACCGGCGCGCGCCATTTCCTCCTGCAGCACGCGCGCTTCGGCGCGGGATAGGCCGCCGCCGCCATATTGCCTGGGCCAGGTCGGCACGCCCCAGCCCTTCTCGCCCATCGCCTTTTGCCAGCGTGCCTCGTCCTCGCTCGGCTGATGCGGGCCTTCGAGCACCGACAGGGCATTATCCTTGCCCTTCAGCGAGGGCGGGAAATTCTCGGCGAGCCAGGCGCGCGCCTCGGCACGGAAATCGTCGAGCGTTCGGGCTTCGAGTTCGGGCGCGGTAGCCATGACAAGCGGTCCCTTCGGGTCGATTCTGAATATCGGGTATGGGAATGGCATAGAAGCCGCAGGTTGCAAAGAGGCAAGATACCCGCCGCCCTGCCCGCTTACCCGCCGCGTCCTGGTCTGCTAAGGCAGCGGCCACAGGGGACCGGATATGGCAGGGACAAATCGCGCCGTTGCAATCGTTTTGGCGGCGGTGCTGATCGATACCATCGGCTTTGGCATCGTCTTGCCGGTGCTGCCGCAGCTGATCGTGCGGTTGAGCCACCTGCCGCTTGCCGAGGCGACGCGGATCGGCGGCTACATGCTGATGGCGTTCGCCGCCGCGCAGTTCGTCGCCGGGCCGGTGATCGGCAATTTGGGGGATCGGTACGGACGGCGGCCGGTGATCCTGGCATGTATGCTGGCGTTCGGGCTCGATTATGCGCTGATGGCGTTCGCGCCGACGCTCGCCTGGTTGTTCCTGGGGCGGGTGATCGCCGGGGTGACGGGCGCGGTCTATGGCCCGGCCAACGCGGTGCTGGCGGACGTCACCCCGCCCGAGCAGCGCGGCGCGCGCTTCGGGCTGATGGGGGCGATGTTCGGGCTGGGATTTATCCTGGGGCCGGCGCTGGGCGGGTTGCTCGCCGGGCTCGATCCGCGCGCGCCCTTCCTGGCGGCGGCGGTGCTCGCGCTGCTCAACGCCGTCGGGATCGCGCTACTGCTCCCCGAAACGCTCGCGCCCGAAAATCGGCGTCCGTTCGAATGGCGCCGCGCCAACGCGCTCGGCGCCTTCGCCCCGCTGCGCCAGGCGGGTGGCGCCGCGCCGCTGATCCTGACCGCGCTGGTGTGGCAGCTGGCGCACATGGTCTATCCTTCCGCCTGGACCTTCTGGGCGAAGATCCGCTTCGGCTGGAGCGAAGGGCAGATCGGCTGGTCGCTCGCCGCCTCGGGCGCGGTGATGATCGTGACCCAGGCGCTCATCACTCAGCGCGCGATCAAGCTGCTGGGCGAGGCGCGGGCGATGCTGATCGGGATCGCCGCCGGCACGCTCGCCTTCGCTGCTTATGCGTTCATCCCGGGGCCGGGGCTGGTTTACGCGGTGATCCTGCTAGGCTTCGCGCAGTGGTTTGTCTTCCCCTCCACCAACGCGCTGCTCTCGCGGCTGGTCGACGCGCGCAACCAGGGCGCGCTGCAGGGCGGGATGGCGAGCGTGGGCAGCGTCGCCGCGATCGCCGGGCCGCTGATGATGAGCCAGGCGCTGGCGCTGGGCGCCGAACGCGGCTTTCCGGGCGCCGCCTTCGCGCTCGCGGCGGTGCTGGGGGTGGCGGCGCTGGTGATTGTCGCGCGTTTCGTTCTACCGCGCATCGCCCCGGCCGTTGCACCTGCGGCCTGACGCCCCATCTTGGCCTGGCTAGTGCAACATGAGGCGCGTGAGATGATCGAACTCTTCTATTGGCCTACCCCCAACGGCCACAAGATCACGATGTTCCTGGAAGAAGCGGGGCTGGAATATCGGATCACCCCGGTCAACATCGGCGCGGGTGATCAGTTCAAGCCCGATTTCCTGAAGATCGCCCCCAATAACCGGATGCCCGCGATCATCGATCACACCCCCGCCGATGGCGGCGCGCCGATCAGCATCTTTGAATCGGGCGCGATCCTGCAATATCTGGCGGAGAAGACCGGCAAGTTCCTGCCCAGTGACGTGCGCGGCAAGTATAAGGTCCTGGAATGGCTCGCCTGGCAGATCGGCGGGCTGGGGCCGATGGCGGGGCAGAACCACCATTTCAACCGCTATGCGCCCGAGAAGATCGACTATGCGATCAACCGCTATGTCAACGAAACCAACCGGCTGTACGGCGTGCTGAACAAGGCGCTGGAAGGGCGGGACTTCGTCGCCGGCGACTATTCGATCGCCGACATGGCGAGCTATCCCTGGATCGTCCCCTACGAGGCGCAGGGCCAGAAGCTGGAGGATTTCCCGAACCTGCAGCGCTGGTTCGAGGCGATCAAGGCCCGCCCCGCGACGATCGAGGCCTATGCCAAGGGCAAGGCGGTGAGCGCTCAGCCGGTGGTGACCGAGGAAGCCAAGAAGCTGCTGTTCGGGCAGACGGCGAAAGTAGTCGCTTAGCGCCGTTGGTGATCAACAGATACGCGTCGCCCCGGCCTTGAGCCGGGGCGGCGCCCGCCTCTCGGATCACTCTTGCCGGTAGAGCCCCAGCCCCCTCACCCCATGGTCGGAATAATGAAGGCGTTGCTGCCATCGGCGCTGCCATCGGGCCAGCGCTGGGTGATCGTCTTGATCTTGGTCCAGAAACGCACGCCTTCGGGGCCGTGCTGGTTGACGTCACCGAACGCCGAGCGCTTCCAGCCGCCAAAAGTATGATAGGCGACCGGCACCGGGATCGGCACGTTGATGCCGACCATGCCGACATTCACTCTGCCAGCGAACTCGCGCGCGGCATGGCCGTTGCGGGTGAAGATCGCGACGCCATTGCCGTACTGATGCTCGCTCGGCAGGCGGACGGCGGTTTCGAAATCGGGCGCGCGGACGATTTGCAGCACCGGGCCGAAAATCTCCTCGCGATAGCTTTCCATCGCCGGCGTCACCCGGTCGAACAGCGAGGGGCCGATGAAGAAGCCCTGCTCATGCCCCTGGAGGGTGAAGCCGCGCCCGTCGACCACCAGCTCGGCGCCTTCATCGACGCCCTTCTGAATCCATGCCTCGACGCGCGCCTTGTGCGCGGCGTTCACCACCGGGCCATAATGCGCCTCGGCATCGGTCGAGACGCCGACGCGCAGGCCATGGATCGCGGGGAGCAGCTTTTCGCGCAGAGCATCGGCGGTCTTGTCGCCCACCGGCACCACCACGGGGAGCGCCATGCAGCGCTCACCCGCCGAGCCGAACGCCGCGCCCGACAGCTCGGCAACGACCTGATCGAGATCGGCGTCGGGCATCACGATGCCGTGGTTCTTCGCGCCGCCCATCGCCTGGACGCGCTTGCCCGCCGCGACCCCGCGCCGATAGACATAATGCGCGATGTCCGACGAGCCGACGAAGCTGATCGCCCCGATCGCGGGATGATCGAGGATCGCGTCGACCATCTCCTTGTCGCCATGCACCACCTGCAGCACGCCCTCGGGGGCGCCCGCTTCCACCATCAGCTCGGCAAGCCGCACCGGCACCGAGGGGTCGCGCTCGCTGGGCTTCAGGATGAAGGCATTGCCGCAGGCGATGGCGACACCGAACATCCACATCGGGATCATCGCCGGGAAGTTGAACGGGGTGATCCCGGCGCCGATGCCGATGGGGAGGCGCATCGAATAAACGTCGATCCCCGGCCCCGCGCCCTGGGTGTAATCGCCCTTGAGCAGATGCGGGATGCCGCAGGCGAACTCGATCACGTCGAGCCCGCGCTGCACGTCGCCGCGCGCGTCGGCGACCACCTTGCCATGCTCGCTCGCCAGCAGCTGCGCGAGCGAGTCGATATTGGCCTCGACCAGTTCCTTGAACTTGAACAGCACGCGCGCGCGGCGCTGCGGGTTGGTCGCGGCCCAGCGCGGCTGCACGGCTTGGGCGGCCGCGACCGCGCGCTCCAGATCGGCGGCGGTGCCCAGATTGACGTGCGCCTGCACCTGGCCGCTATTGGGATCGAACACCTCGCCCTGGCGGCTCGCGGCGCCGCCGGCGCCCCCGGCGATGACGTGATCGATGATGCGCATAAGCCGACTCTCCGCGAAGCTTTCTATGATTACGCGCGCCTTTGGCACAGCCGGCGCGCCGAGCGCAATCAGCGCGGCGGGGCATCCACAGTGACGACGGCGACGGGCGGCGCGGGCTTGGCGATCGTGACGCTGGGCGTGCTGGCATCGGCGGCGAGCGCGGTGGCGAGCGTTGCGATAGTGGCACGCGGCGCCAGGGGTTCGTCGACGAGCAACGGCTCAGGGGGCGGCGGGTCATCCAGATCAAGCGACGGGTCGGGCGGGCCAGGGTCATAGCCGATGCGGTCCACCGGCGGCGCAGGGTACGACCAGTCGGCCGTGGCAACCGCCAAATTACCTTCGGGCAGGGCGGCGGGGCCGGGCTCGGGCACCGCGACCAGCGGACCCGGTAGCGGCGCGTTCTGATAAAAGGGGTTCAGCCCCGATAGCGCGAACTGCGCGAAGAACAGGCCGGCCAACCCGCCCCCGCCGATAATCGCGAGCAAAGCCAGCGCGTAGCGAACAAGGCGGGAGGCTGCCATGGCGCCGAAACGCGCGCACCGCGCCGGCCGTTCCCCCCTCCCAGGCAATTCAGCCAATTACGAAACATTACAGTTTTGACAGAATAAAGCCATCTAAATGCATTATGAAATCTCGGTAAGTGTTGGTAACTTACAATACTGCCCGCTTGTTTGCGCTATCACGTTAGGCTGTAAGCGCGCCTGACAGCTTTGGGTTTCTTCATAGGATCACGCCTTGCACGATGATGCACATGCCGTGCGGCCGCTGCCGGCCGCGCCTTCTTTGCCGCGCCAGCGGCAATGGCTGCTGATCGGGATCGTCGCGGGCGGCATCTTGCTGATCGCACTGCTGCTCGGCGGGATACGCGCGCTGCTGGCGCCCAAGGAGGCGGAGGCGGCCGCGCCCCCGCCGGGCACCGTCACCCTCACGCCCTCGCAGCTCAGCCAGATGAAGATCGCCCCCGCAGGCTTTGGCGATCCCGGTGCGCTGCTCGCGGCGACCGGCGTGATCAGCGTCGACCAGAACCAGAGCACGCCGGTGATCCTGCCCTTCCCCGCGCAGGTCGCGCGAGTGTTCGTCGACGCCGGCCAGGAGGTGCGGCGCGGCCAACCGCTCTTCTCGCTGCAGTCGGTCAGCGTGGTCGATGCCCGCAACGCGCTACTCGCCGCGCAGGCGCAGGTCGCGACCGCCGACGCCCAGCTCGCCACCGCCGAGGCGACCGCCAAGCGGCAGCAGGAATTGTTCGAAACCGCCGGCGGCGCCGAGAAGGACTATCGCCAGGCGCAGACCGATCTGATCGCCGCGCAATCGACCCGCCGCGCGGCGCTCGCCGCGCTCGCGGCCGCGCGCAACAAGCTGGCGCTGTTCGGCGCGGGCGGCCAGGGTGGCGGCGGCGCGCTCGTCTTCCGCGCGCCGGCGAGCGGCACCGTCGCCCAGCGCAGCGTCGCCCCCGGCCAATATGTCGACAGCGCGCAGGACACCGCGCTGATGACGATCGCCGATCTCTCGCGCGTCTGGCTGGTCGCGCAGGTGCCCGAGGCACAGGCGCCGATGATCCATGTCGGCGACACCGTGCAGGTGACGACCCCGGCCTTTCCCGGCCGGCAGTTCCGCGCGGTGATCGACAATGTCGCCGCAGCGCTCGATCCCGCCAGCCGCCGCCTGGCGGTGCGCGCGAGCGTCGCCAACCCCGATCGCGCGCTGAAGCCGCAAATGTCGGCGAGCTTCTCGATCCGCCCGCGCGCCTCGGCGAGTGCGACGGTGATCGTGCCCGCGCCGGCGGTGATCTATGAAGGCGATGACGCCCGCGTCTGGGTGCAGCGCCAGGGCGGCAATTTCGTCGCCCGCGCGGTGAAGGTCGGCGAAAGCGCCGGCGGGATGACGCGCATTCTGGCGGGCCTGAAGCCCGGCGAGCGGGTGGTGACGGGCGGCGCGCTGTTCGTGAACGAGGCGGGCTTGGGCGAATGAACGGTCTTGTCGATCTCGCGCTGCGCCAGCGCTTCCTGATCCTGTTGCTGCTGGTCGGCATGGTGCTGGCGGGCGGCGTCGCCTTCGCCAATCTGAATATCGAGGCCTATCCCGATCCCGTCCCCCCGCTGGTCGATGTCGTGACGCAGAGCCCCGGCATTTCCGCCGAGGAGATTGAGCGCAACGTCACCACCCCGATCGAAATCGCGATCGCCGGCCTGCCCAATGTGAAGGCGGTCCGCTCAATCTCGCTGTTCGGCCTGTCCGACGTGAAAGTGCAGTTCACTTATGACGTGAACTATCAGCAGGCGCAGCAGCTGGTGCTCAACCGGCTGGGGCAGATCGGCACGCTGCCCAACAACGCTCAGCCCGAAATCTCGCCACTGAGCGCGGTGGGCGAGATCTTCCGCTACCGGCTGAGCGCGCCGCCCGGCTATTCGGTGATGGACCTGAAGACGCTGCAGGATTGGGTGCTCCAGCGCCGCTTCAAGCGCATTCCCGGCGTGATCGACGTCACCGGCTGGGGCGGTAAGCTGCGCGCCTATGAAGTGGTGGTCGATAACGACCGGCTGGTCGCGGCCGGGCTGTCGATGCCGCAGCTGATCGCCGCGATCAACAAGAGCGACGACAATGTCGGCGGCCAGACGGTGAATTTCGGCCAGCAGGCGGCGATCGTGCGCGGCATCGGCCTGATCCAGTCGGTCGAGGCGATCAAGAACGTGCTGATCGGCTCGCCGGGTGGCACGCCCATCTTCCTGAAGGACGTGGCGCAAATCCGCATCGGCAACCTCCCCCGCCTCGGCATCGCGGGCGAGGGCCGGGATGACGATATCGTGATGGGCATCGTGCTGATGCAGCGCGGCGCCCAGTCGCTCCCCACGATCAAGGCGGTGAAGGCCGAGGTCGACAATATCAACAACAGCGGACTGCTGCCCCCGGGCGTCAAGCTGACCCGCATCTATGACCGATCGGACCTGATTTCGGTGACGACCAACACCGTCACCCACAATCTGATCGAAGGGATCGTGCTGATCTTCCTGCTGCAGTGGATATTTCTCGGCAATCTGCGCAGCGCGGTGATCGTCGCGATCACCATCCCCTTCGCCCTCGCCTTCGCGGTGCTGATCCTGACGGTGCAGGGGGAATCGGCGAATCTGCTCTCGGTGGGCGCGCTCGATTTCGGGCTGGTGGTGGATGCGAGCGTGATCATGGTGGAGAATATCTTCCGCCACATGGTCGAACGCGCGGCGCTGGTGCGCGGCGGGCGCAGCCACTTCACCCCCGCCAACCGCTTCTCGGCGGTGCTTGGCGGGGCGAACGACGTGAGCCGCGGCATTTTCTTCGCCGCCGCGATCATCATCGCCAGCTTCCTGCCGCTGTTCACGCTGACCGGGGTGGAGGGCCATATCTTTGGCCCGATGGCGAAAACCTATGCCTATGCGATCGCCGGCGGGCTGATCGCGACCTTCACCGTCTCGCCCGTGCTCTCGGCGATGATCCTGCCCGACGATCTGGACGAGGTGGAGACGTGGATCGTGCGCAAGCTGCGCCAGGCCTATGAACCCGCCGCCGCCTGGGCGCTCACCAACCGACTGGCGACGCTCGGCATCGCCGGGGTGATGCTGGTGACCGCCGGAGTCGCGGTGCGCGAGCTGGGGGTCGAGTTCCTGCCGCATCTGGAGGAAGGCAATCTCTATATCCGCGCGACGCTCCCGCCCTCGATCTCGCTGGAAGCCGGCGAGCCGGTGGTGAACGGCATCCGCCGCATCATCGCCAGCTATCCCGAGGTGCAGCGGGTGATCACCACCCATGGCCGCCCCGATGACGGCACCGACGCGACCGGCTTCTTCAACGCCGAATTCTACACGCCCTTGAAACCCGCCGAGGCATGGCCGACGGGCGTGACCAAGGACAGTCTGACGACCGAGATCCAGAACAAGATCAAGGCGCGCTATCCCGGGGTCGATCTGGAATTCTCGCAATATATCCAGGACAATGTCGAGGAAGCGTCGTCAGGGGTGAAGGGCGCCAATTCGATCAAGGTGTTCGGCCCCGATCTGGTGACGCTGGTGAAGATCGCCGATCAGATCGAGGCGCAGGCGGCCTCCGTGCGCGGCGTCGCCGATCTCGCGGTCTCCTCGTCGCTCGGCCAGCCCACGGTGCGGATCGACATTGACCGCGTCGCCGCCGCGCGCTTCGGGCTGACCCCCGACGACATCAACACCACCATCTCGGCGGCGATCGGCGGGGCGAGCGTGTCCGACCTGTACGAGCCCGGCACCGACCGGCACTTCCCGATCGTCGTGCGGCTGCAACAGGGCCAGCGCAGCGACCTGACCGCGATCCGCAACATCACCGTCGCCGCGCCCAATCCCAGCGGCACGGGATCGGTGCCGGTGCCGCTCTCGGCGGTCGCCACGATCCGGCTCACCTCGGGCGCGTCGTTCATCTACCGCGAGCATCAGGAACGCTATGTCCCGATCCGCTTCTCGGTGCGCGACCGCGACCTGGGCAGCACCGTGGGCGAAATCCAGGCGAATATCGCCAGGCATTTCGTCCTGCCGGCGGGCTATCACCTCGAATGGGCGGGCGAGCTCGGCAACCTGACCGACGCGATCAATCGCCTGTCGGTGGTGGTGCCGATCAGCCTGGGGCTGATCCTGGTGCTGCTCTACATGAACTTCCGCTCGATCCGCGACAGCCTGCTCGCGTTCTCGGTGATCCCGATGGCGGTGATCGGCGGGGTGCTGGCGCTCGCGCTCACCGGCACGCCGTTCAGCATCTCGGCGGCGATCGGCTTCGTCGCCCTGTTCGGCATCGCGGTGATGGACGGGATCCTGGTGGTGACGACCTATAACCAGAATCTGGAGAACGGGCTTGCCAAGGAACTGGCGATGGCGGCGACGGTGCGCAATTCGCTGCGCCCGGTGGTGATGACCTGCCTCGCCGCCGCGATCGGGCTGTTGCCGGCGGCGCTGTCGACCGGCATCGGCAGCCAGGTGCAGAAGCCGCTCGCGCTGGTCGTGGTCGGCGGGATGACGGCGGCGCCGGTGCTGATCCTGCTGGTGCTGCCGGTACTGATCGGGCTCTTCTCCCGCCATATGTCGGTGCCGGTCGAGCTGTACCACCCACCGATCGACGACGCATCGCAGGGAGCGATCGCATGAAGCGCGCCCTGATCCTCGCGCTGCTGCTCGCCAGCGCCTGCACCCCCGGCCCCAAGCCCGACCTGTCGGTCGCCAAGCCGCCCGAGCGCGCGGGCGAGACGATCGCCCCGGCGAGCGGCGGGGCGCAGACCTTGGTCGCGGGCTCGCTGGTCGAGCGCGGCTGGTGGCAGCGGTTCGGCAGCGCGGAACTGAACGCGCTGGTCGATCGGGCGCTCGCCGCCAACAACGATCTCGCCGCCGCGCAGGCCTCGCTCAAGCAGGCGCGGGCGCTGGCGCGGGCGGTGAAGGGCGATCTGGGGCCGCAGCTCGACGCGGGCTTCACCGCCGATCGCAGCCGGGTGTCGAATCGCATCTCGTCGCCGCTGATCGACGTGACCGAGAATGACTATACCCTCAGCACCGCGACGCTCTCGGTCAGCTATCCGGTCGACCTGTTCGGGCTGGGGCGCAACCAGCTGCGCTCGGCGCGGACGCGGACGCGGGCGGCGGCGTTCCAGCTCGATGCGGCGCGCACGACCGTGGTGAGCAACCTCGTCGTCGCGGTGATCGCCCAGGCGGCGCTCGACGCGCAGTATCAGGCGGCGCAGGCGAGCATCACCAGCAACCGCGAAATCCTCCGCCTGATCGAGGCGCGCCAGCGCTTGGGCGAACTTGGCCAGGCCGATGTCGCGCAGCAGGCGACCGCGCTCGCCAATGCCGAAGCCGTGCTGCCACCGCTCGAGCGCGCCCGCCAGCACCAGCGTGCGCTGATCCAGACGCTGATCGGCACCCCCGCGGGCAGCGCGCTGCCGGCTCTGCCAGGGCTCGACGCGCTCCCCCTGCCCGACCGGCTGCCGCTCTCGCTCCCCGGCGAGATCGTCGCCCACCGTCCCGATGTCCGCGCGGCGCAGGCCGCGGTGGAGGGCGCGGCGAACGATGTCGGCGCCGCGATCGCCGCGCGCCTGCCGCAACTCACGCTCAACGGCAGCTTCGGCGGCGCGACCGAGCGGATCGGCAGCCTGTTCGTGCCGGGCAATCTGTTCTTCTCGGTGGTCGGCGGGATTTCGCAGCCGATCTTCCATTCGGGCGCTTTGAAAGCCCGCCAGCGCGCGGCCGAGGCGGCGCTGGAAGGCGCGCAGGCGCAATATCGCGCGGCGGCGCTCCAGGCCTATCTCGACGTGGATGACGCGCTCGCGGGGCTGCGCACCGACGCCACCGCGCTGGACGCGGCGGTCCGGGCGCGCACGGCGGCCGCGCAATCGCTCGACTTCACCCGCCGCCAGGCCCGGCTGGGGCAGGTCGGGACGCTGCAACTGCTGAGCGCCTCGGCGGCGGACGCGCAAGCGGCGCAAGCGCTCGTCCAGGCCCGCGCCGCGCGGCTCAGCGACACGGTCGCGCTGTTCCAGGCGACGGGCACCGATTCGCTCCCCGACGGAACCCGCTGAGCCCCGCCCGCCGCCCGGGATCGGCATTATCCGCCCCTTAAGCACGTCGCGCTAAAGCGGCGGGCATGGCCGCGCCCAAAGTCCTCCCCAAAATCCTTGTCGTCTTCGGCACCCGGCCGGAGGCGATCAAGCTGTTCCCCGTCGTCCGCGCGCTGCAGGCGCGTGGCGACCTGAGCGTGCGCAGCTGCGTCACCGCGCAGCATCGCGGGCTGCTCGATCAGGTGCTGGCGATGCCGTGATCTTCGCCGTTGTCGGCCATGCCGGCTCAATCCCCAAGCGCCGGTTTTGCTCCGGCAACGGCTTGCGGCTAGGGCGCCTGCGATGAACGATCCCACCACCATCCGCCGCCTGTATGGCCGGCGCCAGGGGCATAAGCTGCGGGTCGGCCAGGCCGCGCTCGTCGAGGAATGGCTGCCGCGGCTCGCGGTGCCCGACACGGGGCCGCTGACGAGCGAGGAACTGTTCGGCGATACGCGCCCGCTTCAGCTCGAAATCGGCTTTGGCGGCGGCGAGCATCTCGCGGCGCAGGCGGCGGCGCACCCCGCGCACGGTTTCATCGGCTGCGAGCCGTTCCTGAACGGCGTGGTCAGCGCGCTCAACCATCTGCGCGACGGCGCGATCGGCAATGTCCGCCTGCACATGGGCGACGCGCTCGCGGTGATCGAGCGGCTGCCCGACGCGTCGCTCAGCCGCGTCTATCTGCTCCACCCCGATCCCTGGCCCAAGGCGCGCCACGCCAAGCGGCGGATGATGAACCACGGCCCGCTCGATCTGATCGCGGCGAAGCTGATGCCCGGCGGCGAGTTCCGCCTCGGCACCGACGACCCCACCTATTGCCGCTGGTCGATGATGGTGATGCGCCAGCGCCGCGATTTTCGCTGGCTGGCGGAGAGCGCCGCCGACTTCCTCACCCGCCCCGCCAACTGGCCGCAGACCCGCTACGAAGCCAAGGCCCGCCGCCAGGGGCACGAGGTGTGGTACTTCCGGTACGTGCGGGTGTAGCGCATTAGCAGTACCGAGCGAGCCCATGGGCGCGGCTCACCAGGCCGACATACCCTAGCTCGCGCCGGGCGGCGGCGTCATCGGTCACGAACTCGCGGCCGATCAGGCGGACCATCGTCCGGGACATCGGCGGATCGCGGTCCGGCGAGACGAGGCCCGCCGCCCGCTCCATTACCGAACCCAACGCCCAGGCAAGGCCATAGGGGATCGAGGGCGCGCGGTCGATCGACAGGCCGATTGCACCGGCGATACCAGTGGCGAAGCCCCGAAAGGTCGTCGCCTCGGCATCGTTGATGAAATAGGCTCTGCCGCCTTCGCCGCGATCGAGCGCCTTGATCAGCGCCTCAACCACATTATCGACGTGACAGGTGACATAGTCATAATCGCCGCCGCCGATGAAGGCGAACTGGCGGCGCCGCACCATCTTCGGCAGTGCGCGCGAAAAGCTGTCACCCGGCCCCCAAATGCCGGGCGGGCGAAGCGCGAGGGTGCGAAAATCGGGCGCGTTCGCCGCCAATACCGCGGCTTCGGCTTGGCTCTTGCTGGCGATATAGGCCGAAAAGCTAGCCGGGTAGGTCGGCGCGGTCTCATCGACGTCGCGCAATCGACTGCCGCGATCGTCCATCACGACCGCCCCGGCGCTGACATAGAGGAAGGTGGCGGCGCCCGCCCGCCGTGCTGCTTCGATCAGCGCCTTGGTACCGGTGACGTTGCTGCCGAAGTAAGGCGCGCGCGGCCCAGCGAAGCGGAAATACGCCGCCGCGTGGACCACCGCGTCAATGCGGGGCAGAATCAGCTTGGCGGAATCGTCAAGATCGCCCTCGACCGGCGTCGCGCCCAAGCGCGTTACCTCCGAAGCGGCGGCGGCGGATCGTGCCAGCGCGAAGACCTCGTGCCGCTGGCGGCGCAGTTCGACGATCAGCCGCTGGCCAAGAAAGCCTGTCGCGCCGGTGACGAACAATTTCACAACGGGTCTCCTTCCTGTTCGATCAAGACGGCGCGACGCGTGCCGTCGCGCAGCGCCGCGATCACCGCGGCGGACGGCGCGCGGGCCGATGCCGCGAACAGCATCGCGGCGGCATGCGCCGATCCCCACACCAGATCAGCCGCGTCATGAGGCGGAAGGCGCAGCCGACCGAGCGCGGCGATCGCCTCCAACCGGTGAACCAGATGCGCGCGCGCCTCGACAGCTGCCGGCAGGCACGCGCCCTGCAACACGCGCGCGATCATTGCGCCGTAAAGCCGGGGTCGTTCGGCCGCGAAGGCGACATAATCGTCCCAGCCCTCCATCAGCGCGACGGCGGGATGATCGGACACGATCAGAGCCTGCTTGCGCGCGAGGAATTGGCGGAACGCCTCTTCGAGCGCCGCGCTCAGCAGTCCGTCGGCATTGCCGAAATAATGGTAGAGCGTCGGCGCCTTGACGCCGGCGAGGTCACAGGCCGCACGCGTGGAAAAGCCTTGCTCTCCGGTCGTTTCAAGCAGCGTCAGCGCAGCGGCGACAAGACGTTTCTGAGCAGACATGCTCCCTTCTATAGCAACGCTATAGAGTTTCGTATAGCAGCGTTATACAGCTATCGCAGTCACGCTCTGCGGTAGGAAGTCCGTCCCGTCATGTCCGCCCACTCCGGCGCCACAATCCGCCCGCGATCCGCCCGAGCAGCGCCGCCGGTCCCGGGGCGAGCAGCAGCCAGTCGCGGATCATCGGCCCCGGCACCGCGCCGATCACGCGCTTATAACCGCTGTCGCCCGCGCCCCAATCGACGCGCTCGATCCCGCGCGCCTTGGCCTCGACCAGGTTGCGCCAATAGAGCAATTTGCCCGGGGAATGCTTGGCGAAGGCCGGATCATAGCTGTTGGCGATCGCATATTTGAGCGCGCCGCAATCGAGATCGAAGCTGAACGCCGCCGGCGCGCCGTCAATCGTCAGCAGCGCGGCGTGGCACATCGCGGCGAGCGCCGGATCCTGCGCCACCCCCCGCCAGAAGGCGCCGTGGCCGCGCGCGGTGAACTTCGCGTCGCGGCCGTCGGTACGCTCGGCGATCCAGCTTTTCTCCTCGACCCTGGCCAGGGCGTCGAACCCGCCCGAAGCGAGCGCGCCGCCATCCAGGAAGCGCCAATCGGGCACGCCATGGCTCGCCAAATGCTTTTCGTGGAAGCGGTTCTTCTTGAGCGTCGAACTGCGCGGCCACGCCCCGCCCGCGCTTTCCACGGCAATGTCGAGCAGGTAACTTCGCGCGATATCGCGCGACAAAGCCATCCAGCCGCGCGCCCGGGCAGCGCCGAGCAGTCCGGCGAGCGCAGGATCGCCGTCATAGACCGGGCCGATCCGCAGCGCCCGCGCCCGCTGGCCGAGCGCCGAGACCAAAGCATCGAACGGCGTTGCCCCCTGTGCGACGGGAAAGCTCCGGAACGGCCAATAGCAGCCTGGCACGCTCACCGCGCGCAGCGGCCCGGGGCCGAGCGGCACGACCGGCAGCGCCGCGACCGGCGCGTCGCCTTGGGTGACGACCAGCGTCTCCGCCGCGCCGCCATAGGCCGCGACCGCCGCCGCGAACCACTGGCGCCGCAGAAAGCCATGGCTCGCCGGCGCCGCCGCCGCGACGGTGTCGATCGCCTGAGGCAGGCCGGCGACCCAGCACGCGGCGGGCGCGGCACGCAGCTCGCGCGGGGTGACGGGCTTGTTCATCGCGCACGGCCATAGCATCCGTCGCCTTACCAAGCGGTTGGCATCGCGGCTTGACGCCCGCCCTCCCGACGCGCTTGGTGCGGCCATGTCCATGCCCGCCGTCAACGCCATCGCGCAGACCATCTCGGCCTCGGTCAGCCCGGTGTTCCTGCTCGCCGGGCTCGGCGCGATCCTGAACCTGATTGCCGGGCGGCTGGCGCGCGTGGTCGATCGCGCCCGCGCGCTCGAAGCGCTTCACCCGCGCTCGAGCGGCCCCGAACATGATCGCCATGTCCGCGAGCTGCGGCTGCTCGACCGGCGCATGGCGATCATCAACGCCGCGTTGCTGCTGTGCGTCACCAGCGCGATCGCGATCTGCGTCGTCGTCGCGCTGCTGTTCCTGGCGGAGCTCGCCGATCTGCGCATCGGCAATGTCGTGGCGCTGCTCTTCATCGTGGCGATGGCGCTGCTGACGCTGGGGCTGGTGTTCTTCCTGATCGAGGTTCGGCTGTCGCTGAGCGCGACCCGGGTACGGGTCGAACTGCTCGAACGCGAGCGTGCCGAGCATGGTTAATGCCCGCCTTGGCGATGTGGCGCCATTAAGGTAAATTAAGGGTTGAGCGCGCTCGGCGAGCTTCCCTTCACGAATTGGCGCGCAAGCAAGAAATGGGCAGCAGCAGTGCTTGCTCTTTTGATCGCAAACCTCTCGCCACCCGCTCGACTTGAGCGGAGCCAGTCGATAAGGGCGCGCGCTTGCTATGACTGTCACCGTACAAAAAACCGTTAAAGTTGCCCGCCCTCGCCGGCCGATCGACCCGAATAGTGACGGTCGCTTCGCTCGCAGCCGCGCGACGCGCGACAAGATCGTCGGCGCGCTGCTCGATCTGGTGCGCGACGGCGATGTTTCGCCCAGCGCCGCGCGCGTCGCCGAAACCGCGGGCGTCGGCCTGCGCACGGTATTCCGCCATTTCGACGAGATGGACACGCTCTACCGCGCGATGGCAGAGGCGATCGAGCGGCAGGTGATGCCACTGATGCTGAAGCCCTTCGTCACCGAAACCTGGCGCGACCGGCTGCGCGAACTGGTCGACCGGCGCATCGAAATCTACGAAGCGATCATGCCCTATCGCATCTCGGCGAGCATCAAGCGCTTCCAGAGTGCCTTTCTGATGCAGGGCTATCAGCGCCAGCTGGAACTGGAGCGAACCTCGCTCCACGCGATCCTGCCCCAGGCGGTGATCGGCGACGCCGCGAGCGCCAGCGCGATCGAGGTCGCGACCAGCTTCCAATGCTGGCGCCGCTTGCGCCACGATCAGGGGCTGGCGATCGCGCCGGCGCGCGCGGCGATCTTGGCGCTGGTCGAAGCGATGCTGGCGCGGATCGAGGGTTAGCGACGGGCGACTTCCGCTCGCGTCCATTTTTCCGTATCGCGGACGGTACATCCTCCAGCTGGGGAGCCGCGCGCGTGACGAAGAAGACGCAGATCGTCGTGATCGGGGGCGGCGCCGCGGGACTGGAACTGGTCACGCGCCTCGGCAAACGCTTCGGGCGCCAGCGGCACGACATCATTCTGGTCGAGCGCAACCGCACCCATATCTGGAAGCCGCTGCTGCACGAGGTCGCCGCCGGCTCGCTCGACGCCAATCTCGACGAGGTCGGCTATCGCAGCCACTGCCACCGTTGGGGCTATCGCTATTTCCAGGGCACGCTGGAGGGGATCGACCGCGACGCCCGCGAGATCATCCTCGCCCCGCTGATCGACGAGGACGGCACCGAGCTGATCGGCCGCCACCGCATCCGCTATGACTATCTGGTGATCGCGACCGGATCGGTGACCAACGATTTCGGCACCAAGGGCGTGCGCGACAACTGCCTGTTCCTCGATGATCGCGCGGCGGCCGATCGCTTCCGCTCGCGCCTGCTCGATCATTGCCTGCGGGTATCGCGGGCGATGATCGCGAACCCCCATGCCGATGAATATGTCCGCATCGCGATCGTCGGCGCGGGCGCGACCGGGGTGGAGCTTGCCGCCGAGCTGTTCAACGCCGCCGCCGCGCTCAGCTATTACGGGCTGGAGGTGTTCGACGAGCGCCGCCTGAAAGTCACGCTGATCGAGGCCGGCCCGCGCATCCTGCCCGCGCTCCCCGAAAAGCTCGCCCAAGCCGCGCACGAGGAGCTGGAGGCGCTCGGCGTGACGGTGCTCACCGCCACCAAGGTGAGCGAAGTGACGCCGAACGCGGTGATGACCGCCGATGGCGGGGCGATCGAGGCCGATTTGCGCGTGTGGGCCGCCGGGGTGCGCGGCGCCGAGCGGATGGCGGGCATCGGCGGGCTGGAGACCACGCCCAATCACCAGCTCGTCGTCCTCCCCACCCTCCAGACGACCGACGACGAGCGCATCTACGCGATCGGCGATTGCGCTTCGTGCAAGCTGCCGGGCACCGAACGTCCGATCCCGCCGCGCGCGCAGGCGGCGCACCAGATGGCGGCGACCGTCTATGACAATCTACTGCGCGCGATGGCGGGCAAGCCGCTCAAGCCCTTCGTCTATCACGACCACGGCTCGCTGGTATCGCTGAGCCGCTATTCGACCGTCGGCAGCCTGATGGGCAATCTGGTCGGCGGGCGCATGGCGATCGAGGGCCGGCTGGCGCGCTTCGTCTATGCCTCGCTCTACCGGATGCACCTGATCGCGATCCATGGCTGGCTGAAGGGCCTGGGGCTGGTGCTGGTCGGCCACGTCAACCGCATCGTGCGCCCGCGGCTGAAGCTGCATTGATCAGCGATTGAGCATCGACGAGCGGTAGAGCAAGGTGATCGCTACGCGCCGGTTGCGCGGATCGGCCGGATCCTTGGTGATCATCGGCTCGCGCTCGGCGACGCCCTCGATCCGCTCGAAGCGATCATTGGGGATGCCGCCCTCCGCCAGCCGCTGGCGCGTCGCCTCGGCGCGGCCCGAGCTCAGCAGCCAGTTGTTCATGCCGGTGGGGCTCTGGAACGCCAGGCTGTCGGTATGGCCGCGGATCATCAGCGGGTTGGGCAGGTCGCGGATCGATTCGGCGATCAGGCCCATCAGCTTGTCGGCCTCGCTCTCGAAGGTCGTGGTGCCCAGTTTGAACATCGAATAATCGGCATTGTCGACCAGATCGATCCGCAACCCGTCGCGCGTCGGCACGAAGCGGACGTGGGTGGCGAGCTTCTGCAGCTTGGCGTTGCTCGCCATCGCCTTGCTCACCTGCTTGGCGATCTTGTCGAAATTCTTCTTGTCCTCGGCCATCTGGGACTTTTCTTTCAGCGTCCCCTTCTGGCCCGAGCCGACCTGCGCGCCACCGACCGAGTCGATCGGCACCGTCATCGATTTGGTGCCGGTCTGCTGCGCCTTGTGCGGATAATTATCGAGATCGGTGATCGACGCGCCGCCGAACAGCCCGGTCGAGCCGGCGCTGCTCTGCTTGAAGTCCACCAGGGTCGGCGCGAAATAGTCGGCGAGCGCCTTGCGCTGCTTTTCGTTGGTCGCCCCCAGCAGCCACATCAGCAGGAAGAACGCCATCATCGCCGTCACGAAATCGGCGTAGGCGACCTTCCACGCGCCGCCATGATGGCCGCCATGCCCTTCGACATAGATTTTCTTGACGATGATCTTCGGCGGCTGATTGTTGCCGTGCGGCGCGCGGGCGGCCATGGTGTCGGTCCCCCCTTAACGGCCGCGCAGACCGTCGAACACTTCGGCGAAGCCCGGCTGGTTGTGGTGCGCGATGCCCGAGCGTGCCGCCTCGATCACCAGCGGCTGCGGATGGCCGTGGAGCGAGGCGATGATGATCTGCTTGACGGTGTGATAGATCGCCGCGTCGGCATCGATGATCTGCTGCAGCCGCCCGGCGAGCGGCGCGACGATCCCATAGGCCAGCAGCACGCCCATGAAGGTGCCAACCAGCGCCGAACCGATCATCGCGCCCAGGATCGACGGCGGCTTGTCGATCGCGCCCATCGTCTTCACTACGCCGAGCACCGCAGCGACGATACCCAAAGCGGGCAGCGCGTCGGCGAGATTCTGCAGCGTCGTCTGCGGGCCCTGAACCTCGTGATGGTGCGTCTTGATCGCGTTATCCATCACTTCCTCGACCGCGTGAACATCGAGCGTGCCCGAAGACACCACGACCAGGCGCAGCGTATCGGCGATCAGGTTCACCAGCGTATGGTCGGCGACGAGGCGCGGATATTCGGCGAAGACCGCGCTCGACTTCGGGTCTTCGACGTGCGGTTCGAGCGCGATCGGCCCCTCGGTGCGCAGCATCTTCATCAGTTTCGACACCAGGAAGATCGTGTCGAGATAATCCTGCTTCTTGTACTTCGGGCCTTTCAGCACTTTCACCAGGCCACCGCCCATCGCCTTCAGCTCGTTCATCGAATTGCCGATGACGAGCGCGCCGATCGCGGCGCCGCCGATGATGAGCATTTCGTGCGGAATCGCTTCCATCACCGGGCCCAGCGCACCGCCGGTGATGGCGAAGCCGCCGAACACCATCGCGAGAAGGATGACGAGACCGATCGCTGGAAACATGGTGATCCCTTAAAAGCCTGGCCGCTGGCCCCCGATGGGGAGAAACGACCTCTTCCGGCCCTTATTCACCCAATTTCCTCGCCATTCGGTTACCACGCCGCAATCAGGCGGTAGAAATGCGATGATCCGCCGCCAAACACCTGCGCGGGCGAAGGCCGGGGTCGCGCCGCGCGACGCCGCGGTGTCGGGCTCTTCGGTGGATGCCGGCGGGATGCTGGCCCCCCGCCCCGGCCGAGGAAGCAGGGGATCGGACGGACGCCATGATCTGGGCGATCGTAGAAACGGCGAACACGCGGCGGCGTAACGGCGGCGCCCCTATCCCAGCCGCCCCAGCGCCTTTTTCAGCCGATCATGCGCCGCCTTCTTGATCTGGCACACCCGCGCGCTGCCGACGCCGAGCACCTGGCCGATCTCCTCCAGGTTCATTTCCTCGACATAATAAAGCTGGATCACCTGCGCCTCGCGCTCGGGCAGCGCGGCGATCGCCTCGATCAGCGCGCGGCGCTGGTCGGCCTCGGCGAGCTGGTCGAACGCGCTCGGATCGTCGCTCGCGAACAGTGGCAGGTCGTCGGCATATACCTCGTCGATCGATTCCATCATCACGGGCTCCGCGGTCGCATAGTCGGTGCGCAGTTTCTCGATGCTCACCCCCAGCCGTTCGGCGATGGCGGCTTCGCTGGGGCGCTTGCCGCTTTGCGCGGTCAAGCTGGCGACGGTTTCCTGATAGGCCTTGCGCCGGCGCATCGCGCCGCGCGTGAGCGTCGCCTGGCGGCGCAGCGCGTCGATCATCGCCCCGCGCACGCGGGTGACGAGATAATTCTCGAACGTCGCGGTGCCGCGATCCTCGAAACTCGTCGCCGCCTCGACCAGCGCGACCAGGCCGATCTGGACGAGATCCTCGACCTCGATCGCGCTCGCCATGCCGTGGACATGCCAGGCGAGCCGGCGCACCAGCGGCGCGTGGCGCCGCGCGAGCGCGTTCAGATCGAGCGGCGCGCCGGCCTTGCCATAGGTCAGCGGCTGGGGATTGGGGAAGCGGGCGCGCGCGCTCATTGCAAGGCTCCCGGCGCGCCGATCACCGCGACCACTTCGACCGCCTTGTCCTCGGGCACTTCGAAGAAGCTCATCACCGGCGTGTCGGGCATCGCAGTCTTCACCAGCTTGCGGATCGCCAGGCGGATCACGGGCTGCACCACCAGCGCGAAGGGTTTCCCTTCGGCGATCAGCGGTTGCGCGGCGCGTTGCAGCGCCTCCAGGATGCGGCGGCCGAGATCGGGATCGATCACATGGCGCCGCGCCGGATCGCTGCGCACGGCCTGGGCGAGCAGCCCCTCGAGCTGGCCTTCGAGCGTCATCACCCGCAGCGGATCGCGCACCCCGGCGAGCTTCTGGATGATCAGCGCGCCGAGTTCGGGGCGGATCAGCTCGCCCAGTTCCTCGGGATCGAGCGAGCGCTGCGCGTTCACCGCGATGGCGCTGGCGATGCGGCGGAATTCCTTGAGCGAAATGCCTTCGCTTAGCAGCCCCTTCAGCACCGTGGTCAGCGTGGTGAGCGGCACCGGGTTGGGCGAGAGCGACGCGACCAGATTCGCCGCGCGCTCCTTCAACCCGTCGAGCAGGCTCTGCACCTCGTCCGGGCCGAGCAGTTCGGCGGCGTTGGCGCTCAGCAGATTGTTGAGATGCGTCGCGATCACCGTGCTCGCATCGACCACCAGATAGCCCATGCCGGTCGCGGCATCGGCGTCGCCGGGCGAAATCCAGGTCGCGTCGAGCCCGAAGGTCGGGTCTTTCGCGGGCTTGCCGCGCAGCTCGCCATAGGCCTGGCCGGTGTTGAGCGCGAGCATCTCGTCGGGGCTCGCCAGATCCTCGCCGAGCACGACGCCGCCGACGATGATCCGGTAGCTGTACGGCCCCAGATTGATGTCGTCGCGCACCCGCACCTGCGGCACGACGAAGCCCAGCTCCTTCGACAGCTGGCGCCGCACGCCGGTGATCCGGCCCATCAGCGGCGCGCCGCGGCGCTCGTCGACCAGCGGCACCAGGCCATAGCCGATATCGAGATTGACCTGGATCGTGTCGGCCACTTCCTCCCAGCTGATCCGGCTGGGATCAGCGGGCGGCGCGGCGGGCGCCTCGGGCAAGGGCTTCGGGCGCTGCGCCGCCTTGTGGGCTGCATAAGCGAGGTAACCGCAGCCGGCGGCGGCTGGCAGGATCACCAGATGCGGCATCCCCGGCAGCACGCCGAGCAGAGTGAGGATCGCCGCGACCGGCGTCCAGGTCTTGGCCGAGCCGAACTGGCTGCCGATCTGGCCCGCGAGGTCCATCGACGAGCTGACGCGGGTGACGATAGTGGCCGCCGCGATCGACAGCATCAGCGAGGGCAGCTGCGCGACGAGCGCGTCGCCGATCGCGAGCAGCACATATTTCTGCGCCGCGTCCTGAATGGTGAGGCCGTGGCTGAGCGGCCCCAGAATCAAACCGCCAATGACGTTTGCGGCCAGAATCAACAGGCCGGCGATCGCGTCGCCCTTCACGAACTTGGACGAACCGTCCATCGAACCGTAGAAATCGGCCTCGGTGCCGACTTCGATCCGGCGCGCCTTGGCTTCCTCAGGCGTGATGAGGCCGGCGTTCAAATCGGCGTCGATCGCCATCTGCTTGCCGGGCAACGCATCGAGGGTGAACCGCGCCGAGACTTCGGAGACGCGGCCGGCGCCCTTCGTCACCACGATCATGTTGATGATCACCAGGATCGCGAACACGAACAGGCCGACGACATAGTCGCCGCCGATCAGGAAGGTGCCGAACGCCTCGATCACATGGCCGGCGGCGCTTTCGCCCTCGTGCCCGTGCACCAGCACGACGCGCGTGGAGGCGACGTTCAGCGCCAGGCGGAACAGCGTGGCGAACAGCAGCACGCTCGGAAAGGCCGAGAAATCGAGCGGCTTCTGGGTGTTGAGCGACACCATCAGCACGGCGAGGCTGATGGTGATGTTCATCACGAAGAACAGATCGAGCATCGCCGCCGGGATCGGCACGACCATCAGCAGCACCAGCAGCAGGATCGCGACCGGCAGCGCGGCACCCCGCGCCCAAGCGGCGGGACGCGGCAGAGCGAGACCCGCCATCAATTACCCCCCAGCTGCGCGAGCATCAGATAGGCCAGCCGGGCATTGTCCGGCGTCGGGCGGAGCAGATTGCCCGCCTTGGCGGCGCCGCGCCCGCCGAGCTGATCGAGCGTGCTGCGCGCCCAGGCGAGCGCGTCGCCCTGATCCTCGCCATTGCCGGCGATCACTTCGTTGTCACCCACGCTCAAGCCGAGCACGGCGGAAGCGCGGCCGGTGCCGCCCGCGACATCGGCGCCCTTGTCCAGCTTGGTGGCAAAGCGCTGATAGATTTCGCTCACGCTGCGCGGCTGGCCATCAGCGCCGTAGAAGACGCCGCGATTGGCGTGCGCCGCCGCCGGGAACATCGCCGCCGCGCTGCGATCGGGATTGTTTTGCAGCGCCTGCAGGAAGCGTCGCGCGCCGCCCAGCCCCAGGAAATGCGCCATGTAAAGGTCGGTGCCGGTCGCCGGGCGGCCGAGCGCGCCTTCGAGATGCGTCTTGTTGTCGGCGGCATGTTCCGCCGCCATTAGCGAGGCATATTGCGGATCGCCGCGTAGGTTCAGGATCGCGCGCCGGGTGGCGGGATCGCTCACCGTCATCCGCCCGCCGCGACCGGGCTCGATCGCCTCCGCCGCCCAGCCCAGGCCATGCTCGGCGCCGTGCTTCTTGACGACCGCGAGCCAGCTTTGCTCGACGAACTGATAAAGCCCGCTCGCGCTGGAGGTCGCGGCGCGCGCGCCGGGGCGCATCCCGCTTTCGACCTGCGCCTGGCCGAGCAGATAGTTGAAATCGATCCCGGTCTTCGCGGACGCCTGCGCGATCGCGAATTGCACGGCGCCCTGGCGATTGGCGATTGGCGTAATGCTCATTGCCGGCCCACTGACTTTCCCCTGTTCCCGGGAACATCAGCAAGGCCCGTGCCAATTTAAGAATGATGGCGGATCACGGGGATTGGTGACTCTTCCCCTGCAAGGGGAGGAGCTTCAGGCGAGCGCGTAACCCCCGAAGCCGCCGGCAGCGGCGCGGTAACCGCCTGCCGGTTCGCCGGCAAGCGCTTGCAGGCGGCGGCGGACATTGGCGCTCATCAGGTTCACATAGATGCGGCAGGTCTCGTTCAGCCGGTGCGCTTCCTCGGCCAGGCCGCGCAGCTCGGGGGTCACCGGCTCATGGTCATGCGCCGCGACCGTATCGAGATAGCCGAGCTTTTCCTGCGTCGCCCGCTCGAGCGCGGCAACGTCGTTGCTCTTCAGCGCGGCGATCTCGGCATGGAGCGCCTCGATCACGCTGACCAGTGCGTCGCGCCGGGTCATTCGGGCCTCCAGTTGAGCTTGAGCGCGATCAGCCGGTCGGCGATCGTCTCGGGGAGGATCGGATAAGTGCGGTTCGCGATCGCCGCGCGGATGCGCGCCACCCGGTCATCTTCGACCGGCGCCTTCGTCGCCAGGGTACGGGCAAGGCTCTGCAGCCCGAGTTCGGGCGCGGCCGCGGTATCGGCCGCCGGCTCGGTGCTCGCAACCGCCGCGGGCACACCGCCCTGCGCCGCCGCTGCCGCCTGCGTCGTCCGCCTTGTAACCGTGGAAGTCCCGATGGGATCAACCATGTCGCCACCTATTCGCTGCTGCCACGATTGAAGCAACGACCGGCGCGCGGCGGACTTTAGGGGTTTGTTCAAAAAAATTTTGCCGGGCGGCAGTTTTTTGCCGGCAAGCTGCCGGGTGGCGGGGTAAGCTATTGATTCAAGCATGAACATAAACGGCAATCAGGGCTCGTAACCCGGCAAGATCGCCTGGCCGGCGGCAATCGCCACCGCCTGAACGCCTTTGCGGCTGCCGTCCATGTCAACCAGGAAGCGCGCGCCGGGCGCGGCATCACCCATCGCCATCCCCTCGCGCGTGATCGCGAAGCCGGCGGCGCTGGCCGACACCGTCACCGGATCGCCGCGCTTGATCACCGGCGCGGTCGCGACCGGGGCGGCGGCGCGCACCGGGGCGCCGGCCGCCGGCATCGCGCGCGGCGCGCTGACGACGGGCACATAGATTTTCCACGCAGGCGCGGTGCAGGTGACGACCACCGCGTCGTGCGTGTCGCTCATCCAGTTGAGCGAGACCATCGGGCACGCCGCCAGCCGCAGCCGCGCATCGACCGGGGTCCGTGCCCCGCCCTCCACGCCAACCGGATGGCCGGTGAAATTCTGCACCGCCTGGTCGATCAGCGCGGTATCCTGAAAGCTCGCCGGCGCGGCGGCAAGCAGCAGCGGCAAAGCGGCAAAGCGCAACATGTTGAGCTCCCTTACGAAATTCGATTGCCGGCAAATCATTGCCGGTCTCCGGCAAAGCCTGCCGTCACCATTGCCCCACGCTTGCCGGGGCTGACGGCGGTGGTGATCGCGATCTGGCGCCCGGCGATGCCCGCCGCCACCAGCCGGGCGGCGATCATCCGCGCGCGATCGGCGGCGAGCAGCGGCGCGCTGCGCGACAGCGGGTCGAGATCGGCGGCGCTGCCGTCGGTGAGGCCGGTGATCGTCAGGCGCACGCGCGGATCGCCCGCCTGGCGCTTGGCCCAGCCGATGAGCGCGGCGGGATCGTCGGGCAGCGCGGCGCTCGCGGGCGCGAAATCGAGCATACTCGCGGCGGCCAGCGGCAGTACGCCCGGCTCGGTCGCGACCGCGGCGGGCGCTCCGGCCTGCGCGTGGCCGCCGAAACGATCGCGCAACCCCGCCGCTAACGCGCGCTGATTGCCCTGGTGCGACAGCACGAGCACGATGAACCCCAGCAACAGCAGCGCGAGATCGGCGAGCGTCACCAGCCAGATCGGGCGCGTCGGGCGCGCTTCGGCGAACAGTTCGTTCATGCCGCCTCCGCCGTATTGGGCCGCCGCAGCCGGGGCGCCTCGCGTTCGGCGAGCGCGATCAGCGGCGCGTCGAGCCGCAGCCGCTCGATCGCCTCGCGCCGCGCCGCCTGACGCAACCGATTGGCCACGGGCAGGGCGACGAGATTGGCGATCACCGCGCCGTAAAGCGTTGATAACAGAGCCACCGCCATCGCCCCGCCGATCGCCATCGGATCATCCATCGCGCGGAACATGCCGGCCAGGCCGAGCAGGGTGCCGATCATGCCGATGCCCGGCGCCAAATCGGCGGCGCTCGCCCAGGTATCGGCGGCATTCAGATGGCGCTCGGTGCGGGCGCGGCGCAGCGTGGCGAGCGTCTCGCTCACCGCCACCCCGTCCCCACCGTCGACGATTGTCGCGACGACACCGGCCAGCTCCTTATCCTCGATCACCGAGCGTTCCAGCGCGATGACGCCGTGGCGCGCGGCGATGCGGCCGAACGCCGAAATCTGCGCGAGCAAGGGATCGGCGCTGAACGGCTTGCGCCACAACAGGCGCAACGCTCCACCCGCGCGGGCGAGATCGCCAAGCGGAGTGCGCAGGGCCACCGCGAGCAGCGTGCCGCCAGCGACGAGCACGAACGCGGTGGGATCGAACAAGGGCTGCAGCGAAACCAGGTCCATGCCTTACTTTAAGCAAGGCGCGGGCCAAGTTGGCGGCGACCGCCGCGCATAAGGCCGCGACGCTCTATTATCATAGGGCAAGCGCGCGTCTCTCGCCGCGTCGGCCATCCTGGCGACCCGCCTTTCGCTTCGGCGCCGAGCCTCCGTACGAGCCCGAGAACCATCCCTGCGAAATTGGCACGCCCCTTGCTTCTTTGCTGGCGGAGCAATGTCGATTGTGGGGAATGCCCATGATGTCTGGTGAACAGCTTTTCGGGGTACATGGCGCGGCGCTGGAAGTGCGCTCGCGGCGCCTGGGTATGCTGGCGTCGAACATCGCCAATGCCTCCACCCCCGGCTACAAGGCGCGCGACATCGATTTCGACGCCGCGATGCGCCAGGCGAGCGATGGCAGCCTGAGCGACGGCGCGATCGACGCCGCCACCAAATTCCGCGTTCCGGTGCAGCCCTCGCTCGATGGCAACACCGTCGAGCTCGCCACCGAACAGACCGCCTTCGCCGAGAACGCCGTCGCCTATCAGACGACGCTGTCGTTCCTCAACGGCCGCATCGGCCAGATCACTCGCGCGCTGAAGGGGGAGTGAGATGGCCGACCGTCCCATGACCATCTTCCAGGTCGCCGGTCGCGCGATGACCGCGCAGCTGGTGCGGATGAACACGACCGCGTCGAACCTCGCCAATGTCGGCGTCGTCTCTTCGACCGAGGCCGGCGCCTACAAGACGATGAAGCCGGTGTTCCGCAGCGAGTTCGACAAGGCGAGCGGCCTGTCCTCGGTGCATGTCGAGAATATCGTCCGCGCCGGCAACGCGCCGGTGAAGCGCTACGACCCGTCGAACCCGATGGCCGACAAGGACGGCAACGTCTTCGAAGCGGCGGTCGATGAAACCCGCGAACTCGTCGACATGCTCGAGAGCGCGCGGACCTACCAAAACAATGTCGAAGTGATGCAGACCGCCAAGTCGCTGATCATCGACACCCTGAAGCTGGGACGCTGATCATGACCGCGACGACCACCGCCTTCGATAGCACGCTGAAGAACCTCGGCATCACCCGCACCGCCAACAAGACGGCGGCCAAGGTGCAGACGGCCGAGGAAGCCAATCAGCTGACGCAGAAGGACTTTCTGACGCTGCTCACCGCGCAGCTGAAGAACCAGGACCCGACCGCGCCGCAGGATCCGATGCAGCAGATCACCCAGCTTGCCCAGTTCACCCAGGTGAGCGGCATCGCGGAGATGAACAAGACGCTGAAGACCGTCGCGGATCGCCTGAACGGCACCAGCAGCACCGATGCGATGGGCTATGTCGGCCGCGCGGTGCTGACCGAGGGCAACAGCGCGATCGCCAACAGCGACGGCAGCGTCGATGGCGCGGTGGAACTGGCGGCGGACGCCGGCTCGGTCCGCGTCGCGATCCAGTCCCCCAATGGCGAGCTGCTGAAGGTCGTCGATCTCGGCGCGCAGAAGAAGGGCAGCGTCGATTGGAAGTGGGACGGCAAGACCGCGTCGGGCGATCCCGCGCCGGCCGGGCCGTACAAGATCGCGGTTACCGCAAGCAACAACGGCAAGTCGGTGGGCACGACCGGGCTTGTCTGGGCGCCGGTTGAGTCGGTGTCGCTGCCTTCGGGCGGTGCGCCGAAGCTCAACCTGGTTGGCCTGGGTCAGATCGACCCCAGTCAAGTGCGCAAGGCAAGCTGAGTCATTTGAATGGAGGAGTATAAGCCATGTCGTTCTTCACATCCTTGAGCGGCCTGCAAGCGGCCCAGACCGATCTTTCGGTGATTTCGCACAACCTTGCGAACGTCACCACCAACGGCTTCAAGAAGAGCCGTTCGGAATTCGCCGACGTCATCGCCTCGTCGGTGTCGCGTAACCCGACCTCGGCGGTCGGCTCGGGCACCGTCGTCAAGGCGAACCGCCAGCAGTTCAGCCAGGGCAACCTGGTGCAGTCACAGAGCTCGCTCGATATCGCGATCTCGGGCGACGGCTTCTTCGCGGTGAAGCCCAAGCTTGACGGCAACACCATCAACTACACCCGCAACGGCGCCTTCCTGGTCGATGCCGACCGCTACGTGGTCGATGGCCAGGGCGCGCACCTGCTCGCTTATCCGGCGGACGGTTCGGGCGCGGTGGTCGCGGCGGGCATCAACTCGGCGACGCCGCTGCGCCTGCCCGCGACCAGCGGCACCCCGGTGCCGACTGCGAATGTGCAGCTTACCGCCAACCTGCCCTCGGGCGCGGCGGTGCCGTCGGTGACGACCTTCGACCGCTTCAACCCGAACAGCTTCAACTATTCGACCCAAACGACGATCTATGACGCCGAAGGCAACGCCCAGACGCTGACCAACTATTTCCGCCGCGATACGGTGGGCGGCACTACCGGCAACAGCCAGTGGAGCGTCTTCTCCTATGTCGGCAACCAGCAGGTGGGCACCGGCTTCCAGCTGACTTTCGATGCGACCGGCGCGCTTACCGCGCCGACGACGCCGACCACCCTGCCCGCGTTCACGCCTTCGGGCAGCCCGAACCAGCAGCAGATCTCGATCGATTTCGGCAGCATCACCAAGCAGAGCTCGTCGCCGTTCGACATTCCGCAGCGCAGCCAGGACGGCGAGGCCGTGGGCCAGCTGCAGGGCGTGACGGTCGACTCCGAGGGCCTGATCTCGGTCAGCTTCTCGAACGGCACGTCGCAGGTGCTGGGCAAGGTGCTGCTCGCGAACTTCTCGAACCCCACCGGCCTGCGCCAGCTCGGCAACTCGACCTGGGCGTCGACCGGCCTGTCGGGCGCGGCGATCACGGGCGAGGCGGGCTCGAACGGCTTCGGCAACTTGCTGTCGGGCACGATCGAACGCTCGAACGTCGACATCACGGAAGAGCTGGTCGGCCTGATCGCCGCGCAGCGCAACTTCCAGGCGAATGCCAAGGCGCTCGAGACCGACAATTCGATCAGCCAGACGATCTTCAACATCCGCTGATCGCAAGGGAAATCGGGGGCGTTTGAATGGATAAGCTGGTTTACACCGCGGCATCGGGCCTCAAGGCGCATCTTTCGGCGCAGGCCGCGATCGCGAACAACATGGCCAATGCCTCGACCATCGGCTTTCGCGCCGATCGGGTGGTGTTCGATCAGCTCAACGTCAAAGGCCCCGGCCTGCAATCGCGCCAGCCGGCGTCCGAGGAGATCACCGATATCGATCGGCGCTCGGGCACGGTGGTGCAGACCGGCCGGTCGCTCGACATCGCGGTCCAGGGGGATGCCTGGATCGCGGTGCAGGCGAGCGACGGCCAGGAAGCCTATACCCGCCGCGGCGACCTTCGCGTCGCCACGACGGGGGTGCTGGAAACCGGCGACGGTTTCCCGGTGATCGGCGCTGGGGGAGCGCCGATCACCGTGCCCCCGGCCGATAGCGTGACGATCGGCACCGACGGGCAGGTGCAGTTCGTACCGCAAGGGTCGCCGCCCGGCACGCCGCCGCAAGCTATCGAGACGATCAAGCTGGTGAACACCCAGGGCAGCAAGACGATCAAGGGTCTCGACAACCTGCTGTACGTGAAAGGCGGCGGCGCCCTGCCCCAGGATTTGACCGCGAGCGTGCAATCGGGCGCGCTCGAAGGGTCCAACGTCAACCTCACCGAGGCGCTGGTGGACATGATCCAGAACCAGCGCAGCTACGAAGTCCAGGCCAACCTGATGAAGGAAGCCAAGCAACTCGACGAAAGCAGCGCATCCCTGATGCGCATGCCCAGCTAAAGGAGCCACCCGATGAGCAGCGCCGCGCTTCACATCGCCCGTACCGGACTCGACGCGCAGGACATGCGCATGCGGGTGATTTCGAACAACCTGGCGAACGTCAACACCACCGCCTACAAGCGCGACCGCGCCGCCTTCGCGACGCTCGCCTACCAGACGGTGACCGCGCCGGGGGCCGCGAGCACCCAGCAGACGCAATATGCGACCGGGCTCAATCTCGGCACCGGCGTGCGCATCCAGGGCACCGCGCGGATCGACACCCAGGGCTCGCTCGCGCAGACCGGCAATTCGCTCGATCTGGCGCTCGATGGGCAGGGCTTCTTCCAAGTGCAGCTGCCCGGCGGGCAATTGGGCTATACTCGCGCCGGCAATTTCAGCCGCTCCGCGCAAGGGCTGCTGGTGACGGCGGACGGCTATCAGGTGCAGCCCGGGATCACGATCCCCGAGAACGCGACCTCGATCACGATCGGCACCGACGGCACCGTCTCGGCCGCGATCCCCAACCAGGCCGAGCTGCAGCAGCTGGGCCAGTTGCAGGTCGCGACCTTCCCCAACCCCGCCGGCCTGCAGGCGCGCGGCGACAACTATCTGCTCGAAAGCGCCGCCTCGGGCGCGGCGGTGCTCGGCGTGCCGGGCGACCAGGGGCGCGGCAATGTCCGCCAGGGGATGCTCGAGGGATCGAACGTCAATGTCGTCGAGGAACTGGTCGACATGATCGAGACCCAGCGCGCCTATGAAGTCAATTCCAAGATGATCGCCGCGACCGACGAGATGCTGAAATATGTCAACCAGAACATCTAAGCCCGGCCGCGCCGCCTGCCGCCATCCGGCCGACAGCCGCGACCCGATCGCCTTCGCCGGCGCCGAGGAGGCGTTCGTGCCGCCGTTCCTGGCCAGCGCGCCCGCCGCGACCCCGTCGTGGACGCTCGCCGAGCGGATCGCCGCGCTGCTCGGGCTGGCGGCGCTCGCGGCCGCGGTCGCGCTGCCGACGCCGGCCGATGCCAGCCTGTTCGGCAAGAAGAAGCCCAAACCCGATTTCACCACGACGATGCCGAGCGCGCAGCCGCTGCCGCCGCCCCCGCCGCCGGTGTATGCCCCGCCGCCGGCCCAGGCGAACGGCGCGATCTTCCAGGCGGTGAACGGCTATGCCCCGCTTTACGAGGGCTGGCGCGCCAAGCGCGTCGGCGATCCGCTGACGATCGTGCTGGTCGAGCGCACCATGGCGACCAAGTCGTCCAGCTCGAAGCTGGACAGCAACGGCAATGTCGCGATCACGCCGCCGAGCTCCGGTCCGCTCGCCTTCGATCCCGGAGCCGCGAAAGTCGGCGGCAATCGCGGTTTCAAGGGTGAGGGCACCGCCGACCAGTCCAACTCGCTGTCGGGCGAGATGAGCGTCACCGTCGCCGCCGTTTATCCCAATGGCACGATGCTGGTGCAGGGAACCAAGCGCGTCGTGCTCAACCGCGGCGACGAGTTCATGCAGATCCGCGGCCTCGTCCGTATGGCCGATGTCGACATGGACAATCGCGTCCCCTCCACCCGCGTCGCGGACGCGCAGATCGAATATACCGGCAAGGGCGACGTCGCCCGCGCGGCGCGCCAGGGCTGGTTCAGCCGCTTCTTCTCCGTGCTCAGCCCGTTCTGATGGGGACCGAACCATGATCCGCCTGCTGATCGCCTTGCTGCTCGGCCTGATGAGCCTGACCGCTACCGCCGGCCCCGCCTGGGCCGAGCGGGTGAAGGATCTTGGCAACTTCCAGGGCATCCGGAGCAACCAGCTGACCGGCTATGGCATCGTCGTCGGCCTGCCGGGCACGGGCGACGACAATCTGGAATATACCGTCCAGTCGATGAAGGCGGTCGCCTCGCGCTTTGGCTTGCAGCTGCCGGCGGGGATCAACCCGGCGCTGAAGAACGCGGCCGCCGTGCTCGTCACCGCCGAACTGCCGGCCTTCGCCAAGCCCGGCCAGCGGATCGACGTGACCGTCGCCGCGCTCGGCCGCGCCAAATCGCTGCGCGGCGGCGCGCTGATCCTCACCCCGCTGCAAGGCGCCGATGGCCAGATCTACGCGATGGCGCAGGGCAATCTCGCGGTCGGCGGCTTGGGTGCCGACGGGGCGGACGGCTCGAAGATCGTCGTCAACATACCCTCCTCGGGCCGCATCCCGGAAGGGGCGAGCGTCGAACGCGCGGTCGATACGGGCTTCGATACCAGCCCGGTGATGACCTTCAACCTGATGCGCGCCGATTTCACCACGGCGCAATCGGTCGCGGCGGCGATCAACGCCCGGCTCGGGCCGGGGCGCGCGCAGGCGGTGGACGCGGTGTCCATCGCGATCAGCGCGCCGGGCGGCGCCGATGTCCGCGCGCAGCTGATGAGTGCGATCGAGAATCTGGTCGTAACGCCGGCGGAGCCCGCCGCGCGGGTGATCGTGAACGCGCGCACCGGCACCGTCGTCATCAATTCGGCGGTGCGGCTGGGGCCGGCGGCGGTGACGCAGGGCAAGCTGACCGTCCGCGTCGACGAATCGCAGCGGATCAGCCAGCCAGCGCCGTTCAGCCAGGGCCAGACCGCGGTCGAGCAGCGCTCGGGCGTGTCGGTCGGCGAGGAAGTGAAGCCGGTGTTCCTGCTGGCACCCGGGCCGAAGCTCGCCGATGTGGTGAAGGCGATGAACGCGATCGGCGCCTCGCCGGCCGACCTTGTCGCGATCCTGGAGGCGCTGAAGGAAGCCGGCGCGCTCAAGGCCGAACTGGTGATCCTGTGACGAGCCCGGTCGCCCCCCGCGCCGGCGCCGCGATCGACGCCGCCATCGGCCCCGATTCGCGCCGTCTGTCGAACCGCGCGAACCTGGAGGGCGCGGGCCGCCAGTTCGAGCAGGTTTTCGTTCAGATGATGGTCAAGTCGATGCGCCAGACCCACCTCGCCGAGGATATTTTCGGCAGCAAGGCGCTCGACACTTTCCGCGACATGCAGGATGAAAAGCTGGCGGCATCAATAACTTCCGCCAAGCCGCTGGGTATCGGCAAGGCGGTGGTCGATTTTTTGGCGAAAGCGCAACCCGATCTTAACGATACCGGGGACAAAGCGGTGCCATGAGCGACCTGCTGGCCATCGGAGCGAGTGGATTGCGCGCCTATCAATCGGCGCTCACCACCGTGTCCGATAACATCGCCAACGCATCGACGCCGGGCTATGCGCGGCGGCGGGTCGAGCTGTCTGAAAACGCCTCCACCAACGGCGCGCTGGCGCAGGAACGCTCGACCGTGGGCAACGGCGTCGCCGTGATTGGCGTGCAGCGTCTGTCGGAGGATCTGCGCAACAGCGCGGTGCGCTCGACAGGCGCCGATCTCGCCAAGACCCAGGCCGGCATTACCTGGCTCTCGCGCATCCAGGACGCGCTGACCGGCAACCAGCTCGGCTCGCGCATCAGCGAATTCTTCAACGCCGCCAAGGGCGTCGCCGCCGACCCGACCTCGTCGCCCGCGCGCACCAGCTATCTGGAAGCCGGCACCAGCATCGCGACCGCGTTCCAGACGACCGCGCGCTCGCTCGATCAGGTGAGCGTCGATCTTGACGCGACCGCGCAGAGCGCGATCGATCAGGTCAACCGCATCGGCGTCACGCTCGCCAAGGTCAACGAAGGCCTGGGCCGCGCGCAACCGGGCACCACCTCTCAGGCGCAGCTGCTCGACCAGCGCGACAAGGCGCTCGAGGAATTGAGCGCGATCAGCGACATCGCGGTGACCTACAACGATGGCGGCCGCGTCGATGTGGCGCTGGGCGGGGTCAACGGCGCGAAGCTCGTGTCGGGCGTCACCGCCGGCACCGCGAGCTATGTGCGCAACGCCTCCGGCACCGTGTCGTTCGCGATGCTGCTCGCCGGCCAGCCGAGCGCGGTCACGCCCAGCGGCGGCGCGCTCGCCGGCATCGTCGAGGGCGCGCAGCGCATCGCCGACGCGCGCACCAAGCTCGGCGACATCGCCAGCGGCTTCGTCGCCGGGGTCAACCAGGTTCAGGCGCAGGGCGAGGATCTGGACGGCAATCCCGGCCAGCCGATGTTCGCGCAGACCAGCGATCCCGCGGTCTTCTCGCTCGCGCTCACCAGCTGGCGCGGCGTCGCCGCCGCCGGCCCCGGCAAGGGCGCGCGTGACAACAGCAACATCGCCGCGCTGCAAACCCTGCGCGCGAGCGGCGGGTTCGAGGCCGATTCGACCAGCCTGGTGTCGGACAACGCGGCGACGCTTTCGGGCCGCCAGCAGGTCGCAGACGCCCAAGGCGCGATCCATGACGGCGCGGTGAACGCGCGCGACGCGGTGTCGGGCGTCAACCTCGATACCGAAGGCGTCGAGCTGCTGCGCTTCCAGCAGGCCTATCAGGCGTCGGCACGGGTGATCCAGGTCGCGCGCGAAACGCTGCAATCGCTGCTGTCGGTGTAACATGCTGGTCAGCACCAATCTTTTCTACCAGCGGATCAACGGCCAGCTCGGCGATCTGAACGGGCGCGCGCAATCGCTGCAGACCCAACTCGCGACCGGCAAGCGGCTCCAGGCGCCGTCGGACGATCCCAGCGCCTATCGCCGCGTGCAGCGGGTGAACCAGGCGGTCGCCGACGACAAGGCGTGGAGCGCCAATGTCGATCTGGCCGGCGGCATCCTCGATCAGGCCGATACCACGCTCGGCAATATCAGCACGGTGTTCCAACGCGCGCTCGAACTGACGCTACAGGGCAATTCAGGCACGCTGTCGGACAGCGACCGCAAGGTCGTCGCCAACCAGCTGCGCGGCGTGATCGACGATCTGTTCACCAGCGCCAACGCGCGCGATGGTCGCGGCCAGCCCCTGTTCGGCGCGGCGAGCGGCGACACCGCCTTGGTACGTGACGCCAGCGGCAATGTGACTTTCGCCGGCACCGGCGATCCGGCGCCGATCCCGATCGGCGAAGGCGTCGAATTGCGGGTGAGCGAGAGCGCCGAGAAGATTTTTGGCGGCCTGCCCGACGGCAATGGCGGCACCACCGACATCTTCGGCGCGATCCGCGCTTATGCCGACGCGCTGGAAAACGGCACCAACGTGCCTCAGACAGCGGCCAAGACGCTCGACGTGCTGAAAAGCGCGGGCGACCAGCTAAGCGCGGTGCGCGGCTCGATGGGCGCGCGCGCCGCGCGGATCGAGCTGGAAAAGGGCCGGCTCGACGATGTCGCTGTCAGCCGCCAGGCCGATCTCGATACGCTGCAAGGCACCGACGTGCAGGGCACGATCATCGAGCTGCAAAAGACGATGACCATCTTGCAGGCGACCCAGGCGAGCGTCGCCAAGCTGACCTCGCTCAACCTGTTCGACTATATCCGCTGATCGCGGGCGGCCGCTGTTCGCGGCTGATGCGCGCGGGCGCACTCCAAGCTCCTCGATCGAGCGCATCGTGTGCCATATCCGCAGCCTTGACGGACCAGGCCCGACTGACGGGCGCGCACTTGTGCAACGATAACTTCTTCCCCGGCGCAGGCCGGGGTCCAGTATCCCCCGCAGCGACGGCCGCGCGCGCCATCTAAAGCGGTTTTCGATCCGATAAAGTCAGATCGCCGGTCGAGACTTTTGTTTATCCGCGATCTCCGAGCCGGCAGGCAACTCTACCTGCCCTGAAATCGCTCTAGCGGCGTGCCGCTGGACCCCGGCCTGCGCCGGGGGAGCTGAAGAAACCGCGTTGCTTGGCGAGGTGATGACGCGCCGGCGAGCGCTCAAGAAAAAACAAAACCCCGGCCGAGCGTGGTGCTCGACCGGGGTCTCGCGGGATCGTCCCGACGCCGATGGGGGGAGTGCGCCGGGACGAAGCCTTTAGCGGAGCAGCTGGAGCACGCCCTGCTGCGACTGGTTGGCCTGCGCCAGCATCGCGGTCGACGCCTGGCTCAGGATCTGGGCCTTGGCGAGCGCCGTGGTTTCGCTCGAGAAGTCCACGTCCTCGATGCGGCTGCGCGCGTCCGACAGGTTGGTCGAGTTGTTGGTCAGCTGGTTGACCTGGCTCTGCAGCTGGTTCTGCGCGGCACCGAGATCGGCGCGACGGGTCGCGACGGTCGCGATCGCGTCGTCATAGTCCTGCAGCGACGCGTTCGCGGTGACACCACCCGAACCGGCAACCGCACCGACGCCGCCCGAACCGTTGGCCGACAGATCGCCGCCCAGCGCGAGCGTGATCGAGTCGGACGAGGTCGCGCCCGCCTGGATGGTGATGTCGCCGCCCGAACCGCCGGTGCCGTCGAACAGCTTGATGCCGTTGAAGGTGGTGTTCGAGATCACGCTGCTGATCTGCTTGGCCAGCGCGTCCTGCTCGGTCTTGATGTTGTCGAGGTCGCTCTGCTGATAAGTGCCGTTCGACGCCTGCACCGCCAGTTCGCGCATGCGCTGCAGCATGTTGCCGACTTCGTCGAGCGCGCCTTCCGCGGTCTGCGCCATCGAGATGCCGTCATTGGCGTTGCGCACGCCCTGGTTCATGCCCTTGATCTGCGCGGTCATCGACGCGGCGATGGCGAGGCCGGCGGCGTCGTCCTTGGCCGAGTTGATGCGCTTGCCGGTCGACAGGCGCTCCATGCTGGTCTTCAGCATCATGTCCGACTTGGTCGCCGCGTTCGAAGCGCGCAGCGAGCTGATATTGGTCCCGATAACAGCCATTTCCCGTACTCCTTCTTCCCTGACGTCTCCGCCGCCCCCCACCGGAAGAGCCGCGCCGTCAAAGCCAGGAACGACCGCTTCGCCGCGACATTAAGCAGATTCGCTCACGCCCTGGTGAAAAGCATCGGGCATGGAGCTTGCATGGACCAGATACGAGTGGGGGTGGGTCCAACCGGCAACAGCGGAAAAATCTTGCCGTTTTGCCGGCGGAATTAACCAGCGATTTACCACGGGGCCGCAACAAGGGTGGCACCTGAGGGGGGAAATAATGCGTTCGATCTTTCCGTCCGCGGCGGTGCTGCGACAGAAATATGCGCTGATATCGGCACTGCGCGCGCAAGGACTGGCGCTCGGCTCGTTCGAGGCGACCAAGCCCGCCCCGCGCGATCTGTTCCTGGTGGCGGAGGGCGAAGTGCCCCCGGCCCCGGCGCGCACCGTGATCCTGGGGCAACAGGGCCGGCAACTGGTGCCGTTCAACGACGGCAACCCGGCGCGCATCGCCTATGATGCCGAGGACGCGCTGATCGGCGACGCCTTCGCCCGCGCGCTGATCGCCGGCCCCGAAATGCCGACCGCCGCCGATCCCGAGAGCCTGGCGCTCTACGCGCTCGCCGAGCGGGTGGCGCAGGCCGAGATCACCGTGCTGATCAACGGCCCCACCGGCACCGGCAAGGAAGTGCTGGCGCGCACCATCCATATGAACAGCGCTCGTGCCGCCAAGCCGTTCGTCGCGATCAACTGCGCCGCGCTCCCCGAGGCGATGCTCGAGGCGCTGCTGTTCGGCCACCAGAAGGGCGCCTTCACCGGCGCGTCTTCGGGCGGCGAAGGCTTCTTCCGCGCGGCCGATGGCGGCACGCTGCTGCTCGACGAGATCGCCGAGATGCCCCTGAACCTCCAGGCCAAGCTGCTGCGCGCGCTGCAGGAGCGCGAGGTGATCCCGCTCGGCGCCTCGACTCCGGTGCCGGTCGATGTGCGGGTGATCGCCTGCGCCAACCGCGATCTTCAGGCCGAAGTCGCCGCCGGCCGCTTCCGCGCCGACCTTTACTATCGGCTGAGCGTATTCCCGCTCACCACCAAGCCGCTCGCCGAGCGCCCGCAGGACATTCCCGCGCTCGCCGCGACGCTGATCCTGCGCCACGCCGGCAACCGCGCGATGATCCCCTGGCCCAACGCCGAGGCGATCGCGACGCTGATGGCGCATGACTGGCCGGGCAATGTCCGCGAGCTGGAAAACGTGATCCAGCGCGCGCTGCTGTTCGCCGCCGGCGACACGATCGGTGCCGAGCATATCCTGTTCGATCGCCCGACCGCCGCGCCCGCGCCCGCGCCCGCGCCGATGGCGGTCGCCAACAACAATGGCCCGGAGCGGCTGAGCAACATCGTTCAGATGAGCGAATTCCAGGCGATCCGCGAAACGCTGGCGGCGTGCGGCGGCAACCGGCTCGAGACCGCGCGACGGCTCGGCATTTCCGAACGCACGCTGCGCTACCGGCTCGCCAAGGCGCGCGCCCAGGGTGAGGACATCACGATGAACAAGGCGGTGTCGGCATGAGCGTCTCCGGTGTCGGCGGTGGCGGCGGGATCGACCGCGTGCTCGCGCTGCGGGCGCAGATCCTGGAGCGCAACCAGGCGCTGGCGCGCGCCAACCAGGCCGTCTCGGGCGGCGCGCCCGCGACCCAGGCACCGGCTGGCCCCGCCAAGAACTTCACCGCCGCGCTGCAAGACGCGTTGCAACAGGTGAACGAAGGCCAGGCGCGCGCGGGTGCCGCGAGCAGCGCCTATGAACGCGGCGAAACCATCGACATCGCCAAAGTGATGCTGGCCCGCCAGGAAGCCGCGGTCGGCTTCGAGGCGACGCTGCAGGTCCGCAACAAATTGCTGTCCGCCTACAAGGACATCATGAGCATGCCGGTCTAAGATAGATGAGCACCGAACTCGCCCCCGCGGCGCCCAGTGCGCCCCTCGCCGCCCCCGCGATCGCCGGCCGCTTCGCCGGTCCGCTCGGTCAGTTGCGCGCGCTGCTCGCCCAGCCCGCGATCAAGCGCAGCCTGCCGCTCTTGATCGTCGCCGGGCTGATCGGCGCCGCCGCGCTCGCCTGGATGACGCTCGCGACGCCGCCGCAGAAGACGCTGTTCCAGCAGCTGCCCGATGCCGACAAGGCGGCGGTGACGAGCGCCTTGCAGGCCGCGAACATCACCAGCCGCATCGACGAAGGCACCGGCGCGGTGACGGTGAACGAGGACGATTATTCGCGCGCGCGGATGCTGCTCGCGAGCCAGGGCCTGCCCAAAGCGGCGCCCGGCGGCTACGCGATCCTCGACCAGCTGCCGATGGGCGTGAGCCGCGCGGTGGAAGGCGAGCGGCTGCGCCAGGCGCGCGAGACCGAGCTCGCCCGCTCGATCGAGGAACTCGATTCGGTCGCCGAAGCCCGCGTCCATCTGGCGATGCCCGAGGCGAGCGTGTTCGTGCGCGATCAGGCCAGCCCCTCCGCCTCGGTGGTGCTGAAGCTCCAGCCCGGTCGCGCGCTGGGCGAAGCGCAGGTGTCGTCGATCGTCAACCTCGTCGCCTCGTCGGTGCCGGGGATGAAGCCCGAAGGTGTCACGATCGTCGACCAGATGGGCACTTTGCTCAGCCGCGCGCCGGGCGAGGAAGGTGGCTCGGCCGCCGCGCAGGCGCGGATCGAGTTCCAGCGCCGCATCGAGGACAAATATCGCCAGCAACTGGCGCAGTTGCTGACGCCCTTGGTCGGCGCCGGCAATTTCTCCGCCGAAGTGCAGGCCGAGGTCGACCTGGACGAGACCCAGGCGACCCGCGAAAGCTATGACAAGCAGGGCGCGCTGCGCGCCGAACAGGGCAATTGGTCCGCCGATAAGGCCGAGGCGCAGCCCGGCGGCATCCCCGGCGCGCTCGCCAACACGCCGCCGCCCGCGAGCACGGTCACCGCGCCCAATCCGCAACAGCCCGGCACGCCCGCCGCCGGCCAGCCGGGCGCCGCGCCGGGCACGACGCCCCCCGGCACCGCGCCCGCGGGCGTGATCCCCGGCCAGGCGCCCAAGCAGGCCGAAACCTTCGCCCGCGCCTATGACCTCAACAAGGAAATCTCGGTCACCCGCGCCTCGCCCGGCCGTATCAAGCGGCTGTCGGTAGCGGTGCTGCTGCGCGATCCCGAAACCGGCCGTCCGCGCAGCCCGGTCGAGATCCAGCAGATCACCCAGCTGGTGCGGGCGGCCGTCGGCGCCGATCAGACGCGGAACGACCAGGTGACCGTGATCGCCCGCAAATTCGCCGGCGCCACCACCCTCGACGAGAAGCACCCCTGGTACGAGGCGAGCTGGGTGCCGCTCGCCGCGCGCAACGGCACCGCGCTCATCATCGCGCTGTTGGTGCTGCTGGTCGGCGTCCGCCCGATCGTACGCAGCCTGACCAAGAAGAGCGACGCGCCGCGCGCTCTCCCCGCCGCCGCCGCCACAACGCCGGAAGGCGCCACCGTGGCGGCCGCCCCCGACTCGCTCGACCCCACCGCCCCGCCCGAGCTGGTGAACGAGCGCGGCCAGCGCGTGCCGGTGTCGATCGAAATGCTCCAGGACGCGCGCAGCTATGACGAGCGGGTGAGCATGGTGCGCGGCTTCACCCGCGACAATCCCACCCGCGCCGCGCTCGCGGTGCGCGACATGATCCGGGCGGATGCGAGCAATGGCTGAGCCGATGATCCAGACCGGCGAGGGCGCGATCGAGGGGATCGACGCGCGCCACTATAGCGGTGTCGAACGCGCCGCGGTGCTGATGATGCTGGTGGGCGAGGAAGAAGCCGCCGCGATCCTGCAGAAGCTCGAGCCCGATGAGGTGCGCGAGCTGGGCAAGGCGATGTTCGCGGTGGCGGACGTGAGCGAGGCCGAGGTCGAAACCGTGCTCGACGATTTCGTCGACAAGGCGCGCGAGCGCACCACGATCGGCTTCGATCCGCGCCCCAAGATCGAATCGATGATGAACAAGGCGCTCGGTCCGGTGAAGGCCGAAAGCGTGCTCACCCAGATCATCCCCGCGCAGGACGCGGGCGCGCTCGATCTGCTCGCCTGGCTCGACGCGGGCGACATCGCCCAGATGATCGAGAAGGAGCATCCCCAGATCGCCGCGGTGCTGATCGCCAATCTCGATCCGGCGGTGGGCGCCAAGGTGCTCGAACTGCTGCCCGACACGGTGCAGCCCGATGTGCTCCACCGCATCGCCAAGCTGGGACCGATCACCGCCGAGGCGATGGACGCGCTGCGCGCGATGCTCGCCAAGCGGATCAGCACCGGCGGCGGCGGTGGCGCGGGGCTGATGCTCGGCGGCACGCGCGAGGCGGCCAAGATTCTGCAATCGGCGCGCAAGGCGACCGAGCAGCGGGTGATGCCCAAGCTCGCCAAGATCGACCGCGACGTGGCGCGCGCGATCGAGGAAGCGATGTTCGTGTTCGAGAACCTGCTCGATCTCGACGACAAGAATCTCGGCACGCTCATCCGCAACGTCGATGGCGACATCCTCGTCCGCGCGCTCAAGGGCGTGGACGAGCCGACGCGCAACCGCTTCCTGGGCTGCATGTCGAGCCGCGCGGCGGACCAGATCCGCGACGAGCTCGAATCGCGCGGGCCGATGCGTTTGTCGGAAGTGCTGGAGGCGCAGAAGGCGATGATCCAGGTCGCGCGGACGCTCGCCAAGGACGGCACGATCATGATGGGCGGCGGCGACGACGATTATGTCTGACGATTTCGTCGCCGGCTTCGCCAGCCGCCACCAGATCAATCCCGCCACGATCGGGCGGAACGACGGCTTCGCCCCCGCCGATCTCGCCGCGCGCGCGCAGCTCGCGGGCAGCGCGCCGCCGGCCACCAAGGCCGCCGGCCCCAAGAGCTTTTCGCCGCGCCCGGTCGGCCCCAAGCATTTCTCGCCCGCCCCGGCGGCGCCCGAGCCCGAGCAGGCGGAGGAAGCCGCCAGCTGGGACGGTCGCTCCGCCGATCCGCATGCCTTTGTCGATCCGATCGAACGCGCCCGCGCCGCCGCTTTCGAGGAAGGCGTGGCGCACGCACGCGCGCTCGCCGAGGCCGAGCGCGAGCGCGACCTGGCGCTGCTCCACGGCCTCGCCGCGCAGCTCGGAAACGGCGGACGGATCGACCGTGACGCGCTTGCCGAGCAGTTGCGCGCGACCGTGCTAACGCTGGTCCGCCAGATGCTGGGCGAGGTGAGCATCGCCCCCGAACAGCTCGCCCGCCGCGCCGAGGCCGCGACCGCGCTGATAGCCGACGCCGCCGAAAGCGCGGTGCTGCGCCTGCACCCCGAGGACGTGCCGCTGGTGAAATCCCATCTCCCCGCGACGCTCCACCCGGTCGCCGACGCGAGCGTGGCGCGCGGCCATTATGTGCTGGAAGCGGCCGCGACCCTGATCGAGGACGGCCCCAGCCATTGGCTCGGCCAGCTCGAAACCGCGATCGAGCGCGTCGCGCTGCCGCAATGAGCACCGCCTTCGCCACCGATTATCTTGAAGCGATAGCGGGATGCGGCTTCGCGCCCAAGCCGGTCGTTGCCGGCCGGCTAGCTTCGTTCGACGGGTTGCTGATGGAGGCGACCGGGCTCGCGCTGCCTGTGGGCACGGTCTGCGCGATCGAAAGCCGTACCGGCGCGATCGAGGCCGAAGTGATCGGCTTTCGCGGCGCCAGGACCCTGCTGATGAATCTGGGCGGCGGCGCTGCCCCGCTGCTGCCGCAAGCGCCGGTGCGCCCGATCGGCCCGCCGGGCGAGGCGGAAGTCGGCGCGGCGCTGCTCGGCCGCGTCGTGGACGGCGCCGGGCGCCCGATCGACGGGCTGGGACCGATCCGGGGCGCGGGGCATTGGCCGCTCGCCGGCAAGCTGCAATCGCCGCTCGATCGCGGCCGTGTGCTCGAGCCGATGGATGTCGGCGTGCGCGCGATCAACGGGCTGCTGACGGTGGGGCGCGGCCAGCGCATCGGCATCATGGCGGGGTCGGGGGTCGGCAAATCGGTGCTGCTGGGGATGATCGTCCGCGCCGCCCAGGCCGACGTGATCGTGATCGGCCTGATCGGCGAGCGCAGCCGCGAAGTCTCCGATTTCCTCGAAACCAAGGTCGCCGGTGAAGCGCGCCAGCGCGCGGTGGTGGTGGCGGTGCCCGCCAACCATTCGCCGGTGCTGCGCATCCGCGGCGCCCTGCGCGCGACCGCGATCGCCGAGGCGTTCCGCGCCGAGGGCAAGAATGTGCTGCTGATCATGGACTCGCTCACCCGCGTGGCGCACGCCGGGCGCGAGATCGGGCTGGCGCTGGGCGAGCCGGCATCGGCGCGCGGCTATCCGCCGTCCGCGATCGCGATGCTCCCCAATCTGATCGAGCGCGCCGGCGTCGACGTGACGACCGGCGGGGCGATCACCGCGATCTACACCGTGCTGGCGGACGGCGATGACGGCAACGATCCCGTGGTCGACAGCGCCCGCTCGATCCTGGACGGGCACATCGTGCTGAGCCGGGCGCTCGCCGAACGCGCGGTTTACCCCGCGATCGACATCGGCCCCTCGGTCAGCCGGGTGATGACCGATATCGTCGGCAAGACCCACATCAACGCCGCGCGCCGGCTGCGCGGGCATCTCGCGACCTATGAGGAAAATCGCGACCTGATCCTGATGGGCGCCTATCGCGCCGGCGCCGATCCCGAGATCGACGCGGCGATCGCGCATCACGGCGCGATCCTCGATTATGTCCGCCAGCCGCCCGGCGAGGTGGTGGCGATGGACGACGCGGTGAGCGAGCTGGTCGCGGTGTTCGGCGATGGCTAAGCGCGGGCTCGACCGCATCCTGCGCGTGCGCGAGGTGCAGGTGACCCTCGCCCGGCTCGACGAGGTGCAGCACCAGGCGCGCCTCGCGAGCGAGCAGACGCTGCGCGAGCGGATCGCGGCGCTCGCCGCCGATGTCGCCCCCGCCGCCGAAACCGCCGCCGCGTTCAGCCTGAAGGCCGCCGCCGTCTATCGCGAGCGGCTCCATGCCTCGGCCGAGGCTGCCCGGGCGCGCGTCGAGCAGGCACGGCAGCGCGCCGAGGCGGCCGCGGAGCGCACCCGCGCGGCGCGGCAGGACCAGAGCGCGGTCGAAAAGCTGATCGACAAGCGCAGCGCGCTTGCCGTCGCCAAGGAATTGCGCGCGCTGGAAGATTTGCCGCAGTCCCCCCGCAAACGGCACGGGATTTGCTGATCGCCCCCTGGGCAGTTGCGCCCAGGGGATTGCCGAATGTTCGACCTCAACGCCCTGCTCAGCACCACCGCCACCCCGCCCTCGCCGGCCGGAGCGTCGAGCGGCGCGCCCGGGGGCGATGCGCAGGCCTTCGCGGCGCTGTTGGGCGACGCGAGCGCGGCCGACAATCCCGGCGCCACCGGGCTGCCGGCGGCACTCGCGGCAGCTTCACCGGCAAGCTTGCCGGCAAGCCGGCAAATCCTTGCCACCCCGCTTGCCGCCCCCGTTATCACCCCGGCAACGGACCCGGCGGCCGAGCAAGCCGGTACGGCCGCCCGACCCGATTGGGCGCCACAACCCGCCCCGATCGCTTCGCCGCTTGTCGCCAAGGCGGCGCTGCTGGCGAGCGTCGCGTTGGTCGCCGCGCCGGGCGAGGCTGAGGCGGAAGCCACGCCGCCGCCACCCGCGCCGCCGCCCGCGCCGCCCCTCCGTCCGCGCGAGGCGTTGGATACCCCCCGGCCAACGCGCGCCCGCGCCCGCAGCGCCGAACCGCAGGGCGAAGCACCGCAGGGCCAACCCGCCGAGCCGTCGCCCGAGGATGAGACGAAGTTTGAGCCCGCGACCCTCGCCACGGTGGCGTCGCTTGCCGCCACGACCGCCGCGCCTGCAGCGGTGGTCGGCCGGCGCGACTTCCAAGCCGAGGCAGAAACGCCGGCCGAGAGCCCGACGCCGACCGCCGCCGCCCCAGCCGCCGATCACGCCAGCGCGCCCGACATCGCCCGCCCGGCGCGCGAGGTTCCGCGCAGCGCGATCGCCACCAACTTGAAAGAGCCGGCGGCGGATGGCGCGCCCAACCCACGTCCTCGCGCGGCGCCTCAACTTGCCGATGCACCCGCCACGGCGACAGCGCCGGCCGACCCACTTGCCGTCGCCCCCAACGCGCGGAACGCAGCGCCCGGGCCGACGACACCCCCCAGCCAACCCACCACTACGACTGCCGCTGCGCCGTCGGTGGCTGCCCCCGCCGCCCCGGTCCCGGCAGCCCCAGCGGCGCAGTTGCCGTCCGGCGTCGAGAGCGTCTCCGCACGCCCGGCGGCCGCAGCGCCATCGGTCGAGGCCGTCATCTCGCCGCCGAGCGCATCGCTCGCTGAACCTGTCACGCCCCCCCGGAGCCGCGCCACCTTGGCGGCGCCGACGGCGGCAACCTCATCGACGTCGCTGCTCGCCGAAAATGGCGCGTCGCGGTCAAGCGCGCCGGCGGTGATCGAGGCCCCCGCCACCACGCCGCCGTCGCCGCCGGAGGAAGCGTCCGAAGCAGCGCGCGCCGCCGTGCCGGTGCCCCCGACCGCGCCGTCCCATCCCGCCCAGGCGGCTCCGCGTTTCACGCCCGCCAGCGCGCCGGTGACGCCGCCCGTCAGCGAGCCGGTGATCGCGAGCGCACCCCCGGGCCGGCCAGCCCAGGCAGCCGATGCCGAACCCTTCACCGCGCGCCCGGACGGACCCGTCGCCCCTGACGCATCGTCCGGCGCCCTGTCACCGGCCGCCGCTCCAACCACCGCGCAGATCGCCCCACCCGCCCGGCAAGAGCGGGCGACAGAGGTGATCGCGAGCGCGCGCCGCCCGGCGGCGGCGGTCCCCCGCGAGGTTATCACGCCCGCGCCGGCGACGACGGCGACCGTGCCGGCGCCCGTCGCGCGGGACGACGCCCTGCCGACCAAGACGGCAGGCGATGAGACCGACGAACGGCAAGGGGACGATCCCGCTTCCGACGCTACCGTCCCCACCGTGGCGGCATCGACGGCGGTGCCGGTGCCCGTGCCGGAGCCTGGACCGAAAGCGCCCCCGCGCATCGATCCCGCGCCGGCCTCGCGCGTCGACCCGCCGGCCCTAACCGCGACGCGAGCCCACCCCGTGCGCGCCGGCGCGGGACCGTCGCCGCGGCCCCTTGAGTCGGCGTCGCCGCCAACCCATGCGAGCGCGGCCCCCCTCGCCGCGCCTGGTCCGGTGACGAGCCCAGCGTCGATCGACGCGCCAACGGCCGACGCGCCCACCGCGCCGCACCCGGCCACACCCGACGCCCCCCAGCCCGATCGGACCGACGAACCTGTATCGCCGAGCCAAACCGCACCGATCGAAGCGCGCCCGACGCTCGACCCAAGCGCGCCTGTCGCGGCCAAGCGCACTCCCGCGCCCGACTCGCCAGCCGCGATCGCCGCGATCCCGGTCGCGTCCAGCGCGCCTCCCAAGGCCCCTGCCCCGGTGAGCGCGAACCCCGCACCGGCGCCCGCCGCGCCGGCCACGGCCGCACCAGCGGCCTCAACATTGGCGACGCTCGCGCCGGGCGGAGACCGATCGATTCCCGCGCCCATCACCCCGGCTGCGCCTGCCGATATTGCGGTAGAGAGCACGTCCGCCGCCGTCACACCGCTGACGACCACTCCGCTGCCGCTCCCCGCCGAGGGCGCAGCGCCGGCGAAGACGCCCGCGCGCAACGCCACGGCCGCCCCGGCGACGACGGCACCGCCCGCGCCCCGGGTCGAACCCGCGCCCGCGCCGCTGATCGGGGTCGCCCAGCCTGCCGCGCGCGCCTTCGCCGCCCAACTCGCCGCCGCGCGCCGTCCACGCCGCGACGAGGACGAGCCGGCCCCGCTCAACCCATCCGCCGCCGCCGCGGCGACCCCGGCGACCAGCGCGCTGCGCCACGCGCTCGAACAGCGCACCCCGCTCGACGTGCGGCGCGAGGATTGGCCACAGCGGCTGCTCGATCGGATCGAGGCCGCGCGCGATGCCGCGAACGCGCAGGACACCCGCATCCGCCTCGAACCGCAGGCGCTGGGCAAGATCGACGTTCATGTCGCGCGTGAGGGCGATACGCTCCATGTGCGCTTCACCGCCGAACAGGCACAGACCCGGGCTCTGCTGGAAAACGCACAGCCCCGCCTCGCCGATCTCGCCGCCGAACGCGGGCTTAAGCTCGGCCAGACGCAGGTGAGCGGCGGCCAGGCGGGCGATCAGGGCCAGCGCCAAGCGCCACGCCCGCAACCTTCCGCTCCGAACGCTAACCATCTCGCAAGCGACACGGGGTTAGAAGGGCGCGAGGCGATCGATGGCCGCTTGGCCTGATCGACGACGGACCAAGGGAAATGAGCGATGGCAAAGGCTGAAGAAGCAAAGGCGGAGAAAAAAGGCGGCGGCGGGATGATGGTGAAGATCCTGCTGCTGGTGGTGGTGATTCTACTGCTGGTCGGCGGCGGCGTCGCCGGCGGCCTCTACGCGATGGGGGTGTTCAGCCCCAAAGGCGAGGGCGAGCATTTCGAGGCGCCGCGCCTGGTGCCCAAGACCGAGGAAAAGCGCGCCGGCGCGGGCGGTGGCGAGGGCCATGGCGGCGGCGGCGGCGGCCATGGCGGCGCCCCGCTGGGTGCCGGCGGTGACAAATATGCCAGCAATTACTATCAGATGGACAAGGAATTCACCGCGAACCTGAAAGACAGCGTGCATTTCGTCCAGGTCGGGCTGGCGGTTTCCACTCCCTATGACGACCGCGTGCTCGAAGGGCTGAAAACGCATGAGATCGCGGTGCGTTCGGCGATCCTGCTCGCGCTTGGCGACGCCACCGAGGAGGATGTTTTCTCGGCCGAGGGCAAGGTGAAAGTGCAGAACCACCTGGTGAAGGCGATCAACGCCGTGCTGAAGCAAAAGGAAGGCTTTGGCGGGATTAGTAACGTCTATTTTACCAATTTTGTCGTTCAGTAGCGATGCATGGTTAACGGGGCTTCAGAGATGGCCGAAGGGGCCGAGCGGCGCGGGCGGGGACGCGCGGGGGCGGCGCATGCCGCCCTGCTCGGCGGCCAGGCGCTGAACCCGTTCGGCGATCTCCACACGTTGCAGCATCTCTCGGCGCTGTTCGCGCGGCAAATGCGCGCGGTGTTCGAGCCGATGCTGCGGCGTGAGCTGCGCGTCTGGGCCGAACCGCTCGTGGTCGAGCGGTTCGCCGCCTATCGCGCCGAACGCCCCGAAGCGCTCACCGCGTGGCTGCCGCTCAAGATGTCGCCCACGCCCGGCCAGGCGCTGATGATCATCGACGGCAAGTTCGTGCTCGAACTGCTCGACCTGTTCTTCGGCGGCCGGGGCGAGGCGCCCAACCCGCTGCCGGGCGAATTCTCGCCCGCCGCCGACGCGATGATCGCGCGGATCGGCACGCTGCTCGCCAAGCCGCTCCAGCAAGCCTGGGAGCCGCTCGCGCGGATCAACTTCAACCCCGGCCGCGGCGAGGCGACGCCGATGCTGATCGCGGGCTTCGATGTCGATGAGCCGGTGGTCGTCACCCGCTTCGGCATCGCGAGCGGCGTCGGCAAGCCGACCTATCTCGACGTGCTCTACCCCGTTATCGCGCTGAAGCCGCACGCGCCGCAGCTGACCGGCAAGGTCCATGCCCGCACGGCGTCGCCCGATTCGGCGTGGCGCCAGTCGCTGACGCGCGCGGCGATGGGCGTGAACTTCACCGTCCGCTCGGTGCTCGCCGAGCCGGTGATCCCGCTCGCGCAGTTGATGGCGCTGAAGGAAGGCGATGTCATCCCGATCAATTTCGGCCCCGATGTGCCGGTGATGGTGGGCGATGACCGGATCGGTGTGGGCACGGTGGGCACGGCGAATGGCCGCGCCGCGATCCGGCTCAGCAAGTTGGAACGCAGGGACGAGGGGGATTTATGAACGAGATGACCGGCCAATTTCCGGTCGACGGTGCGGTCGCCGCCAATTTCCGGCTGCTGCAGGATGTCGATGTGAAGCTGTCGGTCGAGATCGGCTCGACCAGCCTCACCTTGCGCGAACTGCTGGCGCTGGGCGAGTCGAGCGTGATCGAGCTCGATCGCGCCGCCAATGACCTGCTCGACGTCTTCGTCAACGGCACGCTGATCGGCCGCGGCGAAGTGGTGACAGTGGGCGAACGCTTCGGCGTGCGCATGACCGAGCTGATCGCCCCGGACAAGCGCGGGCGGTGAGAAAAAGCCCTCACCCAACGCTCTCCCACAGGCGGGAGAGGACGCTGGGGAGCGGCACGGAATAGCCCTCTCCCCTTCAGGGGAGAGGGTTGGGTGAGGGGGGACCGGGAGCGACGCTGGAAGCTCCTCAATCCCACCAACGACAACAGAAAAACAAGAACGGCGCCGGGCACCGCTCGGCACGAAGGTTGCTTTGCGAACTGCGGACTTGGGGGAATGCCGCGATGATGTGGGACTATATTCTGAAACTGGTGGTGCTGCTGCCGCTGGTGTGCGGGCTGATGATCGGCTCACTCTACCTGTGGCGCCGGCTCGAGAGCCGACTGCCGGGGCAGCAGGGTACGCGTCGCATCCAGCTGCGCGAAACGATGATCCTGGGGCCGGGGCTGAAGCTCGCGGTGATCGAGTTCGACGGGCAGAGCCTGCTCGTATCGGTCGCGCGCACCGGCGTCACCCTCGTCGAGCGGGGACGGCAATGAGCCCGAACGTTCGCCGCATCGGCACCGGGCCGAGCCTGTTTCGCGAAACCGCGCCGCGCCGCGCGCCCAGCGCCGGGCGCTGGCTGTTCGCGCTGCTCGCGGTCGCGCTGCTGCTGGTCGTCGCTTTCCCCGCCTTCGCCCAAACCGCGCCGGCGCTGAACCCGCCCCCCGCCCCGGCCCCGCCGGGCGTGGGCGACGCGATCGACCGCGCGCTGGGCGATCTGGGTGGCGGCAACGCGCCGCTCTCGCTCAGCTTGCAGATCCTCATCATCATGGGACTGCTCTCGATCCTGCCCGGCATCATCCTGATGATGACGAGCTTCACCCGGATCATCATCGTCCTCTCGCTGCTGCGCCAGGCGCTCGGCCTGCAACAGACCCCGCCCAATCAGGTGCTGATCGGCCTGTCGCTGTTCCTGTCGTTCTTCGTGATGGCGCCGACGCTCGATCGGATGAACCGCGAGGCGATCACCCCTTATGCCAACGGCCAGATCGGCGCGACGCAGATGATCCAGAAGGGCGGCGCGCCGCTCCACAGCTTCATGATGCGCCAGACGCGCAAGACCGACATCAAGCTGTTCGCCGACATGGCGAAATCGGGGCCGTACAAGACGACCGAGGAAGTCCCCTATTCGGTGCTGCTCCCCGCTTTCGTCACCAGCGAGCTGAAGACCGCCTTCCAGATCGGCTTCCTGATCTTCCTGCCGTTCCTGGTGCTCGATCTGATCGTCGCGACGGTGCTGATGTCGCTTGGCATGATGATGGTCTCGCCGACGATCATCGCGCTCCCCTTCAAGCTGCTGCTGTTCGTGCTGGTCGATGGCTGGGCGCTGACGATGGGCAGCCTTGCCGCCAGCTTCATGAGGTGATGCGATGGACGCGAGTTATTTTCTGTCGGTCGCGAACCAGGCCCTGTGGGTGCTGGCGCTCGCCACCGCGCCGATCCTGATCCCGGCGCTCGTCGCGGGGTTGATCCTCGGCATGATCCAGGCCGCCACCTCGATCAACGAGCAGACGCTGAGCTTCGTGCCCAAGCTCGCCGTGGTCGGCGTGTCGCTGGTGATCTTCGGCAGCCTGATCTTCGGGCTGCTGAGCGATTTCACCATCGGCATTTTCGAACGCATTCCCGATCTGGTGAAATAGCGATGCTCGGCTTCGGCCTGTCGATCGAACCGCAGCTCTGGGCGCTCATCTTCGTAATGGTGCGCATCGGGGCGGCGTTCACGGCGGCGCCGATCTTCGGCGCGGCGCCAGTGCCGCTGCCGGTGCGCATCACCCTGTCGGGGGCGATCGGCGTGCTGATCCTCGGCACCCACAAGATCGCGCCCCCGCCGCAGATTTTCGCTGTGGCCACCTTCCTGATGGTCGCCGCCGAGGCACTGGTGGGCCTGGCGATCGGCTTCGTGCTGCAGATCGCCTTCGCGGCGCCGCTGGTCGCGGGCGAATTGATCGGCAACTCGATGGGGATCGGCTTCGCCTCCGCGATCGATCCGCAGAATGGCCGATCCTCGCCCGCGCTCGGCCAGTTCCTGATGGTGCTGCTCACCCTGCTGTTCCTGTCGGTGAACGGCCACCTGATCCTGGTCGATACCTTGGCGCGCAGCTATGATGCGCTGCCGCCGGGACGCGCCTGGATCGCGCCCGAACAGCTGCGCGACATCGCCATGTTCGGCGGCTATATCTTCGCGGCGGGCTTCCTGCTCGCGCTGCCGGTCGGCTTTCTGCTGCTGTGCCTCAACCTGATCGTCGGGATGCTGTCGCGCGCCGCACCCGCGCTCAACCTGTTCGCGGTCGGCCTGCCGGTGAGCCTCGCGGTCGGCGTCATCGCGCTCGCGGTCAGCTTTCCGGCGATGGGTGACTATATGATCGTCATCGTCCGCGAGGGCCTTGCCGCCTCGGCCAAGCTGGTGCTGGGCTGATGGCCGAGCAGGAAGGCGACAAGACAGAAGCCCCGACAGCCAAGCGGCGTTCAGACGCCGCCAAGGAAGGCAATATCCTGCGCAGCCGCGATTTCGCGACCGCGCTCACCGTTCTCGCCGGCTGCGCCTGGATCGCGCTGTTCGGCCCGCAGCTGTTCGATGCCTGCCGCGCCCTCATGCGCGCCTCGTTGAGCTTTGGCGCTGCGGATGTCGCCGATTTCCAGCCGCTGCGCCCGCTCGCCGCCGCCGGCTGGCAGATCGCGCCGGCGATGATCGCGCTGTTCGTGATCGCGATGGTCGCCGCGATCGCGAGCCAGGCGGGGCTCGGTTCGCTGAGCTTCAACGCCAGCCTGCTCGCGCCCAAGCCCAACCGGCTCAACCCGCTGGAAGGCGTGAAGCGCATCTTCGGGCCGCAAGGCTGGATCGAGCTCGGCAAGTCGCTGCTCAAGGTGCTGCTGCTCGGTGTGATCGGCTGGTACGTGCTGCGCTCGATCGACAAGCAATCGGTGGGCCTCGTCTCCACCGATGTCCGCCAGAGCGTCGCCGCGCTCGGGACGATGCTGGTGCAGGTGCTGTTCGCCATGGCTGCCGGGCTGGTCGCGATCGCGCTGCTCGATGTGCCGCTGCAGATGTTCCAGCTGATGAACAAGCTGCGGATGACCAAGCAGGAAGTGAAGGACGAGCACAAGGAAACCGAGGGCAACCCGGAGGCCAAGGCCGCCCAACGCCAGCGGATGCACGCGATGGCCAAGCGCAACATGCGCAAGGCGGTGGCGGGCGCGCAGGTGGTGCTCACCAACCCCACCCATTTCGCGGTCGCGCTGCGCTATGAACGCGGCAAGGACCAGGTGCCGGTGGTGGTGGCCAAGGGCCGCGGCGTCACCGCGCTCGCGATCCGCGAGCTGGCGGCGGAAAACGACGTGCCCTGCCTCGAATATCCGATGCTCGCCCGCGCCGTTTATTACACCGCGCGCGAGGGGCAGGAGATTCGCGACGATCTGTACCAGGCGGTCGCGACCGTGCTCGCCTTCGTCTTCGGCCTCAACGCGCAAGCCGCGCCGCCGCCAATCGACGTGCCGCCGACCGCGCGCTTCGACGAGAATGGCCAGAAGCTGCGCGCAGCGGGCGTATAACAAAAGAAGGCCAGAGGTTCGCACCGAAAAATATCGTTGCGCCAGTTAGGATATGTTGTAACATCGTCTAGCCGCGACGCACGGCGGCAGAAGGAGAGGTTGCATGGCCTACACATCCGGCCCCGCCATCCGTCCCGACGGGCTCGGCCTCGCCGCCGGCGCGACATTGCTGGCGCTGAGCACGATCTGGCTCGCCGCGCCGAACATCGTCGCGACCCTGCCCAAGCCGACGACGATCACACTCTATCCCGTCGCCGACCCGCCGCCCCCGCCCAAGCCGCAGTCACAACCGCAGCGGCGCCAAGCCGCAACGCAAGCACAGCGCGATACGCACATCACGAAAGTGCCGCCCCTGGTCGAAACGCCGACCGAGGTCAGCGACACGCGGCAAGTCACAGACCCTATCGGGCCGATCGAGCCCGTTGCAGGGTCCGGCACCGGCGGCGCCGGCACTGTGGAAATTACCCCGCCCAAGCCCCCGCTGCTGGTGCCGCCCCGGATCGACCCGCGCTATGCGGCGAGCTTCCAGCCCGATTACCCGGCGGGCGAAATCCGGCTCGGCCGCGAGGGGATCGTGGTCGTCCGCGTGCTGATCGGCACCGATGGGCGGGTGAAGGCGCTCGAGCCGGTTAGCGCGACGAGCGACGATTTCCTCGCCGCCACCCGCCGCCGCGCGCTTACCAGCTGGCGCTTCCAGCCGGCGACGCGCGACGGCGTGGCGTATGAGGAATGGAAGCAGATGCGGGTGACGTTCAATTTGAAGGACGAATAAGCCCCGCCCAGTGCCTGACCCACCCCCACCCCTCCCTTTCAGGGAGGGGCTTCAGGGTGTCCGGATAAATCTCCCCTCCCTTTCAGGGAGGGGCCGGGGGTGGGTGGATGCTCGGTCCTGCCCAGCGATCAGGCGGGCATCGCCGCCATCGCCTCGCTGATCGTCGTCACCACCGCGAGCAGCGGTTCGGCCTCCTCGCACTTGCCGGCGCACTGATCGGCCTGCGCCTTCATCTTCGCCAGCACCGCCTCGGCCTTGGGGCGGTCACCAAGCTTGGCATAGGCGACGCCCAGATCCTGCTGCGCGATCAGGAATTCGGGGGCGAGCTTCTCCGCCCGCTCCAGCATCCGCCGCGCGCCCTTGGCGTCGCCCAGGCGCAGCCGCGAGGCGCCCGCATAGTAATAGAGCAGCCCCGGTTGGCTGCTATAGGGGATCACGTCCTCGAACGCGCGCCCTGCCTCGCGATAGCGGCCGTCGCCATAGGCGGCGAGCCCCTGCTCATAGCGCTTCTGCGGGTCGATCGACGGACCACCGCCGACGCTCGGCACCCCAGAAGCAGCATAGCTGCCCCCGCCGCTTACACCCGAGGGCGAGCAATTGGCGCGAGCGGTATTGGGCAGGCTGGCGGCGGCGAGCCCGCCGGTCACGCCGAGCAAGGCAACAAGGTTGATCGGTTTGGTCATGGCTGTTCCCCGAATTCCGGCGGGCACGCGGCCCGCGATCTTGGCGAGCGCCTTCAGCCATCCCTGCCCCGGCGCCTTCCCGACTACGCTGGAACAAACGCCCTGGTTACACCGCCTCGGCGAGCAGCAGCTGCAGATCGACTGCGGTGCGGCTCAACTGCTCGTGATCGCGATCCTCCCCGCCGATGCCCGTCGCCAGAACGGCATCGCGCCTCTCCAGGATCGACGCGATTTTGGGGCGGCAGAGATGCACCGCGGCGGTCAACCATTCGCCAGCCAGCGGATCGACCGGCGCGTCGCGCAGATCGAACTTGTCGAGCGATTCGAGCACCGCCGGCGCGGGATAGAGCCACTCGTCGGTCGCCCAGCGATTGAGCGTGAACAGGGCGGTCGGCAGGCCAGTCACCGAAATCGCCATCGCGGCGATGTGGACGATGTCGTCCGGCATGGGCACGCGCTCGGTCGGGCCGCGCAGCGGCATCGCCCCGGCTGGCATGGCGGCCACCGGCAGGAAGAAGTGGAAATGGCCATGCTCGCCCGGTTCGGCATCGGCATTGGGGTGGGCATGATAGAAAGCGCGCGCGCCGGTGCCGGGGGAAATTATGTCCCCCACGGGATAACGGTCCCACAAATGCATTGGCACGCCTTCAGGCAGGATACGGCGCATCAGGGGACGGCCCTCGGCCGCCATGGCGATCGTGGCCCGGGAAAGGGCGTCGGCGGCTGCAAGCCGCGTGGTGAGGGGTCTTTTCATCCCGTGCCCTTCGAGCGCGTTCGGCGGACGGTTACAGCTAATTCGCTTCCCCGTACTTTCCCCATATGTGGGCAGCGACTATGTTGGCGCGATGCGTTTCTTCGCCCGTTTCTCGCCGATCGCGGCCCTGGCCGACCTTCGCGCCTTCTTCGCCGCGCGCAAGCGCCATGAGCTGTGGTTCTTCGCCTGCTCGGCGGCGCTGACCGCCGGGATTATCCTGGCCCTGATCAAGGACGCATCGGAATTCAAGCGGCCCTACACGCCCAACATCATCTATGTAGAGCAATGGCCCGCGACCCGCACCGATGACGAAATCCGCGCCCAGCAGAAGATCGATCAGGCGAAGAAACATGCCGAGCTGGCGCGGATCGAGGCGCTGAAGAAAAAGCGCCAGGCCAGCTTCAAGAAGGTTGATGACGCGCTGAAACGATGGGGGATTTAGACGCAGCGTTCATGGGCGCGGCGCTCGCGCTGAGTGAACGGACGCGCGGGCGAACCGCGCCCAACCCCAATGTCGGCTGCGTGATCGTGCGCGAGGGCCGCGTCGTCGGGCGCGGCTGGACCCAGCCCGGCGGGCGCCCCCACGCTGAAGCGATGGCGCTCGGCCAGGCCGGAGCGGCGGCGCGCGGCGGCACCGCTTACGTGACGCTGGAACCCTGCGCCCATGTCTCGGCGCGCGGGCCGGCCTGCGCCGAGCTGCTGATCGCCGCCGGGGTGACGCGCGTGGTGGCGGCGCTCGGCGATCCCGACCCACGGACCAATGGCGAGGGGTTCGCCCGGCTCGCGGAAGCAGGCGTCGCGGTCGACCAGGACGTGCGCGCGGCGGAAGCGCGGGCGGCGATGGCCGGCTTTCTCGCTCGCCGCGCGCTCGGCCGGCCGATGGTGACGCTGAAGCTCGCGCTGTCGCTCGACGGGATGATCGCGCGCGCCGATGGCGAGAGCCAGTGGATCACCGGGGCGGAGGCGCGCGCCCACACGCATCTCGAACGCAGCCGGCACGAGGCGATCCTGGTCGGGCGCGGGACGTTCGAGGCCGACGCGCCCCGGCTCGACGTGCGGCTGCCGGGGCTCGAGGCGCGCAGCCCGCGGCGGTTGCTCCTCTCTTCCACCGCCGCCGCGCCGGGCTGGGAACAGCTGCGCGCGCCCGCCGCGATCGCCGACCTCGCGGGCGTCGATCATCTGTTTGTCGAAGGCGGCGCCGGCGCGGCGAGCGCCTTCCTCGCGGCGGATCTGGTCGATCGCCTGTTGCTCTATCGCGCCCCGATCCTGATCGGCGCGGGTCGCCCGGCGCTGGGCGACATTGGCCTGGACAGCCTGGCCGAAGCGCATGGCCGCTGGCGGCTTGCCGATGCCCGCCGGCTCGGCCAAGACAGGCTGGAAGTGTATCACCGCATCCGCTGAGGAGCCTGCATGTTCACCGGCATCATCACCGATATCGGCACCATCACGGCGAGTGAGGATCGGGGCGACCACCGCGTGACGGTGCGCACCGGCTTCGATACCGACGGCATCGATCTGGGCGCCTCGATCGCCTGTTCGGGCGCATGCATGACGGTGGTGGAAAAAGGGCCGGGCTGGTTCGCGGTCGATGTGTCGGCCGAATCGATCCGGCGGACCGCGCCGGGCATGTGGGAGGCCGGGCGGCGGCTCAACCTGGAACGGGCGATGAAATTGGGCGAGGAGTTGGGTGGCCATATCGTCACCGGCCATGTCGATGGCATCGCGACCGTGGTCGGCATCTGCCCCGAGGGCGACTCGCGCCGCATCGGCTTCGCGGTGGACGCCTCGCTCGCCCCCTATCTCGCGCCCAAGGGTTCGGTGACGGTGGACGGCGTGTCGCTTACGGTCAACGAAGTCGCCGATCAGGCCGACGGCATTACCCATTTCGCGATCAACCTCATTCCCCATACCCAGCACGCGACGACACTCGGCGGACTTACCGAGGGCGCTGCGGTTAATATCGAGATCGACGTGCTCGCCCGCTATCTCGGTCGGATGGAGGCTTATCGCAAAACACACATGAATGTGTGATCGCCAGCTTGAAATCACATTGTGATGTGATTATTCAGGCCGCATGAGCACACTCCTGATCGACCGCGTTCGCCGCCTCGTCACCGACGGGGGAATGTCACGCTCCGGCCTGGCCCGCGCCGCCGGACTCCATGCCAACACCCTGCGCGAGATCGACTCGCCCGAGTGGAACCCCACTGCTGAGACGCTGCGCAAGCTTGAGACTTTCCTGTTCGCCAACGACGACGCCGATGTCGTCGTGCCGATCGAGGAAATCATCGAGGAAGCGCGCAACGGCCGCATGTTCATCCTGGTCGACGACGAAGACCGCGAGAATGAGGGCGATCTCGTCATCCCCGCGCAAATGGCGACGCCCGCGGCGATCAACTTCATGGCGACCCACGGCCGCGGGCTGATCTGCCTGGCGATGACCCGCGCCCGCGTCGATCAGCTCGGGCTCGATCTGATGAGCCGCAACAACGGCACCCGCCATTCGACCGCCTTCACCGTCTCGATCGAGGCGAAGGACGGGGTGACGACGGGTATCTCCGCGCATGACCGCGCGCGCACCATCGCGGTCGCGATCGACGCATCCAAGGGCAAGGACGAGATCGTGACGCCCGGCCATGTCTTCCCGCTGGTCGCGCGCGACGGCGGGGTGCTGGTGCGCGCGGGGCATACCGAGGCGGCGGTCGATGTCTCGCGCCTCGCCGGGCTCAACCCCTCGGGGGTGATCTGCGAGATCATGCGTGACGACGGCACGATGGCGCGGATGGACGATCTGATCCCCTTCGCCCAGGCGCACGGGCTGAAGATCGGCACGATCCGCGACCTGATCGCCTATCGCCGCAAGCATGACCATCTGATCGAGAAGACCGCCGAAATCAGCTTCACCAGCCGCTGGGGCGGCGAATGGCGGGCGATGACCTTCCGTAACAAGGCGACCGGCGACGAGCTGATCACGCTGCAAAAGGGCAAGGTGGACGCGGCCAAGCCGACCTTGGTGCGGATGCACACCATGTCGATGTTCGTCGACGTGTTCGGCGAGGAATCCGAACGCGCCGGGCTGCTCTCGCACTCGATGGAGCTGATCGCCGAGCATGGCTCGGGCGTGATCGTGGTGATCAACAAGCCCATGCCCGGCCTCGTCTCGCGCTTCATCCAGCTCCGGCACGAGGGCAAGGGCGCGGGCGATCCGCAGGTCGAAGAGCTGCGCGACTACGGCATCGGCGCGCAGATCCTGGCGGAACTCGGCGTGCAGGACATGGTGCTGCTGACCAACACGCACCACACGCTGGTCGGGCTGGAGGGGTACGGCCTGTCGATCGTCGGCGAACGGCCAATCCCGTGCACGTCGGGGGAGTGACTCCGCTCCCTCCCATGAACGGTAAGAATTTTTGTAGGGAAGAAGCATGGCTCGCATCCTGATCGTCGAAGCGCGTTTCTATGAGCATCTGAACGACATGCTGCTCGCCGGCGCCCGCGCCGCGATCGAGGCGGCGGGGCACGCGCATGAGACGATCACTGTCCCCGGCGCGCTCGAAGTGCCCGGCGCGATCGCCTTCGCCTCCGAAAGCGGGCGGTACGACGCTTATGTCGGCATCGGCGTGGTGATCCGCGGCGAGACCTATCATTTCGAGATCGTCGCCGGCGAAAGCGCGCGCGGGCTGATGGCGCTCAGCATGGATGGCCTGGCGATCGGCAACGGCATCCTGACCACCGAGAACGAAGAACAGGCGCTCGTCCGCGCCGACCCGGCGCGGAAGGACAAGGGCGGCGAGGCGGCCAAGGCGGCGCTGGCGATGCTCGCGCTCAAGAGCCGCTTCGGGTGAGCGGCCCGGTCCTCACGACTGAACGGCTGGTGCTACGCCTGCCCGAGGCGGGCGACCTTGACGGCTTCGCCACCTTCGCCGCCGACGCCGAGACGATGCGGCATCTGGGCGGGGTGAAGACGCGCAGCGAAGTGTGGCGATCGCTCTGCGAAATGCGTGGCGCGTGGGAAATTCGTGGCTTCGCGATGTTTTCGGTGATCGAGCGCGCTACCGGGCGCTGGGTGGGGCGGATCGGCCCGTGGCAGCCCGAGGGGTGGCCAGGGACCGAGGTCGGCTGGGGCGTGCTGCCCGAGTTCGCCGGGCGCGGCTATGCTTATGAGGCGGCGGTCGCGGCGATGGACTATGCGGTCGAGGTGCTGGGGTGGGACGACATTTGCCACACGATCGCGCCCGACAATCACCGCTCGATCGCGCTGGCGGAGCGGCTCGGCTCGGTCAATCGCGGGCCGACCCAGTTGCCGCCGCCGCTGGAAGCCTTTCCGGTCGATAATTGGGGGCAGAGCACGGAAGCCTGGCGCGCGCGGCGGGGGTGAGCGCCCGCCTTCGCTTACCCCTCCTCCCCTTCAGGGGAGGAGGTTGGGAGGTGGGGGGTGCCGGACGCGCCGCTGATTGACCGCCCCTCCCCCAAGGGAGGCGCTTTCAACCCCTAGAGCGAGCGCCCGATCAGTTCCTTCATGATCTCGTTGGTGCCGCCGTAAATCCGGCTGACCCGCGCCGCGCGCCACATGCGGGCGATGGGATATTCGTTCATATAGCCCGCGCCGCCATGCAGCTGCAGGCACTTGTCCATCACTTCCCATTGCAGCTCGGTGTGCCACAGCTTGGCCGCCGCGCCCTCGGTCGCGGTCAGTTCGCCCGCGAGGTGGCGCTTGATCGCCCAATCGAGATGCGCCCAGCCGACCTGCAGCTTGGCTTTCAGATCGGCGAGTACGAAGCGGGTGTTCTGGAAATCGAACACCATTCCCGCGAATGCCTTGCGCGTCTTGGTGAACTCGACCGTCTCGTCGAACGCCTTTTGCGCGCTCGCCTGGGTGCCGACCGCGATCGAGAGCCGCTCCTGCGGCAGCTGGCTCATCAGATAGATGAAGCCCATCCCCTCCTGCCCCAGGCAGTTGGTCATCGGCACGCGGACATCCTCGAAGAACAGCTCGCTGGTGTCGGCGGCGTCCTGGCCGATCTTGTCGAGCTTGCGCCCGCGCTGGAAGCCCTCGCGATCGCTTTCGACCAGGATGATCGACATACCCTTGTACGCCGGCTTGGCGTCGGGATCGGTCTTGGCGACGACCAGGATCAGGTCGGCATTCTGGCCGTTGGTGATGTAGGTCTTGCTGCCATTGATGACGTAGTGGTTGCCGTCCTTCACCGCGCTGGTGCGGATCGACTGGAGGTCGCTGCCGGTGCCCGGCTCGGTCATCGCGATCGCGGTGATCGTCTCGCCGCTCACCAGGCGGGGCAGCCACTGCGCCTTCTGCTCTTCCGAACCATAGGCGACCAGATAGTCGCAAACGATATCCGATTGCAGCGTGAAGCCGGCGGGAACGCCGAGATACGCCATCTCTTCATTGACGATCGCGTTATAGCCGAAATCGAGGCCCAGGCCGCCATAGGCCTCGGGCACCGTCGGGCACAGCATCCCAACCTCGCCCGCCTGGCGCCAGAACGCCTTGGGGACCAGCCGGTCCTTCTCCCACTGGTTCACATTGGGCACGCCTTCCTTCAGCAGGAACTGGCGGACGGTCTGGCGGAAGGCCTGGTGATCCTCGTTATAGGCGAAGCGCCCGGGCAGCGTGTCGAGCATCTCTCTCTCCCTGATTATCTGGTTGCGCCAAGCTTGTGGGGTGGGGCCGGGCAGGTCAACCCCGCTTGTCGAGCCCCCCGCTCCGGGTCTAGTCCCGGACGAAAGACCAACGGGAGAGCGACACGATGAAACTGGCCAGCCTGAGGGGCGGACGCGATGGGCGGCTCGTCGTCGTCTCGAACGATCTCGCCTGGTATGCCGATGCTGCCCACATCGCCCCCACGCTCCAGGCCGCGCTCGACGATTGGGATCGCATCGCGCCCTCGCTCGAGGCGCTGGCGACCGATCTCGAGCACCAGGCGATCCCGCTCGAACGCTTTCACGAGCATGACGCCGCCGCGCCGCTGCCGCGCGCTTATCAATGGGCGGATGGCTCGGCCTACGTGAACCATGTCGCGCTCGTCCGGCAGGCGCGCGGGGCGGAGATGCCGGAGAGCTTCTGGCATGATCCGCTGATGTACCAGGGCGGGTCGGACGGGTTTCTGGGGCCGCGCGATCCGATCCCGCTGAAGGACGAGGCCTGGGGCTGCGACCTGGAGGCCGAGGTCGTCGTGGTGACGGGCGACGTGCCGATGGGCGTCTCGCGCGAAGAGGCGCTGGGGCTGATCCGTCTCGTCGGCCTCACCAACGATGTGAGCTTGCGCAACCTGATCCCCGGCGAGCTGGCCAAGGGCTTCGGCTTTTTCCAGTCGAAGCCGGCGAGCGCCTTTTCGCCGGTGTTCGTGACGCCGCAAGCGCTAGGCGACTGGTGGCAGGGGGGCAGGCTCCACCGCCGGCTGTGCGTCGATCTGAACGGCGTGCCTTTCGGCCGCGCGCAGGCGGGCGAGGACATGACCTTCGATTTCGGCACGCTGATCGCGCACGCCGCCAAGACCCGCGCGCTGGGCGCGGGGACGATCATCGGCTCGGGCACCGTATCTAACCGCGACGCGGCGGGCGGCCCGGGCAAGCCGATCGCCCAAGGCGGGGTCGGCTATTCGTGCCTCGCCGAGGTCCGCACCGTCGAGACGATCGAGGGTGGCAAACCGGTCACGCCCTTCCTGAAAGCGGGCGACACGGTGCGCATCTGGGCCGAGGACGATAGGCACCACAGCATCTTCGGCGCGATCGAGCAGCAGGTAATCGGAGTATAGCCATACCCAAAGTGCTTGCTGTAGCGGGCGCGACATTTAGCATACGGACAAAGACCCAAGGATAGGAGAGCCGCCATGATCGAGGCCAAACGCACGCCCGACGACCGTTTCGCCAACCTTCCCGGCTTTCCCTATCCGCCGCATTATGTCGACGACCTGCCCGGTTATCAGGGCCTGCGCGGCGCCTATATCGACGAAGGCCCGCGCGATGCCGCGCAGACTTTCCTCTGCCTGCACGGTGAGCCGAGCTGGAGCTATCTCTACCGGCGGATGATCCCGGTGTTCCTGGAAAGCGGCGCGCGGGTGGTGGCGCCCGATTTTCTGGGCTTTGGCCGGTCAGACAAGCCGGTGAACCAGAGCGATTACAGCTTCCACTTCCACCGCGACTGGCTGATCGCGCTGATCGAGCGGCTCGATCTCACCAACATCACCTTGGTGGTGCAGGATTGGGGCGGGCTGATCGGGCTGACCTTGCCGGTGCATGAGGGGATGCGCGCGCGGATCGCGCGGCTGATCGTGATGAACACCGGGCTCGCCACCGGCCAATCACCGGGGCCGGGCTTCTTGATGTGGAAGGCCTATGCGCTCTCGACTCCCGATCTGCCGATCGGCGCGCTGATCGCGCGCGGCACGCCGCACCTGACACCCGATGAAATCGCCGCGTACGACGCGCCCTTCCCCGATGCGAGCTACAAGGCGGGCGCGCAGGTCTGGCCGGCGCTGGTGCCGGTCGAGCCGGACATGCCGGGCGCCGCGGAATCGCGCGCGGCGGCCGATTTCTGGTCAAACCACTGGTCCGGCCCCACCTTCATGGCGGTGGGTGACGCCGATCCGGTGCTCGGCCCGCCACAGATGGCGGCGCTGCGCGAGCGCATCCGCGGCTGCCCCGAGCCGCTGATGATCGCCGGCGGTGGCCATTTCGTGCAGGAATGGGGCGAGGAGATCGCCCGCGCCGCGCTCGCCCATTTCGGCGGGCGCTGACCGCACTTCAGTCCGCCGGGTCCATCCCGCCGGCGAAATGTGCGAGAATGTCTGCTCGGATCGCGTTCCAATCGCCGATCCGCCAGCGCGACGGCACCTCGATGCCGATGATCGGATCCTGCTCGGGCGAGATCCGGCGCAGCGGCAGCAATTGCTTGGTCATCACGCAGAAGAAGGGACAGACGGCGGGCGCGAGCGGGTTCTCCTCGGGCTCGTCGAGCACCACCGCCAGCCGCTCGCTCTGCAGGCGCACCATCGATCCGACCGGGAAAATGCCGATCATGCCCGTGAACGCGCGCAACACTTCGGGATCGAAATGGTGTGGGCGTTCGGCCATATATTCGATCGCCTCGGCCGGTGACCAGCACGCCTTATAGGGCCGCGGCGAGGTGACCGCGTCATACACATCGCAGATCGCCGCCATCCGCGCCGCGAGCGACACATTGTTGCCCGAGCGGCGATCGGGATAGCCCGACCCGTCAAGCCGTTCATGATGATGCAGGCACACATCGAGCACCACCGCCGGCAGCGCCTGCTCGCTGCTCGTCAGGATGTCGTGCCCCAGCTGGCAGTGCTGGTGCATCACGCTCTGCTCCTGCGCCGTCAGCGCGCCGGGCTTGTCGAGCAGCGTCGTCGGCAGCCGGGCCTTGCCGACATCGTGGAGCAGCCCGGCGAGCCCGATATCGTGATGCTGATCGGTCGGCAGCTTCAGGCGCCGCGCGAGCTCGATCATCAGCCCGCACACCGCGACCGTATGGAGATAGGTATATTCGTGCCGGTCCTTGATCCGCGTCACCCCCAGGATCGCGGCGGGATGGCGCTCGACCGAGGCGGTGATCGCGGTGACGAGCGGCCACAGCGCCTCGACGTTCAGGTTATGGCCGAAGCGCACGTCGTCGAACGCCGAAACGATCTGGGTCTTCGCCGCCGAGACGATGTCGCGCGCGCGCTTGCGCTCCTGGGCCAGGCTGGCGCGGCGAGCTTGCAGGTGCAGCTGCGGGCGTGCCGGGGCGGGCGCCGCCGCCGGCACCACCTTGCGCCCGGTATCACCCGGGCCGCGCCAATCGCCCATGAATAAGCCGCTGCCTGAATCGTCGAAGCGATTCCGTGCGTCCATGCTCTGCCCCTTCACCCGTGCCGGCACGATGACCGCCTTGATCTTCCTCTTGCCCGCCAAACCCTTAACATTGGGTAGTAACCTTGGGCGCGATCAACCCATTGTCGGCACGAAACGGGTGGCGCTCGCGCCAGGCGCAATCCGCCATGCAAACAGTTTAGTTACTCAAACGAGCAATATTCTTACATCGAAGCGACTGGAACATCCGGGTAACGATGGAGGCCGCGAAGCGGATTTTGGACGCGACCGCCAGCCCCTTAGTCGGACTTGGCGCCTTGATCCTGGTGATCGAGATGGTTCGCCTCTAGCGAACGACGCCGCCCCTGGGCGTACCCCGTCGACGGGCGAGACGGCGCGCGAATACGGTAGATTTACGGATGGGGCGCCGCGGCTGCACCGTCGCGCTGATCGATCGCTTTCGTACCGATCGGATCCGCTCCGCGAAAACCCGCCGCCGCAAAGCATGTCACTGCCAGATGCGCGGTGACGTTCGACGCGGTCCGGAACATGTCCGACAGGGGATCGACCGCGATGAATACCGGCAACATGCCAAGCGGCGCGCCAAGCGCCACCGCGACCGGGCCGGAGGCAGCATACATCGTCACTTGCCCCGGCACCCCCAGGATCGCGAGCGACGCCAGCATCGCGACCGGTACCGCCATCGCGATCTGCACCGCGTCGACCGGCGTGCCGCTGAGCCACGCCAGCGCGAGCCCGACCGAGATTCCGTGTGACGGACCGGTGATCTTGAACACGGACACCGCCAGCGGCAGCGCGACCGTGGCATCCCGCTCGGAAATCCCCAGCTGCCGCGCCGCCGCGAGCGTCGTCGGCAACGTGGCGAGCGACGATTGGGTGCCCGCCGCGATCAGCTGTGGCGGCAACGCCGCGCGCACGAAGGCGACCAGCCCAACGCCCCCCAGCGTCGCCGCGAACAGCGTGCTCAGCGTGATCAGCACCAGCGACAATATCAGCGAGATTGCGAGAAAATAGCCGAGCGCCACCACCGCCGCCCAGCCCACCGTCGCGCCGAGATTGATGCCGAGCATCAGCACCCCCAGCGGTGCGAGACGCAGCACCGCGCCGACGATCAGGATCATCGCTTCGGCGAGGGTGCGCAGCGGCGCCAGCAAGCCGCCGGCCCGCGCCGGCTCCATCGCCCCCAGCGCCGCCCCCAGCGCCGCCGCGAAGATCACCAGTGGGACGATCGCGCCAGCCGCCGCCGCCGCGACGATATTGGCCGGGATCATGCCGCGCAGCCCGGCCAAAGCACCCACGGGCGTGGCCGGCGCCGCCTCTCCCGAGGCGTGGGCGAGAGCGCCAATCGCCCGGGCATCGATGGGGCTGAGCGCGAGCAGGGGCGGCACGATCAACCCCGCGCTTGCCCCGGCGAGCGTGAGCAGCGCGACGATCGCCACGCCCAGACGCCAGCCGAGCGCGCCAGCCTCCGCCCCGCGCGACCACAGGTCGGCGACACCCGTCGTCACAAGCGCGAAGACCAGCGGCAGGATCGTCATGCGCAGAAGATCGAGCCAGATGCCGCCGATCGCGTTGGCGCCCTGCACGAGCACGGCGTTGCCTTGCAGCACCAATCCGCTGAAAAAGCCGATCGCCAGCGCGAGCAGCACCAATTGTGGGCGCGATCGGGCGGTCAGCTTCGCGCCCTTGCTTTTCATTCCGGCCTCCCAACGACCGGGATGTGATAGCCCCTGCGACCGTCGGGTCAAGCAGCGCGCCCGCCCCGGCTCAGCCGCCGAGCGCGGTTTTCACCTTCTGGAAGAAGCCGGTCGATTGCGGGTGTTCCTGCCCGGTTTCGGTGGCACGGAACGCCTCAAGCAGTTCGCGCTGCTTGGCGGAGAGCCGCGTCGGTGTCTCGACCTCGATCCGCACCACCAGATCGCCGCGCCCGCGCCCCTGCAGCACCGGCATCCCCGCGCCGCGCAGCCGCAGCTCCCGCCCAGACTGGGTACCGGCGGCGACGCGAAGCTCGTGCTTCTCGCCGTCCAGCCCGGGCAACGCGATCGTCCCGCCAAGCGCGGCGGTGGTGAAGCTGATCGGTGCGCGCGCGAACAACGTCGTGCCCTCGCGCTCGAAGATGCCGTGGCGCGCGACATGGAGGAAGATATACAGGTCACCCGGCGGCGCGCCACGCAGCCCGGCTTCGCCCTCGCCGCTCAGCCGCACCCGCGTGCCCTCGTCCACCCCGGGCGGGATGGTGACGGTGAGGGTCTTGGTCTTGTCGATCCGCCCCTCGCCCCGGCAGCTCGGGCAGGGATCGGCGATCACCTGCCCGGCACCGTGACAGCTGGGGCAGGTCCGTTCGACGACGAAAAAGCCCTGCTGCGCGCGAACCTTGCCCATCCCGCCGCAGGTGCCGCATGCGCGCGCGCCGGTGCCGCTCCGCGCGCCCGAGCCGTGGCAGACGCCGCAGCTGGCGGCGACATCGATGGTGATTTCGGTCGCCTTGCCGTGAAAGGCGTCTTCCAGGCTGATTTCCATGTCGTAGCGCAGATCGGCGCCGCGCTGGGGCGAGGCCCGCCCGCGCCCGCCGCCGCCCATGAACTCGCCGAAGATATTCTCGAAGATGTCGCTGCACGCGCCGAAATCGGCCGCACCCGGCCCGCCCTGCGCGTTCTTGAAGGCGGCATGGCCGAAGCGATCATAGGCGGCGCGCTTCTGCGGGTCCTTCAGGCAATCATAGGCCTCGTTGATCGCCTTGAAGCGTGCCTCGGCCTCGCCATCGCCCGGGTTGCGATCGGGATGCCAGCGCATCGCGAGCTTGCGATAGGCGCTTTTCAGCGTCGCATCATCGGCGCCGCGCTCGCACTGGAGAAGCTCGTAATAATCGACTTCGGTGGTCATTTCACCGTCCCGCCCCACCGCAACCACAACAGGGGGCCCAGACCGCCGCCGCGACGGGCGGTGGTCCAGGCCTTGCTATCGTCGAAGGCGCGCTGGGCATGCACCCAGTTACGCCTTGCTGTCGTCCACTTCCGAAAATTCGGCGTCGACCACGTCCTCGGCCTTCGCCTCTTCGGCGGGCGCCGCGCCGGGGCTCGCCTGCGCCTGCTGTTCCTTTTCGTAGATCGCCTGGCCTAGCTTCATCGCCGCCTGCTGCAGCGCGCCCGATTTGTCGCGCATCGCCTGCGGATCGCCGGACTCTATCGCCTTCTTGGTATCGGCGACGGCGTTCTCAATCTCCGCCTTTAGGGCGCTATCGACCTTGTCGCCATGCTCGACCAGCTGGCGCTCGATCTGGTGGACCAGGCTATCGGCGGTGTTCTTGGCTTCCGCCGCCTCGCGGCGCTTCTTGTCTTCCTCGGCGAAGCGCTCGGCGTCCTTCACCATTTGCTCGATGTCGCCGTCCGAGAGCCCGCCCGAGGCCTGGATGCGGATCTGCTGTTCCTTGCCGGTGCCCTTGTCCTTGGCCGACACGTTGACGATGCCGTTCGCGTCGATGTCGAACGTCACCTCGATCTGCGGCACGCCGCGCGGCGCCGGCGGGATGCCGACCAGATCGAACTGGCCGAGCAGCTTGTTGTCCGCCGCCATCTCGCGCTCGCCCTGGAAGACGCGGATCGTGACGGCCTGCTGATTATCGTCAGCGGTCGAGTAGATTTGCGACTTCTTGGTCGGGATCGTCGTGTTGCGATCGATCATGCGGGTGAACACGCCGCCCAGCGTCTCGATGCCGAGCGACAGCGGCGTCACGTCGAGCAGCAGCACGTCCTTCACGTCGCCCTGCAGCACGCCCGCCTGGATCGCCGCGCCCATCGCGACGACTTCATCGGGGTTGACGCCCGAATGCGGCTCCTTGCCGAAAAAGTCCTTCACCACCTGGCGGACCTTGGGCATCCGCGTCATGCCGCCGACGAGGACGACCTCGTCGACCTGGCTCGCCTTCACGCCCGCATCGGCGAGCGCCTTGCGGCACGGCTCGAGCGTGCGCTGGATCAGATCATCGACCAGCCGCTCGAGATCGGCGCGGCTGACATTCTTCACCAGATGCTTCGGCCCGTTCTGGTCGGCGGTGATGAAGGGCAGGTTGACTTCGGTGGTCTGCGCCGAGCTGAGCTCGATCTTCGCCTTTTCGGCGGCTTCCTTCAGCCGCTGCAGCGCGAGCTTGTCCTTGGTGAGGTCGATCCCTTCGGCCTTCTTGAAGTCTTCGGCCAGGAAGTTCAGCAGCTTGTTGTCGAAATCCTCGCCGCCCAGGAAGGTGTCGCCATTGGTGGCCTTCACCTCGAACACGCCGTCGCCGATTTCCAGGATGGAAATGTCGAACGTACCGCCGCCCAGGTCATAGACGGCGATCGTCTTGCCGTCCTGCTTCTCCAGGCCATAAGCGAGCGCCGCCGCGGTCGGCTCGTTGATGATGCGCAGCACTTCAAGGCCCGCGATCTGCCCGGCGTCCTTGGTCGCCTGGCGCTGCGCGTCGTTGAAGTAAGCGGGCACCGTGATCACCGCCTGGGTGACCGGCTCGCCGAGATAATTCTCGGCGGTTTCCTTCATCTTCTGGAGCGTGAAGGCCGAGATCTGCGAGGGGCTGTAATCCTTGCCGCCCGCCTCGACCCAGGCGTCGCCATTGCTGCCGCGCACGATCTTGTACGGCACCAGTTCGGTGTCGCGCTTGGTGACGGGATCGTCATAGCGGCGGCCGATCAGCCGCTTCACCGCGAATACCGTATTGTCGGGATTGGTCACCGCCTGGCGCTTGGCCGGCTGGCCGATCAGCCGCTCGCCATCCTTGGCGAAAGCGACGATCGACGGGGTGGTGCGCGCACCCTCGACATTCTCGATCACCTTGGGCTTGCCGCCTTCCATCACGGCAACGCACGAATTGGTGGTGCCCAAGTCGATACCGATTACTTTACCCATGGTCCTCTATCGGCCCCCACCCACAAAAAACACTAGCCTGATGCGCCCCGCGCCCCCAAGCGCAGCACAGCAACGTCTGCGGATATAGGCGGGCTTTTGCTTGCCGCAAGATTGCTTGGTTTCTACAAAATGGCGGTTGGTTCCAGATGGAGAATAGCTCGATGATCCGCGCCCTCGCCCGCCCCGCGCTGCTTGGCGCCGCGCTGCTCGCCACCGGGCTCGCCGGTTGCGGCGAGGCGCCAGTGCTGCGGGTGGACCATGCCTATGTCCGGCTGAGCGCGGTGAAGGGCAATCCGAGTGCCGCCTATTTCACCGTCCATGGCGGCCCCGCGGCGACGCGGCTGCTGAGCGTTACCTCGCCCTTCGTCGTCAAGAGCGAGCTGCATGCCTCGATGCAGCATAACGGCGCGGCGATGATGATGCCCGAACGCGCGATCGACGTGCCCGCCAAGGCCGAGCTTACCTTTGCGCCGGGTGGCCGCCACGCAATGTTCTATGACGTGAACGAGAGCGTGAAACCCGGCGGCCGCATCCCGCTGGTATTCACCTTCGCCGACAATAGCCGGATCGAGGTGACCGCGCCGGTGATCGCCGCGGGCGACTCCGCGCCCAAGGAATAACGCCGCCCAAAACCGCTTGCGCGATCCCCGCCCCCGCGCGACAAATCGCGCCGACTTGGGGGAGGATGATCACGATGCTTCGCACCGCTTTCGCGCTGCTGCTCGCCGGCTGCGCGTTGCCGCTCGCCGCGCAGGAGGCGCCGACGCGCGTCTTCACCGGCGGCGATTTGTTCAACCTTGAACAGGCGGCCGATCCGCAGATCAGCCCCGATGGCCGCGCCATCGCCTATGTCCGCCGCACCGGCGACATCATGGCTGATCGCATGGCGAGCGCGATCTGGCTGATCGACGCCGCCACCGGGGCGCAGACCCCGCTTGCCGCGACCGGCGCCAGCCCGCGCTGGTCGCCCGACGGCACCCGCCTCGCTTATGTCGCCGCCGAGCCGGGCCAGGCGCCACAGCTCTATGTCCGCTGGTTGGCGAGCGGGGCGACGACCCGCGTCACCGGCCTGCCCGACAGCCCCGATGCGATCACCTGGTCCCCGGATGGCCGCCAGATCGCCTATACGATGCGCGTGCCGGGCGAGGGGCTGAGCCTGGGCAAGGCGCCGTCCAAACCCGAAGGGGCTAAATGGGCCCCGCCGCTCGAAATCATCGACCGCGTCACCTATCGCGCCGATGGTGGCGGCTATGTGCGGCCGGGGTTCGACCACCTGTTCGTCGTCGCCGCCGATGGCGGCGCCCCGCGCCAGCTGACCTTCGGCAACTTCCAGGATGGCGGCCTGCTCAGCTGGACCAGGGACGGGCGCCACATCGTCTTCTCGGCCAATCGCCGCCCGGATTGGGAGCGCGAGCCCAATGACAGCGAGGTGTTCAGCGTCGAGGTGGCGAGCGGCGCGATCCGCCAGCTGACCAAGCGCTACGGCCCCGATCAATCGCCGGCGGTCTCGCCCGACGGCACCAAGATCGCCTATCTCGGCAATGACGACAGCTATCGCAGCAACGAGCCGGCGCAGCTTTATGTGATGGACGCCGATGGCGCCAACCCGCGATCGCTCACCGCCAAGCTTGATCGCGACATCGACGTCGCGGTTTGGGCGAGCGACGGGCGCAGCCTTTATGTCAGCTATGATGACCATGCCGAAAAGAAGATCGCGCGCGTTGGCCTCGACGGGCAGATCACCCCGGTGGTCGGCGGGCTCGCGGGCGGGTCGCTCGATCGGCCCTATACCGGCGGCAGCTTCAGCGTCTCGGCCAAGGGGCAAATCGCTTATACCGGCGGCGACTGGCGCAAGCCGGCGGATGTTTATCTGAACGGCAAGCCGCTCACCCGGCTCAACGAAACCTGGCTGCAGGGCAAGATGCTGGGCGAATTGAAGCCCGTCGCGGTCACCGCCAAGGACGGGCGCAAGATCGACGCCTGGATCGTGCTGCCGCCCAATTACCAACCGGGCACGCGCGTGCCGACCATCCTGGAAATCCACGGCGGCCCGCATTCCGCCTATGCTCCGGTCTTTTCGACCGATTACCAGCTCTACGCGGCGAGCGGCTATGCGGTGGTCTATGCCAATCCGCGCGGATCGACCTCTTATGGCGCCGGTTTCGCCAATCTGATCGACAAAAATTATCCGAGCGAGGATTATGACGATCTGATGGCCGCGGTCGATGCCGCGATCGCGCAGGGCTATGCCGATCCCGACAATTTGTTCGTCACCGGCGGTTCGGGCGGCGGGGTGCTGACCAGCTGGATCGTCGGCAAGACCGATCGCTTCAAGGCGGCGGCCGCGCAGAAGCCGGTAATCAACTGGATCAGCGAAGCGCTGACGATGGACAATACCGGCTTCACCTCGCGCTATTGGTTCAAGAAACAGCCCTGGGAAGACCCGATGAGCTATTGGGCACACTCGCCCTTGAGCCTGGTCGGCAACGTCAAGACGCCGACGCTCGTCGTCGTCGGCGCCGAGGATTATCGCACGCCGGTGAGCGAGAGCGAGCAATATTACGCCGCGCTCCAGATCCGCGGGGTGCCGACCGCGCTCGTCAAGGTGCCCGGGGCGAGCCATGGCGGCTTCACCGCGCGACCAAGCCAATCGGCGGCGAAGGCAAGCGCCATCCTCGCCTGGTTCGACAAATATCGCACCAAGAAATGAGCGCGCCCCGGAAGAAGCGCGGCACCGCCATGCGCCGCGCTTCTCCGGCGTGACGCCGCCGCGCTTGCCCGCTAATCATCACGCCGAGGGAGGGTTGGCCATGCCGCAGAACATCGATCGTTTCCGCTCGTCGACCGCCGGCTGGCTGCGCGGCTCGCTCGCGGGCTGGGGCACGGTGCTGCTGATGGTGATCGGCTTGCTCGGCAGCTTCTGGGCGCTCGCGCAGCGGCCGGTCGGGGCCTGGGCGTGGCTGTTCCCGCTGGGTCTGGTGGCCGGCGCCGTCATCCTTGCCGCCAAGTGGATCGGGAACCTTGCGACCACCTATGAACTCACCGACGACCGGCTGATCCTGCATCGCGGGGTGCTGATGAAATCGATCGACGCGATCGAGCTGTACCGGATCAAGGACATCCGCATCGATTTCAGCATCATCAACCAGCTCGCCGATCTCGGCACGATCAGCATCACCTCGTCGGACGAGACGACGCGCGCCGCGCCCCTCGTGCTGCGCGACATCACTCAGGCGCGGGCGCGGCGCGAGCGGCTGCGCGACCTGATCGAGGCCGCCCGGCGCCGGCGCGGCGTGCGCGAGTTCGACATGGTGCGCGAAGAGCTGGGCGAACCGAGCGGATGACGGCGACCGACGCGACCCCGACGCGCGAACGCCGCCCCCTCACCCCCGGCGAAATCGGCCTGGCGCGCGGCGTCTTCGGCGCGGCGATCGATTATGCGCGGGTGCGGCTGGTGCCGCGCAAATGGGCGTTCTTCCAGCCGCGCGACACCGTGATGGCGCCCTGGGGCCATATCCATTTCCACCCGCGAAGTCCGTGGTGGTGCGCCGATTTCGCGGCATCGACCCTGGCCGCCAAGGCACTGTTCCTGCACGAGATGGTGCATGTGTGGCAGCACCAGGCGGGGCACTGGCTACCGATCGAGCGCCACCCCTTTTGCCGTTACGGCTATACACTCGAACCCGGCAAGCCGTTCGCGCGCTATGGCATCGAGCAGCAGGCGGAGATCGTTCGCCATGTCTTTCTGGCGCGCGAGCAGGGAAGCGACGCCGGTCCGCTCACCGCGATCCTGCCCTTTTCGCCGGCATGACGCGCGCCGCCTTCGCCCCGGCGCTGCTCGCGCTCGGTTGCTTCGCGGTGCTCGCGCTGGGGGTCGCCATTTACTACCCCTTCCCCAGCCCGTTCGACGAATTACAGCATTATTCGGTGATCCGCGCCCAGTTCGAGCGGCCCGATCTCGCCGCCGATCCGCGGGATTACGGCATCGTCCGGCCCGATGCGCTGAGCGCGTGGTCGGGTGAGCGCAATTACATCAATCACCCCGCGCTTTATTATCTGCTGTTCGCGCCGCTGCTCGGGCTTGGCGATGGCCCCCTGCCGCTTCGGCTCGGCAATGTCGTGCTGGCGACGGTCGCGCTCGCGCTCGTGCTGGTCGCCGGGGGGCGGCGGATCGAGAGCGCGCGCGGGCGCCTGGCCTTCGCGGTGATCGCGGCGAGCTTTCCCAAGGCGGTGCTCGTCGCGGGGATGATCAACAACGACAATCTGGCCGCGCTGGCGACGGCGCTGGTGTTCGCCGGGCTCGCCCTGCCCGGGGGCGCCGCCTGGCTGGTCGCGCTGGGGCTCGCGCTCGCCGGATGGACCAAGCTCACCGCGTTCATCGCGCTGGGCGGGACGGTGGGTTGCTATCTCGTGCTCGGCGGTCGGCGCGCCTGGTGGACGGGGCGGACCGCGTTCATCCTCACCGGCTGCGTGGTGGGGGCGCTCGCTTATGCGGTGATGTGGGGGCGCACCGGGGCGCTGGTGCCGATCAACACCCAAGCCTTCGCCGTACCGCCCGAGGCGCGCGTGGTGCTGACCCCGATCGGCTTCGCCGCGCGCTTCGTGGGCGATCTGGCGCTGAAATGGCCGGCCGCCGAAGCAAGCCTGCCCGTCGCGCTTTCGGGCGTGCTGCTGATCGCCCAGCTGGCGCTCGCCGCCATCGGCGCCCGCGCGGCACCAGCGGAGCGCCGGATCATCCTCGCCTTCCTTGCCGGGACAGCGCTGTTGTTCGTCATCCATCTCGGCTTCGGCTGGCGGACCTTCGCGACGATGGGCGATCTGACCACCCCGCAATCGCGCTATTACGCGGGGGTGTGGCCCGGGATCGCGCTCGGCGGCGCGCTCGCGCTGGCCGCGCCGCGCGTACCGCGTTGGCTGACCGCGAGCGGCCTTGCCCTCTATCTGGTGATGACCGTGCCCGGCGGGCTCCTGCTCGCCGCGTTTGCCGCTTAAAGCGCCGCGAGATCGATCGCGGCGTGGCGATCGAGCGTCTTGGAGTGATCGGGCATCGGATATTTCAGGCCGGTCGCGCAGTTGAACAGCACGACGCGGTCGGCCGCGCTCACCAGCCCCTGGGCGCGTGCTTGATGATAGGCCGCGAGTGTCGCCCCACCTTCGGGACACAGCAGCAGCCCATCCTCGCGCGCGCACGCCTCGACCGCCGCCTCGATCGCAGGATCGTCGACCGCCATCGCGATGCCGCCCGATTCGCGCACCGCGCGCAGGATCAGGAAATCGCCCACCGCGCGCGGCACGCGGATGCCGCTGGCGATGGTGTGGGCATTCTCCCAGCGCTCGGCGTGTTCCTTGCCCTCCTCGAACGCCTTCACCATCGGCGCGCAGCCGCTCGCCTGCACCGCGAACATCTTCGGCCGCTTCGCCCCGATCCAGCCGAGCGCTTCCAGCTCGGCAAAGGCCTTCCACATGCCGATCAACCCGGTGCCGCCGCCGGTCGGGTAGAAGATCGCGTCGGGCAGTTCCCAGCCGAATTGCGCGGCGAGCTCCAGCCCCATCGTCTTCTTGCCCTCGATCCGATAGGGCTCCTTCAGCGTCGAGACATCGTACCAGCGGCCTTCCGCCGCGCCCTTGGCGACGATCGCGCCGCAATCGTCGATCAGCCCGTTGACGCGGTAGACGCGCGCGCCCTGCAGCGCGATCTCGCGCACATTGATCTCGGGCGTATCGTCCGGGCAGAGCACGATCGTCTCGATCCCGGCGCGGCTGGCATAGGCCGCGAGCGCGGCGCCGGCATTGCCGTTGGTGGGGATGGCGATGCGGGTGACGCCGAGCGCCTTGGCCATGCTGACCGCCATCACCAGCCCGCGCGCCTTGAACGATCCGGTGGGGAGGCGGCCTTCGTCCTTCACCAGCACCTGTGTGCCGGCGGATTTGGGGACGGGGATCAGCGGCGTTTCGACCTCGCCCAAGCTGACGATATTGGCGGCATCGCGCACCGGCAGCAGTTCGCGCCAACGCCACAGGTCGGTCGGCCGCGCTTCCACCAGCGCGCGGGGGAGCGCGGCCTTCAGCGCCGCCAGATCATAGCGGACGATCACCGGCCGCCCGACCGATGACAGCCCGCGCGGCTGGTCCGCCGGGTAATGCTCGCCCGTCATCGAGCATTCGAGATGGGTGACGAACGACGCGCGGGGTTCGGTGAGGTTGGCGTTAAAAGTCATGTAGGCTTGGTGGCGTCCGTGGCGGGCTTGTCAAGCTTGGCCGCGGAGGAAGCTCCTAGCGCAACCAAATCAACGTCACCCCGGGCTTGACCCGGGGTCTCGCTATTGTTCGGCTGTGGCAAGGCAGCGGGACCCCGGCTCATGGCCGGGGTGACGGAGCCAGAAAATGGAAAGGGCCTGCTTGTGTGGGGCGTGCGACTACCCCGCCTTCGCCACCGCGACCATCGCCGGGCGCAGCAGCCGGTCCTTGATCTTGTAGCCCGGCTGCAGCTCCTGCACGATCGTGCCGGGTTCGGCGTCGCTCGGCAGTTCGAGCATCGGCTGGTGCAGATTGGGATCGAGCTTCTCGCCCAGCGACGACAGCTTCACGATCCCCTGGCGCTCGAACACCGCGTTCAGTTCGCGCGCGGTGCCTTCGATGCCCGAAACCAGCCCTTTCAGCTTCTCGTCCTCGCGCAGTTCGGCGGGGATCGCCGCCAGCGCGCGCTCGAAATTATCGGCGACCGACAGCAGATCGCGCGCAAAGCTCGTCACCGAATAGGCGCGGGCGTCGGCGATTTCCTTCTCCAGCCGGCGGCGGACATTCTGCGTGTCGGCAGCGGCATAGAGCAGCTGCTGCCGGGCATCGGCCAGCTGCGTCTCCAGCTCCGCGAGGCGCGCAGCGCCCTCGTCGGCGGGGGCCGTGGTTTCGGCGGTTTCGCCGGCAAAATCCTTGTTCTCGGTCTCGCTCATAACTTCCCTATGGCATCAAGCGGGCAAGCGCCCCGGCCGTGAAATCAACCATTGGCACAATGCGCGCGTAGTTCAACCGCGTCGGGCCGATCACCCCCACCACCCCGACCACGCGCCCGTCAAGCCCGTGGAACGGACGGGCGATCACCGACGATCCCGATAGCGCGAACAGGTTGTTCTCCGCGCCGATGAAGATGCGCGTCGCGTTCGCGTCGCGCGCGCGATCGAGCAGGCCGGCGACTTCCTGCTTGCCGTCGAGATCGTCGAGCAGATCGCGTACCCGGTCGAGGTCGGCGGCGGCGGCGGCGTCGATCAGCCGCGCCTGCCCGCGCACGATCAGCACCGGGCGGCGCTCGCCATCCTCGCTCCACACCGCAAGCCCGCGTTCGACGAGCGCGCGCGCGGCGCTATCGAGGGCGGCGCGTTCGGCGGCGATCTCCCGGTCGAGCCGCGCCCGCGCTTCGGCGAGCGTCAGCCCGCCGAACATCGCGCTCACATAATTGGCGGCTTCGGCGAGCGCGCTGGCACTGGTGCCTTCGGGCAGCGCGACGACGCGGTTCTCGACCGTGCCATCCTCCGCGACCAGCACCGCGAGCGCCTGATCGCGCGACAGCGGCACGAACGCGATCTGGCGCAGCCGCACCTCGCGCTTGGGGACGAACACCAGCCCGGCGCACGCCGAAAGCCCGGAGAGCGCGGCGGTGGTCGCGGCGAGCGCCTCCTCGATCGGACCGGGCTGGCCGACCTGCGATTCGATCGCGGCGCGCTCCTCGGCGCTCGGCTCCATCGCCTGCATCATCCCGTCGACGAACAGGCGCAAGCCCGTGTCGGTCGGCATCCGCCCGGCGGAAGTATGCGGCGCGGCGAGCAGGCCCAGCTCCTCCAGATCCTGCATCACATTGCGGATCGAGGCGGGCGAGAGGTTGAGCGCGGAAAGCTTGGCGATGGTGCGCGAGCCGATCGGCGCGCCGGTATCGAGATAGGCTTCAACCACCATCCGAAACACGTCACGCGCGCGGTCGCTGAGTTCATGGATGTTCGGGGTCATGGCTTGGCGCAAATTAGGCAAGCCGGGCGGGAGGGGCAAGCACATCACCTCGAACCCATCCTCACCTTCCCCGGCGCAGGCCGGGGTCCGGCGTCGCCGCGGTTGCAATGTCGCGCGACAGCTTCGGCGGGGGTGCGACCAGGCTCCGGCCTTCGCCGGGCAAGATGCGCGCCTTGCGTCAAGCACGCGCATTGCCTCCCCCCGCAAAGCCGCCTAGGCCGCTCGCCGACAACAGGGAGACCCCAAATGCGCCCCAGCGGCCGTGCGCCCGATCAGATGCGCGCCATCACCATCGAACCGCGTTTCACCAAACATGCCGAAGGCTCGGTGCTGATCGGCTTTGGCGACACCAAGGTGCTCGTCACCGCGAGCGTCGAGGAACGCGTGCCTCCCTTCCTGCGCGGCAAGGGCGAAGGCTGGGTGACGGCGGAATATGGGATGCTCCCCCGCGCCACCCACACCCGGGGCAACCGGGAAGCGGCGAAGGGCAAGCAATCGGGGCGCACCCAGGAAATCCAGCGGCTGATCGGGCGCTCGCTGCGCGCCGTCACCGACCTGAAACTGCTTGGTGAGCGCCAGATCACGCTCGATTGCGACGTGATCCAGGCCGATGGCGGCACCCGCACCGCCAGCATCAGCGGCGCCTGGGTCGCGCTGCGGCTGGCGATCGATGGGCTGCTGAAGCAAGGCAAGCTCACCGCCGACCCGCTGACGCAGAAGGTCGCGGCGATCAGCTGCGGCGTGTGGCGGGGCACGCCGGTGCTCGACCTCGATTATGACGAGGACTCGACCGCCGACGCCGACGCCAATTTCGTGCTGCTCGAAAACGGCCATATCGCCGAGGCGCAGGCGACCGCCGAAGGGGCTCCCTACGACGAGGAAGCGCTGCTCCGCCTGCTCCGCCTCGCCCGGATCGGCTGCGGCGAGATTTTCGCGGCGCAGGCGCGGGCGCTGGCATGAGCCAGGCGCTGCGCCGCCTCGCCCCCGGCAAGCTGGTGATCGCCAGCCACAATCAAGGCAAGGTGCGCGAGATTCGCGATCTGCTGGGGCCTTATGGCATGGAGCCCGTCTCCGCCGCCGAGCTCGATCTGCCCGAGCCCGAGGAGACCGGCACCAGCTTCTTCGCCAATGCCGAGCTGAAGGCGCGCTCGGCCGCCGATCTGTCAGGGCTGGTCGCGCTCGCCGACGATAGCGGGCTGTGCGTCGAGGCGCTGGGCGGCGATCCGGGCGTTTATACCGCCAATTGGGCGGAGACGGCGGACGGCACGCGCGACTGGCTGATGGCGATGGAAAAAGTGGAAGCCAAGCTCCAGGCGCTAGGGCCGGACGTGAGCCGCGCGGCGCATTTCGTCTGCACGCTCGCGCTCGCCTGGCCCGATGGGCATGTGAACTGGTTCGAGGGGCGCGTCGAAGGCACGCTCACCTGGCCGCCGCGCGGAACGCTGGGGTTCGGCTATGATCCGGTGTTCGTGCCGCTCGGCGAGACGCGCAGCTTCGCCGAGCTCGACCCTGCGGAGAAGAAGCAGCTGAGCCACCGCACCCGCGCGTTCGAGGCGCTGGTGGCGGGGGTGTTGAGCTAATCCGCCGGGATCGCGCGCCAACCCGATGCTCGCGCTCTACATCCACTGGCCGTTCTGCGTCGCCAAATGCCCCTATTGCGACTTCAACAGCCATGTTCGCGCGGCAGTGGACCAGGCGCGCTGGCGCGCGGCGCTGCTCGCCGATCTGGCGCATGAGGCGGCGCGCACCACCGGGCCGCTAAGCTCGATCTTCTTCGGCGGCGGCACCCCCAGCCTGATGCCGCCCGAGACCGTCGCCGCGCTGATCGCGGCCGCGGAACAGGCCTGGGGCTTCGCACCGGGCATCGAGATCACGCTGGAGGCGAACCCGAGCTCGGTCGAGGCGGCGCGCTTCGCCGATCTCGCGACGGCGGGGGTCAACCGCGTCTCGCTCGGGCTGCAGGCGCTCGACGATGCCGCGCTGCGTTTCCTGGGCCGCGCGCACGATCTGGCCGAGGGGCTCGCCGCGCTCGACGTGGCGCAACGCGTGTTCAGCCGTGTGAGCTTCGATCTGATCTATGCCAGGCCCGGGCAAGGCGCGGCCGACTGGGAAGCCGAACTCCGGCGCGCGCTCGGCTTCGGCACCGAACATCTGTCGCTCTATCAGCTGACGATCGAGCCCGGCACGCGCTTCGCGACCGAGGCCGCCGCCGGCCGCCTGTCGCTTCCCGACGAGGACGAGGCCGCCACGCTGTTCGAGGCGACGCGGGCGATCATGGCGGCGGCGGGGTTGCCGGCCTATGAAGTCTCCAACCATGCCCGGCCGGGCGCCGAGAGCCGCCACAACCTCACTTACTGGCGCTATGGCGATTATGCCGGCATTGGCCCCGGCGCGCATGGCCGGCGCGGCGGGCAGGCGACGCAGCGCCACCGCAAGCCCGAAAACTGGCTGAGCGCCATTGATCGGCGCGGCGACGGGCTGGAGAGCGAAACCGCGCTCACCCCGGAAGAGCGCGCCCGCGAGGCGCTGGTGATGGGCCTGCGACTGGCCGAGGGCGTGGACCTGGCCAAGGTGGCGGCGCTGGACGGCGGGACGCTGGGCGAGGTGGTCGACGAAGCGGCGATCAGGCTGCTCGCACGCGAAGGACTGGTCGCGCGCGACGGCGAACGGCTGCGCGCGACCGAGGCGGGGATGCTCGTACTGAACGCCGTGATCGCGGCGGTGGCGCGGTAGCTAGCGCCCAATCCGCCTTACCGTCAGCGCGTCATCCCCCTCAAAAGCCGCTCGGCGCGGGGCTCACCGTCACGCTTGCGCCGCCGCGGATTTCCTGGACTTCGAGCGCGCGCTCGGCGACCCCGTCGGGGCCGAAGCGGAACGCGCCGTCGAGCCCGGCGAACCCGCCCTTGTCGGCGAGCGCGCCGACCGGGAAGGGCGTGCCCACGCGCCAGTCACGCGCGATCCGCACCGTCAGCAGCACGCCATCATAGGCGAGGCTCGACAGGCGGAACGGCGCGGTGCCGAAGCGCGCGCGGTATTTCTGCGCATATTGGCGGTAGAGGCTGTTCGAGACGCTGGCATACCAGGCGCCTGCCAGCGCGGGGTTGGCGGCGATGCTCGTCTCGGTATTCCACAAATCGGTGCCGAGGATCTGCGCCCCCTGCCCGCCATTCTTGCGGATGAGCGGCACCGCGAGCGCGCTGGCCGCGCCCGAATCGGCGATCAGCACCGCGCGATAGGGCGAATTGCGCGCCAGCCGCAGGATCGCCCCGTTCAACGATCCGGGCTGGCGATCATAGGTTTGCAGCGCGAGCACCTGGCCGCCGGTCGCCTCCACCGCGCGCAGCATCGCGGTCGCGGCGCGCTCGCCATAGAGGCCGTTGGGGACGAGGCCGGCGAAATCCTTGATGCCCTTGCTCGCGGCATAGCGCACCACCCGCTCGATCGACTGTTGCGGCGCATAGCCGAGCAGATACACGCCGTCGCCCGCCACGCTCACATCGTTCGAAAAGGCGATGATCGGCACCCCCGCGCGCTTGGCGAGCGGGGCGGCGATGCGGACATCCTCGGCGAGCAGCGGCCCCAGGATCAGCCGGTTGCCGTCCGCCAGCGCCTGCTGGGTCGCGACCGCCGCACCGCGATTGGTGTCGTAGCTGGTGATCCGCACCCTATCGGTCTTGGTGTCGAGGATCGCGAGCTGGGTCGCGTTGGCCAGACTCTGGCCGACCGCGGCGTTGGGCCCGCTCAGCGGCACCAGCAGCGCGATCCGCTGGCGCTCGGTATCCTGCGGGATGGCGCTGTCGACGCGGGGTTGCGCGGAGTCGGGCGCGGTCGTCGTCGGGCGCTGCGGCCCCGGCGCGGGGCCACGCGGCACCACCGTCTGGCACGCCGAGAGCGCCAGCCCCAATCCGATCGCCAGCAACCGGCCGAACAGCCGGCGCGGTTGCGCGCCCATATGCGCCTCTGCCATGACTCGTCCCCGATGACCCTTCCTGCCGGCCTCTATATCGTCGCGACGCCGATCGGCAATCTCGGCGATCTCTCGTCCCGCGCCGCCGAGGTGCTGCGCACGGCCGATCTGATCGCGGCGGAAGATACGCGCGTGACCGCGCGTTTGCTCCATCATCTCGGCGTCAAACGCCCGATGACACCCTATCACGACCATAATGCCGATACCGTCCGCCCCAATTTGGTCGCCCGGCTGGGGCAGGAGGTGGTCGCGCTGGTGAGCGATGCGGGCACGCCGCTAATCTCCGACCCCGGCTATAAGCTGGTACGCGACGCCCGCGCCGCCGGCCACCGGGTGATTACGGTCCCCGGCCCCTGCGCGGCGATCGCGGCGCTGACGCTCGCCGGGCTGCCGACCGACCGCTTCCTGTTCATGGGCTTCCTGCCGGCGAAAGCGGGGGCGCGCGGCGCCGCGATCGCCGAGGTCGCGGGGGTGGCGGCGACGCTGGTGTTCTATGAAAGCGGACCGCGGCTGGGCGCGACGCTCGCCGCGCTCGCGCATGGGCTGGGCGACCGCGCCGCGACGGTCGCGCGCGAGATCACCAAGCTATACGAGGAGGCGGTGAGCGGGCAGCTGACCGAGCTCGCCGCGCGCTACGCCGAGGCGCCGCCCAAGGGCGAGATCGTGATCGTCGTCGCGCCGCCGGGGGAAGCCCCGCCCCCGTCCGCCGACGATGCCGACACGGCGCTGCGCGAGGCACTCGAACGCCTCCCCGCCAGCAAAGCGGCGGGCGAGGTCGCCAAGGCGCTGGGGCTCGATCGCCGCGCGCTCTACGCCCGGGCGCTGGAGCTGAAGGGGTGAGCCGCTCGCCCGAGGCGCGCCGCCGCGCCGATGATTTCGGCCGCCGGGGCGAGGCCTTCGCCGCGCGCTGGCTGGCGGAACGCGGCTGGACGATCCTCGCGCAGCGGGTGCGGACCAAGGCGGGCGAGATCGACCTGATCGCGAAACGCCCCGGCCTGATCGCCTTTGTCGAGGTGAAGACGCGCGCGAGCGCGGCCGAGCTCGACCTTGCGATCGACGCCGCGCGCCTCGCCCGCGTGGCGGCGGCGGCCGAGCTGCTGCTCGCCGATTACGCGACGGGCGGCGAAGATGTCCGCATCGACGTGCTGCTCATCGCGCCGGGGGCGGTGCGGCATATCGAAAATGCGTGGCTGGGGGTGACCTAGGCGCGTGCCCCTTCGCCGGGGAAGGTGATTCCGCCGGACATTGGGGCTACACAGCGCGCAACTCCGACGAAAAAGGACCGCCATGCCGCTCACCGTCGCCGTCCAGATGGACCCGCTCGACCAGATCAACATCGCCGGCGATTCGACCTTCGCGCTGATGCTCGCCGGGCAGAAGCGCGGGCATCGGCTGTTCCACTATCTGGCCGAGGATCTCAGCTATTCGGCCGGGCGGGTGTGGACCAAGGCACACCCCGTCACCGTCCAGCGCCAGCCGGGCGCGCATTATCATTTCGAGGCGCCGGTGCGGCTCGACCTGGGCGAGCAAGCCGACGTGGTGCTGATGCGGCAAGACCCGCCCTTCGACCTGGGCTATATCACCGCCACCCATCTGCTCGAACGCATCGCCCACCAGACTTTGGTGGTGAACGACCCCGCCTCGGTGCGCAACGCGCCCGAAAAGGTGTTCGTGCTCGATTATGCGCGCTTCATGCCGCCGACGCTCGTCACGCGCTCGCTGGCCGATGCGCGCGCGTTCCTCGCCGAGCATGGCGAGATCGTGGTCAAGCCGCTTCACGGCAATGGCGGCAAGGCCATCTTCCGCGTGGGTTCGGACGGGGCCAACCTTTCGGCGCTGATCGAGCTGTTCAACCAGACGTGGCGCGAGCCGCACATGATCCAGGCGTTCCTTCCCGAGGTGGCCGCCGGCGACAAGCGCATCGTGCTGGTGGATGGCGAGGTGGCGGGGGCGATCAACCGGCTGCCGGGGGCGGGCGAGATCCGCTCCAACCTCGCGGTCGGCGGCTCGGCCGAAAAGACCCAGCTGACCGAGGCCGAGCGCGAGATTTGCGCGGCTCTGGGGCCGGAGCTGAAACGGCGCGGGCTGTTGTTCGTCGGGATCGACGTGATCGGCGGCAAATGGCTGACCGAGATCAACGTCACCTCGCCCACCGGGATCGTCGCGATCGAACGCTTCGACGGCACCGATGTCGCGGGGCTGATCTGGGACGCGATCGAGGCCCGAGTAATAGAGTAATACGCTCCGAACGGACAGTAGAAGAGCGTACGCAGTGAAGAGATTGGGGACCGGCAGTTTTTTAAATTGTCAATAGCCTAAATTTCAGATTCTTTACATCAAGCCCCTTGCCTTTCGAAGGCAAGAACCAGATGATTCATATCAGCGGCGTCGCAATCGCCGCCATCCGTGTGCGTCCAAAGCAGCGGATGGAGTAGGCGCAGGTCAACCGCGCTGTGGTAGTTGGACGCGGAGTCCAAATCCGCGACCAAAGGCAGGGTTGGCCAGCGCCTACTCTTTTTCCGCCAGCTTTTTCACCGGCGTGGAATGGAAGGAAACTATTTGTTTCCGTTGCAACCTGCAACACGAAAACGGATATATTTTACATCCAAAATTTTCGTCGCGTAGAATTGAAAATGCCTAAGTTTGCCGCAGCCTCTCTAACGGCATTGCCTACCCCTCCCGCGCCAGCAGCGCCGCCTTGCGCTCCAGCCCCCAGGCATAACCCCCCGCGCCGCCATCGGCGCGCCGCGCCCGGTGGCAGGGGATGAGCACCGCGACCGGGTTCGCCGCGCACGCCGATCCCGCCGCGCGCACCGCCTGCGGGCGACCGGCGCGCCCGGCGAGCGCCGCATAGCTCAGCGTCTCGCCCGCCGGCACCGCCGCGAGCGCGCGCCACACCGCTTCCTGAAACGCCGTGCCGCGCACGTCGAGCGGCAGCGCGTGCGCGCGCGCCGGTTCCTCGACCGCCGCCACCACCTGTTCGGCAAGGCCGGCGAACGCCGCATCGCCGGCGACGATCTCCGCCTGGGGGAAGCGCCGAGTGAGATCTTCGGCGTCGGCGTCGAACGCGACGCGGCACAGCCCCTTGTCGGTCGCGGCGATCAATAGCGGGCCGAGGCTGGTTTCGGCGATCGTCCAGCGGATCACCTCGCCCGCCCCGCCCCGCGCCCAGGCCTTGGGCGCCATGCCGAGCCGGGGAGCGGCGCTCGCGTAGAAGCGGCTCGGCGCCGAATAGCCGGCGTCATAGATCGCCGCCGTCACGCTCGCCTCGCTGGTCAGCGCCTCGGCCGCCGCCCCGGCGCGCAAGGCCCGGGCATAGGCGGCGGGCGACATGCCCACGATCCGCGTGAACAGCCGCTGGAAATGGTGCGGCGCATAGCCGACCGCGGCCGCCAGTTCGGGCAAGGCCAGCCGGTGCTCCGCCGCCTTCAGCAGCGCGATCGCCTGGGCGACCGCCGCCTCGTCGCGCGCCACTTCGTCGGGGCGACAGCGCTTGCAGGCGCGGAAGCCCGCCGCGCGCGCCGCCGCGCCATCGGCGTGGAAGCTGACATTCTCGCGCCGGGGCCGGCGCGCGGGGCAGCTCGGTTTGCAATAGACGCCGGTGGAGCGGACGCCCCAGACGAAGCGGCCATCAAAGCTTCGGTCGCGCGCGATCAGCGCGGTCCAGGCGGTTTCGGGATCGGGGAGCGTTTCCATGGGCCTTCTCTACGGGCGGCGCGCGCGCGGCGCATCCCGGGCGTTGCGTTCAAACCGATGGACCGGCGGCGGCGATCAGCGCGGCTTCGTAGGTTTCGGCGAGTTGCTCGGCCAGCGCCGCATCGGGCACCGCGCGCCGGCGTGATGCCCCCCGCCTTATCATCGGCGCGCGCGTCCACCCGCACGCGGGAATCGCCGGCACCGCGGCCGGGCGCGGCAGGGGACAAACCACCGGGAAGAAGCCGCCAACCCGATCGCGGCCGCCGGCGACGCGCCCGGTTTTTCGCGGGTCCGCGCCCCGTGACGGGCGGTGCTTGCATCGCCGGCGGGTGGGTGCTAGCAGCCGCCCAACTCGGCGGGGGGCGCCTAGCCTTGCCGCGCACGAGGCTATTTTCATTTTCGCGAAGAGGGTGTCGATCGCGTGGACATGTCCTGCGGCCAAATGAGCAGCGGTATCCAAGCCAGCCTTGCCGGGCGTTACGCGACCGCGCTGTTCGAAATCGCCCGCGATACCAAGTCGATCGACACGGTGGAGGCGAGCCTCGCGAAGCTGCGCGCCGGGCTGGACGAATCGGCCGAGCTCGCGCGGCTCACCACCAGCCCGCTCGTCAGCCGGGGCGAGGCGCTGAAGGCGGTGGCGGCGCTGGGCGACGCGCTCGCGCTCGACCCCACCACCCGCAATTTCATTGGCGTGCTCGCCGAGAATCGCCGGCTCGGGCAGCTGGCGACGGTGATCAAGACCTTCCGCCTGCTCGCCGCGCACCATCGCGGCGAGACGACCGCCGAAGTCACCTCGGCGCACCCGCTCGCCGACGATCAGGTCGATGCGCTGAAGCAGGCGCTGCGCCAGCGGCTGGGGCGTGAGGTGGCGGTCGATCTGTCGGTCGATCCCGGCCTGCTCGGCGGGCTGGTGGTGCGCATCGGCAGCCAGATGATCGACAGCTCGATCAAGACCCGGTTGAACGCACTCGCACACGCAATGAAAGGCTGACGGCTTCGCTGTCGGGGAAAGGCTGACGGCCGCGCCGTCGAGACATCGAAAGACGGCCACGCCGTCGGGGAAAGGTTGAACATGGATATCCGCGCCGCAGAAATCTCCAAGGTCATCAAGGACCAGATCGCCAATTTCGGCACCGAGGCGCAGGTCTCGGAAACCGGCCAGGTGCTGTCGGTGGGTGACGGCATCGCGCGCGTCTATGGCCTCGACAACGTCCAGGCGGGCGAGATGGTCGAGTTCGCGAACGGCGTGCAGGGCATGGCGCTCAACCTCGAAGCCGACAATGTCGGCGTCGTGATCTTCGGTTCGGACGCCGAAATCCGCGAAGGCGACACGGTGAAGCGCACCGGCACGATCGTGGACGTGCCGGTCGGCCGGGGCCTGCTCGGCCGCGTCGTCGACGCGCTCGGCAACCCGATCGACGGCAAAGGCCCGATCGAGGCCACCGAGCGCCGCCGCGTCGAAGTGAAGGCGCCCGGCATCATCCCGCGCAAGTCGGTGCATGAGCCGGTGCAGACCGGGCTGAAGGCGATCGACGCGCTCGTCCCCGTCGGCCGTGGCCAGCGCGAGCTGATCATCGGCGACCGCCAGACCGGCAAAACCGCGGTCGCGATCGACACCTTCATCAACCAGAAGTCGGTCAACCAGGGCGACGACGAGAGCAAGAAGCTCTATTGCATCTATGTCGCGGTCGGCCAGAAGCGCTCGACGGTCGCGCAGATCGTCCGCCAGCTCGAAGAAAATGGCGCGATGGAATATTCGATCGTGGTCGCCGCGACCGCGTCGGAGCCCGCGCCGCTGCAGTTCCTCGCGCCCTATACCGGCTGCGCGATGGGCGAGTTCTTCCGCGACAACGGCATGCACGCCGTGATCGTGTATGACGATCTGTCGAAGCAGGCGGTCGCCTATCGCCAGATGTCGCTGCTGCTGCGCCGCCCGCCGGGCCGCGAAGCCTATCCGGGCGACGTGTTCTATCTCCACAGCCGCCTGCTCGAGCGCGCCGCGAAGATGAACGACGAGAATGGCAATGGCTCGCTCACCGCGCTGCCGATCATCGAGACGCAGGCGGGCGACGTGTCGGCGTACATTCCGACCAACGTGATCTCGATCACCGACGGCCAGATCTTCCTTGAAACCGACCTGTTCTTCGCGGGCATCCGCCCGGCGATCAACGTCGGCCTCTCGGTCAGCCGTGTGGGGTCGTCGGCGCAGACCAAGGCGATGAAGAAGGTCGCGGGCTCGATCAAGCTGGAGCTGGCGCAGTACCGCGAAATGGCGGCGTTCGCCCAGTTCGGCTCGGACCTCGACGCGTCGACCCAGAAGCTGCTCAACCGCGGCGCGCGGCTGACCGAGCTGCTGAAGCAGCCGCAGTTCAACCCGCTGCCCTTCGAGGAGCAGGTGGTGTCGATCTTCGCGGGCACGCAGGGGTTCCTCGACGCGATCCCGACCGCGCAGGTGACGCGCTATGAAGCGGCGATGCTCCAGCATTTCCGCACCGCGCACGCCGACATCCTCGGCGACATCCGCGACAAGCGTGATCTCACCGACGACACGCGCGCGAAGCTGAAGGACGCGCTGACGGCGTTCGGCAAGACGTTCGCGTAACGTGATCTAGCCCTCTCCCGCGCGCGGGAGAGGGTTGGGTGAGGGCACTTCAACCGGGCGCGGCGCCCTGCGGCAAAACCCTCACCCCGACCCTCTCCCGCCCGCGGGAGCGGGAGCAGGACAGACAGCCCGACCCTCTCCCGGAATTGGGAGCGGGAGAAGGAAAGACAGATGGCGAGCCTAAAGGCCCTTAAAATCCGCATCGGCTCGGTGAAGTCGACGCAGAAGATCACCAAGGCGATGAAGACCGTCGCCGCCGCCAAGCTGCGCCGCGCGCAGGACGCGGCGGTTGCCGCGCGCCCCTATGCGCAGCGGCTGGAAGCGGTGATGGCGAGCCTTGCCAGCAAGGTGACGGTGAGCGCCTCCTCGCCCAAGCTGTTGAGCGGCACCGGGCGCGATCAGGTGCATCTGCTCGTCGTCGCGACTTCCGAGCGCGGCCTCGCGGGCGGGTTCAACACCAACATCGTCCGCCTCGCCCGCCGCACCGCGGAAGAGCTGATCGCGCAGGGCAAGACGGTGCACTTCTACCTCGTCGGCCGCAAGGCGCGGGTGCTGAACCGCTTCTTCCCCGGCATGATCCATTTCGACCGCGACATGAGCGCGCTACGTGCCCCGGCTTTTGGCGAGGCGCAGGCGCTGGCGCAGGATCTGATCGCGCGCTTCGAAGCGGGCGAGTTCGATGTCGCGCACCTGTTCTATTCCACCTTCCAGTCGGCGCTGGTGCAGGAGCCGTCGGTCCAGCAGATCATCCCCGTGCCGCTCACCGCGAGCGCGGCGCCGGCGAGCGACGCGGCGGTAGAATATGAGCCCGACGAGGAAGCGATCCTCGCCGAACTGCTGCCGCGCAACATCGCGATCCAGCTCTACCGCGCGATGCTGGAGAACAATGCCGGCTTCTACGGCGCGCAGATGACCGCGATGGACAATGCGACGCGCAACGCCGGCGACATGATCAAGCGCCTGTCGATCCAATATAACCGCGCGCGTCAGGCGGCGATCACCACCGAACTGGTGGAGATCATCTCGGGCGCCGAGGCGCTGTAACCGGAGGGAGTTTCGCATGGCTTATGTGACCAAGGCGACGACCAAGGGCGGGCGCGATGGCCGCGCGGTGCTGGCCGAGGGCGGCTTCGGCCTCGCGATGGCGATCCCCAAGGAAATCGGCGGCAGCGGCGAGGGCACCAATCCCGAGCAGCTGTTCGCGCTCGGCTATTCCTCGTGCTTCGGCAGCGCGATCATGGCGATCGCGCGCAAGCACGGCGTCGATGGCTCGAAAGCGCTGGTGACCGCCGAAGTGACGCTCGACAAGGACGCGGTGAGCTTCGCGCTCGGCGTCACGCTGAGCGTCCATTTGCCGGGCGTCGATGCGGAAACCGCCGAAAAGGTGCTGCACGACGCGCACGAAATCTGCCCCTATTCGCGCGCGACGCGGGGCAACATCCCCGTGAAGCTCCAGCTGGTCTGAAGGCTCCCGGATGATCCGCGTCTTCCCACCGCGCGCCGCCGGCGCTCCCGATGCGATCGGGGGCGTGGTGCTGCGCGTGGGGGTGATGGCGGGGGCGGCCCTGCTCGCTGGGTGCGGCGGCCAGGCGGGCGACACGTCCGCGCTGAACGAGGAAATGGCGGCGATCGCCGAGCAGCGCCCGCCGGTGCCCGCGAAAGTGTTCGCCGATCGCTGGCGGCAGATGTTCGCCAATCCGCAAGCGGTGATCGCGGCGGCGAACGATTTGGGCTTCCTGGTCGATGCCTATGCCAAGGCAGGCGACGCCTATCGCGCCGATGGCGTCGCGCAGGTCGCGCCGCGCCCGGGCGCGCCGATCTCGATCGTCTCCGACTTCGCCGCGATCGGCCGCGACGCCAGGCAGATCGACAGCATCGTCTTCGTGTTCGACATCACCCGCCAGGGCCAGGTGGACGAACGCGCCGAGCGCGAGCTGCTGAAGATCCCGCGCCGCTTCCTGCGCGGTTTCCTTCAGCGTTTCCAGCTTGGACCCGATGACCGGCTGATCGCCGGCGTCGTCGCACCCAAATCGGTGGCGTTCGACGATCACGGTGCCAAGATCGCCGTGACCACGACGCCCATCGCGGGTGGCAGCGGCGCGGGCAGCCACCATATCGTCGTCACGTTCACCCGGGCGGGCGCGCCGGTCGCCGCCGCGCCGACCCCCGATCTCGCTTCCGCCGAGACGCCCGCCGACAAGCGCGCGCAAGGCCAGACTTCAAGTGCAAGGAAATGACCATGGCTACCGCTGCTGAAGACATTTTGAACGAAGGGCGCCCGAGCACGGGCACCAACAATGTCGGGCGCATCGCGCAGGTGATCGGCGCGGTCGTCGACGTGACCTTTGAAAACCAGCTCCCGGCGATCCTGTCGGCGCTGGAGACGGACAATAACGGCAACCGGCTGGTGCTCGAAGTCGCGCAGCATCTGGGCGAGAACACCGTCCGCACGATCGCGATGGACTCGACGGAAGGACTGACGCGCGGCCAGACGGTGACCGACACCGGCAACCAGATCCAGGTGCCGGTCGGTCCCAAGACGCTGGGACGCATTCTGAATGTCGTCGGCGAGCCGATCGACGAGCGCGGCCCGGTCGATACCGACCTGAAGCGCCCGATCCACGCCAAGGCGCCGGAGTTCGTCGACCAGTCGACCGAAGCCGCCATTCTGGTGACGGGCATCAAGGTGATCGACCTGCTCGCGCCTTATGCCAAGGGCGGCAAGATCGGCCTGTTCGGCGGCGCCGGCGTCGGCAAGACCGTGCTGATCCAGGAACTGATCAACAACATCGCCAAGGGCCATGGCGGCACCTCGGTGTTCGCGGGCGTGGGTGAGCGCACCCGCGAGGGTAACGATCTGTACCACGAATTCCTCGACGCGGGCGTGATCGCCAAGGACGAGGCCGGCAACGCGATTTCGGACGGTTCGAAGGTGGCGCTGGTCTATGGCCAGATGAACGAGCCGCCGGGTGCGCGCGCGCGCGTCGCGCTCTCGGGCCTGACGATCGCCGAATATTTCCGCGATGTGGAAGGCCAGGACGTGCTGTTCTTCGTCGACAACATCTTCCGCTTCACCCAGGCGGGTTCGGAAGTGTCGGCGCTGCTCGGCCGTATTCCCTCGGCGGTGGGCTATCAGCCGACGCTCTCGACCGACATGGGCGCGCTGCAGGAGCGCATCACCTCCACGAACAAGGGCTCGATCACTTCGGTGCAGGCGATCTACGTGCCCGCCGACGACTTGACCGACCCGGCGCCCGCCACCTCGTTCGCCCACTTGGACGCGACGACCGTGCTCAGCCGCGCGATCTCGGAACTCGGCATCTATCCGGCGGTGGACCCGCTCGATTCGACCAGCCGCGTGCTCGAGCCGCGCGTCGTCGGCCAGGAGCATTACGAGGTGGCGCGCGCGGTGCAGTCGACGCTGCAGCGCTACAAGTCGCTGCAGGACATCATCGCGATCCTGGGCATGGACGAGCTTTCGGAAGAGGATAAGCTGGTCGTGGCGCGCGCGCGCAAGATCCAGCGCTTCCTGTCGCAGCCGTTCCACGTGGCGGAAGTGTTCACCGGCATTTCGGGCAAGTTCGTCCAGCTGGAAGACACCATTCGCAGCTTCAAGGCGGTGGTGAACGGCGATTACGATCACCTGCCCGAGGCGGCCTTCTACATGGTCGGCGGCATCGACGACGCCGTCGCGAAGGCCGAAAAGCTGGCGCAGGACGCGTAACCTGCCTTAAGCCCTCTCCCGCGTGCGGGAGAGGGTTTGGGTGAGGGCCTGGTAAAGCAAGCACCCTCACCCCGACCCTCTCCCGCGCGCGGGAGAGGGAGAACACCCTCTCCCCGGCCCTCTCCCTGCAAAGTGGAGAGGGAGAAGGTATCGAAAATGCTCCATTTCGAACTCGTCACCCCCGAAAAGCTCGTCCGCTCCGAGGACGTGTATATGGTCGTCGTCCCCGGCAGCGAGGGCGATTTCGGCGTGCTCGAAGGCCATGCGCCGTTGATGTCGACCATCCGCGACGGGGCGTTGCACATCTACAAGAGCGACAAGGCCGAGCCCGAGATGCTCGCCATCGCCGGCGGCTTCGCGGAAGTGAATGCGCGCGGATTGACGGTGCTCGCCGAGCGGATCGGCTGAGCCGGCTCAGGCGCCGAGCAGCAGCCGCGCGCGCCGGCCCAGCAGGCCACGCCCCAACAGCAGAACCGCGATCGAAAGCGCCACGGTGAGCACCCAGAGCAGCAGCGTGCTGCTCCAGGGCTCACCACGATAGCCGAACACGCGCGCGGCGCGCACCAGCCCGAGCATCACCGGCTGGTGGACGAAGAACAAGCCAAAGCTCAGTTCGGCGAGCGCGCAGAGCGGCGCGATCGGCTGGCGGCAAAAGCGCAGCAGCAGCCCCATCAGCAACGCGATCAGGATCAGCTTGCGGACGACCACGATGTCGCGCGCGCTGAGCAGCAGCCTAAGCGCGCCGGGGTCGCCCGCCATGCCGATCGCATATTGCAGCGCCGCCGCCGCCGCGAGCAGCAGCGCGAGCAGCAGCAGCACAATGGGCCGTCGCACCTCGGCCTCCAACCGCTTGCGGTGCACCGCCCAGAAGATGCCATAGGCATAATAGAGCGCGAAATGCAGCAGGTTGGCGACAAGCATATTGGGATGCCGCGGCACGACGATGCTGATCGCGAGCAATACCGCCAGCACCGCGAGCTGCCAGCGGGCCGGGGCGACAGCGAAACGCGCGAAGGCCGGCGTGAACAACAGCAGCGCCAGGATGAAGGGCACATACCACATGGCCGGGCCGGTAGTGCCGGTGAGCAACAGCACCGCCAGCCCCTGCACCGGATCGCCCGCCAGCGGCACCGTGCCCCGCACGCCAGGCTCCAGATCACAGGCGATCAGCACCAGCGAGATGAACAGATAGGGTGGCAGCAGCAGCAGCAGGCGCTGGCGCAAGAGCGTGCGCGTGTTCATTCGCCGCCGGTAGACGCGTTCGTAAAAATAGCCGGAGATGAAGACGAAAATCGCCGTCGCGCCGCCCATCAAACTGATTAACCAATGATGTTCGCTAAATGGATACCCAAGCAGAACGCCGGTCGCGGTGAAGCAATGAGTGACGATAACCATTAGAATCGCCAGACCACGAAGATGGTCAAACGCGATTACTCGTTCAGCCGTGACTTCGACACGCGCTGATCGTGGTTTATCAAAAGCAGCGACAACGGATTGATTGATCAACACAATGCGCCCCTCCAGCGGGCGACTAAATGCGTCGTCGGCGATAACAAATGCCTAACTCGAGCGGGGGCATCACTGATATGGTTCCATTTTGAGCGGATCGCGCACCGTCCGCCGGCGCCAGCCCCAATCGGGGGCGGCTCTTAGCGAAAAATCAAAGCTTCGTGGTTAGCGCTATCGCCCAAAGGAAGAGGGTTGATCATGAGCGCATTTGGTCGGCGGAGTGGTACGGGTGGCGGTGGGGCGCCGGGGCGCCCCGCGTTCGGCGTCGCCCGCCCGATGCAGGGCACGCCAGCGCGGCCGGGCGATCTCGATAGCGCGCAATTCCCGCCGGCCTCGATGCTGCCGCCCGAAGGCGATCCGTTGGGGGCGACGATCCCCGGCAGCACGATGGACGCGATGCAGCGCCTCGCCGAGCGCCAGGCCTCGTCGGGCGATGCCGGCCAATCGAAAATGGAAGGCTTCGAGGCCTCGATCCACAAGATCAAGGAACAGGTGCTGCCGCGCCTGCTCGAACGCGTCGATCCCGAAGCCGCGGCGACGCTCGACAAGGACGAGCTGGCCGAGGAATTCCGCCCGATCATCGTCGAGGTGCTCGCCGAGCTGAAGCTCACGCTCAACCGGCGCGAGCAGTTCGCGCTGGAAAAGGTGCTGGTCGACGAGCTGCTGGGCCTGGGGCCGCTCGAGGAATTGCTGTCGGACCCGAACATCTCCGACATCATGGTCAACGGCCCCGAGCAGACCTATATCGAACGCAAGGGCAAGCTCGAGCTCGCCAACATCCAGTTCCGTGACGAAGAGCATCTGTTCCAGATCGCGCAGCGCATCTGCAACTCAGTCGGCCGCCGCGTCGACCAGACCACGCCGCTCGCCGACGCCCGCCTGAAGGACGGCAGCCGCGTCAACGTGATCGTGCCGCCGCTAAGCTTGCGCGGCACCGCCATCTCGATTCGTAAATTTTCGGCCAAGCCGATCACGCTCGACATGATGGCGGGGTTCGGCTCGATGAACGCCAAGATGGCGACCGCGCTGAAGATCGCCGGGGCGTGCCGCTTCAACGTCGTGATCTCGGGCGGCACCGGCTCGGGTAAGACGACGATGCTCAACGCGCTGTCGAAGATGATCGACCCCGGCGAGCGCGTGATCACGATCGAAGACGCGGCCGAACTCCGGCTGCAGCAGCCGCACTGGCTGCCGCTCGAAACCCGCCCGCCGAACCTGGAAGGCCAGGGCGAAATCACCATCCGCGATCTGGTGAAGAACGCGCTGCGTATGCGCCCCGACCGGATCATCCTGGGCGAAATTCGTGGCAGCGAGTGTTTCGATCTGCTCGCCGCGATGAACACCGGCCACGATGGCTCGATGGCGACGCTCCACTCCAACTCCCCGCGCGAATGCCTCGCGCGTATGGAGAACATGGTGATGATGTCGGACATCAAGGTGCCGAAGGAAGCGATCAGTCGCCAGATCGCCGACTCGGTCGATCTGATCGTGCAGGTGAAGCGCCTGCGCGACGGCTCGCGCCGCGTGACCAACATCACCGAAGTGATCGGGATGGAAGGCCCGGTGATCGTGACCCAGGAACTGTTCAAGTTCGAATATCTGGACGAGACCGCCGAGGGCAAGATTCTGGGCGAATATCGCTCGATGGGCCTGCGCCCTTACACGCTCGACAAGGCGCGCCAGTTCGGGTTCGACCAGGCTTATCTGGAGGCGTGCTTGTAAAAAGGGTTGGCCACACGTAACTTCAGCCCAGGATGGAACAAATTAATTGTCGCGAACGGGCTTTAGTTAACATCCTTCGATTACGTGCGTTAGCGCTGCCCCATACGCGATCCGCAGGATCGAGACTGATATTGCCGCGACAATGAAGTGCTCTCTCAACGCGCTCTAATCGTTCCATTGAAAAACCTCTTCGAGCGACTTTCCGAAAACCTTTGCTATAAGAAAAGCGGCCTCGAGCGACGGGGAGTATTTACCCTGCTCGATGGCGGCGATGGTCTGGCGGGTCACCCCAATTTTTTCGCCTAATTCCGCCTGGGTCATTTCGCCTGCGAGAAAGCGCAGGGTCCGGAGTTGGTTGGTGATCCTGCCCTTAACCATGCCAGCCCCGCCGGTAGCTCGCCACGATAACGCCATATCTAATGATCTCGGCGACGGCCAACGCCAGCAGGGCCGCGTTGCTAATCTGCCAACCCTCCCTGTTGAACGGCATGACGACGCCCACGACGATCATGCCGGTCAGCAAGACGAAATAGGCTATGTGGGTGCCGCGTCGATCAATCGCCCGATCACGTTCGTCGGCCTGGGCTTGAGCTTCCTTGCCCGCCAGAACCGCCAGCACGGTTCTTCCCGCGATCATGATAACCGCCTGCGCGGTCGCCACGCCCCCGAACAGTAGCAGCATCCCGAGCATCGACCGTTGCGATCCCGCCACCGCGGCAAAATACGCGGTGTATCCCACCAGCATCACCAGCAATGCCAGCCAAGCCTGCTTCTCACGCCATGCCATAAATGCGCCTTCAGTTAGGAAAACATGGCATGATGTTATTCTTATTTTACATCGAGTCAATCCTATATGACATACACACTGACGGTTGGCGAAAGCGGGAGAGCCGCGTGCATCGGATCACCGCCGTAGATATCTGATTTGAAGTGATTTCCGGGCCAGGGAACTTTCCACCCATCTCGAAATCTCGCCAAGGCCGGAGCCCAGGATCGCGCCCGCAGCCCGTGCGGCGCGACGCCGCGACCGTGGCGCGACTGGACCCCGGCCTTCGCCGGGGAAGATCGGTGATATCAATGGTGGCGGAGGTTTCTCAGCGCGCCAATCAACACGCAACGCTCGGTTGCGCCGCCGCCATCACCCCATCACATTGCGCCCGCGCGCGACGGTCGCGCTATGCCCCACGCTCGCCTTGGCGCCGCGCTCGCGGATCGTATCGACGAACACCCAATCGTTGCGCGCCGCCTCGGGCGTGAGCGTCAGCAGCATATAGCCGCGCCGGCTGGTGTCGCACCATTTGAGCTCCGGGTTGGTGCGCACCAGCGCCGCGGCGACCTTGGCCGGATCGGCGCTGATCCCGCTTTCGATCCCCGGCGAGGTGACGCCGTGCCCCGCGAACTCGACGCCCACCGGCTTGCCGTCCTGCGCCAGATCATAGGCCCAGCCATTGTGACTGTCCCCCGACAGCACGATCAGGTTCGCGCCCGCGGCTTGCGCATCGCGCAGGAAGCGGCGGCGCGCGGCGGGGTAGCCGCCCCAATTGTCGAAGTTGAACGGCAGGCCGACCGAGGAAGCGAGCAGCCCGGCGGTGACATAGGCCTTGGCGCGTGCCGGGGCATCGGCGGCGATCCAGTCCTTGGCCTCGAGCGGCAGGCGGGTCTCGCCCAGGATGGTGCCGAAATTCACCACCTGCCAGCGCGTGCCCGCCTTCACCGATTGGCGCAGGGCGCCCGCGAGCCATGCTTCCTGCGTGGTGCCCATCATCGTCGCCGCCGGATCCTGCCAGGCGCCATCGCGGAACTTGACCAGCGCCGCGCGCGGATCGAGCCCGCCGAGCAGGCCGCGCAGCTCGGGCTGCTTGGTGCGCGCGAGCAGCCGCGTCTCGGTGCGGTAGAGCGTGGCGAGCGTGCCGATCTGGTAGCGCGCCCAGGGCTCGTCCGACACCGGCATCCATTCGCGATATGCCTGGATCGCGGCCGCGCGGCGCAGGTTCCAGTCGCCCTCGCCCGCCTGGTGATTCTCGGCGCCGCCCTCCCAGCTGTCATTGGCCGATTCGTGATCGTCCCACTGCACGATCCACGGCACGCTCGCGTGAAGGCGCTGGAGATCGGGATCGGCGCGATAGCTCGCATAGCGCAGCCGATAATCAGCGAGCGCGATCAGCTCGTTCGCCGGCGCCGGCAGCCGCCCGGCGACGCTTTGCTCGGCCGAGGGATAAACGCCGGGGGCATATTCATAGAAATAATCGCCAAGGTGGATGGCGAGATCGAGATCGCCCTGCTCGGCGGCATGGGCATAGGCGTTGAAATAGCCGA
>LWDJ01000049.1 GCA_002083435.1 Proteobacteria bacterium SG_bin6 | reverse complement strand
GGGCACGCCGTTTTCAACTAGCGAAAGGAGGTGATCCGATGTCTCATTGTCCAGCAATTAGGTCGGTTCAGTTCGTTCGGGGGACGCGCCGCTAAGCCCGCTACTGCCGGAAGGCCGGGAGATATTCCGCTCCAATCAACGGCTTGATGGCAGGGTTTAGCTGGTTCGCATGGTCTCCCGGGCTGGAACGCTCCGGCCGCTGACCATGTTAGGAGGTTGCCGGGGAGGGCGTTTTCGCTCCCCCGGCAGCCTCTTTTCATTTTTGCGCCAGTAAGTTGCGCGGGTTGCGACCGAAAACGGGCCTTGCCCGCCTCCGCCCCCTCGCTAAGCTCCCCCAAAAGCCAGAACCATCGGGGAGCCTTTGTCGATGAAAGCCATTGCCCTAGCCGCGCTGCTGATCGCCGCGCCCGCCGCCGCGCAGCAGGTGGAGGAAGTCTCGATCGACGGCTTGCGCGCGGAGCTCGCCAAGGGCGCGTCGAGCGAGGCGATCACGCGTGCCTATCTCGCCCGCATCGCCGCGATGGACCGCAAGGGGCCGAGCCTGCGCGCGGTGATCGCCATCAACCCGCGGGCGATCGCCCAGGCGCAGGCGGCGGACGCGCGGCGCAAGGCGGGCAAGAGCCTGGGGCCGCTCGACGGCATCCCGCTGCTCATCAAGGACAATATCGAAACCGCCGATCCGCTGCCCACCACCGCCGGCAGCCTGGCGCTGAAGGATAACCTCACCAACCGCGACGCGCCCGTCGTCGCGCGGCTGCGCGCGGCGGGGGCGGTGATCCTGGGCAAGACCAATTTGAGCGAATGGGCCAATATCCGCTCGACCAACTCGATCAGCGGCTGGAGCGCGGTGGGGGGTCAGGTCCGCAACCCCTATGCGCTCGATCGCAGCGCCTGCGGATCGTCGAGCGGATCGGGCGCGGCGGTCGCGGCGAGCTTCGCGGCGGCGGCGCTCGGCACCGAGACCGATGGCTCGGTCGTCTGCCCCTCGGCGATGAACGGGCTGGTCGGGCTGAAGCCGACGCTGGGGCTCGTCAGCCGCACGCATGTCGTGCCGATCAGCCACAGCCAGGACACGCCCGGGCCGATGGCGCGATCGGTGAAGGACGCGGCGCTGCTGTTCTCGGCGATGGTGGGCAGTGATCCCGCCGATGCCGCGACCCAGGATGCCGACGCGCACCGCGCCGATTATGCCGCGGGCCTCGCCGCCGCGACCCTGCGCGGGGTGACGGTCGCGGTCTATCGGCCCGAGGGGCTCGCCGGCCCGCTCAAGGAGCGGTTCGACGCGGCGCTCGGCGTCCTGAAGGCGCAAGGCGCGACTTTGGTCGAGGTCGAGCGGCCCAAGCTCGACGGGCTGGGCGAGGCCGAATTCTCGGTGCTGAAAAGCGAGCTGAAGGCCGATCTCAACGCCTATCTCGCCACCACCCCGGCGGCGGTGAAGACGCGCACGCTCGCCGAGGTGATCGCGTTCGACGAGGCGCAGGCGGCGGCCGAGATGCCGTTCTTCAACCAGGAGATTTTCGATCAGGCCGAAGCCACGCCGGGCCTGGACGACGAATATCGCGGCGCGCGCGCCAAATCGGCGCGGCTCGCGCGCGAGGGGCTCGACACGATGCTGGCGAAGGCCGGCGCGACGATCCTGGTGACGCCGACCTATGGCCCCGCCTGGCCGATCGATCCCATTTATGGCGACCAGTATAACGGCCCTTCGGCGAGCGAATTGCCGGCGGTGTCGGGCTATCCGCACCTCACCGTGCCGATGGGCCTCGCGCGCGGGCTGCCGGTCGGGCTGTCGTTCATCGGCAAGCCTTATAGCGAGGCGGTGCTGCTCGGCGCGGGCCATGTCTATGAGCAAGCCGCCAAGGCGCGCGTCGCGCCGCGCTATCTGCCGAGCGCCGATGTCGGGCCGGGGCTGGAGGGGGTGAAGTAACGTCGGCCGGCCTTTCGCAGGGCGGCCGGCGATACCGGCTTAGCGGACTAGTGTGGGATAGGCCGCCCGGAACGCGGCAACCTTCGGCTTGTCCCAATGGACGATATAGGGATGGTCCGGGTTCCGCCGGAAAAAGTCCTGGTGATAGCCTTCCGCCGGGTAGAATTGCCCGGCTTCAAGCCGCGTCACGATCGGCGCGCCGAACGACTTCGCCTTTTGCAGCTGCCCGATATAGGCGGCCGCCACCGCGCGCTGCTGCGCGTTTTGCGGGAAGATCGCCGAGCGATAGCTAGGCCCCGTGTCCGGCCCCTGGCGGTTCAGCTGGGTCGGATCGTGCGCGACCGAGAAATAGACGCGCAACAGCGTGCCATAGCTGACGCGCGACGGATCATAGGTGATCTTGATCGCTTCGGCATGGCCGGTCAGCTCGGTGGTGACGGCGGCATAAGTGGCGGTATCGGCGGAGCCACCGGCATAGCCGGTGACGACCGATTGCACGCCCTTGATCTGCTCGAAAACCGCTTCCATCCCCCAGAAGCAGCCGCCGGCGAACACCGCGGTCTGCAGGCCCTGGGCGGCGGGAAGATCGCGCGCGGGCGGCGGGATCGGCACCGCGCGCTCGGCGCTGGCGGGCGGGGTGATCAGCCCCAAAGCGAACACGCCGCCCACCAGAACGCGGCGGCGGGGGCAAGGTTCTTCAGCATGTCCGTCCTCGAAAAAAAAGCGTCTCCCAACGCTTGATACGTCCCCTCGCGCGCGACGGTTACGCGCGGACGCGAATTTTTTCAACGCAGCGGGGTGGCCGCGATCAGCCGCGCGGCGATGTTCGAGGCGTCCGCCGGCTGCCACGCGACCATGCCGATCGTGCCCAGCGCGAAACCCGCGGTGACCTGCCACAGCAGTGCCGATTTGATAAGCTTGACCATATTCAAAACCTTCAGACCCGTGCCCGCCGAGTATCCTCGTGCCGGGCGCTACCCTTTGCCGCCTGAAATTGGGATGAACGGTGACGAAACAAGGTGTGCGAAATGGTAACGCACCGTTTCCAGTAACCGCATCAGCCCCTAGGCGCTCAAGCTACGGCGGCGCAGGCCTCATGGATGCGGCGGCAGGCCTCGGTCAGCGCCTCGGTGCTGGTCGCGTAGGACAGGCGCATCGCCGGCGACAGGCCGAATGCCGCGCCCGGCACCACCGCGACCCGCGCGGCCTCGAGCAGATAGGTCGCGACCGCGTTATCGTCGCTCAGCACCGTGCCATCGGGGGTGCGCTTGCCGATCAGCCCGGAACAATCGGGATAGACGTAGAACGCCCCCTCGGGCTTTGGGCAGCGCAGGCCCGGCGTCGCGTTGAGCGCCGCGACCACGAGATCGCGCCGCGCCTGGAACACGGCGGCGCGCTCGGCGAGGAAGCCCTGGTCGCCGTTCAGCGCCGCGACCGCCGCGGCCTGCGCGATCGAGCAGGGGTTGGAGGTCGATTGCGACTGAAGCTTCGCCATCGCCTTGATCAGCCATTCGGCGCCGCCCGCGAAGCCGATGCGCCACCCGGTCATCGCATAGGCTTTCGAGCAGCCATTCACCGTCAGCGTGCGCTCGTAAAGCTCGGGCACCACGGCGGCGATCGAGGCGAAGGTGAAGCCTTCATAGACGATATGCTCATACATATCGTCGGCGAACACCCAGACATGCGGGTGGCGCAGCAGCACCGCGCCCAGCGCGCGCAGTTCCTCGACCGAATAGGCGGCGCCGGTCGGGTTGCTCGGCGAATTGAGGATCAGCCATTTGGTGCGCGGGGTGATCGCGGCTTCGAGCTGGTCGGGCGTCAGCTTATAGCCCTGGTTGGGGCCGGCGGCGACAACGACCGGCGTGCCGTTCGCGAACAGCACGACATCGGGATAGCTCACCCAATAGGGCGCGGGGATGATCACCTCGTCGCCCGCGTCGAGCGTCGCGACCATCGCGTTGAACAGCGTCTGCTTGCCGCCGACATTCACCGTGATCTGGTTCGGCGCATAATCCAGGCCATTGTCGCGCTTGAACTTCGCCGCGATCGCGGCCTTCAGCGCGGGGGTGCCGTCGACATCGGTATATTTGGTCTCGCCGCGCCCAAGCGCCTCGATCGCGGCTTCCTTGATGAAATCGGGTGTGTCGAAATCGGGCTCGCCCGCGCCGAGCGAGATCACGTCCACGCCTTCGCGCTTCAGCGCCGCCGCGCGCGCGGTGACGGCGAGCGTGGGCGACGGCTTGATACGCGCGAGCGCGGCGGAAGGCTTCATGCGGGGGTTCCTTTCAGGCGCCGAGCTATAGCGCGGGGGTCGCGGCAAGCAACCGCGCGGGAATCAACCCGCGCAGCGCGTTGCCGATGAAGAAGCCGGCGGCAAGATCGGCGGGGGTCAAGTCCGCCTCGCGCGCGGCGCCGGTCGTGAGCAGCTCGGCGCGCAGCACCCCCGGCAGCACGCGCGCGGCGGGCGGGGTGAGGAGCACCGCGTCCCGGGGCACGAACAGCGACGTGAAGCTACCCTCGGCAAGCGCGCCATCGGGATCGACATAGATCGTCTCGAACGTGCCGGGGAGGCGGCCGCGCTCCCACGCCGCGCGGTCGCTGGTCTTGTGGTGGCGGCGATAATCGGCGGGGGCGAGCGGGTGCGGGGCGAGCGCGACCGTCACCTCTTCGGGCGTGGCAGGCAGCGGCGCGGTCTCGATCGCGATCGCGCCCGAACGCGCGAGCAGCAGCCGCACCCGGCTCGGCGCGGCGAGGCGGAAGGTCGCCGCCTGCAATTCGTTGCGCGCGGCGTGGCGATCGAAGGCGAAGCCCAGCGCCCTGGCGCTCGCCTTCATCCGCGCCAGATGCCGCTCGATCAACGGCACGCCGCGCGCGGGATCGAACGCCATCGTCTCGATGAGATCGAAACGCGGCGCGCCAGCGGTGACGAAGGCGGCCTTGTCGCGGGTTTCCTGCCATTCCGCCTCGGCCCGCGAATCCGCGACGATGCCCGATCCCAGGCCCAGCGTCACCGTGCCCGCCCGCTCCACCAGTGTGCGGATCGCGACGCTGAAGCAGGCGTCGCCGCCGGGTTCGATATAGCCGATCGTGCCGGTGTAGAGCCCCCTTGGCCGCCCCTCGATCGCGGCGAGTGCCTCGATCGCGCGCAGTTTGGGGGCGCCGCTGATCGAGCCGCAGGGGAACAGTGCCGCGAGCACGTCGCGCCAGTCGCGCCCGTCGCCCAGCCGCGCGGTGACGGTCGAGGTCATCTGATGCACCGTCGGATAGCTCTCGATCGCGAACAGCTCGGGCACCGCGACCGAGCCCGGGGCGGCGACGCGGGTGAGATCGTTGCGCATCAGATCGACGATCATCAGATTTTCGGCGCGCTGCTTGGGATCGGCGGCGAGCGCGCGCGGGGCGGCGGCATCGGCGGCGGGATCGGCGAGCCGACGCGCGGTGCCTTTCATCGGCCGGCAGGTGAGCCTGTCGCCGTCGAGCGCGACGAACAGCTCGGGCGAGAGCGAGGCGATCCGCAGGCTCGCGGTGTCGATGAACGCGCCATAGCCCGCCTGCGCCGCGCGCAGCCGGGCATAGAGCGCGAGCAGATCGCCCGCGATCGGCACCCGCGCCGGGTAAGTGAGATTGCCCTGATACAGGTCGCCCGCGCGGATCAGCTCGGCGAGCGCGGCGAGCTGACGGTCATAGGTCGCGCGGTCGATCAGCGGCTCGGGCACGCCCGCCCAGGCGCCGGCGGGATCGGGCAGGGTGGCGGGATCGAACGGGGTGGGTTCGTCGAACAGCCCGAACCAGAGCAGCGGCACCCCCGGCGCGGGCGGCTGCGCGGGGAGCGCGGGCTCGAAAGCGGGGGCGGCCTCATAGGCCAGGAAACCCGCCGCGTGCGCGCCTTGGGCCACGGCGGCGGCGATGGTGTCGAGCGCGGGGCGGACCTCGGCGAGCGTGGCGGCGGTGACGATATGGCGCGGCTCGGCATAAAGCCGCGGCGCCGCCCCCCCGGGCCGGGCATCGTCGAGCAGAATGAACACCATCGCTGCCCAAATGCACGGGGGCGGTGGGGTGGTGCAAGCCCGGTGGTATGCGGGGGGCGCAAAGGGCCGCCGCCGTGCGCCTTGGTGCGCTCACCCAACCCTCTCCCGCAAGCGGGAGAGGGCTTTTGTGTGTTTTGGTTCAGGCCGCTCCCGCAAACGGGAGAGGGCCTTTGTGTTGTTTCGTTTAGCCCTCTCCCGCTTGCGGGAGAGGGTTGGGTGAGGGCCTTTCGTCGCCCTCACCGCCGCGCCCGGCGCCTCACCCCTTCAACGGAGCGGGCAAGCCGACAGCTTGCCCGCCGCGCGCGCCCGGCCTATCGCCGGGATATGTCGGAACCCCCGCTCAAGGCCGCGATGATCCCGGTCACGCCGCTCGCGCAGAATTGCTCGCTGATCTGGTGCGCCCAGACCAACCGCGCGGCGGTGGTCGATCCGGGCGGCGACCTGCCCAGGATCCACGCGGCGATCGCCCAGGCGGGGGTACAGGTGGAAAAAATCCTGATCACCCACGGCCATATCGACCATTGCGGGGAGGCGGGCGCGCTGGCCGCGCAGCTCGGCGTGCCGATCGAGGGGCCGCACGAGGCCGATCGCTTCTGGATCGCGCGCCTCGCCGAGGATGGCCGCGCCTGGGGCCTGCGCGGCGAAAGCTTCGAGCCCGATCGCTGGCTGGTGGAGGGCGACAAGGTGACGCTCGGCGCGCTGGAACTCGCGGTGTACCACTGCCCCGGCCACACGCCGGGCCATGTCGTGTTCCACCACGCGCCCTCGCGGCTCGCGCTGGTGGGCGATGTGCTGTTCGAAGGATCGATCGGCCGCACCGATTTTCCGATGGGCGATCACGCCGCGCTGATCGAGTCGATCGTCACCAAGCTGTGGCCGCTCGGCGACGACACGGTGTTCATCCCGGGCCATGGCCGCCCGAGCCGCTTCGGCATCGAGCGCCAGACCAACGGCTTCGTCGCGGACAGCGTGCTGGCGGGCTGAGGTGTTTGCAGCTTCGCTGAAGCGGCACCGGCCCGCTCCCCACCCGGCCTCCCAACAGCGTAATCTATGGGAGGCCGGGTGGGGGAGCGGGCCGGCGCCGCCGCTATATCAGCCCTGCTGAAACAGACTCTACGCCCCGTCCGCCACTTCGGCGCTCACCCAATCGAGATAGGCGCCGAGCCCACCTTCGACCGGCAGCACGATGATCTCCGGCACCGCATAGCCGTGCAGCGCCTTCAGGCACGCCTCCGCCTCGCCGGCCTTGGCGCGGGTGGTCTTGATCAGCAGCATCACTTCGGCGGCGCGCTCGACCTTTCCCTCCCACCGATACCAGCTCTCGATCGGCAGCGCCTGGACACAGGCGGCGAGGCGCCGCGCGATCAGCGCCTCGGCCAGCCGCGCCGCCTCCTCGCGCGAGGCGGCGGCGCAGAGCATGGTGACGATCCCGGTGTCGATCGGACCCTCCCGGGTTAGAAACGGAACCCCGCCGTCAGGCTCCAGGTGCGGGGATCGCCATAATAGACCGTCTGGATATTGGCGACGGCGGAGAATTCCTGGCCGTCGGTCCGGTAGCGGGTGTCGGTGAAGTTCTTCACCCCGGCGCGCAGATAATAGCGGTTGTCGGGCATGTCGAACTGCACATAGGCGTTACCGAGCGCATAGCCGGGCTCGATCAGACCCGGGCGATTGTCGACCGAGAGATATTGCTTGTCGATGAAGCGCCCCTCCAGCCCGATCGTCAGGCTCGAACGGTCGATCGGGATGCGATATTCGCCCGCCAGCCGGCCCGAGATGGGCGGCGCGAAGGCCGGGCGGCAGGTGATCGCCTGGCCGGTGGGATTGCACGAAAAGGCCGGCGCGCGGCGGCCGTCGTTGAACTGGGCATAGCTCGCGTCGAGGAAACCGAACGAGCCGGTGAGGGTGAAGTAGCGCGTCGGTTTCGCCACGCCCTCCAGCTCGAAGCCCCAGATCTGCAGCTTGCCGGCGTTGATCACCGGGAACACGCCGACCGCGCCGCCGCCAACGCGCGCCTGGAAATCGCGGTAATCGCTGTAGAAGGCCGCCGCCGACAGCGTCACCCGCCCATCGGCGAAGCGCGCCTTGTAGCCGGTTTCATAGGTCCACACCGTTTCCGGGTTGAAGCGGGTGACGAGGGTGTTCACCCCGTTCACCACCAGCGTCAGGTCGCCGACGCCATTGGCGCGGCCGTTGAATCCGCCCGATTTGAAGCCCCGGCTGATGTTCGCATAGATCAGCTGGTCGCGCGTCGGCTTGAAGCTCAGCTGGAAGCTCGGCGTCCAGGCGTCGAAGCTGATCCGGTTCTGGGTGTTGAGCGGCGCGGGCAGATTGTCCGGGAAGCGGAAAGTAAGGTTGTTGAGGCCCGCCGCGTTCGACGCGGTGGTGGTGAAGCGGTTGTAACGCCGCTCCTCATAGGTGTAGCGCAGCCCCGCGGTGAACGACCATTTCGGCGTGAAATCATAGGTCAGCTGGCCGAAGGCGGCGTAGTTCTTGGTGTTCTGCGTATCGTTGATGTCGCGCCGGAACGTCAGCGGCAGCGCGCCGAACGCGAAGATGTCATTCCCGAACGCGATCTGGGTCGAGGCGATGTCCTCGTTCAGATAATAGAGCCCGAACACCCCCTTCAGCTTGCGCCCGGCATATTTCAGCTGGAGTTCCTGGCTGAACTGTTTCTGGCTGACGCCGACGAACACGTCGCCGAGCTGGAACTGGCTCGCGTCGATGTCGATGAAGAAATTGGGGTCGAGCTTGCGATAGCCGGTGATCGAGGTGAACTGCAGCTGATCGGTGATGTCGATATTGGCGGTGAGCGCGACGCCCCAATGGTCGAGCCGCTGGCCCTGGCCGGGGGCGAGCCCGGTCGAGGCGCGGAAGTCATAGGGGCCATAGGGTTCGGCCGGCACCAGCACCCGCGCCGCGCCCGCGAAATTCGCCTGGGTGAGCGGGGCAGTGGGGTAGCCGAGCGTCGGCGCGCTGCGCTGCTGGGTGTAATCACCGCTCAGCAGGAATTGCCAGCCCTGCGCCGGCTGGAAGTTCAGGATGCCGCGCACCGCCCACAGGTTGCGATCATTGTAGCGCCGGTTGGTGAGCGGATCGGTGACGAGCCCGTCGCGCCGATCATAGGTGCCGGCAAGCGACAGGCCGAGCTTGTCGGTGATGATCGGGGCGCTGGCATAGCCGTTCAGCACCACCTGGTTGTAATCGCCATAGGTCACGTCGCCGGCGGCCTTGAACGCCTGGAGATCGGGCTTGCGGGTGACGATGTTCACCGCGCCGCCGATCGTGTTCTTGCCATAGAGCGTGCCCTGCGGCCCGCGCAGCACTTCCACGCGCTGCACATCGAACAGGTTGAGCAGCGCGCCCTGGATGCGGCTCAAGTAAACGCCGTCGACATAGACGCCGACCGCCGGATCGAAGGTTTGCAGCGCATCGGGCTGGCCAACGCCGCGGATGAAGAAATTGGCGTTGGTCGCCGAACCGCGCCCCTGCACCAGATTGACGTTGGGCACCGCGCCCTGGATGCCCGACAGGTCGATCGCCTGGAGTTTGGCGACGTCCGACGCCTGGATCGCGGTGACCGACAGCGGCACGTCGAGCAACCGCTCCTCGCGGCGGCGGGCGACGACGACGATGTCGGGCGTGGTTTCGCTCGCGCTCGCGTCGCCGGGGGCGGTGTCAGGCGCCTGTTGCGCCAGCGCGGGGGCGCTTACCCAGGCGGCTCCGGCGAGCATGGCGGCACGAACCAACGATTTCATCTTCCCCTCCCTCACCGCGCTCACCTCTGCCGGGCAGCGCGCGGTTCGGCTCATAATGAAAGTTGAACCGGTTTTCAACTTTGACTAGCATCGCGCCATGGCGGGGGAAAATTCAGCGACGCTCGACGAAGCGGGGAAGGCGCCGCGCACCGATCGCGGGCGCAAGACGCGGCGCGCGCTGCTCGACGCGGCGCGGCAGGAATTCGGCGAGAACGGCTTCCACGCCGCCTCGATCAGCGGGATCACCCGCCGCGCGGGCGTCGCGCTCGGCAGCTTCTACACCTATTTCGACAGCAAGGAGGCGCTGTTCACCGCGCTGGTGCGCGACATGTCGGACCAGGTGCGCGATCACGTCGCCCCGGTGCTGCGCGCCGCGCCCGATCAGCTCGCCGCCGAGCGCGCGGGCTGCGCGGCGTTCATCGAATTCGTGCGGACCCACAAGGAAATCTACCGCATCATCGACGAGGCCGAATTCGTCGATGCCGCCAGCTTCCGCGAACATTATGCCGGCACCGCCGATCGCATCGCCCAGCGGCTGGCGGCGGCGGGCGATCGCGGCGAGCTGCGCGCCGACGATGCCGAGGTGCTCGCCTGGGCGCTGATGGGGATGAACGTGTTCCTTGGCTTGCGCTTCGGCGTGTGGGGGCAGGAGCGCGATTCGGGCGCGGTGGCGGATGTCGTCGCGCGCCTGCTGGTGCGGGGGTTGGGCGCGGGCTGAGGCTGCCGCGCTCCTACTTGCCGGCGAGGGTGCCGGGGTGAGTGCTACGCACCATCCTCCGCCAGCGCCGCCGCGAGCGCGTCACGCACCGCGCGCAGCGTTTCCGCCGGCTTGGCGCGCTGCTTGGCTTCGGCGGCGAGCAGCGCCTGGACGCCGCGTATCGTATAGCCCTCATGGTGCAGCAGCGCGTGGATGCGCCGCACCAGCGCCGCGTCCTCCGGGCTGTAATAGCGCCGCCCGCCCGCCCGGGTGAGCGGGCGCAGCTGAGGAAAGCGGCCTTCCCAGTAACGGAGGAGATGACGGGCGATGCCGGTTTCCTGCGCCAACTCGCCGATCGTGCGATAGGCCCCCGCCGCCTTGTCGCTCAACCGCTCGCTGGGCTTGTCCGGCATCGCGTTCAGCCGGCGTTGACGATCCGGTCGCGCATCATCTGGCTCGCGCGGAAGGTGAGCACGCGGCGCGGCGCGATCGGCACTTCGACCCCGGTCTTCGGATTGCGCCCGACGCGCTCGCCCTTCTGGCGCAGCACGAAGGTGCCGAAGCCCGAAATCTTCACATTCTCGCCGCGCGCGAGCGCGGTGCACATATGCTCCAGGATCTGCTCGACGAGCCGTGCCGAATCGAGCCGCGACAGCCCGACTTCGTGGTGCAGCGCTTCGGCGAGATCAGCCCTGGTCAATGTTCCGGCAGTTGCCATGCCCCGACTCCCCTATTTGTATAGCGGGTTCCTAACACAGCGAATCGACGCGACAAATGCTTTGATAACGTCAACGCAACGACGGTTAGTACCGGATCAGGGCAGCGCCCCAGGTGAAGCCGCCGCCCATCGCTTCCAGCACCAGCAGATCGCCGCGCTTGATCCGCCCGTCGCGCACCGCGGTGTCGAGCGCGAGCGGCACCGAGGCCGCCGAAGTATTGGCATGGCGATCGACCGTCACGACGACGCGCGCCGGATCGAGCCCCAGCTTCTTGGCCGTCGCCTCCAGAATGCGGGCATTGGCCTGGTGCGGCACCACCCAGTCGATATCGGTGGTGGCATAGCCCGCCGCGCCCATCACTTCTTCCATCACCGCGGCGAGATTGAGCACCGCGTGGCGGAACACCTCGCGCCCCTTCATCCGCAGCTTGCCGACGGTGCCGGTGGTCGAGGGGCCGCCATCGACATAGAGCAGATCGTTGAACCGGCCATCGGCGTGGAGCCGGCTGGCGAGCACCCCGCGCTCGCCCTCTTCGGCCTCGAGCAGTACCGCGCCGGCGCCGTCGCCGAACAGCACGCAGGTCGCGCGGTCTTCCCAGTCGAGGATGCGGCTGAAGGTCTCCGCGCCGATCACCAGCGCGCATCTGGCCGAGCCCGCGCGCACCATGTTCTCGGCCACCTGCAGCGCGTAGAGGAACCCCGAGCACACCGCCGCCACGTCGAACGCGATGCAATCGCGGATGCCCAGCGCTTCCTGCACCTTGGTCGCCGCCGCCGGGAAGGTCTGGTCCGGGGTGGCGGTCGCGAGCACGATCAGATCGACCGCCTCCGCAGGCCGCCCCGCCGCCTCCAGCGCGCGGCGCGCCGCCGCGATCGCGAGGCTGGCGGTGGTCTCGCCCTCGCCGGCGATATAGCGGGTGCGGATGCCGGTGCGCTCGACGATCCATTCGTCCGAGGTATCGACTCGCGCGGCGAGTTCGGCGTTGGTCACCATCCGGGCCGGAAGCGCCGAACCCGTGCCGGTGATTGCTGCGCGAAGCGTCATGCTGCCTTGGCCTCGAAATTACCCAGATCGTCGCTGATCTTGCGGATCAGGTCGTCGCGAACCAGCTTGGCGGCGACCCCGATCGCGTGCGCCACGCCCAGCTCGTTCGCGCTGCCGTGGCTTTTCACGACCACGCCGTTCAACCCCAGAAAGACGGCGCCATTATGGTTGTTGGGGTCGAGATGGTCGCGCAGCAGCTCGGTCGCGGGGCGCGAGATCAGGAAGCCGAGCTTCGAGCGCAGCGATGAGCGGAAGGCGCGCTTCAGCAGATCGCCGACGAAGCGCGCGGTGCCCTCGGCGGTCTTGAGCGCGATGTTGCCGGAAAAGCCGTCGCACACGATCACGTCGAGATCGCCGTGCGACAGCCGGTTGCCCTCGACGAACCCGCGAAAATCGAGCGGCAGCTGCGCCGCCTTCAGCGCGGCGGCGGCGTCGCGGATATTGTCGGTGCCCTTCATGTCCTCGGTGCCGATGTTCAGCAGCGCGACGCGCGGCGCTTCGAGATCGAAGCTGGTGCGCGCATAGGCCGCGCCCATCACCGCGAACTGGATGAGGTTCGCCGCGTCGCACTCGGTATTGGCGCCGAGATCGAGCATCACCACGTCGTTATCGCCCAGCGTCGGCATCGTCGCGGCGAGCGCGGGGCGGTCGATCCCCGGCAGCGTGCGCAGCGCGAGCTTGGCCATCGCCATCAGCGCGCCGGTATTGCCCGAGGAGACCGCGGCATGGGCCTCGCCGCGCTTCACCAGATCGATCGCGATGCCCATCGAGGTCGTCTTGGCGCGACGCAGCGCCGCGCTCGGGCGTTCGCTCGCGGAGACGGTATCGGGGGCGTGGACGATTCGCGCCCGGCCGGCGAGCGCGGGATGCGCGGGGAGGGCGGCGGCGATCGCGGCTTCGTCCCCCACCAGCAGGAACTGGGCGTCGGGCGCCTTGGCGCAGGCACGGGCGGCGCCGGCCAGCATCACTGCCAGCCCCTCGTCTCCGCCCATCGCATCAATCGCGATCAGCTGCGCCACCCGCTCCCCCCTAAAAGCCGGTGCGAGCGTCAGCCGCCGATCGAGACGATCTCGCGACCGTTATAATGGCCACAGGCGCCGCACAGCACGTGCGGGCGCTTCAGTTCGCCGCAATTGGGGCATTCCTGATAGGCTTGCGGGGTAAGCGCATCGTGCGAGCGGCGCATGCCGCGCTTGGAGGGCGTGGTCTTTCGCTTGGGAACGGCCATTTCGGCACCTTGAGTTGAACGTTGAACAGGGTCGAGCCCCTGGACGTCCTCGAACCTAGCGCGGCCAGAAGCGGCCGCCACAGCCCGGGAGCGGCCAAGCGCAACGCGATGCGCGCGCCTATACCCGCTCGGCGCGAAATTGCAAGCCCGCCCGGCACCGGTTGCCCCGACCGGCGCGACTTGGCAAGAGGCGTACGGGGAGACCGAGATAATGGCGATCATTCTACCGATCACGCTCACCAGCGCCGGCGCCGCCGCGCTGATCAACACCTGGCTCGCGGTGCGCGCTGGCCAATCGCGCTCGGCGATCGGCGGGGCGCTGGGTGACGGCGGCAATGCCCGCGTCCTCGCGCGCAGCCGGGCGCACGCCAATTTCGCCGAATATACCCCGTTCGTGCTGATCCTGATCGGGCTGATCGAGCTGGCGGAAGGATCGAGCCTGTGGCTGTGGGCAGCGAGCGCGATCTATCTGGCGGCGCGGCTGCTGCACCCGTTTGGCACCGAAGGCATCATCAAGCAGGGGCGTTTCATCAGCACGATCGTGTCGCTGCTCGCGCTGCTCGGGCTCGGGCTCTACGCGATCAGCCTGCCCTACCGGGTGAAGCCGCTGCCGCAGGGAATCGAGGCGCCACTGCCCAAGGGCTGATAAAAGCCACGCCGCCAGCGGGGAGGGTTCGGCCGGCCGCATCCCGTCGCGCCCCACCCTCGGCAAGTCGTTGCTTCAGGAAAACAAGGCGGAACGCCCCCGCTTCTCGTGCGCTTTCAGGCCCGTAGCAGCACGGGAGAGAGAAGGTGGCGGAAACGCTAGACCAGCGGCGCGACGATGCGCCGCTCGGCGCCGCGCGCCATGCCGACGAGGCACAGGCCCGCCAACAGGGTGTGCCCGGCGCGCACGGCGACCAGGTGATCGGCCGATCGGTGACGATCAATCGCTCGGCGCGCGAACTCTACGCCTTCTGGCGCGATTTCCAGAACCTCGCGAGCTTCATGGAGAATGTCGAGCGGATCGACATGATCGACGCCAAACAGTCGCACTGGGTCGTTAAGGCACCCGGCGGCGGGCGGGTCGAATGGAGGGCGGTCGTCACCCAGGAGAGCGAGGGCGACTTCATCTGCTGGACCTCCGCCCCCGGCGCCGATGTGCCCAATAGCGGCCGGGTCGATTTCCGCGACGCGGGGCCACGCGGCACGGTGGTGAGCGTGACACTGACTTATGATCCGCCCGGCGGCTTCATCGGTCGGGCGATCGCCAAGCTGTTCCAGCGCGAGCCCGCGATCCAGGCGCGGCGCGACCTGCGCCGCTTCAAGCAATTGATGGAAACCGGCGAGATCGCGACCGGCGCGCGCAATCGCCGCCAGCATCAGGAGCGCGACGCATGAAGGCGCTCACCTGGCATGGCAAGCACGATGTCCGAGTCGAGACGGTCGACGATCCCGAGATTCTGAACCCGCACGACGCGATCATCCGCGTCACCTCGACGGCGATCTGCGGGTCGGACCTGCATCTGTACGATGGCTATATACCGACGATGCAGAAGGGCGACATTCTCGGCCATGAATTCATGGGCGAGGTGGTGGAAACCGGCCCCAAATCGACGCTGAAGAAGGGGCAGCGCGTGGTGGTGCCCTTCACCATCTCGTGCGGCAGCTGCTACCACTGCGGCCACCAGCAATATTCGGCGTGCGAGAACGGCCTGCCTGCCGACAATCAGGACATCGCCGCCACTGCCTATGGCCAGCCGATGGCCGGGCTGTTCGGCTATAGCCACATGACCGGCGGCTATTCGGGCGGGCAGGCCGAATATGTCCGCGTGCCATTCAGCGATGTCGGCCCGATCGTCGTTCCCGACGGGGTGGATGACGACAAGGTGCTGTTCCTCTCCGACATCCTCCCCACCGGCTGGATGGCGGCGGAGAATGCCGAGATCGCGCCCGGCGACATCGTCGCGGTGTGGGGCTGCGGCCCGGTCGGGCTGTTCGCGGTGCAATCGGCGTTCATCATGGGCGCGGCGCGAGTGATCGCGATCGATCACTTCCCGACGCGCCTCGCGCTCGCCAAGCGGTTCGGCGCCGAGGTCATCAATTTCGAGGAAACCAACGTCCACGAGGCGCTGCAGGACATGACCGGGGGCATCGGCCCCGACGCGGTGATCGACGCGGTGGGGCTGGAGGCGCACGGGCTGAGTTTCGACAACATCGTCGACCAGATCAAAGTTTCCACGTTCATGGACACCGACCGGACCCATTCGATCCGCCAGGCGATCTTCGCCTGCCGCAAGGGCGGGCGCGTTTCGATGCCGGCGGTTTACGGCGGCTATGTCGACAAGTTTCCGCTCGGCGCGCTGATGGAAAAGGGGCTGACGCTCAAGACCGGGCAAACCCATGTCCAGCGCTATCTCGAGCCGCTGCTGGCCGCGGTGCTCGAGGACAAGATGGATACCACCTTCCTCATCAGCCACCGCCTGCCGCTCGATCAGGCCGCCGAAGGGTACAGGATGTTCCACGATCAGCAGAATGACTGCACCAAGGTGGTCCTGAAGACGGGGGCTGCCCGTGGCTGAGAAGCTCGCGATCGTCACCGGCGCGTCGAGCGGCATCGGTCTCGAACTCGCGCGCTGCGCGGCGGGGGATGGGTATGACCTCGTCATCGCCGCGAACGAGCCGATGCACGAGGCGGTGGCCGAACTCGGCATCGAAGGCATCACCGTCACGCCCGTGGAATGCGATCTGGCGACGTTCGAGGGCGTCGATCAGCTGATCGCCGCCTGTGGCGACCGCGTGCCCGATATCGTCTGCGCCAATGCCGGCAACGCGATGGGCGGGGCGTTCCTCGATGTGGAGGTTGGCGACTGGACCTATTCGATCAACACCAACATCACCGGCACGCTCTATCTGCTGCAGAATGTTGTGCGCGGCATGGTGAAGCGCGATCGCGGCAAGGTGCTGATCACCGGCTCGATCGCCGGCTACATCCCCGGGCCGTTCAACGCGGTGTATAACGCGACCAAGGCGTTCATCGACAATTTCGCCGACGCGTTGCGCAACGAGCTGAAGGAAAGCGACGTCACGCTCACCCTGCTGATGCCGGGGGCGACCGACACCGAATTCTTCGCGCGCGCCGAAATGGAGGACACCGGGCTGGGCCAAAACGCCAAGGCCGATCCCGCCAAGGTCGCGCAGGATGGCTGGAAGGCGGTGCAGGCGGGCCGCGACCGCATCGTCTCCGGCTTGTTCAACAAGGCGCAAGTGGCGGCCGCGGGCGTCACCCCGGCGCCGGTCATGGCCGAAATCCATCGCCATTTGGCGGAACCCAAGGAGTAAACAGGATGTCCGTTGTCGATAAGGTAATCGGAGCGCTGACCCCCCCGGAAACCGAGGAACAGCGCCTGGAAGCGCATGACAAGGCGCGCACCGCCTGCTCGCCGGGCGACTGGCTGTCGATGGCGCTCGACCATCACGAGCAGATCTATGCCGCGTTCGAGAAGGTGAAGCACGCGGGCTCGCCCGACGAGGCGCGCACCGCCCAGAAGCAGCTGATGGCGCTGTTCACCGGCCACGGCACCGCCGAGGAAACGGTGCTCTATCCCAGCCTCGCCAAGGACGGGCAGAAGGGCCATGCGACCCAGGCCTATACCGAGCAGGCGACCGCCAAGATGCAGTTCGCCGAACTCGAACGGCTCGCGCCGCTCAGCCAGGAATATATGGAAAAGCTCGGCCATATCGAAGGCGCGGTGAAGCATCACATCTATGAAGAGGAATCGATCTGGTTCCTCGACATGAAGGAAAGCGCCCCCGCCGATCTCCAGCAAATGGCGACGGCGCGCTTCCGCGAGGAATATGAGCGTTACATGAACGGGGCGGAGCAGGGTGGCATCGGCGGCCTGGGCAACCGCGACATGGGCGGCGGCCGCGCGGCGTCGGGTTCGACGTCGGGCGATTTCGGCAGCGACCTTGGCGGCCGCACCGGCGGCGAGCGCGGATCGCAGGGGTCGCTCGGCGGCTCGATGGCGGGCACGGGCGGCACCGGATCGGGCCTCAGCCCCGATTACGGTCGCGACACGACCAATCGGGGCGATATCTCCGGGGATCGCCCGGCGACGCCCCAGAGCGGCGCGGGACGGGATAAGGGCGGCTTTTGACGGTCGTGGGCCGGTCCCGCGTTGCGCGGGACCGGCTCGGCATTGCCTCAGCCGTCGCGAAATCGCTCATGGTGGCGGATCACTTCGGTGATGATGAACCGCAAGAACTTCTCGCTGAACTCCGGATCGAGCTCCGCGTCCGCCGCTAGTTGGCGGAGCCGGGCGATCTGTGCCTCCTCGCGCCCTGGGTCCGCCGGCGGCAACCCCGCCTCCGCCTTGTACCGCCCAACCGATTGAGTGATCTTGAATCTTTCCGCGAGCAGATGGATCAGCGCGGCATCGATATTGTCGATGCTACGGCGATAAGCGGCGAGAGTCGGGTCGGCCATTGCCTGATTTTGCGGCCGGAGCGCCCGTCGCGCAAGGCCGCCCCTTGCCTTTGGCAGGCGAACCAGCCACATCGCGGCGCGATGACCGCGACCGTCCACCGCCTGGAGACACGAGGCCAACCCTCGCTCGATCCGATGATCGCCCTGGTCGCGCCCGACATGAATCAGGTGAACGCGGTGATTCTCGATCGGATGCAGTCGCGCATCCCGCTGATTCCCGAGCTTGCCGGCCATTTGATCGCCGGCGGCGGCAAGCGGATGCGGCCGATGCTCACGCTCGCGAGCGCGCGGCTGCTCGGCTATACCGGCACCCGCCACCACCGTTTGGCCGCCGCGGTCGAGTTCATCCACACCGCAACCCTGCTGCACGACGATGTCGTCGATGGCAGCGATTTGCGGCGCGGGCGGCGCACCGCGAACAATATCTGGGGCAATCCGGCGACGGTGCTGGTCGGCGACTTCCTGTTCAGCCGCGCCTTCGAGCTAATGGTCGAGGATGGCGGCCTTAAAGTGCTGAAAATCCTGAGTGCGGCGAGCGCGGTGATCGCGGAAGGCGAGGTCAACCAGCTTACCGCGCAGCGCCTCATCGGGCTCAGCGAGGAGCGCTATCTCGACATCATCGGCGCGAAGACCGCCGCCTTGTTCGCCGCCGCGTGCCGGATCGCCGCCGTCGTCGCCGAGCGGGTGGAAGCCGAGGAACTCGCGCTCGACGCCTATGGCCGCAATCTGGGCATCGCCTTCCAGCTGGTCGATGACGCGATCGATTATGTGTCCGAGGCCCAGGTGATGGGCAAGGACGCGGGCGACGATTTCCGCGAAGGCAAGGTGACGCTACCGGTGATCCTGGCCTATGCGCGCGGCTCGGCCGAGGACCGCGCCTTCTGGGAAGCCGCGATCGCCGGCCGCCGCGTGGCCGACGAAGACCTGGCCCATGCGGTCGCGCTGATCCGTCGCACCCATGCCGTCGATGACACGCTCGCCCGCGCGCGCCATTATGGCCAGCGCGCGATCGACGCGATCGGCCCGTTCGCGAGCGGCGCGGCAAAGGCGGCGATGGTCGAGGCGGTCGAATTCGCGATCGCGCGGGCGTATTGAGGCCGGCGATCCTCCCAATCCACGCCGTCCTCCCCGATCTTCTCAGTGCCTTGCGCGATCAGTCCCGCGCGGTGCTCGTCGCGCCGCCGGGGGCGGGGAAGACGACCGCCGTCGCCCCCGCGCTGCTGGGCGAGCCGTGGTGCACCGGCGAGATCCTGCTCCTCTCCCCCCGCCGCATCGCCGCGCGCGCCGCCGCCGAGCGGATGGCGGCGCTTGCGGGCGAGAAACCGGGCGAGACCTTCGGCCATGCGACCCGGCTCGATACCCGCCGCTCGGCGCGCACCCGGGTTACGGTGATGACCGAGGGCATTTTCGTCGCGCGCGTTCAGGCCGATCCCGAGCTTGCCGGCGTGTCCGCCGTGCTGTTCGACGAAGTGCATGAGCGCAGCCTGGACAGCGATTTAGGCCTTGCGCTCGCGCTCGACGCGCAAGCGGCCTTTCGCCCCGATCTGCGATTGCTGGCCATGTCGGCGACGCTCGACGGCGCGCGGTTCGCGGCCCTGATGGGCGGCGCGCCGGTGATCGAGAGCGAAGGGCGCAGTTTCCCGCTCGAGTTGCGCTATCTGGGGCGCGACCCTGCTGAACGGATCGAGGATGCCGTCGCGCGCGCGGTCCGCACGGCTTTGCTCGAAGGCGAGGGCGGGGTGCTTGCTTTCCTGCCGGGGGTCGCCGAGATCGAGCGCACCGCCGAGCGGCTCGCCGGCTTGCCGGTCGCGCTCCACAGGCTCCATGGCACGCTGCCGCCCGCAGAACAGCGCGCGGCGATCGCGCCCGAGCCGCGCGGCGCGCGCAAATTGGTGCTTGCCACCTCGATCGCCGAGACCAGCCTGACGCTCGATGGCATCCGCATCGTGGTGGATTCAGGCCTCGCCCGCCGCCCGCGTTATGATCGCGCGGCGGGGATGACGCGGCTGGTGACCGAGCGGGTAAGCCAGGCCGCCGCGACGCAGCGCGCGGGGCGCGCGGCGCGGCAGGGGCCGGGGATCGCCTACCGGCTGTGGGAGGAAGCCGCGACCGCCGGCCTGCCGCGCTTCGATCCGCCCGAAATCCTGGAGGCCGACCTGTCGGCGCTGGTGCTCGATTGCGCGCGCTGGGGCGTCACCGATCCGCGCGCGCTCAGCTGGCTCGATCCGCCGCCCGAGGCGGGGGTGCTGGAGGCGCGCGGGCGGCTGCGGGCGCTCGGCGCGATCGACGCGGACGGTCGGGTGACGCCGCATGGCGAGGCGGTCGCGAAACTGCCGCTGCCGCCCCGGCTCGCGCATATGCTGATCGAGGGTGCCCGGCAGGGCTTGGGGCGCGTCGCGGCGGAAGTCGCGGTGCTGCTGAGCGAGCGCGGGCTCGGCGGCAACGACCCCGATCTGGAGACGCGCCACAGCCGCTGGCGGCGCGAACGCGGCGCCAAGGCCGAGGCCGCGCGGGGGCTCGCGGCGCGCTGGGCGCAAATTGTCGATACCAATAGCCCTCGCCCCTTCAGGGGCGATGCCGCGGAGGAGCGCTCTCAGACCGCCCCCTCTCCCAAACCCTCTCCCCTGAAGGGGAGAGGGTTTCTGGAGGACATCCCCGATCCCCTCGCTCGCTGTATCGCGCTTGCTTTCCCCGATCGGGTCGCGCGGCGGCGCGACGCCGGCGGCGAGCACTGGGCCTCGGTTGGCGGGCGGGGGTTCAAGCTCGATCCCGCGTCCTCGCTCGCCCGCGCCGAGTGGCTCGCCGTCGCCGAGACGCAGGGGATGGCGGCGGGCGCGCGCATCCTCGCCGCCGCGCCACTCGATCCGGCGAGCATCGAGGCGCTGTTCGGCGACCGCATCGAAACCCACCGCACCGCGCGCTTCGAGCCCGCGACCGGCGCCGTCCAGCCGCTGCGGGAGCGCCGGCTCGGCGCGATCCGGCTGGCGAGCGGGCAGGACGATGGCGCCGCCCCGGAAGCGATCGCCGCCGCGCTGCTGGAGGGTGTGCGCGAGAACGGCCTGGCGCTGCTTCCCTGGAGCGAGAGCGCGCTTGCCTTGCGCGCGCGGGCCGCTTTCGCGGCGTTGCACGGTGGCCCGCCCGCGCTGGACGACGCCGCGCTGATCGAGCGGCTCGACGACTGGCTGCCGCCCCTGCTCGCGGGCAAGCGCCGGCTGGACGCGATCGCGCCCGAGGCGCTGACCGACGCACTCAAAGGCTTGCTCGGCTGGGACGGGATGCGCGCGCTCGACACGCTCGCTCCCGCGCGGCTCGAAACCCCGGCGGGATCGAGCCACGCGATCGACTATGCCGCCGAAGCCGGACCGACCGTCGAGTGCCGCCCGCAGGCGCTGTTCGGGCTCGGCGCGCATCCGATGGTCGCGCGCGGAGCGGTGCCGCTGGTGCTCTCGCTCACCTCGCCCGCGAGCCGCCCCATCCAGACAACGCGCGATCTGCCTGGTTTCTGGGCGGGGAGCTGGGCCGCCGTCGCCAAGGAAATGCGCGGTCGCTACCCCAAGCATCCCTGGCCCGACGATCCCGCCAGTGCCCGTGCGACACTCAAGACCAAAAATGCGGATGCAAGAGCCGCCGGGCTGCGATAAGGGGTGGCGCATGACGACCGCCCGCATCTACCAACGCCCCAAGAACGCGATGCAATCCGGCCGCGCGCGCACGCATGAATGGGTGCTCGAATTCGTCCCCAGCGACCGCGTGTGCCCCGATCCGCTCACCGGCTGGGCGGGCTCGGCCGACACGCAAAAGCAGGTGATCCTCGGCTTCCCGACGCGGGAGGCGGCGCAGGGTTATGCCGAGCGCGAGGGCATCGCCTATCGCGTGATCCCGGCGGCGGCGCCGAAGCTGAAGCTCCAGTCTTACGCCGATAACTTCCGGTAATTGGCCCTCGGAATGGCAGATCGCGGCCACCGAGCCCGATCAGCCCAATATAGTGCCCCCCAGCAACAGCAGCAACTTGCCATCGATCGCGACGCCTTCCGCGCGTTTGGTCGCGATGAAGTCCGCGATTTCGCCCAGCGGCACGCGGTGGACGGTGATCCCTTCGTCCGCCGTGCCACCGCCTTCGCCCACCCGCGTCAAGTCGGTCGCGCGGACGAGTTCATAGCACTCGCTCACCATGCCCGGCGAGGAATAGAATTGGCCGAGCGATGTGATCTTCCCGGCGCGGTAGCCGGTCTCCTCCTCCAGCTCGCGCGCGGCGGCGGCGAGCGGTGTCTCGCCAGCACTATCGTCGCCCACCAGCCCCGCCGGCAATTCCAGGCAGCGGTGCCCGAGCGGGACGCGGTACTGTTCGACCAAGATCACCGCGTCGCCATCGGTCGCGACGATCACCGCCGCGCCAATGCCGCGCGCGCGCGACACATATTCCCAGCGGTCATCGACGATCATCGTCAGATACTGCCCCTGCCAGACGATTTCGCTCATGCGCGCTCCCTTCGCGCTTGCCCCTTCCATTCGCCGCGAAGCTTGGCAAGATGGCGCGCGGGAGGACAGGGCAATGTTCAAGGAATTTCGCGCCTTCATCGCGCGCGGCAACGTGCTCGATCTGGCGGTGGGCGTGATCATCGGCGGCGCGTTCGCCACGATCACCAAATCTTTGACCGATGATGTGCTGCTGCCGTTCATCGGCTGGCTCTTCGGTGGGGTCGATTTCTCGCGCTTTTTCGTGCGGCTGGGGCCGGTGCCGGCGGACTTCAAAGGCGCGCTGACCGATTATGCCGCGCTGAAGGCGGCCGGGGTGCCGCTGATCGGCTATGGCGCGTTCGTCACGGCGGTGATCAACTTCCTGATCCTCGCTTTCGTCATTTTCCTGATCGTGCGCAGCGCCAACCGGCTGATGGCGCCGCCGCCTGCGGCCGAAGCGGCGCCGGCGCCCGAGCCCCAAGAGGTGACGCTGCTGCGTGAAATCCGCGATTCGCTCAAAGGGCGTTAGGCGGCAGCGAGATCCTGCGCGACGGCGTCCGCCAGGCTAGTGCCATCCAGCACGCGCGCGGTTTCGTCGCGCACACGCAGCATCGCTTGGCGGATCGCGCAGCTCGCCTCGTCGCGGCAATCGGCGCAGCGGCGATAGGCGCTGCGGCTGACGCACGGCACCAGCGCGAGCGGTCCCTCGATGACGCGGATGATGTCGCCCAGCGAAATCAGGTGGCGTGGTCGGCTCAGCAAATAGCCGCCCATCTTGCCGCGCTGGCTGACCAGCAAGCCGGCCTCGCGCAGATCGGCGAGGATCAGCTCCAAGAATTTGCGTGGCACATTCGCCTCCTGGGCGATCCGCGTCATCGGGATCGGAGGGCTGGCCTGCGGTGCCTCGGCAAGGAGCAGCATCGCGCGCAGCGCGTAGCGGGAACGCTGAGTCAACATGATGCAATGATTATGAACCCGATGCGCCGTCCAGAAAAGGATTAAATCCGACGGTCGCGCTAGGTTTTTACAGCACCGTCTATTGTAGCAGATGCATCCATAACGGCGGACCCGCGAGGCTGGACGAGCCGCGCAGCTTCTCCAGCGCCTGAGCGACCGCGCGCTCCGGCCCCTCGTGCGTCACGATCGCGACCAGCACCGCGCCGTTTTCCCCGCGCCCGCGCTGGATGAGGCTTTCGATCGACACGCCCGCATCGCGCATCGCAGCGGCGATCTCGGCAAGCACGCCGACCTTGTCCTGCACCAGGAACCGCACATACGCACGGCCGTGGCGGGTGCCGCTATCGGCGCGCGCTGCGGTGGCGAGTTGCGTGGCGGGCATCGCATAAGGCGGCCCGAATTCGCCGCGAGCGATGTCGATCAGATCAGCGACCACCGCCGACGCCGTCGGCCCGTCACCCGCGCCCGCGCCTTGGAACAATAGCCGTCCGACGAAATTGCCTTCCGCCACGACCGCGTTGGTTGCTCCCGCGACGTGCGCGAGCGGATGGCTCACCGGCACGAGATGTGGGTGAACGCGCTGGAACAAGCCGTGCGGCCCGGCCTCGGCAAGGCCCAACAGCCGCACCCGGTAGCCCAGCGCCGCTGCCTCGGCGATGTCGGCGGCGAGCAGCGCGCGGATGCCGGTTGTTTCCACTTCCGCGAACGCCGGGGCGGTGCCGAAGGCGAGGCTGGCCAGGATCGACAGTTTGTGGGCGGCGTCCACGCCGTCGATGTCGAAGCTTGGATCAACTTCGGCGAAGCCGCGCGCCTGCGCCTCGGCGAGCACGTCGCCAAAATCGCGCCCCTCGGCTTCCATCGTTGAGAGGATGAAATTGCAGGTGCCGTTGAGGATCCCATAGACCCGCTCGATCGCGTTGGCGGCCGCGCCTTCGCGCAACCCCTTGATCACCGGCACGCCGCCCGCGACCGCCGCCTCGAACTTGAGCGCGACTCCGGACGCCTCGGCGGCGTGCGCGAGTTCGAGCCCGTGATGCGCGAGCATCGCCTTGTTGGCGGTGACGAAGCTCTTGCCCGCACCGAGCGTCGCGCGGGCGAGCGCGAGCGCCGGACCGTCCGAACCGCCGACCAATTCGACGACCACATCCGCTTGAGCCTCGGCGAGGCGGGTAGTGTCGTCCACCCAGGCGAAACGGCCGATATCGACGCCGCGATCCTTGGCCCGGTCGCGCGCGGAGACGGCGACGATCTCGATCGGCCGCCCGGCGCGGCGGGCGATGAGATCGCCATTGGCGTCGAGCAGGCGGATCACGCCGCTGCCCACGGTGCCGAGGCCGGCCAGCGCGATGCGAAGAGGAATCATGCATCGGGTGTCGCGCCCGTGCTGCGCTGCGTCAAGAGCGGCGTGCCTGTCGGTTCAGGCGCATCAAACCTTGATCAGCCCGATCTCCACCAGCCGCTCATGCAGGTAATCATGCGCCGTGATCGGGGTTGGATAGCGGTTCGGCCGCTCGGCGCTGATGCAGCCGGGCAGCGTCTCGATCAGGAAATCGGGCGCGGGGTGGAGGAAGAAGGGCATCGAATAGCGCGACACCCCGCGCCGCTCGGCTGGCGGGTTGACGACGCGGTGCGTGGTCGAGGGCAGGACATGGTTGGTGAGGCGCTGCAGCATGTCGCCAACATTCACGACCAGCGCGCCTTCTGGCGGCTTCACCGGCAGCCAGCGCCCGTCACGGTCCAGCAGTTCGAGCCCGGCTTCCTCGGCGCCCAGCAGCAGGGTGATAAGGTTGATGTCTTCATGCGCGCCGGCACGCACGCCTTCGGCATCCTCGGCGATCGGCGGGTAATGGAGCAGGCGCAGCACCGAATTGCCGTCGGCGACTGCCGTGTCGAACCAGTTGGGCGCCAGGCCCAGATGGCGGGCGATCGCCGAGAGCAGCACGTCGCCGGCGCGGTCGAACGCCGCGAACAGGGTGGTGAAGGTCTCGCGAAACCCCTCGGGCGCATGGGGCCAAATGTTAGCCGGCATCACCGGCGTGTAACGGTGTCCCGCATGCAGTTCGCGACCGATGTGCCAGAATTCCTTCAGATCGACGACGCTGGCGCCCTTCGCGATCTCGGTCTTGAACGGCGTATAGCCACGCGCGCCGCCGCCGCCGGCCAGGTGATAGCCGCGCTTCTCGTCCTCACCGAGCGCGAACAGTGCTTCGGTTTGCGCCCAGGCGCGGGTGATCAGATCAGCGGGAATGCCGTGATCGGCGACCACCGCGAAGCCGAACCGCTCGAACGAGGTGCCCAAGGCGGCGGCGAAACCGTCCGGATCGGCGGCATTATCGCCCAGCGACAGGGTAGGGACATGGGCGAGTGGTTCGGCGGTATCGAGCATCGTCGGGCTTTCTTGCGGGCGGTGACCGCACCCAGATAAGCGCATCGGCCGCCGCGCGCAAAGTCAGCCCGAAACGAGCAGCCCCTTGGTGCCGCCCTCGGGCCGCGCGGCGAGGTCCAGCTTGAAGGCCACGCCCTGCGCGTCGCGCCCCACCAGATTCGGCCCGTGCGCGGTGAGCTTGAACTGGTGGGCGAGCAGCATCTGCAGGAACCAGTCGCGCGTCTGCGCCGGGGTGCCCGGGCTGTCGAACGCGATCTTGGTCATGCCCATGTCGCTGCCTTCATGCGCCTGGACCATCATCATCGTCACCTTGGAACCCGGTGGCAGCGTCGATCCCTGGAACGGGATCACCGCGCCGTTGCTGGCGACGCTGGGCATCGCCATCGGCGCCGGAGCGTTGACCGCCGCCATCGCCTTGGGCTGGGGCATTGATTGGCTGCACGCGGCGATCAGCGGCAGCGGGAGCAGGGCAAGCAGGCGGCGCATCGGGTGTCTCCTGAAGCGGTTGGTAACAGCCTCGCGCCGCCCGCATGGGCGGTCAAGCGCCAAAATCAGCATTTTCGCGGGTGACCGGGCCGCCGGCATCGGGCATGGCGCGCGCGATGGCCGATGCTTCCCCCCTGCCGCAAGGCGTTGATGCACAAGCCGATCGTGCCCCGCTCGGCTTTGCCGAGTTCGTCGCGCTGATCGCCTCGCTGATGGCGCTCACCGCGCTGGGCATCGATTCGATGCTGCCGGCGCTCCCCGCGATCGGTCAGGCGCTCGGCGTGGCGACCGAGAATCAACGCCAGTTCGTGATCACCGCCTTCCTGATCGGCTTCGGCATCGCCCAGTTATTCCACGGGCCGTTCGCCGATCGCTTCGGCCGCCGCCCTGTGCTGATCGCGGCCCTCGCCGGGTATGTGCTGGCCAACATCGCCGCCGCGAGCGCGACGAGCTTTCCGCTGCTGCTCGCTGCGCGCTTCCTGGGCGGACTGTGCATTTCCGCGTCGCGGGTGGTGACGGTTGCGCTAGTGCGCGATTGCTATTCGGGGCGGGCGATGGCGCGGGTGATGAGCCTTGCCTTCATGGTGTTCATGGCGGCGCCCGTGCTCGCGCCCTCGTTCGGACAGCTGATTCTGCTCTTCGGCGACTGGCGGCTGATTTTCCTGCTGATCGCGGGCGTGAGCGCGGTGATGCTCGGCTGGTTCGCCTGGCGGATGCCGGAGACGCTCGCGCCCGAACGCCGGCTGCCGCTTGTGCCGGCGCGAATTGCGGCCGCCTGGCGCACCGCCGCCACCGATCGCTTTTCGCTCGGCTACACGCTGGCCTCGACGGTGCTGCTGGGCGCGCTCTACGGCTTCATAAACTCGGTGCAACAGGTCGTGCAGCGCTTGACCGGCTCGGACGCGTTGCTGGTGCCGGTGTTCATCGGCATCGCCAGCATGATGGCGATCGCGAACCTAACCAACGCCCGAATCGTGCTCCGGCTGGGGACACGGCGGATCTCGCACAGCGCGCTCGCCGCGTTCACGCTGGTTTCGGGGGTGCACCTGGTGATCGCGACGACCGGGCACGAGACGATCTGGAGCTTCGCCATCCTCCAGGCGCTGGTAATGGGCTGCTTTGGCCTCGCTACGGCCAATTTCGGGGCGATGGCGATGGAGCGGATGGGGGCGATCGCCGGCACCGCTTCAAGCCTCCAGGGCTTCGTGACAGTGACGGTGGGCGCGGTGCTTGGCGCGCTGGTCGGTCAGGCGTTCGACGGGACGACGGTGCCGCTCTATCGCGGTTTCCTGGTCGCGGGGATGGTGGCGTTCGCGATTGTCGCGATCACCGAGCGTGGGCGGCTTTTCAAGCCGAGTTGAGACGCTTCGTTCGGTTTTACGGGAACCAGCCACTGCTCGCGAGGTTGGCGAAGTCGCACCGCGCGTGAAGGAGGCGATTGCCATGACGAACTCGCACGGCCCGGCTTTGGGCCCAAATGACGACGGCTATGACGAGGACGGTTACGACGAAAGCCAGCGCGCTGAAATTCTGGAGGCAACGCGCGACGGCCCAAGTGACGGCACGATCCTGACCGATCTCGCCCCCGACCTGGGCGAGGACGATATCGACGACGAGGCGATCGCGGTCGATGACGAGGTGGCCGAGGCGCAAGCGCCGGGCGAGGACGATCCCGAGGATGACGACGACGACCTCGACGACGAGGACGACGATGAAAACGATCTCGGCGACGACGATGATGGCCTTGTCGGTGACGATGACGATGACGACGAGGATTTTGACGAGGACGAACTCGATGAGGAGGACTCGATCGAGGATCTGCAGGAGGATTTCGAGAAGGGCGATCTCGACGAGGATGGGCTGAACGACGCCGACGATACCGCGCTACGGCCGTGAGTTTGGGGGCCGGGGGGCTTGGCCCCCGGCTTCCTAGCGGGCGCGGCGGTCGAAGGCGTCGAACTCATAGGCGATCGAGGCTTCGATCAGCGTTTCCCACAAGGCCGCGGCCACCGCCTCCGGCACGCCCCGCGCGCGCGCCTCGGCGCCGACATTGGCAAGGACCTGCGCCTTGCGCGCCTCGTCGCGCACCGCCGCGCGCGCCGGCTTGATCCGGGCGGCGGCATCCATATAGGCGAAGCGTTGGGCGAGCAGCGCGATCAGCGCGCGATCGACGGCGTCGACGCCTGCGCGGACTTGGATCATGGTGGTGCAATCGGCTGCGGGCGGGGTGTCGCTCATGCCCGCCCTGATAAAGGCGCGCCCGGCGCTGTCCAGCCCAGGGCAGACACGCCGGCGCGCTCGGCCTTGATTGCTTGACTCGGGCGCCCGAGCGTGACAGGGGCGCCGCTTCGCGACTGGCCCCGCACCCCGGTGAAGCGGTGGCCCTGCCCGTTCCCTTGAATGGCGTAGCGCGGATGACCGGGTAGCCCGCGCCGCGGTGGCGGGGGCGTCACAGCAGTTGAGGACTATCATGTCGAAGCGCCACAGCGCCAAGCACAAGCTCGATCGTCGCATGGGCGAGAATATCTGGGGTCGCCCCAAGTCGCCCGTCAACAAGCGCGAATATGGCCCCGGCCAGCAGGGCCAGCGCCGCAAGGGCAAGATGAGCGATTTCGGCCTCCAGCTCCGCGCCAAGCAGAAGCTGAAGGGCTATTATGGCGACGTGACCGAAAAGCAGTTCCGCCGCGCCTATGACGAGGCCGCGCGGATGAAGGGCGATACCAGCCAGAACCTGATCGGCCTGCTCGAGCAGCGGCTGGATATCATCGTCTATCGCGCGAAGTTCGCCCCCACCGTGTGGTCGGCGCGCCAGCTCGTCAGCCACGGCCATGTCTATGTGAACGGCACCAAGTGCAACATCGCCTCGCGCCGCGTGGTACCGGGCGATATCGTCTCGCTGGGCAACAAGGCGCAGGAAATGGCGCTGGTGATGGAGGCGCAGAGCCTTGCCGAGCGCGACATCCCTGATTATGTCGTCCCCGATGGCGCCGCTAAGGTCACCTTCACTCGCGTGCCGACGCTCGACGAGGTGCCCTATCCGGTGAAGATGGAGCCGAACCTCGTCGTCGAATTCTACAGCCGCTAAGCCAGCGGCTCGAACCGACCTTGAGAGCGCGGGCGGCGATGCCGTCCGCGCTTTTTTCATGCGCGTGGCGCCGGCCGTCCGCAGGTCGGCGCGGCATCGCAACCACTTGGCAAAGCAACGGAACCTTGGGCCGGTACCGCCCGTTATTCGGGCCTCACTCCGGCAAGGTTCGTGCCCATGCATAGCGACAATCAGTCCGCTCCCGCGCTCGCCGCGCTGGGGGCCGGGGATGGCTTGACTCTGATCTGTTTCAGCCACCTGCGCTGGGATTTCGTGTTCCAGCGACCCCAGCATCTGATGAGCCGCTTCGCTCGTCGTGCGCATATTGTCTTTTGGGAAGAGCCGCGCCGGGTCGATGATTTGGAGGCGCCGCGGTTGGCGGTGCGCGAATGCGCGGATACCGGCGTGATCGTGGCGGCGCCGGAATTGCCTTGGGGGCTGAAAGGCGTGGACGAGGAATCCGCGGTGCGCGGTCTGCTCGACGCGTTTCTGACCGGAGCGCAGGGGCCACTGATCCGGTGGTACTATACCCCCATAATGCTGCCCTTCTCGGCGCATCTAGAGGCCCAGCTCACGGTCTATGATTGCATGGACGCACTCGCCGCGTTCAAGAACGCGCCGCCGGAACTCGCGAAGCGCGAGAATGCACTGCTGGCGGTCGCCGATCTCGTCTTCACCGGCGGCTATAGCCTTTACGAGGTGTTGACGCCGCGCCATCCCAACGTTCACGCTTTCCCCTCGTCGGTCGATGTCGCGCATTTCTCGCGCGCCCGTGCCTCTGGCATCGACCCGGCCGATCAGCGCGCGCTGCCGCGCCCCCGGCTGGGCTTCTACGGCGTGATCGATGAACGCATGGATCTGGGGCTGATCGCAGCTCTCGCCGCCGCGCGCCCCGATTGGACAGTGATAATGCTGGGCCCCATCGCCAAGATCGCGCGTGAAGACCTGCCCCAGGCGCCGAACCTTTGCTGGCTCGACGCAAGAAGCTACGCTGAGTTGCCCGATTACCTGCGCGGTTGGGACGTGGCGCTGATGCCGTTCGCGCTGAACGCCGCGACGCGCTTCATCAGCCCCACCAAGACCCCCGAATATCTGGCGGCCGGCAAGCCGGTCGTTGCGACGCCTGTGGTCGATGTCGTGCGCCACTACAGCACGCTTGAAGCTGTGAAAATCGCCGAAGGGCCGGAGGCATTCGTCGCCGCCTGCGACATGGCGCTCGCGCTCGCGGAAGGGGACGGTGCCTGGCGCGCGCCGGTCGATGCGATGCTGGCCGAGACTAGCTGGGACGCGACCGCCGCCCGGATGTGGCGGCTGATGGAGACCGCCCGCGTCGCCCGCCAGCCGCGCGCGCCCGTGCCGGCGGGTCGGAGCAGCCGCCGGTCCGCCTATGACGTGATGGTGGTGGGCGCCGGGTTCGCGGGCGCGGTGATGGCCGAGCGGCTCGCGGCGGAAGGTAACAAGCGTGTACTGGTGGTCGATCGCCGCCCGCACATCGCCGGCAACGCATTCGATCGGCATGACGCGGGCGGCATCCTGATCCACCAGTACGGCCCGCACATCTTCCACACTAACAGCGCCGAGATTTTCGACTATCTCTCCCGCTTCACCGCCTGGCGCCCCTACGAGCACCGCGTGCTAGCAAGCGTCGATGGTATGCTGGTGCCGATGCCGATCAACCGTACCACGCTCAACCGGCTTTATGGCTTGTCGCTCGCGACCGACGAGGAGGCCGCGGCTTTCCTCGCCAGCCGCGCCGAGCCGGTCTCTCGAGTGGAAACTTCCGCCGATGTCGTGACTGCGGCGGTTGGTCGTGATCTCTACGAGAAGTTCTTCCAGGGCTATACCCGCAAGCAATGGGGGCTCGATCCGAGCGAACTCGACAAATCAGTGACCGCCAGGGTGCCGACTCGCACCAGCGCCGACGATCGCTATTTCACCGATCGTTTCCAAGCTATGCCGCGGGACGGCTACACCAAGATGTTTGAACGGATGCTCGATCATCCCAACATCGATCTGCTGCTCGGGGTGGATTATGCCAAGGTGCGCGATCGTTATGCGCATGGTCATTTGGTGTTCACCGGCCCGATCGACGAATATTTTGGGCATCGTTACGGGCGGCTGCCCTATCGCTCACTTAAATTCCGCCACGAAACATTGGAGCGGCCCTGGTTCCAGCCGGTCGCGACGGTGAATTATCCGGCGGAGGACGTGCCATATACCCGGATCACCGAGTATAAGCATCTGACCGGCCAGGAAGCGCCGCGTACCAGCGTGACCTATGAATATCCCAGCGCCGAGGGCGACCCCTATTATCCAATTCCGAGGCCCGAAAACCAGGCGCTGTTCAAGCGCTATGAAGCTCTGGCGCTGGCGGAGAGCGATGTGACCTTCGTCGGCCGGCTCGCGACGTACCGCTACTACAACATGGACCAAGTGGTGGGACAAGCGCTCGCCACCTATCGTCGGGTTTTCGGCGTCGGACAGATAGCTGAAAAGGCGGCGGCTTAGCCTGTCATACCCCTGCCGCCTTGCACCGGTTGCGGGGTGGCAAGGGGGCAGGGGGCGACAAATCGTCTTCAACCCGTCACTCACCCGGGCTAAGCGCCGCTTCCATGATCCGTTTCCTCGCCGCGCTCTTCGCCCTGATCGCCAGTGCCCCCGTCCAGGCTTACGGACAGTTCGGCCACAATATGATCGCTCGGATCGCCTTCGCTAATGTGAAGCCGCAAACGCGTGTCCGATTGGTAGCACTACTGGCCAAGGGTGGAGCGCTGGCGACGCCTGAATGCCGGGTGCGTACGATCGAGGACGCCAGCACTTGGCCCGATTGCATCCGCGCGCGCTATCCGCTGCGCTTCGGCTATTCCGCTCCATGGCATTATCAGACGCTCGACATCTGCGGCGATTTCGATCTGAAGGCTGCCTGCCGCGACGGCAATTGCGTCTCCGCCCAAATCGAGCGCGACGTGAAGCTGCTCCAGGCGAAGGATACGCCGCTGCCCGAACGGGTGCAGGCGCTCGCCTTTCTGATGCATTTCGTTGGCGATCTGCACATGCCACTCCATTCGGGGTCGCATAACGATCAGGGCGGCAACGCGCTGAAGGCGAGCTATGGCGACTTCACCACCGATCGGCTGAACCTGCACGGAATCTGGGACGGGGTCCTCGCCGAACGCGCGATCACCGACGGGCCGAACCTGGTGCGTCGCTATCCACCCGCCGAAGCCGCGCCGCTCCAGGCGGGCAGTGTCGAGGATTGGAGCCGGCAGAGCTATGAAGCGGCGCGCGACGTTGCTTATCCCAGCGCGTTGGGGGCCGATTATTGCCGCAACGCTCCGCCCGCGCGGCTGCGGTTGGGCGAGGCGGCGATCGCAAGCGCGGTGCCGGTGCAGCGCCTGCAGGTGCAGCGTGCCGGGCTCCGGCTGGCACGGCTGCTCGACGAGGCGTTTGGCTAGGCTGGAGCCCGCGCTTCAGCGATCGATCAGGCCCGATTGCCACCACCCCCGGGCTTGCGCCAAGAAAGCGCTTTGATCGGAGGTTCCATGTCGACTCACGCCGCGCGCCTTGCCGCTTTGCGCGCTGAACTTGCCCAGCGCGCGCTGGCCGGTTTCGTCGTGCCGCTCACCGACGAGCATATGAGCGAATATGTCGGCGGCTATGCCCAGCGCCTGGCCTGGTTGACAGGGTTCGAGGGGTCGGCGGGCACCGCCGTCGTACTGCCGGTGGAAGCGGCGATCTTCGTCGATGGCCGTTACACGCTGCAGGTGCGTGAGCAGGTGGACGCCGAGCATTGGGCCTATGTCGGCGTGCCGCAGACCAGCATCGCCGAGTGGCTGCGCGCCCATGCCCCGGCGGGCGCCCGGATCGGCTATGATCCCTGGCTCCATACGCCCGGCTGGGTGCGAGACGCCGGCGCGGCGCTCGCCGCCAAAGGCGCCGAACTGGTGCCGGTCGCGGGCAATCCTGTTGATGCGGTATGGGCTGACCAGCCCGCGCCCTCGCCGGCGCCGCTCGCTCCCTATTCGGCCGAACGCGCCGGGCGCGGGGCGGCGGAAAAGCGCGCCAAGCTCGCCGAATGGCTGGTCGCGCGCCAAGCCGACGCGCTGGTGCTGACCGCGCTCGATTCAATCGCCTGGGCGTTCAACCTGCGCGGCGCCGATGTCGCGCACACGCCGGTCGGTCTCGCTTACGCGCTGGTCCGCGCGGACGGCACCGCCGATCTGTTCGCCGCGCCCGAAAAGATCACCGATGCGGTGCGCGCGCATCTGGGGAACGCGGTGCGCCTCCACCCCCGCGCCGATTTCGCGACGGCGCTTGGCACGCTCAAGGGTCAACGCGTCGCGGTCGATCCCGAGCGCGCGGTCGCGGCGATCTTCGACGCGCTCGAAGCGGGCGGCGCGACGATCCTCGCCGAGCGCGACCCGGTGGTGCTGACCAAGGCGTGCAAGAACCCCGTCGAGATCGCCGGCCACCGCGCGGCTTCGGTGCGCGATGGCGCCGCGGTCGCGCGCTTCCTGCGCTGGGTCGAAGCGACCGCGCCCCAAGGTAGCCTCACCGAGCTCGACTGCGCCGCCAAGCTGCTTGAATTTCGTCAGGCGGGCGGCGCCTTGCGCGACACCTCGTTCGATACGATCTCCGCGACCGGGGCGCATGGCGCGATCCCGCATTACCGCGTCGACGCCGTCTCCAACGCACGGCTCGAGCCCGGCCAGCTCTATCTGGTGGACTCGGGGGGGCAATATGAGGACGGCACCACCGACATCACTCGCGTAATCCCCGTCACCGAGCCGACGCCCGAGCAGCGCGACCGTTTCACCCGGGTGCTAAAGGGCCATATCGCGCTCGCGACCGCCGTTTTCCCGCCGGGCACCAATGGCGGCCAGCTTGATGCCTTCGCGCGTCGTCCGCTGTGGGAGGTGGGGCTCGATTACGCGCACGGCACCGGCCACGGTGTTGGCGCCTATCTCTCGGTGCATGAGGGGCCGCAACGCATCGCCACGCCCAACTATCCGGGGGGCGGCCCCGCCGAGCCGCTTCGCCCGGGGATGATCGTGTCGAACGAGCCGGGCTATTACCAAGCCGGCGATTTCGGCATCCGTATCGAAAATCTGATCCTGGTCGAGGAACGCGCGACCGAGGGCGGGACGATGCTGGGGTTCGAGACGCTCACCTTCTGCCCGATCGAGCGCCGGCTGATCGAGCCCGCGCTGCTCACCCCGGCGGAGCGCGCCTGGGTCGACGCCTATCATGCCCGGGTGCTGGCGGTTCTGGGGCCGCTGTTCGACGCAGACGAACTCGCTTGGTTGAACAGCAAATGCGCACCGCTTGACGTTGGATAATGTTCGTGAAATGTTCTCGTTGGACCCGCGTGGGTCGGCAGGGAGAATGGCAATGATCGGCTATGTGACGCTTGGCACCAACGACCTCGACCGCGCGGCACCGTTTTACGATGCTATTGCCGCCGAACTCGGGACGGGCCGAATGATGGAGTTCGAGACGTTCATCGCCTGGGGCACCCCGGGCGGCCCCGCTGGCATCGGGTTGACCAAGCCGTTCGACGGCAATGCGGCGAGCGTCGGCAATGGCACGATGGTCGCGCTGGAGGCCAAGGACGAGGCGCAGGTCGATCGGCTCCACGCGATTGCGCTAGCGCATGGCGGCAGCTGCGAAGGGGCGCCAGGCCCGCGCGGGCCAACTTTTTATGCCGCCTATTTTCGCGATCCCGACGGCAATAAGCTCAATGCGTTCGTGATGAAGCAGGGGTAGAATTATGCAGCAGGGGCGTGCGCGGGCGGTCATCGGCGGGGCTTTGCTGGCGCTGGCACCGCTCGCCCCGGCACGGGCAGGGCCGGCCGAGGATCTGGCGGCCGTGATCGCCGATCATTGGGCGTGGTGGCTGTCGGTCAATCCCGAACAGGCGACCGCGCTTGGCGAGCGGCGCTATGACGATCGCGTTTCCGACCTCAGCCTGGAGGCGGCCGACGCTCAGGCGCGCCAGGCAAAGGCGTTTCTTGATCGCCTGAAGGCCATTCCCGATACCGGATTGAGCCCGTCGGATCGGGTGAACAAGGGTGTGCTCGCCCGCCTGCTCGACGCGCAGGTGGCGGGCAATGGCTTTGGCCAGCGGCAGATGCTGTTCACCACTTATTATGGCTGGCACCAGAATTTTGCCGAGCTCGCCAGCAATGTGCCGTTTCTTACGCGCGCCGATTATGAAAGCTATCTCAAGCGTCTGGCGCTGTACCCGCAGCTGAACGGGCAGGGCATCGCGGTGACCGCCAAAGCGGTGCGCGAAGGCTTTGTGCAGCCCTGCGCGGTGCTGGGCGGCTTTGCCAAAAGCATCACCGGCGTGATCGCGCCCGTGCCTGAAAAATCGCGCTTCTACGCGCCCTTCTTGGGCACGCGCCCGGCTGACGTGAGCGCGGCGGACTGGGCGGCATTCCAAGCACGCGCCAAGCAACTCATCACCGGCACGCTCGAACCGGAATATCGACGCTTCGCCGAGTTTTTCGCCAAGGAATATCTGCCGAAATGCCGTCAGAGCGTTGGTGCTTCGGCGTTGCCGCAAGGCGCCGCCTGGTACGCTTTGCGCGTGCGGCAGGAAACCACCACCGAGCTTAGTCCGGATCAGATTCACGAAATCGGTCTGCGCGAGGTCACCCGTATTCGCGCCGAGATGGAGCAGGTGGCGCGCCAAGCGGGCTTCGCCGATCGCGCTGCGTTCGTCGCCGAGCTGCGGACCAACCCCCAATACTACGCCAAGGACGCCGAAACCCTGCTCGCCACCGCTGCGCTGGAGGCGAAGCGGCATGACGGATTGCTTCCGCGCTTTTTTGGCCGGCTGCCGCGCCTCCCCTATGGCGTGAAGCCGATCCCGGCCGAGACGGCCGAGGGCACGACCACCGCTTATTATGGGCTGGGTAGCCCGCCGGCCGGCATAGCCGGCACGTACTTCGTCAACACCAGCAAGCTGCCGCAGCGCCCCTTATGGGAGTTGCCCGCGCTCACCGCGCACGAAGCGGTGCCAGGTCATCACCTGCAAATCGCGTTGCAGCAGGAGCTCGATCTGCCGCCATTCCGTAAATATGCGAGCGGCTTCACCGCCTTTGTCGAAGGATGGGCGCTCTATACGGAGCGGCTGGGGATCGACATGGGGCTTTACGATACGCCTGAAAAGCAGATGGGGCGCCTGTCATACGAAATGTGGCGCGCCTGCCGGTTGGTGGTCGACACCGGGCTCCACGCCAAAGGCTGGAGCAAGGCGCAGGCGATCGGATTCATGCACGATAATACCGCGCTGACCGATGCCAATATCGAGGCAGAGGTCAATCGCTATATCAGCTGGCCCGGTCAGGCGCTGGGCTACAAGATCGGCGAGCTAAAGATTCGCGAGTTGCGCGCCAAAGCCGAAAGCGCGCTCGGCCCTAAATTCGATCTCCGCGGTTTCCACGATACGGTGCTTGGGCAAGGCGCGGTGCCGCTCGACGTGCTCGAGGCGCAGGTTGATGCCTGGATCGCCGCGCGAGGCGCGCGGCCGTGAGGGCGCGAGGATCGTTGTAAAGCGGTTCCATTGGCCGCCACCTTTGGTAAAGGCGGCTATGGAACAACGCGCCCGCCTGCCTCTATCGCTCTTCTTCTTCGCGATCCTCTACGGCGGAATGGTCTGCATGGCGGGCGTGCTGGGGGTGAAACAGGTCTCGCTCGGCCCGTTGGCGGTCGAGGCCGGAGTGTTCGCGTTCCTGCTGCTGGTGGTAATGTCGAGCGCGGTCGCCGAACTTTACGGTCAGCGTGTTGCAACGCTGCTCGTCCGGCTCGGCTTTGTGCCGCTGTTTGTCTCGGCGGCGCTGATCCAAATTGTGCTCGCCTTGCCGGCCGACCCGAGCATGTACCCGCCGGCGGTCAACGCTTTTCCGATCGTCGTTGGCCAAGGGGTACGGCTGATGCTGGCCGGCTTCATCTCCTATGGCACCTCGCAGACGCTGAACGTGCTCCTGTTCGACCGGCTGCGCGCGGGCACCGGGCAGATGGTGTGGCTGCGCGGGATGATCGCGAGCATCGCTTCGCAGATCCTCGACACGGTGCTGTTCATCACGATTGGTTTCCTGGGTGAGCGGCCGATCCTGGCGCTGATGGGCGGGCAGATGCTCACTAAAGTGGTGTTGTCGGTTGCGCTGGTGCCGGTGATGATCACCCTGCTCGTTCGGCTCGGGCGCTGGCTCGATCAGCGCGGGCCGATCGTTTGACGCGGGCGATGACCACGCCTGGGGCTGGCTGTCACATGGGCCGGTCCGAGGGGCCACGGGTGAGTGCCAGCGGTACCCCGGGTTTAATCGACTAGAAGTTGAGATGCCTCACCTCAGCCTCACCGCGCTGCTTGTTCATGACTATGACGAGGCGATCGCCTGGTTCACGGCCAAGCTCGGCTTCCGACTGATCGACGATCGTCCCGTCCCGCCGGGCAAGCGTTGGGTGGTCGTCGCGCCGCCGGATACTCTCCAACGCGGTGGCGGGCTTCTCCTCGCCTGTGCCGCTACCCTTGAACAGCGTCGCATGATCGGGCGACAGGCGGCCGGCCGTGTCTTCCTGTTCCTGGAAACCGATGATTTCGCGCGCGATCATGCCGCCTTCATCGCTGCCGGCGTCCGTTTCCTGGAGCCGCCACGCCATGAACCCTATGGCACGGTCGCGGTGTTCGAGGATCTCTATGGCAATCGCTGGGATCTGATCGAGCCCACCCCCTAGCCCCCGCGCCACGCGTCGCTAAATTGGGGTATCATGCTCCCGACCCTCCTCGTCATCGACGATTTTCTCGCCGATCCGCACGCGGTCCGTGCCGCCGCGCTTGGCCTCCGCTATGATCCCGCGCTCAAGGCCGGCAATTATCCGGGGTTGCTCTCAGACCGGCCGCTTACAATCGCGGGGCTCGACGAGGCGGTGAGCCAGCGACTCGGCGCGCGGGTCATACCGATGCCGGGCACCAGCCATGGCCATTGCCGCCTGACGCTCGCCGGCGATAAAGGGCGTTCTGGCGTTCACATCGATCCGTGTTTCTATTCGGGCATCCTGTATCTGAGCCTCCCCGAACACGCGCGCGGCGGTACCGATTTCTTTCGTCACAAGCCAACGGGCCTCGAACGCGTACCGACCACTGATCTCGCACTCGCCAAGAGCGGGTTCAGCGACCCCAACGCGCTGATCGAGCAGGTCGTGAACCGCGATACCAACCATCCGGCGCGGTGGGAAAGGGTGATGAACGTGCCGATGAGGTGGAATCGGTTGATCCTGTTCAGCCCTTGGGCGTTTCACGACGCGGCACCGGGTTTCGGCAAATCGGCGCCAGAGGGCCGGCTGGTGATGCTACTGTTCTACGCGAGCGCTTGATGCGCGCTTTCGCCGCGTTGCTTGACGCGCTGATCTATACCCGTTCGCGCAATCAAAAGCTGGCGCTGATCGCCGATTATCTACGGGCCACCCATGACCCCGATCGCGGCTGGGCGCTCGCCGCGCTCACTGGCACGCTCGATCTGCCCGCGGTCAAGCCCGCGCTGATCCGCGCGCTGATCGAGGCGCGAGTCGATCCGGTGCTTTTCCGAATGAGCCGCGATTATGTAGGCGATACCGCCGAGACGGTCGCTTTGCTCTGGCCGGCGCCGTCGCTGCCCATCGACCCCGCGCCGCTTAGCCTGGGTAAAGCGGTCGAGACGTTGGCGCGCCTCTCCCGATCGGAGGCGCCGGCGGTACTAAGCGCGATGCTCGATCGGTTGAGCGCGGAAGAACGGTTCGCTCTGCTCAAAATGGCGACAGGAGCCTTGCGCATCGGCGTGTCGGCGCGGCTCGCCAAGGCCGGCTTCGCCCAGGCGTTCGGCGTCTCGCTCGATGACGTGGAGGAACTGTGGCACGGCCTCGCGCCGCCCTACACCGCGCTGTTTTCGTGGGGGGAAGGGGGCGCCGCGCCGGTCGCGGAAGACCTGCCGCTGTTCCGCGCTTTCATGCTCGCCCAGCCGCTCGAAGACTTGCGGGTGAGCCTCGACGATTACGCAGCCGAGTGGAAATGGGACGGCATCCGCGTGCAACTGGTGCGCACCGCGCGCGGCGAGACGCGGCTCTATTCGCGCGCGGGCGACGACATCACCGGCAGTTTCCCCGAGGTGGCGAGCGTCTTCACCCGCGCGGGCGTGCTCGATGGCGAACTGATGGTGAAGGGCGGGGCGCAGGGCATTGATCTGGGGCAGGAAAGCGCGGCGAGCTTCAATGCGCTGCAGCAGCGGTTGGGGCGCAAAAAGGTGTCAGCGAAAATGCTCGCCGACTACCCTGCTTTCGTCCGGCTGTACGATATCCTGTTTGACGGTGCACAGGACCTACGCGACCAGCCCTGGACCAAGCGTCGCGCCGCGCTCGAAGCCTTCGCCGCCGCGCTGCCTGAGGAACGGTTCGATGTCTCCGCCCTGATCGAGGCGGAAGACTTCACCGCGCTCGAAGGGCTGCGCGCGACGTCGCGCGACGCGGCGATCGAAGGCGTGATGCTCAAGCGACGCGACGCGCCCTATGTCGCCGGGCGCCGCGCAGGGCTGTGGTACAAATGGAAGCGCGATCCCTTCACCGCCGATTGCGTGATGATGTACGCCCAGCGCGGCAATGGGCGCCGCTCAAGCTATTACTCGGACTATACTTTTGGTTGCTGGGCGGAAGGCGGCGCGCTGCTGCCTGTCGGCAAGGCCTATTCGGGGATCACCGACGAGGAATTGAAGGCGCTCGACAAGTTCGTGCGCAACAACACTGTCGCCCGCTTCGGCCCGGTGCGCGAGGTGGAGAAGACGCTGGTGCTGGAAATCGCGTTCGATTCGATTCACGCCTCCAGCCGCCACAAATCAGGCGTGGCGATGCGTTTTCCCCGGATCGCCCGGATCAGGACCGATAAGCCGGCGGCGGAGGCCGACACGCTCGCGGCGCTGCAGCGGCTGGTGACTTAAGGCATTTTCCGATGGGCTGGCCCGCCCCGTAGACTTGAGAGGCACGGCGCACAGGAGCCGTGCGGCGGAGATGCAGGCCGACCGTCAAACGCGGGATGAATGTCGCTAAGACGGATATGGAGTGAGCAAGCGACGCGCCGCTATAACCTCGTCTTAAGCCGCAGGCGGCTTAGGACATAACCAGCTATGGGGAAGTTCAGGAGCACTGCGGTTACAATGCCGGGGGCATAGCCTCCAAGCAGGATGGCTGCAGGAACGTGCGGGATGAAAACATTCCCCAGCATGAGTAACGCCAAACCTCGGACAAGGATGGTGGCCGCAGGACGTGAGCGATTCAATCGCGCCCATGTCATCGCGGCGCTTCCGGCAGCAGAGATAGCCAGCAGCGCGCCGTGGAAACTACAAGTCGATGGTGCGGTGTACGATTCGAAGAATGCAGTGCGTATCAACGCCTGCGAGGCTTCTCGGTAGGAGCCGTAGAAGATCGCTTCCTCAGCATTGTGAAGCAAGAACGTGACAAGCAAAGCGATCGGAAGAAAGCGAGGCATCCCCCTGCCTGATCCATGCCCGAAGCGAAGCACAATCGCTTCTGATGTATTCGACGCGGTTATGCAATCGGCGTTTTTACAGGCACACACTCGCGTATCAGGTGGGGAAGTTGGGATGGGTAAAGCGACACACCCAATCGCGATCAACAGCTACAGCGCCTTCATCAGCACCACGAAATCCAGATCATCGCGTGCCGGGTGGCCGAAGCGGGGATCTCCATAGGGGAAGGGGCGTGCTTCGCCGGTCGGCGCGTAGCCGCGCCGTTCATAATACGCAATCAGTTCGGGGCGCTGGCGAATCACCGTCATTTCGATCGCGCGCCCTCCAGCCCGGTGGGCCTCATCTTCGGCCGCATGCAGTAGGCGCTTGCCGAGTCCCGACGCTTGAGAATCGGGCGCGACCGAGAGCAGTCCGAGATAGAAAAGGCCATCGTCCTTGGCGCAGAGTTGAACGCAGCCGATCAGTACCCCGCCTTGCTCGGCGAGCAGAATGCGTTGGGCGGGATCGCTGATTACCTCGGCAAGCATCACGCGATCGGTGCGCTGGCCGCCGAGCAGATCGGCCTCATGCGTCCAGCCGCGCTTCGCGGTGGCGCCGCGATACGCCGATTCGATGAGCGTATGGAGCGCGGGAATGTCGCCGGAATCGGCGGGGCGAATCACAAGATCTCCCGCTTCAAACCGTGGCCCGGTCGCCGCCCGCATGGAACGACCGGGCCTTGGCTTTACTGAACGGGGGCGAGGTTTACCGCAGCGTATTTGCCGCGACGATCGATCTCCAGCTCGAATTCGAGCCGGTCGCCTTCGTTGAGCGTCGGCATCCCTGCCCGCTCGACCGCCGAGATGTGGACGAACGCGTCAGGCTGGCCATCATCGCGCTGAATGAAGCCGAAGCCCTTCATCGCGTTGAAGAACTTGACCGTACCGGTCGCCTTTTCGCCGGTCAGCTGGCGCTGCGGACCACCGCCGCCGCCGGGGCCGCCCGGGCCTGCCGCGCGCGGCGCCCGATCGCTCACCGGCATCGGCTCACCGTCGATCTTGAGTTCGGTCGCCGAAATACGGCCGCCGCGATCAACCAGCGTGAAGCCCAGCGGCTGCCCTTCGGCCAGGCCGGCAAGACCTGCTTGTTCGACCGCCGAGATGTGCACGAACACATCTTCCCCGCCATCATCGCGAACGATGAAGCCGAAGCCCTTCTGCGCGTTGAAGAATTTTACGACGCCCGTGCCTTGGCCAACGACCTGGGGGGGCATCCGCCCGCCACCGCCGCCGCCGCGGAAGCCGCCGCCGCCACCACCAAAGCCGCCGCCGCCAAAGCCGCCGCCACCGCCGAAGCGATCACCGCCGCCACCAAAACGGTCGCCACCGCCGAAGCGATCGCCGCCGCCAAAGCCGCCGCCGAAATCGTCACCGCCCCAATTGTCGCGCTTGTCTCTGCCGCGTCCGCCGCGGTCACCCCGGCGCCCTTTATCGAAACTCATCCCTGTTCGTCTTCCCGGTTCGCCCTACACACACGCAAGAACCGAGCGTCCGGACGACAAACGCAGGTCTTTGGACGCCCATATCCTCATGCGTCCCGCTTAGCCATAGCCCAAATGCCTTGGCGGGGCGACTAGATTCGTGGGTAAATAAGGTAGATGAACGTATTGACGGCCATTTTTAGGTCATAAAGCACGTGGCGTGCGACCAATTGGGGCGTTCGGCGCGCGGCGGGTGGGCGCGGAGCCGTCGCGCCGGCACATCTGGCCGAATCATGCCGCCGCCGATCGCGAATCGCCCCGACACACCATTGAGCCGGCGGGCGCCAACGGCTAGGCGGGCCGCATGGCTGTGCATTTCCATGAAGAAGATCTGCCCCAAGGCGTGTTCGCCCCGGGCGCGAGCATCGCGGTCGATACCGAGACGATGGGCCTGATAACCGCGCGTGACCGCCTGTGTGTCGTCCAACTGTCTGACGGCGGCGGCCATGAGCATCTGGTGCGCTTTTCCCCCAGCAGTAGCTATGCCGCGCCCAATCTTCGGGCGGTGCTCGCCGATCTCGATCGGTTGAAGCTCTATCACTTTGCGCGCTTCGATTTGGCGGCGATCCGCCACTATCTGGGCGTCACCGCCGCGCCCGTCTATTGCACCAAGACTGCGTCGCGGCTGGTCCGCACCTATACCGATCGCCACGGCCTGAAGGAGCTGGTGCGCGAGCTTTTGGGGCAGGATCTTTCCAAGGCGCAGCAAAGCTCCGACTGGGGCGGACCGGAGTTGTCGGACGCGCAGCGCGATTATGCCGCGTCCGACGTGCGTCATCTGCACGCGCTCAAGGCCGAGCTCGACGTGCGGCTCGCGCGCGAGGGGCGGACCGCGCTTGCGCAGGCGTGCTTCGATTTTCTGCCGTGGCGCGCCGAGCTCGATCTCGCCGGCTGGCCCGAGATCGATCTGTTCGCGCATGTCTGATCTCGCGCTGCGCTCGCGGTTGGCGCGGCGGCACTGGGCGCGGCCCGGTAGCCGTCATGACCGCGTTGTCGGCGCGTCGCGTACGGTGCTGCCGGTATTGATCGGCGTGATGTTCGCATTTCTGGTGTTCATGCCGCTGCGGGGCGGCGGGGACGTGTCGTTCCTGCTCGATCGCAACAAGGTGCAGGTGTCGCGCGAGCGGTTGCGCTTGCAGACCCCGGTCTATCGCGGCGCCGACGCCCGCGGCCGCCCCTTCATGCTGAGCGCGGAGCAAGCGGTGCAGAAGAGCTCGGCCGAGCCGATCGTGCAGTTGCAGGGCCTATCGGGTGAGATCGCGCTGCCCGAGGGCCCCGCGACTCTCGCGGCGACGCGAGGGCGCTATGACATGCGCCGCGACGAGGTGGGGCTGCTTGGCGATGTCCGCCTAAACACCGCGAACGGCTACGCTCTCACCACCGACGATGCAACGCTTGAGCTGAAGGGCGAACATCTGCACAGCAATGCGCCAGTCGAAGGCATGTTGCCGAATGGCGGACGGTTCAGCGCCAGCCGCATGAGCGCCGATCTGGTCAACGACGTCTTGGTGCTCGATGGCAATGCCCGCTTGCGGATCGTACCGCGAAAGCGGAAATAGGCGGCCATGAAGCGGACCCCCTTGCTCCTCGCCGGCCTTCTGCTCGCCGGACCCGCCGGTGCCCAAAGTAATCGGCACGACAGCAACGCGCCCGTCGATGTCGCCGCCGATCGCGCCGAGGTGCAGGACAAGGCCGCCCGCGCGGTGCTGACGGGCAATGTCGTGGTCCGCCAGGCTGAGATGACGGTGAACGCCGATCGCATGACGCTCGCCTATACCGGCCGGATCGTCGACGGCAGCCAGCAGATCTCACGCATCGACGCCGCCGGCAGCGTGGTGGTCACGCGCCCCGATCAGGTCGCGCGCAGCCAGTTCGCGATCTATGATTTAAACCGGCGGGTGGTGACGATGGTGGGCAATGTCCGCTTGGTGCAGAACGGCAATACTAGCAATGGCGGGCGGCTAACGCTCAACCTCGACACCAACCGTGCGGTGCTCGATGGATCAAGCGTCGCTGGCGGCGGTGGGGTGAGCAGCACCAGTGGCGCCGGCCGCGTGACGGGCCGCTTCTCGGTACCCAAGCGCGACGAATCGAGTGCGCCCGCGCAAGCCCCAGCGCCGACGCCCCAATAGTCCCCCTTACCCCGTCGCCGGATAAGCGCTAAGACGCTGGACACGCTTTGGAAGCAAGAAGCCTGCCACCCGGCCAGGGATTGAGACCAGCATGGACGATGTGACGACCTTTTCGACTCGCCAAGCGGTGCGCGACAGCGAGGCCGGGTTGACGGTGGTGTCGATCGCGAAGGCCTATGACAAGCGCCCGGTGCTTACCGACGTCTCGGTGTCGGTCGGGCATGGCGAGGTGATCGGGCTGCTGGGTCCAAACGGCGCGGGCAAGACGACCTGCTTCTATTCGGTGATGGGACTCGTGAAGCCCGACTCGGGTCGCATCATGCTCGATGGCGTCGATATCACGGGCCTGCCCATGTACCGGCGCGCGATCTTGGGGCTGGGCTATCTGCCGCAGGAGACCTCGATCTTCCGCGGGCTATCGGTCGAGCGCAACATCCTGACCGTGCTCGAACTGGTCGAGCCCGATGGCGAGGCCCGCCGCGCCCGGCTCGATCAACTGCTCGACGAGTTCGGCCTTACCCGGCTGCGCGATGCGCCGGCCATGGCGCTGTCGGGCGGCGAGCGGCGCCGCGCCGAGATCGCCCGCGCGCTAGCGGCCGACCCATCGATCATCCTGCTCGACGAGCCGTTCGCGGGGATCGATCCTATTTCGATCGCCGACATTCGCGATCTGGTCTGCCAGCTTAAAAAACGAGGTATCGGCGTGCTGATCACCGATCACAATGTCCGCGAAACGCTCGAGATCGTTGACCGCGCTTACATCATCTATGATGGCCGCGTGCTGTTCACCGGCGCGCCGGAGGATTTGGTGAACGACGCCAACGTTCGCCGGCTGTATCTGGGCGAGACTTTCTCGTTGTGAGATGGCGGCCGGAAGGGACCTTGACGCGGTGCGCTCCTTAGCGGCGAAGCTTCATCGGTGAGCCTCGCCCCGCGCCTCGATCTGCGCCAGTCGCAGTCGCTGGTGATGACGCCGCAGTTGCAGCAGGCGATAAAGCTGCTCGCGCTGTCGAACCTGGAGCTCGAAACCTTCGTCGCCGAGGAGATGGAGCGCAATCCGCTGCTCGAAGTGGCGCCCGATCCTGATGCACCGCCGGCGCCCGAGCCGGTGGAAGCCCTGGCGCCACGTGACGGCCCTGCCACCGCCGACGAGTTGCTCACCCAGGGGGAGGCATCGGGCGAGGCTGCACTCGACGTCGATCTCGGCGTCGAAACCTTCCATCATGATTCGCCCAGCGACGGCATGGGGATGGACGGCGCGCTCGGCCTGAACGGCGCGACCGCCGGCGGCGAGGCGCCCGATCTCGATCTGCTCGCCGATCACGGCGAAAGCCTCGCCGATCATCTGCTCGCCCAGGCCGGGCTGGCGGTGGCGGGCGCGGACATGTTCATCGCCGCGCATCTGATCGATCAGATCGACGAATGCGGCTATCTCACCGTGCCGCTGCTCGACATCGCCAACCGGCTGGGGGTCGCGCTCGCGCGGGTGGAGGCGGTGCTGGCGATCGTCCAGACCTTCGATCCGACCGGCGTCGGCGCGCGCGATCTCGCGGAATGCCTCGCGCTCCAGGCCAAGGAGGCCGATCGCTACGATCCGTGCATGGCCAAGCTGATCGACAATCTAGATCTGCTTGCGCGCGGCGAGCTCGGCCGGCTGAAGCGGCTTTGCCGGGTCGACGACGACGACATGGCCGACATGATCCGCGAGTTGCGTGGTTATGATCCCAAGCCCGGCTGTCGCTATGGCGGCGAGCCGGCGCAGCCGGTGGTGCCCGATCTTTATGTCGCGCGGCGCGGGCGCGGCTGGGCGATCGAAATGAACGCGGCCACGCTCCCCAAGCTGTTGATCAATCGCGGCTATTATGCCGAGGTCGCGGGCGGCGGCGACAAGAACGGCAAGGCCTGGCTGAGCGATATGCTGGCGAGCGCCAACTGGCTGGTGAAAGCGCTCGATCAGCGCCAGCGCACGATTTTGAAGGTCGCGACCGAGATCGTGAAGCAGCAGGAGGCCTTTTTCCTCCACGGCGTCGCGCATCTGAAGCCGATGACCTTGCGCCAGGTCGCCGAGGCGATCGAGATGCACGAATCGACCGTCAGCCGGGTCACGAGCAACAAATATCTCTCGTGCGAGCGCGGGCTCTACGAGCTCAAATATTTCTTCACCTCGGCGATCGCCGCTGCCGACGGCGGCGACGCGGTATCAGCCGAGGCGGTGAAAGCGGCGATCAAGGTGTTGATCGCGGGCGAGGGATCGCAGATATTGTCGGACGATACGCTGGTCGATCTGCTTAAGGAAAAGGGCTTCGACATCGCCCGGCGGACGGTGGCCAAATATCGCGAGGCGCTGGGGATCGGATCGAGCGTGCAGCGCCGGCGGGCGAAGGCGCTGGGGGGGTAGGGTTGGCCCGGTCGCTTATTCTTCGGGCGACTGTTTGCGTCGCATCGCCTTAATGGCGGTGCGAATCAGCAGAAAGATGCCCAGCGTTGCCAGCGCAGAGGGAAGTAATACACGGCTCGCAAAACCCGTGCCGCAGGGCTGATTGGGTACGCAATCGCCCAACGCGTCCGCCAAGAACAAGAAAACGAACAGCAGAAAGCCGACAAGGCCGGCGGCAGCGCATCCCCATCGCGTTCCGGCAGAGGGGGCTGCTTTATACCTGCCGCTCAATCATCCTCATCCTCATAGCCCACCAGCGCCAGCGCTCGGGCCTTCATCTGCCGCGTCTCGCACCAATGCACCAGCGCTTCCTCGCGGCCATGCGTCACCCAGGTTTCAGCGGGCGCGAGCTCGGTAAGCGTGTCGGTCAGCTCGTCCCAATCGGCGTGGTCGGAAAGGATCAGCGGCAGCTCGACCCCGCGCTGCACCGCGCGCTGGCGCACTCGCATCCAACCGCTCGCCATCGCGGTGACGGGCTCGGGCAGCCGACGCGACCAGCGGTCTTGCAGCGCCGAGGGCGGCGCGACGACGATCCGCCCGGCGAGTTCGGCCTTGCTCGCATGCGTCGCGGGGCGGAGATCGCCGAGCGCAACGCCATGCGCCGCGTACAGGTCGCACAATTTCTGCAGCGCGCCGTGGAGGTAGATCGGCTCGGCATGGCCCGCCGCGCGCAGTTCGGCGATCAGCCGCTGCGCCTTGCCGAGCGCATAGGCGCCGACCAGCACGCAGCGCTCGGGGGCAGCATGGAGAGCACCGAGCAGCTTGTCGATCACGTCGCCCACCGGCGGGTGGCGGAAGACGGGGAGGCCAAAAGTCGCCTCGGTGATGAACACGTCACACGCCACCGGCTCGAAGCGCGCGCAAGTGGGATCGGCGCGGCGCTTGTAATCACCTGAAACGACCACGCGCTCGCCGCGATGTTCGAGCAGGATCTGCGCCGAGCCGAGGACATGACCGGCGGGGTGGAAGCTCGCGGTGATGCCGCCCAGGTCGAGCTTCGCGCCATAGGCCTGCGCCTGTCCGCCGGGCTGCGGCCCGTAGCGCGCGGCCATGATCGCGAGCGTCTCGGCGGTCGCGAGCACCGCGTGGTGACCGCCGCGCGCGTGATCGGCATGGCCATGCGTGATGAGCGCGCGGGAAACGGGGGCGGCGGGGTCGATCCAGGCGTCGACCAGGGGAAGGTAAATCCCCTCGCGCCGCGCCTCCACCCAATCGCCGAGCCTTGCCATGCGCCTGATATGGGGCGTCGCTTCCCATCGGCAAAGGGCGCTACTGGGGCTCGTCGATCTCGCGGCGATCGAACGGCCAGCCACCGACCCAGCCGCCCACGAGTGCCCCCGCCAATTGCGCCACGATGAACCCCGGCGCATCGGCGGGCCTGATCCCGGCGAAGCTGTCGGTCAACGACCGCGCCAGCGTGATCGCCGGGTTGGCGAAGCTGGTCGAGGAGGTGAACCAATAAGCGGCGGCGATATAGAGCGCGACCGTCGCCGGCACCCAGGCCGGGCGGTGACGGCTGGTGCCGATAACGGTGAGCAGCAGGCCGAGGGTCGCGATCAGCTCGCCGGTCCATTGGCCGATCCCGGCGCGCGCCTTGGTCGAAAGGTCGGGGATGGGCAGGTCGAACATCAGATGCACGGCAAATATGCCCAGCACGCCCGCCGCCAGTTGCACGAGGGTGTAGAGCGGCAGCGCGCGCGCCAAGCTCGCCGCGCAGCGCCACGACCAGGCTGACCGCCGGGTTCATGTGCGCTCCCGAAATCGGCCCCAGCATGGTGATGAGCACGAACAGCATCGCCGCGGTCGCGAGCGTATTCGCGAGCAGCGCGAGCGCGACATTGCCCCCGGCCAGCCGCTCGGCCATCACGCCCGAGCCGACCACGGTTGCAAACAGCAGGAAGCAGCCGAGCGCCTCCGCCGCCAGCCGGCGCGTAAGCGGCGCGCTCACGCCCGCGCCGGCACGATCGCGCCGTCTTCCTTGGTGAAATTGGCGGGGAGCGGGGCGGGGAGGATGTCCAGCACCCGTTCGGAGGGGCGGCAGAGCCGCACCCCGCGCTCGGTTTCCACCAGCGGGCGGTTGATGAGGATCGGGTGGGCGAGCATCGCCTCGATCAGTTGCGCGTCGCTCAAGCCGGGGTCGGCGAGGCCGAGTTCGGCATAGGGCGTGCCCTTCTCCCGCAGCAGCGCGCGCGGGGTGAGGCCGGCGGCGGCGATCAACTGCTCCAGCTTCGCCCGGCTCGGCGGATCGCCCAGATAGTCGATCACCCTCGGCTCGATCCCGGTCGCGCGGATCAGCGCGAGCGTGTTGCGCGAGGTGCCACAGGCGGGGTTGTGCCAGATGGTGACGCTCATCCCCGGGCCTCGCTCGCGCCGGCGGGGACGCAGCAGGCAGAGGCCGGGGCGATGCTGCTGAGCGCCGGGCCGCCGCCATAAACGGTCGATTCGCCGGTGGTGAGGAAGGCTTCCCACACCACCCCTTGCGGATCGCTGATCCAGCTTTTCTCCGACCGGGCATAGCAGCAGGTGGTGCAGCCTTCCTCCAGCACCGGGCGATCAGCGGCTTTCAGCCGATCATAGACTTCGGCGAGTTCGGCCTCATCCTCCACCTGAAGCCCGAGATGCTCGACGCCGGTAAAGCCACGCCCCGCCGAAATCGCGAAGTTCATGCGCGGATTTTCCAGCATCCATTTGGCGTAATCGGCCTTGGTCACGCTCGGCTCGGCGCCGAACAGGGTCGCGTAGAAGCGGATCGATTGGGCGAGGTCTTCCACCCCGACATGGACGTGCAGGCGCTTCATCATTCGTCTCCTTGGGTCAGGCCTGGGCGCAGGCGAGGGCGGGCGCGCAGATTTCGGGCGCGCCCTGGCAGCAATCCTCCATCAGAAAGGCGAGCAGCGCGCGCGTGCCGGCATAGTTGGCGGCGTAGATCAGCGAGCGTCCATCGCGCGCCGAGGTGATGAGTCCTGCGCGTTCGAGCATGGCCAAGTGATGCGAGAGCGTCGAGGGCACCGCTTTCGCCGCGACCGCGACATCGCCAGCGGTCATGCCCTGCGGCCCGGCCTGGATGAGCAGGCGGAACACCGTCATCCGCGTCTCCTGCGCGAGCGCGGCGAGGGCGGTTATGGCGGCGGGCTGGTCCATGCGCGATTCCTTTCGATACAAGTCGAAATATTCGAACTTTATCGAAGAGTCAACGCCGGTTCGCGGCCTGGCTTGCGCGAACGGCGCTAGCCAATTGTCCTGCAATCGTTACACAATCGACCGTCCAAGACGATGGAGGCGCAGGATGCGGCAATGGGTTCGGGGGGCGGTGCTAGTCGCGCTGTTGGCAGTGGCACCGCTCCGGGCACAGCAGCCGGCAAGCGCGCCGGCGGTGCGCGATCCCAATCTCGCGGAACGCGCCTACATCGCGGCGACCGCCTATCACGTCATCAAGCGCTATTTCGCTCATGCCGAGGGGCTGCCGGCCGATTTTGATTTCGAGGCGCGCTACCGCGCCTATCTGGCGGAGGCGCTCGCCGCGCCGGACCGACGCAGCTTTTCGCTCGCCTCGATCCGGTTTTTCGCGGCGCTGCGCAACGGCCATACGGGGTTCAGCGATTCGCAACTGACGCAGGACGTGCCACGGTCCCCGTTCCGCGTCGCGTTGATCGACGGGAAGTGGACCGTCACATCCTCGCGCCTCGTAGGGCTGAACCCTGGCGACGTGATCGCGAAAGTGGATGGCAAATCAGTCGCCGAGTGGCTCGCGCCGATCCGTCCCTATGTTGGCGTGTCGAACGTGGCGCAGGAGGAGCGTTACGCCTGGAATTACCGCGCGGCGATGCCCCGGCGGTTTACGCTTGGCACCGATGATGGCCGCCTTGTTGCCGTCGATCTCGCATCGGTGCCCGATGTGCCGCTGCGCGGGCGGGTGGCGCCGGACGACGTGACCGTGACCAAACGCCCCGACGGCGTGCTTGTCGTCCGCATCCCGAGCTTCGATGACCCCCGCTTCGAGAATGCCGCAGTCGCGGCGGTGAAGGGGGCCGGGGACGCGCGGGCGATCTTGTTCGACGTGCGCGGCAATGGCGGCGGCTCGACACCGGTGAACCTTCTCGCCGCGATCATGACGCGGCCTTATCGCGGAACGCTCTATGTAACGCCGCTGACGGTCGCCGAGAGTGACGCGCATCAGGTGTTCGATGGCGGCGTGCCGGCGCTGCCCAACCAGATGATCCGCATCGGCAGCGATCATACTCAGCCCCAGCCCCGCGCGTGGGCCGGCAAGGCGGCGGTGCTGATGGATGGCGGCTGCGGTTCGGCGTGCGAGGACTTTGTACTGCGCTTCCGAGACGGCAAGCGCGGCCCAATCCTGGGCGAAACCTCGGGCGGCTCGACCGGCCAACCCTATTTCACGGCTTTTCCCGAATTCGGGATGTCGTTCCGCGTTTCCACCAAGCGCGAATATTTCCCCGATGGCGCGCCTTTCGAAGGCGTGGGGGTGCGCCCGGATCAGGCAATCGCGCCGACCCGGGCCGAATTGCGCGCGGGCGTCGATACCCAGTTGGAGACGGCGACGCGGCTGGTGCTCGCGCCATAACGCGCTGGCGCGGGGGCCGTGCAAATCCCGGCGCCACGCCCCATAATCGGCGCAGCCCATGCCCCCGCTTCCCGCCCCCCTAACCGCCTGGTTCGCACACAAAGGTTGGTCGCCGCGCCGCCACCAGCTCGAAATGCTCGCCGCCGCGCGCGCGGGGGAACATGCGTTGCTCGTCGCCCCGACGGGCGCCGGAAAGACGCTGGCGGGGTTCCTCCCCAGCCTGGTCGAGCTGATCGAGAACCCGACTGACACGCTCCACACGCTCTACGTCTCGCCGCTCAAGGCGCTGGCGGTTGATGTGCAGCGCAACCTGCTCACGCCGATCGAGGAGATGGCGCTCGATCTGCGCGTCGAAACCCGCACCGGCGATACCCCCGCCGATCGCAAGGCGCGCCAGCGCGTCCGCCCGCCGCAAATGCTGCTGACGACGCCCGAAAGCCTCAGCCTGCTGCTCAGCTATCCGGACAGCTTCACCCTGTTCGCGAACCTGAAAACGATCATCGTCGACGAAATCCACGGCTTCGCGACCACCAAGCGCGGCGATCTGCTGTCGCTCGCGATGGCACGGTTGCAGCACATCGCGCCCTGCCTGCGCCGCGTCGGCCTCTCGGCGACGGTCGCCGATCCCGATGCCTATCGCGCCTGGCTCGCGCCTTATGGCGATCTCGACGCGGTGCGCGCGGTGTGGGGCGAACCCGGCGCCGCGCCCGATGTCCGCATCCTGTTGCCGCAAGGGCGCGTGCCCTGGTCGGGGCATTCGGGCCGCTATGCTGCGCCACAGGTGATCGAGCAGATCAAGGCGCACCGGACGACGCTCATCTTCTGCAACACGCGCGGGCTCGCCGAGCTGATCTTCCAGGATTTGTGGAAGGAAAATGCCGATCAGCTGCCGATCGCGATCCACCATGGCTCGCTCTCGGTGGAAGCAAGGCGCAAGGTGGAAGGCGCGATGGCGGCGGGCAAGCTGCGCGGTCTGGTCGCCACCTCGAGCCTCGACATGGGGATCGACTGGGGCGACGTTGATTGCGTGATCCAGATGGGCGCGCCCAAGGGATCGTCGCGGCTGCTCCAGCGCGTAGGCCGCGCCAATCACCGGCTGGACGAGCCGAGCGAGGCGCTGCTCGTTCCCGGCAACCGCTTCGAATATCTGGAGGCGCAGGCGGCGCTCGACGCGATCGGCGAAGGCGCGCTCGATGGTGAGAATTTCCGCCCCGGCACGCTCGACGTGCTCGCGCAGCATGTGGTGGCGTGCGCCTGCGCCGCGCCCTTCGCCGAGGATGAATTGCTCGACGAGTTGCGCATGGCGCTGCCTTATTCCGGGCTATCGGCCGAACTGTTCGGCCAAGTGCTCGGCTTCATCCGCGACGGAGGCTATGCGCTGAAGGCCTATGATCGCTTCAAGCGGCTGACCTTCGAGCAGGGCCGCTGGCGGGTGAGCCACCCCAATTTCGTCAAGCAGCACCGGCTGAACGCGGGGATCATCGTCGAGGCGGTGATGCTGAACGTCCGCTTCAAGAATGGCCGCTCTCTGGGCAAGGTGGAGGAGAGCTTCGCCGCCACCATGGCCCCCGGCGATACCTTCTTCTTCTCCGGGATCAGCCTGGAGGTCGAGCGGATCGATACCGCCGATCTGGTGGTGCGCGCGTCGAGCCGCCCCGCGCGGATCCCCAGCTATGGCGGGGCGCGGATGCCGCTGACGACGCATCTCGCGGACCGGGTACGCCGCTTCCTCGCCGATCCCGCCCAGTGGCGCCGCTTTCCGCCGGACGTCACCGAATGGCTGGAAATGCAGGCTCGCCGCTCGCGCCTGCCCGCGCCCGGCCAGCTCCTGGTCGAAACGTTTCCGCATGGTGGGCGGCACCATATGGTGGCTTATTGCTTCGATGGGTGGAACGCGCATCAATCGCTGGGGATGCTGATCACCCGACGGATGGAGAACCTTGGGCTCAAACCCATCGGCTTTGTCGCTAATGATTATGCGCTCGCTTGCTATGGGCTGGAGCCGATCGAGGATGCCGCGCGGCTTTTTTCCCCTGACATTCTTGCCGACGAGTTCGTCGATTGGGTCGAAAGCTCGCACCTGCTGAAGCGCGCGTTCCGCGAGGTGGCGGTGATCGGCGGGCTGGTCGAGCGCCAGCATCCCGGCAAGCGCAAGACGGGCAAGCAAGTCACCTTCTCGACCGATCTGATCTATGACGTGCTGCGCCGCTACGAACCCGATCACCTGCTGCTGAAGGCCGCGTGGGATGACGCGCGAGGGCGGATGACCGATCTGGGCCGGCTCGCCGATCTGCTGGCGCGCGCGCAAGGGACGATGCTGCAAGTGGCGCTCGACCGTGTCTCGCCACTCGCGGTGCCGGTGCTGGTGATGATCGGGCGCGAGAGCGTCGCGACCGGCGCGGCCGACGACGCGCTGCTGATCGAGGCCGAGGCGCTGGCGCAGGAGGCGATGCGACCCGATTGAGCTGGTCAGCCGGCTAGGCCGCGAGCGCGCGGCGTTCGATCACGAGCCGGTCGAACAGCTCCAGATAGCGCTGCGGCGCGTCGATGCCCGGGGGAGGCACCGGGCGCGGGCGACGCGCTTCGGGCGAGAGCCACGCGTCGAGCGCGGCGACGAGTGCTGCCGGGTCATCGCACGGTACGACCGTCCCCAGCTCGGGCCGGGTCACTATCTCGCGCACCGCGCAGCTCGATTCAGTCGTTACTACTGGTGTACCCAGCGCCAGCGCCTCGCGGAGCACATTGGGCACCCCCTTGAAATCGGAGGTGAGCACCGCAGCGCGGGCACGGCGGAGATGCCCGGTTGGCTCTGGATGATAACCGGGCAGCGTCACCCGCCCACCCAGGTCCAGCGCGCGCACTTGCGCCTCCAGCGCGCCGCGTAGGCTGCCTTCGCCCAGGATCACGGCGATCGCGGCGCAGTCTGCGAGGCGTGGGATCGCAGCGATCAGCCGGTCCCAGCGCTTCTGCGGTTCGAGCCGACCGACACCGACCAGCAGCGGCGCCCTGGGCAACCAGCCCGGCAGGCTGAGCATACGCGGGCGAGCTGGCGGATTGGGGATGGTGCTCACCCGCTGCGGCGCGACACCGAGCGCGGAGACCGTCTCACTGCGCATCCCCACGCTCATCGCCACGAAATGGTCGATGAACGCCGGGTGCCGTGCGAGCCACAGCCGTTTCGCGGTGGCGAGGCCGAGGTGCCGGCAGGTGAGCGCGTTGGAAATCTTGGCCACCACCGACGGCATCGCGCGGCCGAGCGCGAACCGCAGCCACAGCACGCTGCTGGTATAGTGGTTACCCGGACAGAACAGCAGATCGGCACCCAGCGCGCGGAACAGCGCGGGCGGCACCCGCAGTGCCGGCAACGCGGTGGCGCCGAGTTCGATCACGTCGGCGCCGGGGGGCAGCTCGTGCGCGAGCGGGCCCTCGCGGGTGCCGAGCAGAATCGTCACCCGGCGCCCGGCATCAAGCCAGCCATCAACCAGGCGCAGCATGGCCCGCTCTACCCCGCCGCCGGCGAGTGTCTGCGCGAAAGTGACGATGTGCTGGGCAGGCGGGGTCGGCTGCAGCATCATCGGTTACGCTCACCTCGTTACATCCAACCCCCATCGACGGGACGCCCCGCAGCGCCTATTGCCCGACCCGACCATGCCCAACCGGCGAGCCCTCTCCTTGTTCCCTCCAGCCGATGAAATGTCTGAAAACAAAGGTACGGCTGCTCCCGCGGCGGCCTCGCGTCTGTGGACGCAGTGGCTGAGCGCGGCGATTAGCCTGGCGATGGTGGTAGGCGTCGGCTACCAACTGTTCGGCCATGGCTGGCGCAATTTCGCCCATTCGGTGCCGACTGATCCCTGGTTCTACTTGGCCTTCCTGGCGATGTATTTCGCGCTGCCGGTCGGCGACTACGTCATCTTCCGCCGGCTCTGGGACATCCCGATCGAAGGACTGGTGGCGCTGATCAAGAAGCGCATCGCGAACGAAGTGCTGTTCGGCTATTCGGGCGAGGCTTACTTCTATGCCTGGGCGCGAGAACGCGCGCGCACGGTCGCGGCGCCGTTCGGTGCTGTGAAGGACGTCAGCATCCTGTCGGCGCTTGCCGGCAACGCGGTGACGTTGGTGTTGATCGCGCTGTCGGTGCCGTTCGCAGCCAAGCTGGGTCCGGCGCAGCTGCAGGGGCTGGGGCTGTCGGCGCTGTTCGTGGTCGCGGTGTCGGTGCCGTTCTGGGTGTTCCGCCGGCGCGTCTTTTCACTGCCGGTGGGCGAGCGCTGGTATGTATTCTGGGTGCATATCGTCCGGCTGGTCGTGAGCACGGTGCTGCTCGCGCTGGTCTGGGCGCTGGCGCTGCCGCAGGTGCCGCTGGGGGCGTGGCTGCTGTTGTCGGCGGTACGGATGATCCTCGGTCGGCTGCCCTTCGTGCCGAACAAAGACCTTCTTTTCGCCAATTTTGTCGGTCTTTTGGGGGCTGGTCAGGGCTTGCCGATGCCGGTGGCGCTCATCGCCGGGCTTACGCTGGTGGTGCACGTGCTGCTGCTCGGCGCGTTTCCCCTGGCACAGTTGTTCAGGAGCCGCCGATGATCCGTTTCTCGCTCGTAGCGCCGCTGGCGGCGCTCGCTGTGGCGTTTGTCGCCGCGCCCGTCGCCGCGCGCCCGGCGCTGGGTGCCGACGCCGCCGCCTGTGAAAGCCGCGAGGGGCCGGCAATCGAGGCGCGCATCACGGGGCTGAAAGATCGCAAGGGCCGGCTGAAGCTGGAACTCTACCCCGCCAATCAAACCGATTTCCTGCGCGACGATCGTGATCTGGAAAAGGAAGGCAAGGTTTTCCGCCGGATCTGGGCGGATACCCCGGCGAGCGGTGATGTCGCGATCTGCATCCGCGTGCCGCGGCCAGGCCGCTATGCGTTGTTCTTCACCCATGACCGCGACGGGAAGAACAAGTTCAGCATCTGGCAGGACGGCGCCGGGGTGCCCGGCAATGCCCGGCTCGGCCGCGCCAAGCCCAAGCTCGGCTCGGCGGAGGTCGAGGTGGGCGCCGGCATCGCCACCGTGACGATCCGTGCGCAATATCTGAAGAGCATCTTTTCGGGCTTCGGCCCGCTCGGCAACGACTAGGCTCGCGTGCGCGTCGTCGATGTCAACGAATTCTACTCGCCGACCGGCGGGGGCGTTCGCACTTATGTCGACCGCAAGATGCAGTTGATGGCCGATCTGGGCCACGAGCTGATCGTAATCGCCCCCGCCCGGCGCGACTGGGTCGACGAACGCCCCGGCGGGCGCGTCATCTACATCAAGGCGCCGCCAATGCCCTTCGACGCCAATTACGGGCTGTTCTGGTCGGCGGAGCCCGTTACCCGCCTGCTCGATGACCTCGCGCCCGATCTCGTCGAGGCGAGCTCGCCCTGGCGTCCGGCCTGGATTGTCGGACGGTGGCGGGGAGCCGCCCCGCGCGTGTTCTTCATGCATAACGACAATCTGAAAGCCTATGTCGAACGCTGGTTCGAGGGGCTTGCCTCGCCCGCCTGGGTCGAGCGGCGCTTCGCCTGGTACAGCCGCTATCTCAACGACTTTCTGAAATATTACGATGCGGTGCTCACCAACGGACCAGCGCTCGAGAAGCGGCTGAAGCGGCGCGGGGTGCGGATCGACGCGGCGATGCCGCTGGGGATCGAGCGGGGCCATTTCTCGCCCAGCTTGCGCGACGAGCGGCTGCGCACGGCGACGCTCGCCGAGCTGGGATTGCCCGAGAGTGGGCATCTGCTGCTCGGACTCGGCCGTCATCACCCCGAAAAGCGCTGGTCAATGGTGATCGAGGCGGTGGTGCGCGCCAGCCGAACGCTGCCGGTGGGGTTGGTGCTGATCGGTGACGGCTACGAACGGCGCCGAATCGAGCGGCTGATCGCCCCTTATCCCCATATCAAGCTGCGGCCACCGATCTATGATCGGTTGAAGCTCGCGACGCTGATGGCGAGCGCCGACGCGCTGATTCATGGGTCCGAGGGTGAGCCGTTCGGGCTGGTCGCTGCCGAGGCGATCGCCTCGGGTCTGCCGCTGATCGCGCCCGACGAAGGCGGCTGTGCTGAAGTCGCCGACCGCCAAGCCTCCGCGCTTTATCGCGCGAAGGATGCCGGGGCCGCCGCGACGGCGATCGCGCAGCTGTTCGGGCGCGATCCCGTACTCCTACGGCGCGCCGCCACCGTAGCCGCCACAAGGGTGCGCACCGATGTCGCGCATACCGCCGAGCTGATGGCCTTTTATGAACAGCTGGTCGCCGACGGTCGACGCTTGGCGGCCTAGCCCGCAGCGACTCGCAGAACAGCGTAATGGGCCACTTGCTGGCGATCCCACCCCGACTTTCGGCGTGAAATCGTGTAAATACAATAGTTAGGGCGCGACCCGCGTCTGGCGGAAGCGCGACGGCCGTTTCACGCTTGATCTTTTGCAATCGTATTCAAAAAAAGACGCGGCCACTGCCCGCTTTGGGCATCCGTGGCGCGGAAGTTAGGCCATCGGTAACCAGCACGAGCGCAACCTCGGTCAACTACGAGATGGTAGTAGTGCGGGGACATCAAGATGAGCTGGTTCACGAAGCACGCGCCGATCCGCGTGAAATTTACGGTTATGCTGATTGTTCACATCGTCATCACCAGCGCGGTGGCGCTGGCGACGTTCTTGGATCGCGGTTTGAGTATGCCGCTTGCCGTGGCGCTGGGGGGCGTGGCGGTGACGGTGCTGTTCGTGCTGATGTCGCGGGTCGCGATCTGCACGCCCTATGTGAACACCGTGGTGCGCATGGAAGGACTCGCCGCGGGCGATCTCGACACGCCGATCGGCTATATGGATCACCGCGACTGCGTCGGGCGGATGACCCAGGCAATGGCTGTGTTCCGCGCCAACGCGCTCGCGCTGCGCGAGGAGAATGGCAAGGCGCTCGACACCGTCGTGGGTGCGCTGAGCAAAGGGTTGCAGGCGCTCGCGGCCGGCCAGCTGAGCCACCGGATCGCGGCACTGCCCGAAGGCTATGAGGCGCTGCGCGACAGCTTCAACCAGACAATGACCGAGCTTGAGGGCTTGATGCACCAGGTGCGCGATTCGGCCGCCGGCGTGCGGACCGGCGCGGGCGAGATCAACTCGGCTTCGCACGATCTGGCGCAGCGCACCGAGCGCCAGGCGGCATCGCTCGCCGAAACGGCGGCGTCGATGGGCGAAGTGACGAAAGCGATCGGAGAGGCGGCACGCGCCGCCGGCTCCGCCGCGAACGGCGTCAGCGCCGTCAACGCGGAAGCACTGGAAGGCGGCCGGGTCGTGCAATCGGCGGTCGAGGCGATGGCGGCCATCGAGAAATCGGCGAGCGAAATCGGCCAGATCATCAATGTGATCGACGGGATCGCCTTCCAGACCAATCTGCTCGCGCTCAACGCGGGCGTCGAGGCGGCGCGCGCCGGGGATGCCGGGCGCGGCTTCGCGGTGGTTGCGTCCGAGGTGCGGGCGCTGGCGCAGCGCTGCGCCGATTCGGCCAAGGACATCAAGGGCCTGATCGAAGCCTCGAACGCGCAGGTCGCGGGCGGCGTGAAGCTGGTCGGGGAGACGGGTTCGATCCTGACGCGGATGGTCGGGAAGATCGGCGAAGTCACCGCCCAGGTCGGCTCGATCTCGCGCGTGACCGAGGAACAGGCGGTGCGGATCGAACAGATCAACGGCGCGGTTGGCCAAATGGACATGATGACTCAGCAGAACGCGGCGATGGTCGAGGAATCGACCGCGGCGGCGCGCAGCCTGGCGAGCGAGGCCGACGCGCTTTCGACGCTGATGGCGCGCTTTGATAACGGTGGCGCGTCGGTGGCGCCGGTGGCGCGCTCCAAGCCGCAATCGATCGCGGCGGCGCCCAAGGCCGCGCCGCGCCGGGCGGTGGCGGGCAATACCGCGCTCGCCGAGGACTGGAGCGACTTCTAAGGCACGAGCCCATTTCGATGAACCTACCCCTCCCCGTTCGGGGGAGGGGTTTTGCGTCCCCAACCCACGCCCCCCCCCCGCAACCGCCCCGCCTCCCGGGGGTTGAGCGCGGATGGCCGTGCCGCTCAACTCGATCATGGCCGAGCCCGAGCAGCCGCTCGCGCTCGGCGTGCAACTTGCGGCGGCGGCGGCGATGTTGCTGGCGATGATCAGCCTGCACGCACTGGGCTTGATGGCGATTTCGAACTGGCGCCCGTTGGAAGATCGGCGGCTGAAGGCGAGCCGCTTCGGATTGCGCGCCTTGCCTCTGCTCGGCGGCATCGCCTTGTCGCTATTCGCGCTGCACCTGGTGGAAATTGGCGTGTTCGCGCTTTTCTATTGGCTGGTGGTCCATCCGCACGCCTTCGAGCAGGCGCTATATGCCTCGGCATCGGCTTATGCGACGCTCGGCGCGCCCGAGGAGCGCGCCTTCCGCCCGTGGCGTCTGCTGATCGCGCTGGAGGCGTTGACCGGGATCGTGTTCGTCACCTGGTCGACCGCGTTCATCGTCGGCGTGGTGGAGAAATTGCGAAGCTAGAGTCGGTTTCAGCTTCGCTGAGCAGGCTGGCGCCGCCGCTGTTTCAGCCGTGCTGAAACAGCCTCTAATCCGCGCCGATCAGCCCTGGCAGGAGTGGAGGGACTCGAACCCCCGACCCTCGGTTTTGGAGACCGATGCTCTAACCAACTGAGCTACACTCCTTTGGGCCGCCGAGCCATAGCTGGGCACCCCGCGCCCGGCAAGGCCCTCACGCAGCGATCGCGTAGGGCTTGATCTCGCCGTTCAGGTACAGGTTGCGCGCTTTGGCGCGGCTGAGCTTGCCGGAGCTGGTACGCGGCAGGGTGCGCGGCGGCACCAGCTCGATCACGCAGTTCATGCCCGTCACCGCCTTCACCCGCTCGCGGATTTCGTCGCGCAGCCGGCTGCGCTCGCCCTCATCCGACGTGCGGCATTGCACGAGCACCGCCGGCGTCTCCTCGCCGCCCGGGGTGGTAATCGCGAAGGCGGCGATGTCGCCGGCCTTGAACCCCGGCAGCTGCTCAACCGCCCATTCAATGTCTTGCGGCCAGTGATTCTTGCCGTTGACGATGATCATGTCCTTGGCGCGGCCGACGATGAACACGTAGCCATCGGACAGATAGCCCATGTCGCCGGTATCCAGCCAGCCATCGACCATGCAGGCCGCGGTCGCCTCGGGATCGCGGAAATAGCCGGTCATGATCGAGGGGCCGCGGCACCAGATCTTGCCGATCTGGCGCTCGCCGAGCGCTTCGCCGTCCTCGTCGCGGATCTGGACTTCCATGTCCTTCACCGGCTTGCCGCAATTGACGATCGCGCGGTAGCGCTGCGGCCGATCCTGACGCGCGACATTGCCCGAAAGCTGCGTTTCCTCGACCAGCTCGACGCGGATACCTTCGCCCGGCGGCATGATCGACACCGCGAGCGTCGCCTCCGCCAGGCCATAGCTGGGTAGGAAGGCGTGCGCGTCGAACCCGGCGCTGGCGAACGCATCGACGAAGGCCTGCATCACATCGGGGCGGATCATGTCGGCGCCATTGCCCGCGAGCCGCCAGCGCGACAGGTCGAACCGGTCGGCCGCCTTGGTCTGGCTCGACATGCGCCGCGCGCAGATGTCGTAACCGAAGGTCGGCGAATAGCTGACGCTGGTGCCTTGGTTGCGGGTGATGAGATCGAGCCAGGCGAGCGGGCGGCGGGCGAAATCCTCGGTCTTGAGGTAATCGACCGACAGTTGGTTCGCCATCGGCGACAACATGCAGCCGACCAGCCCCATGTCGTGATACCAGGGCAACCACGAGATGCAGCGGTCGCTCGAGAGAAGTGCCATCGCGTGGCCATGCGCCGAAAGATTGTTCAGCAGCGCGCGATGCGTGATCGCGACGCCGTGGGGGAAGCGTGTCGAACCGCTCGAATATTGCAGATAGGCGATGTCGTCGGGCTGGGCCGCGAACAATGGTGCCTCGGGGGCGGGTTCGGCGGCGAGGCTGGCCCAGTCGAGGCCTTCGACGCCGCCGGCGCGCGCGGCATCGCCCGCCATCTCGGCGAGTTCGGGCGGGAAGATCAGCAGCCTGGGCTCGCTGCTCGCGAGCTGGACGCGGATTTGCTCGACATAGCCCTCACGCCCGCCGAACGAGGTGGGCAGGGGGAGCGGCACCGGCCACACGCCGGCATAGATCGCGCCATAGAACAGCGCGGCGAAATCGGGTCCGGTCTCCGCGATCAGCGCCACCCGCTCACCGGGGGCGATGCCCCGCGCGATCAGGCGGCGGGCCATCGCCAGCGCATCTTCGCGCAAGGCGGCATAGGGATAGCTGCGAACCAGCGTGCCGCGCGCATCGTGGAAATTCAGGCCACGTTGGCCCTGCGCGGCGTAATCCAGCGCGTCGCCCACGGTTGTGAAGTCGGACAAGCGGCGCGGCAGCGCGCACTCGGTCGGCGTGGGCACTTTATGCGGTTCGGACCCGGTTTGCCCCAACGCGATCCCCATCGATAAAAAGCCCCAATTCAGCTGAACGGCCAGCGCCGCTCCAAGTTGCGCGCCCCCTGCTGCACGCAAGCGTTCAAAATCGGGTTTGACTGTGGCACAATCATGGCATGGCCGCACGCCCCCCTCGCGCCGCGCGGCGCCCGACCCCGCTCGACGAGGCCGCACTGGAGCGCATGGCGCTGCGTTATGTCGAGCGTTTCGCGACCAGTCGCGCGAAATTGCTCGATTATCTGGCGCGCAAGCTGCGCGAGCGGGGCTGGGCTGGTGCCGCGCCAGCCGATCCGGGGGCGATCGCCAATCGGTTCGTGGCGCTCGGCTATATCGATGATGCCGCTTATGGCGCCGCGCGCGCCCGGTCGCTTAGCCGGCGCGGGCTCGGGGCGCGTCGAGTGGCGCAGGCCCTTAATGCCGCCGGCATCGACCGCGCCTTATCCGCTGACATTACCACGGAACTCGCCGAGGAGGCACAGGCGTTCGCCACTGCGCTCGCTTTCGCCAAGCGACGACGATTCGGCCCTTTCGGTGCCGAAATGGTGCAGGGTCTGGCGTGGCAGAAGCAATTCGCAGCGATGCTTCGCGCCGGGCATGGCCCGGATGTCGCTGCTAAGATATTGAAAATGAAGCCAGAAGAAGTGTCCAACGAAATAGACATGCAATAGTGTCAACATTCCTTTGAGCCGCTATGCCGATCGTGCTAGCATGACTGATGCAAGGGAGGATGCCGATGCGCATCGAACCATCAGTTGGCCAGCCGGGCGCGATGCCGCCCGACATGGCGGTCTCCGACCATCTCGACGGCGAGCAGCGCGTGGTCGGCACGGTCAAATGGTTCGACGTGACGCGCGGCTTCGGCTTCGCGGTCGCCGAGGGCAGCGGGCTGGGCGATATTCTGGTTCATTTCACGGTGTTACAGCCCCATGGCCGGCGCAGCCTGCCCGAGGGAGCGCGGATCGATTGCGTCGCGATCAAGCGCGATCGCGGCTATCAGGCGCGCGAGATCGTCAATATCGATCTATCGCGCGCGATCGAGCCGCCACCGCGGATCAAACCGCTTGACCGGATCGATCCGGTGGCGTTGATCGACGATGCCGGCCCGTTCGAGCCGGTCAAGGTCAAATGGTTCAACCGGTTGAAAGGCTATGGTTTTCTGGTCCGCGCGCGCGATGGGCATGACGTGTTCGTCCATATGGAAACGCTCCGCCGCGCCGGGATTGGCGAGGTCATGCCCGACCAACCCTTGCGCGCGCGCGTCGTCGATGGCCGCAAGGGGCCGCTCGCGGTCGTGGTCGAGTAGCGCGGCGCTGCTGCTCGCCGCCTGCTCGGGCGGCGGTGAAACGAGCGACGCCGCGCCCCTCCCGCGCATCGCCGTGACGATCTCGAGCAGCGCCGGGACGCACCGGTTCAACGTCGAACCCGCCCGGAGCAGCGCCGAGCAGGCCCGGGGCCTCATGTTCCGCACGCGCATCGCCGACGATGGCGGGATGTTGTTCGCGCCCTATCCGCCCGGCGGCGGCGCACCGCGCGAGGCGAGCTTCTGGATGAAGGACACGCCGAGTCCGCTCGACATCGTCTTCATTCGCGCCGACCATACGATCGCGCGCATCACCGAGAACACCACCCCTTTCTCCGAAACCCCCATTCCCTCGGGCGAGCCGGTGAGCGCGGTGCTGGAGCTGCGCGGCGGCCGGGCGGCGGAGCTGGGCATCGCCGAAGGGGATAAGGTCAACTGGGCTGACCGCTGACCATCTTGACCGCCATGCCTGACTTGTTCCGGCAGCCACCGTGGTCCTAGCTTGGCCAAGGCAAGGTGCGGAACGCCCGTGGCCCCCGGCCCAACTCCGGGATGACGCCGGGGCTTCTTGGTCAATCGAGCCGCTCGCGCCGCATCGCCCCGTTGCAGCCCATCCCGCCCCGCGCTAAGCGCTTGGGCCATGGGCCTGCTTGGATCGATCTTCACCTGGTGGACGGGCGCCACCATCGGCACGCGGCGGCAGCTGCGCGGCAAGACCCGCGCCGGCGAGGATGCCGCGGGCAATCTCTATTTCGAGGGCGGGCGCGATCCCAACGGCATCACGCGCCGCTGGGTGATCTATAACGGCGAGAATGACGCGAGCCGCATCCCGCCCGATTGGTTCAGCTGGCTGACGCATCAGGTAGACGCGGCGCCCGCCCAGGCGCTGCCCGCGCCGCGCCCGTGGCAGAAGCCGCCGGTCCCCAACCTGACTGGCACCGATCGCGCCTATCGCCCCGCCGGCGCGCTCGAAAAGGGTGGCCGCCGCGCCGCCGCGACCGGCGATTACGAGGCCTGGGTTCCGGGTGAGTGAGCGGCGCGGCGTGCGCCGCTGGGTGCTCGTCGCGCTCGGCGTGCTGGTGCTCGCCGCGGGCGGCTGGGGGCTGTGGACATGGCTCGGCAACGAGCCGGCCGGCGACCAGCCGGTCAAGACCCAGGGCGAGACCGTGCTCGATCAGGATCCGGGCCTGAGCGGGGTTGCGACGGTCGATGCCGCCCCCGATGTGACGCTCGCCGCCGGCACCACCCCGATGCGCGAGCGGGTCGCGGTGCTCGGCTTCCTCAACAAGCGCAACGGCCGCGCCCGCGACCTGACGCCGAAGCCCGGCGAGGCGATCCGGGTGGGCGACGCGGTGGTCCGCCTGCGCGCCTGCGAGATGACGGCGCCCTGGGAGACCGACCAATATACCGGCGGCTTCGTCCAGCTCGATCGGCTGATGCCCGACAAGAAATGGCGCCGCGTCTTTTCGGGCTGGCTCTATCGCGAGCGGCCGAGCCTGAACGTGGTGCTCGATCCGGTTTATGACGTGACGGTCAAGAGCTGCGCGATGCGCTTCCCCGAAGGCGGGCCCGAGTCGGTATCGGTCGCCGCCCCCGCGCCGCGATCGAGCGCGGAGAAATCGCCCGACGCCTCCGACGGGAACGAGAGCGCGCCCGCCCCCGCGCCGGCGCCGGCCCCCGCCGACACCACGCCGCCGACCGCCGAGGCCAACAGCCCCAGATAAGTCGTCCGGCTGATTTCGATCGCGCCGAGCGAGGCGAGGTGATCGGTCTGGAACTGGCAATCGAGCAAGGTGAAGCCCCCCACCTTGAGCCGCGCGACGAGCCAGGCGAGCGCCACCTTCGACGCATCGCGCGCCCGCGAGACCATCGATTCGCCGAAAAAGGCCCGCCCGAGCGCGAGGCCGTAAAGCCCGCCGACCAGCGCGCCATCCTGCCAGCATTCGATCGAATGGGCATGGCCCTGGGCGTGGAGATCGAGGAACACGGTTTCGATCGGCTCGCTGATCCAGGTTTCGGGGCGATCGGGCTCCGCCTCGGCGCAGAGCCGGATCAGCTGGCGGAAATCGCGATCGGCGGTCACCTCGAAGCGATCGGCGGCGATCGTCTTCCTGAGCGAGCGCGACAGGTGGAAGCCGTTCAGCGGCAGGATCGCCCGCCGCTTGGGCTCCACCCAATAGACGGTTTCGGCCTGGCGATGATCGGCCATCGGGAACACCCCGACCGCATAGGCGCCGAGCACCAGCTTCGGGTCGAGCCGTTCCATGACCCTGGTCACCCCGCCAGCCGTCTTTCGATCGCGGTCCACAGCGCCTGGAACGCCTGCGCGGCGGCGCTGCGCGGCGCGAAGCCGCCGATCGCCGCGCGCTTGGCGGCCATCTGCTCGATCAGGCTCGCCATCGGCACCACCGGCCAATCGGGGTGGCGGGCGAGCGCTTCGGCATGAAGCTTGCGCCGTTTATCGACCATCGAATGCACCGGCATCAGCGCGGCACGCTTGCCGAGCTTGTCGGCGACTTCGGCATAGGCGCGTTCGGACAGCGGCGAGGGGATCACCGGCACCACGATCAGATCGGCGGCGCGCATCACCTGGTCGCTCGTCTCGGTGATGCCGGGCGGGCAATCGAGCAGCACCCGGTCGTAATCGCGCCCCACCTGCGCCAGCAGCTTGGTGAGCAGCTTTTTCTTGTCGAGCTCATGGAACAGCACGTCGAGCCCGCGCAGCGACGTATCCGCGCCGAGCAGATCGAGCCGGGGCGTGGCGGTGGTCACCACCAGCTTTTCGGGCGCGACATCCTTGGTGAACACCGCCTGCGCCGCGTCCTTGGGCTTGCGCGCGCCGAGCAGGAAGGTGCTCGCCGCCTGCGGGTCCAAATCCCACAGCAAGGTACGTCGCGCCGATTGCGTCGCCGCGCACCAGGCGAGGTTCACCGCCAGCGTGGTTTTGCCGACGCCCCCCTTCAGGCTGTAGATCGCAATCGTCGCCAAGGCCGTCCTCCAGGTAGCTATCGTGCAAGAGCCGCTCGCCCGGCGCAACCCAAAGCGGCGCCACAAATACAAGCTCTTGTCGCGCCAGCTCGCGGCGTGCGACAGCGGCGGTGATGACGCAGGCTGCTCAAACCGCGCTGATCGCGGCGGTGCGCGAAGCGCTGGGGCCTCGTGCCGTGATCGACGATCCGGCTGATGTGGCGCCCTGGCTCACCGATTGGCGCGGGCGCTACCACGGCGCGAGCGCGGCGATCCTCGCCCCCGCCGATACTGCCGGGGTGGCGGCGGTGGTGCGCCTCGCCGCCGAGCACCGCGTGCCGCTGGTGCCGCAGGGGGGCAACAGCTCGATGGTGGGCGGCGCGACTCCGCCCGGCGACGGCACCGCGCTGCTCCTGTCGCTGCGGCGGCTGAACCGGGTGCGCGCGCTCGATCCGCAAGCGATGCTCGCAGTCGCCGAGGCGGGGGTGGTGCTCGCCGATCTCCACGCGGCGGCGGCGGCGGAAGGCTGCCGCTTCCCGCTGACGCTCGGCGCGCGCGGGACGGCGACGATCGGCGGGCTGGTCTCGACCAATGCCGGCGGCACCCAGGTGCTGCGCTTCGGCGCGATGCGCGCGCTGGTCGCGGGGATCGAGGCGGTGTTGCCCGATGGCGCGATCTATGACGGGCTGAGCGCGCTGAAGAAAGACAATCGCGGCTATGATCTGAAGGGGCTGCTGGTCGGCGCCGAGGGGACGCTGGGGGTGGTGACCGCGGCGACGCTGCGGCTCGCCCCGGCGATCGCGGCGCGCGGCGTCGCCTGGGCGGGGGTGGCGAGCCCCGCCGACGCGCTCGTGCTGCTGCGGCGGATGGAGGCGGCGACCCCCGCGATCGAAAGCTTCGAGATCCTGCCGCGGGAATCGCTCGACGCGGTGCTCGCCTATCTCCCCGCCGCGCGGGCGCCGCTGGCGGGGCGCCATCCCTGGCACGTGCTGATCGAGGCGACCGCGAGCGACCCCGCCGCCGAGCCCCCCGCCGCACTGCTCGAACGCCTGCTCGGCCCCGCGCTGGAAGCCGGGCAAGTGGCCGACGCGGTGATCGCCGCGAGCGAGGCACAGGCCGAGGCGTTCTGGGCGTTGCGCGATTCGATCTCGGCCGCCGAGCGCGCGCAGGGGCCGGCGGTGCAGCACGATATCTCGGTGCCGGTCGCGGCGATGCCGGCCTTCATGGTGGCGGCGGCGGCGGCGTGCGAGGCGCGCTTCGCGGGCACGCACGCAAGCGGCTTTGGGCATCTGGGCGATGGCAATGTCCATTTCCACGTCCGCGCGCCCGCCGGGGTGGATGCCGAGGCGTGGTACGCGCAAGCGGCGCCCGAAATCAGCCGTTTCGTCCATGATCTGGTCGTCGCGGCCGGCGGCTCGATCTCGGCCGAGCATGGCATCGGCCAGATGAAGCGCGCCGAGCTCGAACGGCTGGGCGGCGCCGCGCGGCTGGGCGCTTTGCGCGCGATCAAGGCCGCGCTCGATCCGCTCGGGATCATGAACCCGGGCAAGCTGGTGAGCCTTGCGCCCGGCGCGCCCGCGCCATAGAGGCCGGGGCAAAGGCCGGCCAGGGGGGCCGCGCATCTATTCGGAGAGTTTACATGGCGAGCGCGCCGCAATCCCTGCCGCTATTCTATAACCAGCTCGAACCGCTTTCGAGCCAGGCCCATGCCGATTTCCGCACCAAGCGCATGGACCGCGCCCCGTTCCTGGTCGGCCAGCACGCGATTCCGGTGACGGTGGACGAGTTCGCGCTGGTCCAGCGCTTCATGCCGATCGTCTTTTCGAGCGGTGACGATCCGATCCCGCTCGCGCTGATGGGCCTGAACGAGGGCGTCAACGTGTTCATCGACGCCGAGGGCAAGCTGATCGAGCAGAATTTCTACGTCCCCGCTTATATCCGCCGCTATCCCTTCCTGCTCGCGCGGCTGACGCCCGACGCGCAGGAATTGTCGCTGTGCTTCGATCCGACCTACGAAGGCGTCGGCGCGTTCGACGAGGGCGAGCCGCTGTTCAACGGCACCGAGCCCAGCGAGCTGACCAAGAACATCCTGCAGTTCAACGAAACCTTCGAAACCGCCGGGATGCGCACCCAGCAATTCATGGTCGAGCTGAAGGAAAGCGGCCTGCTCACCGAAGGCGAAGTGACGATCCAGCCCGAGGGCAGCGAGCAGCCCTTCGTCTATCGCGGCTTCCAGATGGTCGACGAGAACAAGCTGCGCGATCTGCGCGGCGACCAGCTGCGCAAGATGTCACAGAACGGCATGTTGCCCCTCCTGTACGCGCATCTCTTCTCGCTCGCGCTGATGCGGGAGATTTTCCAGCGCCAGCTCGATCGCGGCCTGATGCCGGCGCCCGCCGCGCTCTGAGATTAACCCAAGGGCGCGTGCGCGAAACGCTTTGTTTCGTGCAGTGCGGCGCGACACGGCTTGAAACCGATTTGCCCGGCGCCTATTTGAATGGAGCGCGGCGCCGTGTCCCCCCTTTCGCGGACCGCGTGATACATCTTCGGATGTATCCCCTCCCTGAACCTTGGCCACCTCGCGTGCCTTTGCCGCGAGGTGGTTTTTTATGCGCCGTTATTCGGCCGCCGTGGCGAGGCTGCCCAGCGCTTCGTCGGCGAGCGCGGTGACCATCGCCCGCACCAGCCTCGCGGCGGCGGCGAAGCCCGGCCCCGGCGCGTCGAGCGCGGGATCGAGATACAGCCGGCGATCAAGCTCCACCTGCACCGCATGGATGCCGCGCGGCGGCGCGCCGTGGCGATCGAGGATGTGCCCGCCCGCATAAGGTGTGTTGAGCGCATGGGCGAGCCCGGCGGCGTCCGCCACCGCCTCCAGCGTCGCCACGAAGCGCGCCGCGCTCGTCCGCCCGAAGCGATCGCCGAACACCACGCGCGCGACCGACTCGGGCGGCCCCAGGGGCGGCATCGAGTGGAGATCGAGCAGCACCGCCACCCCGAAGCGCGCCCGCGCCGCCGCCAGCGCCTCGGCGAGCGCGGCGTGATAGGGGCGGTGGACGCTCGCGATCCGCGACTCCACGTCGCGCGCCTGGAGCTGCCCGCGCCACAGGTCGCGCCCGCCGACGCGGCGCGGCACCAGCCCCAGCCCGCTGCGCAGCTTCACGCTCGGCGCGCCCTGGCGACGGGGATCGGCGCCCGCGTCGATCGCCGGATCGCGCTCCTGCTCGGCGCGGTTCAGGTCGATCCAGGCGCGCGGCGCGCGCTCGATCAGCACGGTCTCGCCCCCCCAGGCGGCGCGGGCGAGCGTGTCGATATGCCGGTCCTCCAGCGGCCGCAGCGCGCCCGCCGGCAGCGCGAGCAGCGGCAGCATCGCGGCGGGATAATCGCGCCCGCCATGCGGCACCGAGACGACCACCGGACTCGCCGGGGTCGCCGCGCCCAGCCGATCGAAGCTGCCGTGCCGCGTCATCGCCGATGGTTTAGGGGAAGCGCCCCCCAGCGGGTAGAGGCAGGCTGGAAAATCTTAAAGGGTTGGCGGATAAAAGCCGCCGCATGACCAGCCCGCGAATCCTGCTTGCCGAAGACGATGACGTTATGCGCAGCTATCTGGCGCGCGCGCTGGAACGCGCGGGCTATGTGGTGGTCTCGGTCGACCGGGGCACCGCCGCGCTGCCGCTGATCGAGGCCGAGCATTTCGACCTGCTGCTCACCGACATCGTGATGCCCGAGATGGACGGCATCGAACTCGCGCAGAAGGCGGGGGAAATCGCCCCCAATTTGCGGGTGATGTTCATCACCGGCTTCGCCGCCGTCACGCTGAAGGCGGGCCATGCGATGCCCAATGCGCGGGTCTTGTCCAAGCCGTTCCACCTGCGCGATCTGGTGCTGGAGGTCGACCGGCTGTTCGAAGGCGGGCAGGCGACGCTGCGGCCTTAGGCGGCGGTTCGGCATCGCTGAACCGTGGGCGGCGCCGGCCCGCATCCGCGTGAACGGATCAAAACTGTCTCTCGGCGAAAGCGCTTGCGCGCGCGCGCCGCTCCGGTTATGCGGCGCTTCCTTCGTGGGCGTGTAGCTCAGTGGTAGAGCACTGTGTTGACATCGCAGGGGTCGCAAGTTCAATCCTTGCCACGCCCACCATCGAAACAGGCCGCCGCGTCGTTTGACCGGCGGCCTTTTTTCATGGGTCGCCGGCGAGCGCGTCAGGCCGGGTGCTCGGGCACCAGCCGCGTGCGGCGCGGGCAGGCGGCGTGGCAGGCGGCGCCGCAATCGGGTTTGGGCGCGGATTTGCCGGGCAGCGGAATCTCGATCGGGGCATGGCCGCCGCACAGGCTCAGCCGCAGCACGGTAACCGCGGCGGGGCAGGGGATGCCGGCACCCGCCAGCGCCACCGCGCCCGCCATCGCCAGCGCGCGATCAAACCGCACTGCTGAACCGCACGGCGCTGGTGGCGCGATAGGGATCGAGCGTCGCGGCAATCGCGCGCGCATAGGGCAGGCCATCGTCGGTCAGGCTCAGTCGCGTGCCATCGAGCGCGGCGACCCCCGCTGCCAGGAAAGGCGTGAGCGCCGCGCGGGCGTCGGCCAGGCCGGGCAGCCCGGCGAGTTCGGCGCTGCCCTGGCACAGCAGCGCCTCGATCGCGTTGCCCACGGCGCGGTCGGCCGCCGATCGGCGCACGCCGCGCGCGGTGGCGAACTGGCCCTGGCCGATGCGCAGATGATAGCGCCCGCTATTCTTCTCATTCTGGAGCAGCGCGCCGGGAAAGCCGCTGATCGCCGACGCGCCGAGCCCGATCAGCGCGCGCGCGGGATCGTCGGTGAAGCCCTGGAAATTGCGGGCGAGCGTGCCGCCTGCCGCCGCGCGCGCCAGCGGATCGCCGGGCTTGGCGAAATGATCGAACCCGATCGCGACATAGCCTGCCGCGCTCAACCGGGCATGAGCGAAGCGCGCCATCTCGAACCGCGCCGCCGCGTCGGGCAGGGCGCGCGCGTCGATCTGGCGCTGGCGCGGCAGCAGATGCGGGACATGCGCATAGCCGAACACCGCCAGCCGATCCGGCCCCAGCGCGATCGCCTGATCGAGCGTTGCGTCGAGATCGCCGAGCGATTGGCCGGGCAGGCCATACATCAGATCGAAATTGAGCGAGCTGACCCCCGCCAGCCGCAGCTGCGCCACCGCGCAGGCGATCATATCGACCGGCTGGACGCGCCCGATCGCCGCCTGGACGTGTGGGGCGAAGGTCTGCACGCCCAGGCTCGCGCGGTGGACCCCGGCGCGGGCGAGCGCCGCCGCCCAGCTCCAGCCAAAGGCGCGCGGATCAAGCTCGACCGACAGTTCCGCGCGGCGCAGATCGAAGCGCGCGCGCAGCCGGGCGAGCAGCGCGTCGAACTGTTCGGGGCTCAGCGCATTGGGGCTGCCGCCGCCAAACGCCACCCGGCTGAGCGCGCGCGCGCCCAGCCGGTCCGCGACCAGATCGAGCTCCTGGCCCAGCCGTTGCAGATAGGCCGAAAGCCGCGCGCTGCGATTGGCGGCGCCGGTGTTGCACCCGCAATACCAGCAAATCTGGTGGCAATAGGGGATGTGGAGATAGAGCGACACCGGCGCTTCCGCCGGCAGCGCGGCGAGCGCCGCCGCCATGTCCCCCGGACCGACGCTCTCGTCGAATTCGGCCGCGGTCGGGAAGCTGGTATAGCGCGGCACCGGCCGCTCGAGCAGTTGGGGATGATAGCGCCACATGGCGGTGGCATCGCCCCGATCGCTTTCCCCCGCCTTGACGCGGATCAAAGCGCGCTCCATCAACGCCCTACCCAGCGGAGGTAGGGACAATGATCAAGATGGCGTTGGCCGCGGCGGCGGCGGTGGTTGTTTCCGGTCAGGCGATGGCGCAGGACCGGGTGGGCATCAAGCAGGGCGACGTGCTGTTGCGGGTGCGCACGATCGCGGTGGTGCCGACCGGGCGCAACGGCCCGATCCTGCCGGCGCTGCCCACCGAAAGCGTGGATGTGGGGCACAGCGTCGTCCCCGAAATCGACCTGACGTACATGGCCACCAACCATATCGGGTTCGAGCTGATCGCGGCGACCAGCCGGCACGAGATCGCGACGGTGGGGCCAGGGACCAAGAATGTCGGCAATATCATCACCACCTGGGTGCTCCCGCCGACGCTCACCGCGCAATATCACTTCAACCCCAAGGCCAAGGTGCGGCCCTATGTCGGCGCCGGGGTGAACCTGACCGTGTTCTGGAACGCGTTTTCCACGCGGGCGCTGGAGGCGGTCGCCGGGCGGACGCCGGTACAATTGCCAACCAGCGTCGGCTGGGCGCTGCAGGCGGGCACCGACATCGACATCTCGAAGAAGTTCTTCGTGAATATCGACGTGAAATATCTCGATGTCGGAACGCGCGCCCGGCTCTTCAGCGCCGGGCTGGGGTTGCAGCGGGTGCAGGTGGACGTGAACCCGGTGGTGGTGGGCGTCGGCCTGGGGGTGCGGCTATAGACACCCCTGAAAGCCCCTCCCCTTCAAGGGAGGGGTTGGGGTGGGGGTGTTCGGCGTTTGCGCGTGCTCCGATGTGCTCCCGCCACCAATGCTTTGTTGGCAGAACGGATAGAGCGGCTCCCGTCGCCCACCCATCCCAACCCCTCCCTCAAGGGAGGGGCTTTTTATGGCGCGTGCCTCAATCCTCCTCCTCGATCAGCACCCTTAGCGCGGCGCCGTCGAGATCCTCGAACTGGCCGCTCTTCGCCGCCCAGAAGAAGGCGCCGAGCCCCGCCAGGCCCAGGCCGAGCGCGATCGGGATGAGCAGCGCGACCCCGGTCACCGCGCCGCTCCGCGCAGGCGCAGCGCGTTGCCCACCACCAGCAGCGACGAGCCCGACATGGCGAGGGCGGCGATCAGCGGCGTCACCTGGCCGGCGATCGCGAGCGGCACCGCGAGCAGGTTATAGCCGATCGCGAGCGCGAAATTCTGCCGCACCACCGCCATCGTCGCCCGCGCCGCGCGCACCGCGCGGGGCACCGCGCGCAGCTGGTCGCCAAAGAACAGCGCGTCGGCGGCCTGCTGGCCGACATCGCTCGCCTCGGCGGGCGCCATCGCGACGCTCGCCGCCTTGAGCGCGGGGCCGTCATTGAGCCCGTCGCCCACCATCAGCACGCGCGCGCCGGCGGCCTGGAGCGCGGCGATGCGCGCGGCCTTGTCGGCGGGGCTCATACGCGCGGCGGCGGTGATCCCCAGCGGTCCGGCGACTTGCGCCACGCCGGGGGGAGAATCGCCCGAAAACAGCACCGGATCGAGCCCGAGCGCGGCGAGTTCGGCGATCGCCGCGGCTGCATCGGCGCGGGGCGGATCGGCGACCTCGATCGCGGCGGTGATCGTGCCCCAGGCGAAGGCCGCCCGGTGTTCCGCGCTCGCGGCCCCGCCCAGCACCCAATCGGGCCGGCCGAGCCGGGCGCGTTCGCCTTGGCAGATGCCCTCGATCCCGAGCCCGGGATGTTCGATCAGCCCCGTGATCGCCGCTGGCGCGACGCCCTCCAGCGCCGCGCCGACCGCGCGGGCGAGCGGGTGGCGGCTCGCCCCGGCCAGCGCCGCGAGCACCGCGCGCGCCGCCGCCTCCTCGGGGAGTCCGCCGGTCACGCGCGGTCGGCCGAGCGTCACCGTCCCGGTCTTGTCGAGCACCACGCGGCTGGCGCGGGCGAGGCGTTCGAGCGCCGAGCCGTCCTTCACCAGCACGCCCGCGCGCAGCAGCGCGCCGCTCGCCACCACCTGCGCGACCGGCACCGCGAGCCCCAGCGCGCAGGGGCAGGTGATGATCAGCACCGCGACCGCGATCGTCACCGCCTGATGGAGCGAGGCGCCGGCGATCAACCAGCCGGCGAAGCTCGCCGCCGCCAGGCTGTGGACGGCGGGCGCATACCAGCGCGCGGCGCGATCGGCGACGCGGACATAGGCCGATCGGCTCTGCCCCGCCGCCTCCATCAGCCGGGCGATCTCGGCGATCGCGCAACCCTCGCCCACCGCTGTCACGCGGATGGTGAGCGGGGCGGCGAGGTTGATCGTGCCCGCGAGCACCCTGGTCCCCGCGCGCGCGGCCTCGGGCAGGCTTTCGCCCGTTACCAGCGCGCGGTCGATGCTGCTTTCGCCCGCCTCGACCACGCCATCGGCGGCGATGCGCTCGCCCGCCGCCACGAGCAGCCGCATTCCGGGTGCGAGTTCGGCGGCGTCGCGGCGTTCCGAGATGCCGCCGCGCACCACCGTCGCCTCGCGCGGCACGCGGCGCAGCAGCGCGGCGACGCCATCCTCGGCGCGGGCGCGCGCGACACTGTCGAGCAGTCGCCCGGCGAGCAGGAAGAACAGCAGCATCACCGCGCCGTCGAAATAGGCGTGCGCCCCGCCGGTCGCGGTTTCGTAGAGGCTGGTGGTGGCGGTGAGCGCCACGCCGATGCTGATCGGCACGTCCATGTTGGTCCGCCCCCGCCGTAGCGCGCGCGCGGCGCTCTCGAAGAAGGGGCGGCCGGCATAGGCGATGGCGGGGAGCGCGATCAGCGCCGAGAGCCAGTGGAACAGCTGCCGCGTCGCGCCATCGGCGCCCGACCAGATCGAAACCGACAGCAGCATCACGTTCATCGCCGCGAACCCCGCGACGCCAAGCGCGAGCGCCAGCCGGCGCGCCTCGCCGGGTGCTTGCACGGGGGGCGCCGCGAAGGGGTGGGCGGCGAAGCCCAGCGCGTCGATCGCGGCGAGCAGCGCGGCCTCGTCCAGCTCGGGCAGATGGGCGACGCGCAGCCTTTTGGCGGAAAAGTTCACCCGCGCCGCGATCACCCCGGGGGTCGCGCCGAGCCCGGATTCGAGCTTGGCGATGCACCCGGCGCAGCGCAGCCCCTCGACGCTGAACAGGCTCTCGGCGGCGGCGCTGGCGGCATGGGGCGGGACGGCGGCGATCGTCACGCGCGCAGCTCGGTCTCGAAGCGGGCCTGGGCATCGCCGTCGCGGGCCTCGATCAGCAGCTGCCAGCGCCCCGGCGGCAGCGCGACCGGCGCGCGGTAGCGGCCGGGGGTCGCGGCGGGCACCAGCTCGATCACGCGATCGGGAAGCGCGCCAAGCGGATGCCGCGCGCTCACCCGCACCCGCGCGCCCACGACCGGACTGCCGCCACGGCGCAGCACCAGCATCAGCCGGCCGCCGGCGATCTCCGGCTCGGCGCGCCAGCCGGCGCGATCCTGGGCCGCCGCCTCGTCGAGCCAGCGCGCATAATGCTGGCTCGCGACATAGCTGTTATCGACCACGGTGCCGCCAAACGTCATCACCGCGGTGCGCGCCATGTAGAAATTCACCGCGATCACCACCGCGAAAAAGGCGACGAGGATCGCGGCCATATGCTGGCCGGTGAAACGTGCGGTCATGGCGTGGGCCTTTCGAAATGGGCGACATCGTGGACCAGCTCGCCCTCGCTGCCCGGATCGGCGGCGGTGGCGGTGAAGATCAGATCCTGGCGCGCCGGCCCGGCGGCGGGCGCGGCGAGGAACAGCTGGCGGGTCAGCACCTGATCGGCGGGGACTATCAGGCGCAGGCTGGGGCCGGCGGCGCGCACGGTGCCATCCTCGTCCCAGATCGCGCCGTCGATCCCGCTGAAGCTCAGCGTCACGCGGCGCGGGCGCGCCTCCATGTTGCGCAGCTTCACCGTATAGGCGTTGCGGATGCGCCCGTCGGACAGGCGCACCCAGATCGGGTTGCGCGCCTGAAGCACGCTCAGCCCCAGATGCTCGCGCGTGCCGAGCGCGAACAGCATCCCGCAGCCGATGCCGGCCCAGACCAGCAGGTAAACCAGCGTGCGGGGGCGCAACAACCGCTTGATCGGCGCGACGGCGGGGGTGCCGGCGAGCCCGCGCCTCACATCGGCTTCGGTGGTATAGCCGATCAGTTTTTGCGGGCGATCGAGCTTCGCCATCACCGCGTCGCAGGCGTCGATGCATAGACCGCAGGTGATGCAGCCGATCTGCGGGCCTTCGCGAATGTCGATGCCGGTTGGGCATACCTGCACGCAGGCGGCGCAATCGATGCAGTCTCCCACGGTGGCGCCGGCGGCCATCGCGGCGAGATCGGGGCCGCGCTTGACGCCGTGGCTGCGCGGTTCGCCCCGCCAATATTTGTAGGTCACGCCGAGCGATTGCTCGTCCATCATCGCGGTCTGGATGCGCGGCCAGGGGCACATATAGATGCACACCTGCTCGCGCAGCAGCCCGCCAAGGGTGAAGGTGGTCGCGGTGAGCAGGGCGATCGTCGCATAGGCAACATAGGGCGCCGTGCCCGCCGCCAGCGCGCGGGCGAGCGCGGGGGCGTCGGCGAAGTAGAAGATCCACGCGCCCCCGGTCGCCGCCGAAATCGCGAGCCAGAGCCCCCATTTGGCGAAGCGCTTGGCCGCCTTGGCCGGCCCCCAGGGGGCGGCGTCGAGCCGGGCCTGCGCGTTGCGATCGCCGTCGATCCAGCGTTCGACATGGACGAACAGATCGGTCCACACCGTCTGCGGGCAGGCATAGCCGCACCAGGCGCGCCCCACCGCGCTCGTCACCAGGAACAGCCCCAGCGCCGCCATCACCAAGAGGCCCGCCACATAATAAAATTCGTGCGGCCAGATCTCGATCGCGAACATGTAGAAGCGGCGGTGGGCGATATCGACCAGCACCGCCTGATTGGGCGCATAGGGCCCGCGATCCCAGCGCAGCCAGGGGGTGACGTAGTAGATCGTCAGCGTCACCGCCATCACCGCCCATTTCAGCCGGCGGAAAAAGCCATCGACCTTGCGCGGGAAGATTTTCGCGCGCGGGGCGAAGAACTGGGTCGACGGGGGCGGCGCGTTCATGGCGCGGGCGCCGCCTCGCCGCCGCCCAGGCCGTGGACGTAGAGCGCGAGCATCTTCACCGTCACCGGATCAAGCCGCTGGCCCCAGGCGGGCATCATCCCCGAGCGCGCGTTGGTGACGGTTTCGGTGAGCGTCGCGCGGTCGCCGCCATAGAGCCAGATCGCGTCCGTCAGGTTGGGGGCGCCGAGCGCGCGGGTGCCGTGCGCGGTATCGCCATGGCAGGCCGCGCAATTGGCCGCGAACAGCGCCGCGCCGCGCCGCGCGGCAGCACTCGCCGCCTCCTGGTGCGAGGCGTAGCGCACGAAGCTCACCACATCCTGAATCTGCGGCGCGGTCAGGATGCCGTCGCGGCCAAAGGCGGGCATTTGCGACTGGCGGGTCGCCTCATCCACCGGCGAGCGGATGCCGTGGGCGATGGTCTGCTCGAGCGTCGCCAGATCGCCGCCCCATAGCCAGTCATCATCGTTCAGATTGGGATAGCCCTTGGTCCCCGCCGCGCCCGCGCCGTGGCACTGGACGCAATTCACCTTGAACGCGGCGCGGCCGCCCTCGGTCGCGGTGCGCAGCAATTGCGCGTTGCCGGGCACGGCGGTGATCGGGGTGCGGGCGAGTGCCGCCAGGATCGGCGCCTTGCGCTTCGCCTCGGCGCTCAGTTCCTCCCGCAGCGCGCCGTGGCTGGTCCAGCCGAGCACGCCCGCCGTCGCATGGTCGATCAGCGGCCAGGCGGGATAGGCGATGCAATAGCCGATCGCGAACAGGATCGTGCCGTAGAGCGTCCACAGCCACCAGCGCGGCATGGGGGTGTCGAGTTCCTCGATCCCATCCCATTCATGGCCGACAAAGGCGGTGTTGGTCGCGGCGTCAACGCGGCGCGGGTCACTCATGATCGTCCCCCTCGAAGATGCTGCGCGCGGCATGGTCATGGTGCGCCCGCGCGCGGGGCCGGAACGCCCAGAGGTTGAAGCCCAGGAAAGCGGCGGTCATCGCCACCAGCCCCCAGCTGTCCGCCAGATGGCGCAGGCTGTCATAGGTGCTCATCGCGCCTGCTCGCGCGGTTCGGCGGCCTTGAAATCGACCTGGGTGCCGAGCGACTGGAGATAGGCGATCAGCGCGTCCATCTCGGTCAGGCGCTTGGGGTCGCCGTCGAAATCGCGCGCCTGTGCCTTGGGATAGCGCTTCAGCAGCCCGGCGGTGTCGGCATCGGGCGTGCCCTGCGCGATCAGATCGGCTTCGGCCGCGTCGATCGCTTCCTTGCCATAGGGCACGCCGACATCGGCGAGCGCGCGCAAATGCCCGGCGATCGTCTCCGGCTTCAGCTCCCGATCGGCGAGGAAGGCGTAGCGCGGCATGATCGATTCGGGGACCACCGCCTGCGGGTATTTCAGGTGCTGGACGTGCCACTCGTCCGAATAGCGCCCACCCACCCGCGCGAGATCAGGCCCGGTGCGGATCGATCCCCATTGGAAGGGGTGATCGTACATGCTCTCGGCGGCCAGGCTGTAATGGCCATAGCGTTCCACCTCGTCGCGGAACGGGCGGATCATCTGGCTGTGGCAGCCATAGCAGCCCTCGCGCACGTAAATGTCGCGCCCGGCGAGTTCGAGCGGGCTGTAGGGCCGCACGCCGGGGACCGGGGTGACGGTCGACTGGATCCAGAACAGGGGCGCGATCTCGACGATCCCGCCGATTGCGACGGTGAGGAGCGCGAGCACCGCGAGCAGCGTGATGTTGCGCTCGATCGTCTTGTGCCGCTCGGCAAGCGTGGTCATCGGGTTACTCCCTTAATCGGCGGGGATGGCGGGGGCGGGCACGTCGCGCGCGGGATCGGGGCGCGTCTCGGTCACCGGCGCCTCGGCGCGCAGCTTGCCGGCGATCGTCATCGCGATGTTGACGGCGAAGATCAGCGCGCCCGTCAGATAGAGCAGCCCGCCCGCCATGCGGATGACGTAATAGGGGTGCATCGCGGCGACGACTTCGGCGAAGCTGTAGACCAGGTAGCCGTCCGCCCCATATTCGCGCCACAGCAACCCCTGGGTGATGCCCGCCACCCACATCGACGCGGCGTAGAGCACGATCCCGATCGTCGCGCACCAGAAGTGCCAGTTGATCAGCCGCAGCGAATAGAGCCGCTCGCGCCCCCACAGGCGCGGCGTCATGTAATAGATCGCCGCGAAGGTGATCATCCCGTTCCAGCCGAGCGCGCCCGAGTGGACATGGCCGATCGTCCAGTTGGTATAGTGCGACAGCGAGTTGACCGATTTGACGCTGAGCATCGGCCCTTCGAAGGTGCTCATCCCGTAAAAGGCGAGCGCGAACACCATCATGCGGATGATCGGATCGGTGCGGACCTTGTCCCACGCGCCGTTGAGCGTCATCAGCCCGTTGATCATGCCGCCCCAGCTCGGCATCCACAGCATGATCGAGAACACCATGCCCAGCGTCTGCGCCCAGTCGGGGAGCGCGGTGTAATGCAGGTGATGCGGCCCCGCCCAGATGTAGAGAAAGATCAGCGACCAGAAATGGACGATCGACAGCCGGTAGCTGTACACCGGTCGCTCGGCCTGTTTGGGGACGAAGTAATACATCATCCCCAGGAAGCCGGCGGTCAGGAAGAAGCCGACCGCGTTATGGCCGTACCACCATTGCACCAGCGCGTCCTGCACGCCCGAAAAGGCCGAGTATGACTTGGACCCGAACCATGAGACCGGCACGGTGAGGTTGTTGACCAGATGCAGCATCGCCACGGTGACGATGAAGGCCAGGTAGAACCAGTTGGCGACGTAGATATGCGGCTCCTGCCGCTTCAGGATCGTGCCGGCGAACACCAGCAGGTACGCTACCCAGACGATCGTCAGCCAGATGTCGACATACCATTCGGGCTCGGCATATTCGCGGCCCTCGGTCACGCCCATCACATAGCCGGTCGCGGCCAGCACGATGAACAGCTGATAGCCCCAGAAGACGAAGCGCGCGAGCGCGGGCAGCGCCAGCCGCGCGCGGCAGGTGCGCTGCACCACGAAGAAGCTCGTCGCGAGCAGCGCATTGCCGCCAAAGGCGAAGATCACCGCCGAGGTGTGGAGCGGGCGCAGCCGGCCGAACGTCGTGTATTCGGTCGGGAAGTTGAGCCAGGGGAAGCTCAGCTGCGCGGCGATGAACACGCCGACCAGCAGCCCGACCACGCCCCAGAAGACGGTGGCGATCACGCCCCAGCGGATCACTTCGTCGTCGTAGCGGCTGGCCGGCGCCCGCGCGGCGCGCGCGGTTTCGCTCTTGCCTACCCCGTGCATGTTGACGAACGCCGCGATCAGCGCCGCGCTCGCCGCGATCGCCATATGCACCGCGAACGGCGCATCCACCGCGCCCATCGCCGCCAGGATGCAGGCGATGCCCGCCACCAGCCAAAGTCCCGCCCAACTCACATCGCTTTGCATCGCCCCAACTCCCACTCAGGCGGGGCGACATTGCGCGAGCGTGACGATGCCGCCTTTGATCGCGGTCAAATCTACGGGGCATTGCTGAGCGCTATGACGGCGGCAGGCCAGGGCGGATCGCGCCCGGCATCGTTCGGGGAGGAAAAGGCGGCCGATGCACGGCGTGCCGCAACCGATCGTCGTCATCGCGGCGCTGCTGTTCGCGGCGCTGCTGTTCCTGATCGCGCACCGCGCCGAGCGCCGCCGCGTCCCCGCCGCGCCCGGTCGCCGCCGCCAGGCCGCGCAGGCGCTCGCGCTCGGCGTCTATTGCACCAGCTGGACCTTTTACGGCGCGGTCGGCACCGCCGCGTCGGACGGGTGGAGCTATCTGCCGATCTATCTGGGGCCGATCCTCGTCTATGCGCTCGCGCCCGGGCTGGTGCGCGCGATCGCCCGCGCCGCGCGCGACGAGGGCGCGACCAGCGTTTCGGACCTGATCGGCGCGCGCTTCGGCAAGAGCCGGGGCCTCGCCGCCTTGGTGACGGTGACGGCGACGCTGGGCGCGGTGCCTTACATCGCGTTGCAGCTCCGCTCGATCGGCCAGGCGCTGAGCGCGACCGCGGGGCCGAGCGGCGCGGTCGCGAGCGTCATCGCCGGCGCGGTGCTCGCGCTGTTCGCGCTCGCCTTCGGCACGCGCCGCTATGACGTGGCCGGGCGCAACGAGGGGCTGTTGTTCGCGACCGCCGCCGATTCGCTGTTCAAGCTCGCGGCGCTCGCCGGCATCGCGCTGCTCGCGCTGCTGCTGCTGACCAGCGACCCGCGCGCGGCGGCGGCGGGCGGGGCGACGCTCGCCGCGATGTTCGCCCCCGCGCGGCTGGGGAGCGACACGCTCGTCATCACCCTGATCGCGATGGCGGCGGTGCTGTCGCTGCCGCGCCAATTCTATATCGGCGTGATCGAGGCGCGCGGGCTGGAGGATGTCCGCGCGAGCCGCTGGCCCTTCATCGCCTATGTGGGAGCGATGGCGCTGCTCGTGCCGCCGATCGCGTTGGCGGGCGCGCTGCTGCTGCCGCCGGGCACCGCGCCCGATGGCTTCGTCGTCGCGCTGCCGATGGCGGCGGGATCGACCCCGCTCACCTTGCTCGCGCTGCTCGGCGGCTTTTCGGCGGCGACCGCGATGGTGGTGGTGGAGACGGTTGCGCTGGCGACGATGATCTCCAACGATCTGATCGCGCCGCTGCTGCTCGCCCGCGCCGGCTGGACCGCGGAGGCCGATCTCGGCGCGCGGCTGCTGGGGGTGCGGCGGCTGGCGGTGATCGTGGTGATCGCGCTCGCGCTCGGCTGGGGCGAGGCATTGGGCGCCGAGTATCGGCTGGCGGCGATCGGCCATATCGCCTTCGCGGCGATGGCGCAGTTCACGCCCCTGCTGCTGATCGCCGCGCGCGGGCGGGGGCATGATCCGCGCCCCGCCAAGCTCGCGCTCGCGCTGGGCACCGGGCTGTGGCTCTACACGCTCGCGCTGCCGCCGATCCTGCCGGCGGGGTTGCTCGCGGCACTCGGCGGCACCCTCGCCGATCCGCGCCATCTGTTCGGCCTGGGGGCGATGACCCCGCTCACCCACGGCGTGGTGTGGAGCCTGGGGGTGAACCTGCTGCTCCTCGCTTTGCTCTCGGCGCGCGGCTGGCGGCGGGTGGCGGTGCCGGGCGCGTTCGAGCCGCGCGTCGCGGCGGTGGGCGACATGGCCGGGCTGATCGCGTTCGCCGGGCGCTTCGTGGGGGTGGCGCGCGCCGCCGCCGCCTTCGCCGACGCGCCGCCGAGCGCCCCCGTGGGCTCGATCGAGGCCCGCCGCGCCGAGCGGCTGATCGCGAGCGTGGTCGGCGTCCCCTCCGCGCGCGCGCTGGTCGCCGCCGCGCTGGCGGGCGCGCGGCTCAGCTATGCCGACATCGTCCGGATGCTCGACGAGGGCGGGCAGAGCCTGCAATTCTCCCAGGGGCTGCTCGCCGCGACGCTCGAACATATCGATCCCGGCGTCAGCGTGGTCGATAGCGATCTGCGGCTGATCGCGTGGAACAGCCGCTATCTCGCGCTGTTCGCCTACCCATCGGGGGTGGTGCGCGTCGGCACGCCGGTCGCCGAGCTGATCCGCTACAATGCGGTGCGCGGCGAATGCGGCCCCGGCGAGGTGGAGGCGCATGTCGCCCGCCGCCTCGCGCATCTGAAGCGCGGCCTGCCGCACAGTTTCGAGCGCATCCGCCCCGATGGCCGCGTGTTCAAGACGGTAGGCGGGCCGATGCCCGGCGGCGGCTATGTGATGTGCTTCACCGATATCACTGCCGAGGCCCAGGCGCTCGCCGCGCTCGAAGCCTCGCGCGCCGAGCTGGAGGCGCGCGTCGCCGAGCGCACCGCCGAGCTTACCCGGCTCAACGAAAAGCTGGCCGCCGCCACCGCCGCCAAGACGCGCTTCCTGGCGGCGGCGAGCCACGATCTGCTCCAGCCACTCCATGCCGCGCGGCTGTTCACCTCGGCCTTGGCGCGGGATGGCGGCGGCGATGGTCGGCTGGTCGAGCGGATCGGCCAGTCGATCGGCGCGGCGGAGGAATTGCTGCGCGCGCTGCTCGACATTTCCAAGCTCGACGCCGGCGGGATCGAGCCGCGCCCGCAAGCCGTGGCGCTCGCGCCGCTGCTCGCCGAGGTGGTCGGCTGTATCCGCCCGCTCGCGGAAGAAGCCGGGCTCACGCTGCGGCTGGGGCCGGCCTATGGCAGCGTGACCGCCGATCCGGCGCTGCTGCGCTCGATCGTGCAGAATTTCGTGTCGAACGCGGTGCGCTATACCGGAACCGGCGGCGTGCTGGTGGGGGTGCGCCCGGCGGGCGCGGGGCTGAGCATCTGGGTGAGCGACACCGGCCCCGGCATCCCGGCCGACAAGCAGGCGCTGATCTTCCGCGAGTTCGAACGGCTCGGCACGCGCGGGGTGGCGGGGATCGGGCTCGGCCTCGCGATCGTCGAGCGCAGCGCGCGGCTCATCGACGGGCGGATCGTGCTGCGCTCGGTCGAGGGGCGCGGGAGCAGCTTCGCGATCGTCCTGCCGCGCGCCGAGGCGGCACAGGTTGCGCCGCGCCCGGTACTGCCGGCGGCGGCGCCAGTTGCCGAACTGCGCGTGCTGGTGGTGGACGACGACCCGCGCGTGGTGGAAGCAACCCTCGCCCTGCTGACGCGCGACGGGCACGATGCGCTGGGGACGGGATCGGTCGACGCGGCGCTGGCGGCGGCGGCCGACGTGGCGCTGGTCGATTATGATCTGGGCGCGCCGCTCGACGGGCTGGCGCTGATCGCGCGGCTGCGCGGGCGCGGGATGCGCTGCGCGCTGGTCACGGCGTCGGGAGACGCGGCGCTGCGCGCCCGCGCCGGGCGGGCGGGCGTACCGCTGTTCGCGAAGCCGGTCGCGCCCGAAGCGCTGCGCGCGTGGCTGGCGCTGGGGGAGGCGGTGGCGGCGGAATAGGGGGGCGACTGGGGCAAAGAAGCGAACGTCGGTGAAGCGCGCCAGTCGCCGAAATGAACGCTGTTACCTCCTTAATCGAGATGCCCAGCGCGCGATCGCGTCCGCGACGGCCGGCTCGCTTTCGGTGGCGATACCCATCGCTTGCATGGGTGGAAGGTTGGCCGGCGCGTGCTTGTAAAAGTGCGTAAGCTCGGGAAAGAAGGCGCGCTCGGTGGGCAAGCCCTTGCGCGCCTGCCCGAGCGCATCGGCGTGGCGCGGCGGTACCGAGAAGTCCCAGCCGCCCTGAACGATCAGCAATGGCTGGCGCACCTTCGCGACCGCCTGCAAAACATCTTCGCGGTCAACGCTGTTAAGGTAGGCAATCGCCGTCGGCGGCATCGATGCCAGCATCATTGTCTGCGGGTTGGCGGCGAGGCCAGGCGGTAGTGCTTGCCCGGCACGGAGGGCGGCGATGGCGGCGTCGAAGGCGGTAAGGTCTGGCTCTAAACCCGGCTTTGCGTTCAGCGTCGCGACCTGGTCGCGCATGATCGCATAGATTGATTGCGAGGGCCCCGACAGGCTGACGACACCGTCCGCATCTATCCCCGGCTGCGCCGCGAGCAGGAAAGCGACCACCGCGCCTTCGCTATGGCCCGCGATCACCCGTGGTCCGGAGACGCGGGGCAGTGCCCGCCAGCCCGCTGCGGCGACATCGATCCGGGTACGGAAGTCGTTATGGATCGCGGCTATGGCGGGGTCGATCGTGCGCGAGCCGGTCCCGGGGCCGATCTTGGCCATCCGCAAGACCGCATAACCCTTCGCACCCAGCTGCCGGGCGAGATCGGCATAGGCGTGCGGCGCCAGTCCCATCGCCGGGTAGTTGCCATCGACATCGCTGAACAGCGACCCCGGTATGAGCAGGATTGCCCCTTGGGGATGATCCGGCGTGGTGAGGCGATAGGGTATTTCGACACCCTGGACGACGACCGTCCCGGCCATTTCCTTGAGGTGGATCGCCTGCGCGCTATTCTCGGTGGCGGCTGCCAATCCTGTCATCGCGGCGACCGCCATAATTCCCCCCAGTGCGTGTCGAATCATGTCATGCTCCTCATCCGGCATGAGCGGACTATTGCCGGATGACGTCGCGTCAGCCGCAAGGGGTTTTTTGGCGGACATGGTCCGATTGTCTGGGTCGCCATCACCTCGCGGGTTTGCGCGCCAATTAGGATTGGCTCGGGCGAACGAGACGTAAGCGGCTACCCCTAATGCCGCACCCCCAACCCCAGCGCGCGCGCCGCGAGCACCGCCTGGGTCCGGTTTCCCACGTCCAGCTTGCGCAGGATCGCGGTCATGTGCGCTTTTACCGTCGCCTCGCTGATCGCCAGATCATAGGCGATCTGCTTGTTCAGCTGGCCGCCCAGCACCCCCAGCAGCACTTTCAGCTGCATTGGCGTGAGGCTCGCAACGCGCTCGGCGACCGCGTCGAGTTCTGGGTCGGGGGCGCTCGGCAGCACCTCGCCCGCCAGCGCCTGGGTGATCGCGGCTTCGATCGCCTCGAGCGGCGCGTCCTTGCCGACGAAGCCCACCGCGCCGAAGCGTCGCGCCTCCTGCGCCACCCCCAACCCCTCGGCGCTGGAGACGATCAGGATCGGCACCTCAGGCCGCTCGGCATGGAGCAAGGCCACGCCCGAGAACCCTTGCGCCCCCGGCATCTTCAGATCGAGCAGGATCAGCCGCAGCGCGTCCGCGCCCGCCGCCGCCTCGGCCGCCGCCGCCAGCGTCCCCGCCTCGATCAGCGCCGCGCGCGGGGCGACCCGCGCCGCCGCCAGGCACAGCGCCTGGCGGAACAGCGGGTGATCGTCGGCGATCAGGATCTGGCCGTCGCTCACGCCGGGGTCAGCGGGCGCCCGGCGATCAGATCGTCGACCACGCTCGGGTCGGCGAGCGTCGAGGTGTCGCCCAGGCTGCCCAGCTCGTTCTCGGCGATCTTGCGCAGGATGCGGCGCATGATCTTGCCCGAGCGCGTCTTGGGGAGCGCGGGGGCGAACTGGATCACGTCGGGCGTCGCGATCGGGCCGATTTCGCCGCGCACCCATTGCACCAGCTCGCGGCGCAATTCGTCGCTCGGCTCGTCATGCGCGTTGAGCGTGACATAGGCATAGATGCCCTGCCCCTTGATCGGGTGCGGCATCCCGACCACCGCCGCCTCCGCCACCTGGCCATGCGCGACGAGCGCCGATTCGATCTCGGCGGTGCCCATGCGGTGGCCGCTCACGTTGATCACGTCGTCGATCCGGCCGGTGATCCAGTAATAACCGTCGGCATCGCGGCGGCAGCCATCGCCGGTGAAATACTTCCCCGCGAAGGTGGTGAAATAGGTCTGGAAGAAGCGGGCGTGATCGCCCCAAACGGTGCGCATCTGGCCCGGCCAGCTATCGGTGATCACGAGGCAGCCTTCGCCCGCGCCCTCGATCACCGTGCCGTCATTGTCGACCAGCTGGGGCTTCACCCCGAACATGGGGAGCGTCGCGCTGCCGGGCTTGAGCGCGGTCGCGCCGGGCAGCGGGGTGATCATCGCGCCCCCGGTCTCGGTCTGCCACCAGGTATCGACGATCGGGCAACGCTCCTCGCCGACGACGCGGTGATACCATTCCCATGCCTCGGGGTTGATCGGCTCGCCGACCGAGCCGAGCAGGTGGAGCGACTGGCGGCTGGTCGCCTGCACGAAGCCGTCGCCCTCGCGCATCAGCGCGCGCAAGGCGGTGGGCGCGCCGTAGAAGATGTTGACGCCGAACTTGTCCACCACCTGCCAGAAGCGCGAGGCATCGGGGAAGTTGGGCACGCCTTCGAACATCACGCTCGTCGCGCCATTGGCGAGCGGGCCATAGACGACATAGCTGTGCCCCGTCACCCAGCCGACATCGGCGGCGCACCAGTAGATCTGGCCCGGGCGGTAATCGAAGACATATTGGTGGGTCATCGCCGCCCAGAGCAGATAGCCGCCGCTGGTGTGGAGCACACCCTTGGGCTTGCCGGTCGAGCCGCTGGTATAGAGGATGAACAGCGGGTCTTCGGCGCCCATCGGCTCGGGCGCGCAGTCGGCGCCGACGCTCTCGCGCGCTTCGTGATACCAAAGGTCGCGCCCCGGCTGCATCGCGACGTCGGCGCCGGTGCGGCGGACGACGATCACCCGGCGGACACAGGCACGGGCGTGGTGCTGGCTGGCGAGTGCCGCGTCGACATTGGCCTTGAGCGGCACATGCTTGCCGCCGCGCAAGCCCTCGTCGGCGGTGATGACGATGTGCGAATCGCAATCCTCGATCCGCCCGGCAAGCGCCTCGGGCGAGAAGCCGGCGAACACCACCGAATGGATCGCGCCGATCCGCGCGCAGGCGAGCATCGCCACCGCCGCTTCGGGGATCATCGGCAGATAGATCGTCACCCGGTCGCCGCGCCTTACCCCTTGCACCTTCAGCACATTGGCGAAGCGGCACACCTCGGCATGGAGTTCGCGATAGGTGATGCGCCGCGCCTCGCCCGGGCTGTCGGGCTCCCACAGGATCGCGATCTGGTCGCCGCGCTCGGCGAGGTGGCGATCGAGGCAGTTGGCGCTGACGTTGAGCACGCCATCGTCGAACCATTTGATGCCGAAATCGGCCTCGTGAAAGCTTGCCTGCTTCACCCGGGTGAAGGGGGTGATCCAGTCGAGCCGCGTCGCTTCCTCGCGCCAGAAGGCCTCGGGCTCCTCGATCGAACGGCGGTAGCGCTCGGCATAGCCCGCCGCGTCGATCAGGGCGCGTTCGGCCCAGGCGTCGGGCACAGGGTACAGGGCTTGCGTCATCGCCGTCTCTCCCAATGGTTTTGCCGGCGAGCATAACGCGGTGCGCGGCGCCATGCACCTTCGACCAAGGTCTAACTAGGCGCCAAGGCGGCGATGGGAGAGCTTTCCTGGCCAGAGGCGGCAGTGACCGCCGATGGCAAGGAGAGGGCACCGTGGCACGATCCCGGGCAATGTTACTCGCCGCCGCCGCGATCGTCGCGGTGCCGGGCGCGGCGCGGGCGCAGACGGCGGACCCGTCGGCGATGGAGGCGCGGCTCAAGCAGCTCGAGGAAGCTGTCGCGGCGTTACGCGCCGAACTCGATGCCGCGCGCGCCCAGGTCGCCAGGACCGAGGCGAGCGTGGTCGCGCAAGGCGCCGCGACCAAGGCGACCGAAGTCCGCATCGCCGCGATGGAAGGCAAGCCCGCCGCCCCCGCCGAGGGGTTCCGCGTTGGTGGTACCACGCTGAAGATCGGCGGCTTCATCAAGACGGTGGCGAATGTCACCCGTTATAGCGGTGGCGAGATCGCGCCGCTCGCGCTGGGGCGTGATTTTTATCTGCCGCAGCAGATTCCGATCGGCGGTCCGCGAGCCACGACCGAGAATGACTTCTCGGCCAAGCAGACCCGGCTCTACCTCAGCCTGTCGACCGATGTCGGCAAGCACAGCCTGAAGGGCTATGTCGAAACCGATTTCCAGACGGCGACAGGCACGCAGGGCAGCGAGCGCACCACCAACGGCTATGATCTGGCGTTGCGCCGGGCGTATATCCAGTTCGACAATCTGCTGATCGGGCAGGATTGGAGCACCTTCCAATATGTCGCGGCGCTGCCCGAGACGACCGATTTCATCGGTCCCACCGAAGGATCGGTGTTCGTCCGTCAGCCGCTGATCCGCTATTCGCTGAAGCTCTCCAAGGCGGCGACGCTGCATCTGGCGATCGAGAACCCGCAAACCTCGACCGCCACGACCACCTCGCCGACGCTGATCGAGAATGACGATAATCACCTGCCCGATTTCGTCTCGCGGCTGAACTATGCGGCGTCGTTCGGCGAATTGTCGCTTGCCGGGGCGGTGTTCCAGCTGCGCGCCGAAAATGGCGTGCAGCGCGATGCCCAGATCGGCTGGGGCTTGAGCGCCGCCGGCAAGATCCCGTTTGGGGCGGGCAAGCGCTATGACCTGCGCTTCATGGCGAGCTATGGCCAGGGGCTCGGCCGCTATCTGGGGCTGAACTTCGCGCCCGACGCGATCGTGGTGCCCGCGACCGGCAAGCTGCTGCTCACCGAGAATTTCGCCGCCTTCGCGGCGGTCCGCGTGCCGTGGAGCACGGCGCTGCGCAGCTCGGTGATGTTCGGCTATCAGCGCGTCGGCTACCCCACGGGCCTCGCCCCCGGCACCTTCAACGCCTTCAACCGCCAGGCGTGGAGCGGGGCGGCGAACCTGTTCTGGTCACCGGTCAAGGGCTTCGACCTCGGCATCGAATATCGCCACGGCGAGCGCGCGCTGGTGAGCGGCGCGAGCGGCCGGCTGGACCGGGTCGAAATCGCCGGCAAATATAGCTTCTAAGTCAGCAAAGGAGAGGATCATGGCCACCACCTATCCGCTGCCCAAACACCATGCCGCGACATCGAGCGAGAAGATGGTGATCGCGGCATCGTCACTCGGCACCGTGTTCGAATGGTACGACTTCTATCTCTACGGGCTGCTCGCGACCTTCATCTCCAGCCAGTTCTTCGCCGGGGTGAACGAGACGACGGGCTTCATCCTGGCGCTCGCCGCCTTCGCCGCGGGCTTCGCGGTGCGGCCGTTCGGGGCGATCGTGTTTGGGCGGATCGGCGATCTGGTCGGGCGCAAGAACACGTTCCTGGTGACGATGGGGATCATGGGCGCATCGACCTTCGCGGTTGGCTTGCTCCCCAATTACGCGACGATCGGCGTCGCCGCGCCGCTGCTGCTGGTGTCGCTGCGCATCCTGCAGGGGTTGGCGCTCGGCGGGCAATATGGTGGCGCCGCAACTTACGTGGCGGAGCACGCGCCGAATAATAAACGCGGGCTTTACACCAGCTGGATCCAGACCACCGCGACGCTCGGCCTGTTCGCCTCGCTGCTCGTGGTGATCGGCGTGCGTTGGGGGCTGGGGGAAGAGGCGTTCACCGGCTGGGGCTGGCGGATTCCGTTCCTCGCCTCCGCCGTGCTGCTGGTGCTGTCTTTGTGGATCCGCCTCCAGCTCAACGAAAGCCCGGTCTATCGGCAGATGAAGGCCGAGGGCAAAACCAGCAAATCGCCGCTGAAGGAATCGTTCGGCAACTGGTTCAACCTGCGCTTCGTGCTGATCGCGCTGTTCGGCGCGGTCGCGGGGCAGGCGGTGGTCTGGTACACGGGCCAGTTCTACGCGCTGTTCTTCCTGGAAAAAGTGATGAAGGTCGATGGCGTCACCGCGAACGTGCTGATCGCGGTCGCGCTCGCGCTTGGCACGCCCTTCTTCGTGCTGTTCGGCGCGCTGTCGGACCGGATCGGACGCAAGCCGATCATCCTTGCCGGCTGCGCGCTGGCGGCGGCGAGCTATTTCCCGCTGTTCCACGCGCTGACCGACGCCGCCAACCCCGCGCTCGCCGAAGCACAGGTCCGCGCGCCGATCAGCGTGCGCGCCAATCCCGGCGAATGTTCGTTTCAGTTCGATCCGGTCGGCAAGAACAAGTTCGATGCCAGCAGCTGCGATATCGCCAAGGCCTATCTGGCGAAGGGCGGGTATAATTACGAAAATGTCGCCGCCGCCCCGGGCGACATCGCCGCGATCCGCATCGGCGGGCAGAACCTGGTCGCGCCCGATCCCGCCAAGCTGACGGGCGCGGCGCGCAAGGACGCGATCAAGGCCTATCAGGAAGCGGTGAAGGCGGCGCTCGCCGGCGCGGGCTATCCGGCCAAGGCCGATCTCGCGGCGATGAACGTGCCGATGGTGATCGCGGTGCTGTTCGCGCTCGTGCTGCTGGTGACGATGGTTTACGGCCCGATCGCGGCGATGCTCGTCGAGCTGTTCCCCAGCCGCATCCGCTACACCTCGATGTCGTTGCCCTATCACCTCGGCAATGGCTGGTTCGGCGGCTTCCTGCCGACCACCGCCTTCGCGGTGACGGCGGCGACCGGGGATATCTATGCCGGGCTCTGGTATCCGGTGATCATCGCCGCGCTGACGGTGCTGGTCGGCCTGGTGCTGCTGCCCGAGACCAACAAGCGCAACATCGACGCCTGAGCCCCGCCGATGCTGGCGCTTCGCCCCCGTCCGCGTGCCGCGCGGGCGGGGGTTTCCTTACGGGGCCGATACGCGCTCGCGCGGATGGCGCGCGCCGGGCGGCTTGTGTACGCCGTGCCCGGTGGAGCCTGGGAGGCGGACGCGTGGTTCTGATTGGCATCTATCTGATCGTGGGCATGCTGGCGGCCTATTGCCGCTGGAACGACATCATGGCGGAAGGCACGGTCGCCGGATCGCCGGTCGCGACGGCGGCGCAGTTCGTCATCACCTGGCCCGCCTGGGCGCTTCGCTGAGGCGCGTCGCGGCGCTATAGGGGGTGGATGGTCCCCCGCCTGAAACGCATCTACCTCCCGCCCGCCGTCGATGATGGCACCCGCGTGCTGGTCGATCGGCTCTGGCCGCGCGGACTGAGCAAGGAGGCGGCCGCCGTCGACCTGTGGCTGAAGGACATCGCGCCGAGCGACGGCCTGCGCCGCTGGTTCCATCACCAGGTCGCGCTGTGGAGCGAGTTCGAGGCGCGCTACCGCGCCGAGCTCGCCGCGCCCGAGCGGGTGGCGGCGCTCGATCAGCTTGTCGCGCTGGTGGCGGCGGGGCCGGTGACCTTGCTCTATGGCGCCAAGGACGAGGTGCATAACCAGGCCCGCGTCCTCGCCGCGCTGCTCGCCGAGCGCGCTTGAGCGACCTTGCCGCCCTGCGCGCCGAAGTCGGCGCTTGCCGGCACTGCGCGGCGCATCTGCCGCTCGGGCCGCGCCCGGTGCTGCAGATCGGCGGCGGCGCGCGCGTGCTGATCACCAGCCAGGCGCCGGGGACCAAGGCCCATGCGAGCGGCATCCCGTGGACCGACGCGAGCGGCGACCGGCTGCGCGGCTGGCTGGGGATGAGCGCGGCGGAATTCTATGATCCCGAACGTCTCGCGATCGTGCCGATGGGGTTCTGCTATCCGGGCGCGGTGAAGGGCGGGGGCGATCTGCCGCCGCGCCCCGAATGCGCGCCCTTGTGGCACGCCCGGCTGCGCGGCGCGATGCCGGGAGTGCGGCTGCGGCTGTTGATTGGCATCCATGCGCAGGCCGCCTATCTCCCCACGCGCCTGCCGATGACCGAGGCGGTCCGCCGCGCCGCCGAGTTCCTGCCGATCTTCCCGCTGCCGCATCCCAGTTGGCGCGTGGTCGGCTGGATGCGGCGCAACCCTTGGTTCGAGGCGGAGACGCTGCCCTTGCTGCGGGCGGAGGTAAGGCGGGCGCTGGGGTAGGGGTGCGAATTGTTCGGTTTGGGCGCTAGTCAGACCCACCCCAACCCCTCCCTTTCAGGGAGAGGCTAAGGATAGCTTCATCCTCCCCTCCTGAAAGGGAGGGGGTTGGGGGTGGGTCGAAGCGCGGCACGACCGCCGGGTCGATGCGCCCGCCGCGCTTACCGTCGCGGGAGCAGTATGGTCGCTTCCAGCCCGCCCTCGGCGCGGTTCTCCAGGGCGATGTCGCCGCCCGCCTCGCGTACGATCGCGCGGGCGAGCGCGAGGCCAAGCCCCGCGCCGCCGGTGTCACGGTTGCGTGATCCCTCGATCCGCACGAACGGATCGAACACATGCTCCAGCCTGTCCTCGGGAATGCCGGGGCCGGCATCGACAATCTGGATCGCGACTTCGGCCGGGCGCACCACCACCGACAGATCGGCGCGGCCGCCATATTTCACCGCATTCTCGATCAGGTTGCGCAACGCCCGGCGCATCAGCGCGGGGCGCAGCTTCAGCCGGACGCGCGGCACCTCGGCGAGCGTCACCACCGCGCCCAGCGCCTGGAAATCGTCGACCACCGCCTCGACCAGCGCGCCGAGATCGGTCGCGACCGGCGGTTCGCTCGAACGCCCCAGCCGCGCGAGCGAGAGGATGTCGTCGAGCGTCTTGCTCATCTCATCGATCGTCTCGGCCATTTTCGCGCGGTCGGTCTCGTCCTCAACCGATTCGATCCGCACCCGCAAGGCGGCGAGCGGGGTGCGCAGATCATGGCCGATCGCGCCCAGCATCCGGTCCTTCTCCTCCAGCATCGCGCCCACCCGGCCGCGCAACTGGTTGAACGCGGCGATCAGCGCGCGCACGTCATAGGGGCCGCGCTCCTCGATCGGCGACTCGCTGTCGCCCGGCTGGAAGCGGCGCGCGGCGCTCGCCAGCGAGCGCAACGGGCCGGAGATGCGCCGCGTCGCCCAAAGCAGCGGCAGCAGCAGCGCGAGGTACAGGATCAGCGTCTGGAGCAAGAGGGTCGCGATCAGCGGTCCGTCGCCGCGCGGCCAGAAGCTGCGCAGCACCAGCCAATTGCCCGCCGGGCGCTCGATCGCGATCACCAGCTCATGCCCGGCGCGGCGCAGCCGCCGGGCCTGGCGCGGTGGTAGGCTGGCGAGGCGCGGGTCGTTGATCGCGACCGGCTGCACCTGGGTGACGATCGAGCGCGGGCGAAAGCCGGCATCGGCGAGTTCGGCGCGCAACGCCTGTTCGACCGCCACTTCGCGACTGGTGCTGCCGGTGATCGGGTTCGCCGCCTCCAGCCGCACCCGCGCCCGCGGCCCGGGACGGAAGCGGCCGCCCGCGATCCGCTCCTCGGCGTCGATCACGCGTGTCACCACCGGCTGCACCACCACTTGCAACCGCACCGCGCGGCGGCCCTGGAAGATGATCGCGAAGTTGATCGCCTGCGCGATCAGCAGCGCGGCGGCGATCAGCAGTGCGATCTGCCCGCCCAGGCTGCGCGGCGCGAAGCGCTTCAGCCAGCTCACAATTTGGTGACTTCGCAGGCGAGCGTATAGCCGCCGCCCCACACCGTCTTGATGATTTCCGGCGCTTTGGGATCGGGTTCGATCTTGCGGCGCAGGCGGCTGACCTGATTGTCGATCGCGCGGTCGAACGGCCCCGCCTCGCGCCCCTGGGTCAGATCGAGCAGCTGGTCGCGCGTCAGCACCTGGCGCGGGCGCTGCACCAGCGCGAGCAGCAGGTTATACTCGCCGGTTGACAGCGCGACCGACACGCCCTCGCGGTCGATCAGCGCGCGTTCGCCGGTCTTGAGCACCCAGCCGGCGAAGCCATAGCTGCTCGCCTCGGGCGCGTGAAGCCGCGCGCCTCCCGCCGTCACCCGGCGCAGCACCACCTTGGCGCGGGTCGCGAGCTCGCGCGGCGAAAAGGGCTTCACCACGTAATCGTCCGCGCCCATTTCCAGCCCGACGATGCGATCGGTCTCCTCGCTTTTCGCGGTGAGCAGGATCACCGGCAGCTCGCTGGTCGCGCGGATGTGGCGGGTGAGCGACAGCCCGTCTTCGCCCGGCATCATGATGTCGAGGATGACGAGGTCGATCGCATAGGCGGCGAGCCGCTGGCGCGCCTGATCGGCGTCGCTCGCCTGGGTGACGCGGAACCCCTGCTTGACGAGGAAATGCGCGAGCGGCTCGCGGATCGAGCGCTCGTCATCGACCAGAAGCAGATGGGGCAGATCGGCCATGATCGGGCTTTACCGGGGCGGAAGGGGGTTGGGAATTGCCGGGCGCCGCGCGACGGCTTGGGGGCGGCGCCCGGTTTGGGTCATTCGCCCTGGGGCTGGTCCAGCCCGCCGCGCCCGAAGCGCCGCCCGCCGAAGCGCCCGCCGCCGAAGCGCGCGCGCAGCGCCGCCACCTCGCTCGCGTCGACGACGCCGTCCTTGTTGGTGTCGAGCCGATCGAAGATCATCGCATATTCGGCGCGGCTGACCTTGCCATCGCCGTCGCGGTCGAGCCGATGCAACCGCCCGCCGCCGCCCGGACCCTGCGGCGCGGCGGCCAGCTCGGTCTGGTCGATCACGCCATCCTTGTTCGTGTCGAGCAGCGCGAAGGGGGCTTCATATTCGGCGCGGGTCACCTTGCCGTCGCCATCGAGATCGAGCCGCTGGAGCATCCCGAGCGGGCCGCCGAAGCCGCGCCCGCCCCCGAAACCCTGGCCGGGCGGTGGCGGCGACGGGGCATCGCCCGGCGGCGGCGGACCATCGGCGCCGGGACCACCAGGGCCACCCGGGCCGCCGGGGCCGGAGCGGCGATGTGCGTCGTGCCAGGCGCGGCGTTCGTCGCGGCTGAGTACGCCGTCCTTGTTGCTATCCATCGCGTCGAAATGGCGCGCGGCCCCGGCGAGGAACTCGGCGCGGCTCACCTGCCCGTCGCCATCCAGGTCGCCATGAAGCGGCGGCGGGGGCGGCGCGGGCGGCGTGCCCGTGCCGGTCTGGGCGACGGCGACACTGGCGCCGGCCAGCCCGCTCATCAGCACGGCGAGAAGGAAACGTTTCATCGGTATCCTTTCAAGGAAGATCCCTGTTATCGCGCTGATGCCGCCGCGCTGTCGCCGCGCTGTGTCACCGCCGGGCGATATTGTCGCAATTTGTCGTTACGCGGTGGCGCGCATCCTATCCGAACAGCGCCACGCTCTGCATGCCCTCGGCGATCAGTACCCCGTCCGCGTTCCACAGCCGCATCACCTGGCTCGATCCGCCACTGCGCGCGTGATCGGCCTTGGCGCCGATCAGCCACCAGCCATCGGTGGTGGCGGGGGTGGGGGTGAGCAGGTTGATCTGCCAGGTGAGCGAGCTGAGCGGGGTGCTGGGGTTGAGCAACCGGATCGGTGCCGGCGGCAGCGCGTCGGCCATCGTAACCGCATGAATGAACGGGTCGAGCCCCTCATGTACCTTCATCCGGCCCCAGCGCATCAGTTCGGCTGGCGCGAGACCGGGGTATTTGGGATCGTAAAACTCCATATTGGCGGCGAAGAAGCCCGCCGGCCCGGTCCACAGCTTGGTGCCTTCGGGAGGCGGGCGATGCGCAACGGTCGGCGCCGCCAGGTCCACCGCCGAGGGCTGATCGTCCATGAACACGAAGCTCGCGCGCAGGCCGATCCCCGCCTCGCTCGTGATATCGGCCTGGAGGAAGGCGGCGTTGCGGCCGCGTCGCAGCTTCAGCGCCGTGACGTTCACCTCGCCCGCCAGTGGTCCGACAAAGGCGATTTGCGCCGAGCGGAGCGGCGGGAGATCGGGTTCGGCGAGCAACGCCGCTTGCAGCGCGATCGCGCTCGACAGTCCGCCAAAACTGGTGCGCCCCTGCATCCAGTCGGCGGGGATGCGGCATTGGAAGCCGCCGCAGATCGGGGTGCGATCGGCGAGGATTTCGGCGAGCGTCGTCATGCGGGGCTCCAGGCGTCGCGCAGGTCGCGCTTCAGCACCTTGCCGATCGCGCTACGCGGCAGTTCGCTGACGACGCGCAGCGCGTGCAACCGCTGGGTGCGCCCCAGTTGCGCGTTGGCCCAGGCGAGGATCGCAGCGGGATCGGCGGCGGGGCTCGCAGCGACGAAAAAGCCGACCGGGGTTTCGCCCCAATCGGCGCTCGGCACCCCCACCACCGCGCATTCGGCGATCTGCGGGTGCCGCGCGAGTACCGCTTCCAGATCGGACGGGTAGATGTTGAACCCGCCAGAGATGATCACGTCCTTCTTGCGGTCCATCAGCACCAGAAAGCCGTCCGCGTCGAACCGGCCGAGATCGCCGTGGCGGATGAAGCGCCGGCCCTCGCCATCGAACCATTCCGTGGCGCGGGTCGCTTCCTCGCGGCGGTGATAACCGTTCATCATCGCCGGCGATCGGCCGACCACTTCGCCCGTTCCGCCCGGCGGCACCTCGCGCCCCGATTCGTCGATCAGGCGGATGTCGTGCCCCTCGACCGGCACGCCGACCGTGTGGAGCTTGGTCGGGTGCGCGGTGCAGTTGAGCATCGTCGTCCCGCCGCCTTCGGTCATGCCGTAATATTCGACCAGCAGACCCGGCCAGCGCCGCACCACCTCCGCTTTCAGCGCGGCGGAGAAGGGAGCCGAGGTGCAGGTCTTCAGGCGAAAGCTCGACAGGTCGAACCGGTCGAAATCGGGCACCGCCATCAGCCGCTGATATTGCACCGGCACGAGCATGGTGTGTGTCGCGCGGTGGCTTTGCGCGAGTTCGAGGAAGCGGCGCGCGTCGAACTTGGCCATCACCACCGCCGTGCCGCCCCAGCCGAGCGTCGGCAGGAACACGACCAGAGTGGTGTTCGAATAGAGCGGCGTCGCGACCATCGTCACCGCCTCGCCAAAGCCCGCGCCGGCGTTGCGATGGATGTGCGCCCAGCGCATCGCGTGGCTCTGGACGATGCCCTTGGGCGTGCCAGTGGTGCCCGAGGAATAGATGATGTTGAACGGGTCGGCCGGCGCGATCTCCGCCGGGTGCGGCGCGTGGCCAGGGGCGGCGAGCCAGGCGCGATATTCGGGGCTGCCAAGCTCGATCAGCCGCGCCGCGATCGCCTGATCGCTGAGCGCCTGGCGGGACGCAGTATCGACGAACACGTGATCGGCGCCCGAATCGGCAATCATTGCCGCGAGCTGCGCCGGGGTGGCGCTGGGGGCGAGCGGGGCGACGGCGCCGCCGGCCCGCAGCGTCCCCAGGAACACCGCGACATAATCGAGCCCCGCCGCGCCGCAGATCGCGACCGCCTGTCCGCGCGCGAGGCCATCGCGCTGGAGCGCCGCCGCCACCCGGTCCATCGCGCGATCGAGCCCGGCGTAATCGAGCGTACCGCCATCGGCGATCAGCGCTGGCTTATCGCCCCGCTCCCGGGCATGAAGCGCCACCAGTTCGGGCAGTGTCGCGAAACTACGGGCAAGCGTCGTGGCGGCGTCCATAGCGTCCCCTGTTTTGCAAATTGCTAGGCGAGCTAAGTCGGAATTGCCATACGCGATATTCGAAAAACGCTAGGGAGGGAAAATTGCTGCTGTTCGACGCGCCCGCGCCGGCACCCAATCCGCGCCGCGTGCGCATCTATCTCGCCGAAAAAGGGCTGAAGATTCCCACCCGCGAGCTCTCGATTCGGGACGCCGAGCACCGCTCGGCGGAATATCTGGCGGTCAACCCGCTCGGCCAGATTCCGGCGCTCCAGCTCGATGACGGCGAGGTGATCACCGAGAGCCTGTCGATCTGCCGCTTTCTCGAAGCGCTCAACCCCGACAAGCCGCTGTTCGGCAAGGGGCCGAAAGGCGTCGCTGAGGTCGATATGTGGTGCCGCCGCGCCGAATTCCGGCTCGGCACCCCGCTGGCGATGGTATGGGCGCACACCCATCCCTTCACCGCGCGCGTCGTGCAGCCGCAATATACCGAGTTTGGCGAGAGCAACCGGCCCAAAGTGGCCGCCGCGTTCGGCTATTTCGACACGATCCTGGGCGATCGTCCGTTCCTGGCGGGGCGCGATTACACCATGGCCGACATCGTGCTGCTGACGATGGTCGATTTCGCGCGCTTCGTCGGCGTTGGCCCGGCCCAGGAGCTGGCGGGGCTCGCCGCCTGGTATGAGCGGGTCTCCACCCGGCCAAGCGCCGTGGCATGAGCTTGGATTTCGACGGACGGGTCGCGATCGTCACCGGCGGCGGCACCGGGATCGGCGCGGCGGTGGTGCGTCGGCTGAGCGCGAAGGGCGTTCGCTGCGTGATCAACTATGCCCATAGCCGCGACGAGGCCGAGGCGCTCGCCGCCGAGCTGGGGAACGCGATCGCGGTGCGGGCAGACATCGTCGACGACACCGCGTGCCACGCGCTCGCCGCCGCCGCGCGCGACGCATTCGGGCAGGTGGACTTCCTGGTCAACAATGCCGGCCGCACCAAATTCGCCAATCACGAGGATCTGGGCGCGCTTTCGGGAGACGATTTCATAGACATCTACCGGCTGAACGTGATCGCCGCCTTCCAGATGGTCCGCGCGTGCGAGGCCGATCTGCGCGCGGGCGACGCGGGGGCGGTGGTGAATGTCGCCTCGGTCGCCGGGGTGTTCGGCATCGGCTCGTCGGTCGCCTATGCCGCATCCAAGGGCGCGCTGCTGACGATGACGCAAAGCCTCGCCCGCGCGCTCGCGCCGGCGATCCGGGTGAACGCGGTGGCGCCGGGCTATGTCGGCACCGGCTGGTTCGAGAAGCGGCTGGGGGCGGAAGGCTTCGCCCGATTGAACGAGCGCATCGCCGCGGCCACGCCGATGGCGCTGACGACCGGGCCGGACGAGGTGGCCGCGCCGATCGTCCACCTGCTCGACCCCGCCGCGCGCGCGATCACCGGCGAAACGCTGCTGATCGACGCGGGGGCGCACCTCGACGTCGGCCTGTCGCGCCGGCCGGGGCGGGAGGGGTAGCGCCCCTCCCGCCGCGTCGCCTCAGATCGCCGCGCCGCCGTCGATGTCGATTGTCGCGCCGGTGATGTAGCTCGCCTCGTCGCTCGCCAGGAAGGCGGCGAGCGCGGCGACCTCGTCGGCGGTGCCGTAGCGCTTGAGCGCGGTCAACGGCGCCAGCACCGCGCCATACGGACCCTGCGCGGGGTTGAGATCGGTGTCGATCGGCCCCGGCTGGATCACGTTCACCAGAATGCCGCGCCCACCCAGATCGCGCGCCCAGCCGCGCGCCAGGCCCGCGACCGCCGCCTTGGTCGCGCCATAGATCGCGCCGCCGGGGAAGGGCATCCAGTGCGCGTTGATGCTGCCGATGATCAGGATGCGCCCGCCGTCGCGGACCGTGGGCAGGGCGGCTTCGGTCGCGGCGTAGATGCCGTCGACATTCACCCCGAACTGGCGGCGATACTCGTCGAAGCCCGCCTCGCCGATCGGCGCGAAGGTGGCGACGCCGGCATTGTGGACGAGAATGTCGAGCCCACCGAGCCGCTCGGCCGCGCTGCGCACCGCGCCCGCCGCCGCTTGCGGATCAGCGGCGTTGGCCTGGAGCGCGAAGCCCTGCCCGCCCTCGGCGGTGAGTGCGGCGACGGTCGCGTCGGCGGCCGCCTGGTTGCTGGCGAAGGTGATCGCGACATCGGCGCCTTCCGCCGCCAGCCGTCGCGCGATCGCCGCGCCGATGCCCCGCGATCCGCCCGTTACGAATGCCTTCTTGCCTTGCAGACGCTTGCTCATGAGTACCGCCTCCTCGTTTCGTGGTCCGCCGCAGTTTGGCGTGGACGGCGTCAGGATCAATCGCCCGGGGCCAAGGATTGCTTGGCCACGCCCAAGCCTGGCTCGCGTCCCCGCGCCGACCCAGCCCATGCGATTTTTGAACCCGGGGTTTGAAAGGGGGGCGGGCGCTGTGTATCTGCTCCCCAGGCGGCACCGCCCGCGGCGCCGGCATGTAGAAGGTGAAAGCGATGGCCGAGTTCCTGTTGCCCCCCAACAGCAAGATCAAAAACAACGGCAAGACCCATAAGGCGACCGGCGACGCCAAGCGCATCAAGACCTTCAAAATCTATCGCTTCGATCCCGATAGCGGCGAGAATCCCCGCTACGACACGTTCGAGGTGAACCTCGACGAATGTGGCCCGATGGTGCTCGACGCGCTCATCAAGATGAAGGCCGAACAGGATTCGACGCTCACGTTCCGCCGCTCGTGCCGCGAGGGGATTTGCGGTTCCTGCTCGATGAACATCGACGGCAAGAACGGCCTCGCCTGCACGACGGCGATCGAGGACATCAAGGGCGACATCCGCATCACCCCGCTGCCGGCGATGGACGTGATCAAGGATCTCGTCCCCGATTTCACCCATTTCTACGCGCAATACGCCTCGATCAAGCCGTGGCTGCAGACGGTGACCCCGGCGCCCGCCGGCAAGGAGCGGCTGCAATCGCCCGACGATCGCGCCAAGCTCGACGGTCTTTATGAGTGCATCCTGTGCGCCTGCTGCTCGACCAGCTGCCCGAGCTATTGGTGGAACAGCGACAAGTTCCTGGGGCCGGCGATCCTGCTCCAGGCCTATCGCTGGCTCGCCGACAGCCGCGACGAGATGACCGGCGAGCGGCTCGACGAGCTGGAAGACCCGTTCCGCCTCTATCGCTGCCACACGATCATGAACTGCGCCAATGTCTGCCCCAAGGGGCTCAATCCGGCCAAGGCGATCGCCGAGATCAAGAAGCTGCAGTTCGAACGCGCGCAGTAACTTGGGCGGGGATCAGCCGGCTCCGGCCTTTCGCTATCTGGAAGCGCCCGATCATCCCGGCTGGATGACGTGGGAGCTGGCCGACCGATCGCGCTTCAACGCGCTGTTCGGGCCGTTCCTGCTGAAGGTGGAAGACGGCATCGCCCGCGTACGGATGACGCCGCGCCCGCTCCACGCGAACCTGTCGGGCAAGGTACATGGCGGGGCGCTGCTCGGCTTTGTCGACATGGCGATTTTCGCCGCGGCGCGCGGCTTCGGGCTGATCGAGGCGGGGACGGCGGTGACGCTCGACTTGAACGCCCAGTTCATCGGTCGCGCCGAGATCGAAGCGCCGATCGAGGCGCGCGTCGAGCTGCTGCGCGAGACCGGCCGGCTGCTGTTCCTGCGCGGGCTGATCGTCCAGCCGGTCGACGAACCGAGCGAGACGGTGCTTGCCTTTTCGGGCACGATCCGGAAGCCCTCGCGTTGAGCGCGGGTGTAAGCCCATTTTCGCCGTCGCCCCGGCCCCCGAGCCGGGGCCCCGCTGCCTTGCGACCGGAGAAGAAGCGGGGCCCCGGCTCAAGGCCGGGGCGACGAGGGTTGCCTGGGCGGCGCCTCGGTCCGCCCGGCCCCGTGATCCGCGCCATCCCGCCAAATGTTGCGCACTTATGACCTTCGTCCTCGATCGCTACCACGCGCTGGTAACCGCCGGCGAACTGCGCCCCGATCCCGAGCAGGCCGCCGCCGCCTTGCGCCTCGCCGCGCTCGCCACCGCGCTGGAGGCGACGCCGCGGCGCGGATCGGTGCTGTGGCGCGCGCTCGGCCGGCTGCCGGAGTCGCCGCGCGGGCTTTACCTGTGGGGCGGGGTAGGGCGCGGCAAATCGATGCTGATGGACCTGTTCTTCGGCTGCCTGAACATTCGCCGCAAGCGCCGCGTCCATTTCCACGAATTCATGCTCGAAGTGCACGCGCGCATCGCCGATGAGCGCAGGAAGGAAGCTGGCGACCCGATCGTGCCAGTGGCGCAGGCGATGGTCGGCGAAAGCCGCCTGCTCGCCTTCGACGAGCTGGTGGTGAATAATTCGGCCGACGCGATGATCCTGTCGCGGCTGTTCACCGCGATGTGGGCGCGCGGCCTGACGGTGGTCGCGACCTCCAACCGCGCGCCGGGCGATCTTTATAAGGACGGGCTCAACCGTGAGCATTTCCTGCCCTTCATCGCGCTGCTGGAGGAGCGCTGCGAGGTGATCGGCCTCAATGGCCCCGTCGATTACCGGCGCGACCGGCTCGGCGCGATGCAATTGTGGTACAGCCCCAATGGCGAGGCGACGACCAAGGCGCTCTCCGCCGCCTTTTTCGCGCTTACCGACTATCCCCCCGAGGACCGCGCCCATGTGCCGAGCGAAGAGCAGGTGCTGCCCGGCGCGCGCACGCTCCACGTGCCCAAGAGCCTGAAGGGCGTTGCGGTGTTCAGCTTCAAGAAGCTGTGCGCCGAGGCGCGCGGGGCGGCGGATTATCTGGCGGTCGCGCGGCGCTTTCACACCGTCATCCTGGTCGGCGTCCCGCGCCTGGGACCGGAGAACCGCAACGAGGCGGCGCGCTTCGTGACGCTGATCGACGCGCTCTACGAACATAATGTGAAGCTGATCGCCGGCGCCGATGCCCGGCCCGAGGCGCTTTATGTCGCGGGCGACGGCGCGTTCGAGTTTGAGCGCACGGTCAGCCGGCTGCAGGAAATGCAGTCCGACGATTATCTTGCCCGCGGCCACGGCGTCGCTAGGTTGTGATCAAAAGGGAGGGATCCATGACCAAGACGTTGCTGCTCGCCGCCGGGGCGCTGATCGCCGTGCCCGCCGCCCTCGTCCCCGCCGGCGCCGCCGCGCGCGAGGAGGCGGCGCCGGCGATGTCCGCCGCCGACAGCGCCGCGACCAAGGCGATGTTCCAGACGATCGTGAATACCCCGACCGTGATCGGCCGCGGTAAGGTGCCGGAAATGGCCAATTACCTGGCGAGCGAGTTCCGCAAGGCGGGCTTCGCCGAAGCCGATGTCCGCGTACTGCCCTATGACACCACCAACGCCGACGGCACCCAGAAGGACAAGACCGCCGCGCTGATGGTGCGCTGGCCGGCCGCCGGCAAGGCGACCAAGGCGCCGCTGATGCTGCTCGGCCATATGGACGTGGTCGAGGCCAAGCGCGAGGATTCCACCACCGATCCCTTCGTCCTTACCGAGCGCGACGGCTATTATTATGGTCGCGGCACGATCGACATGAAGGACGGGATCACCGGCGTGTCGCGCGCGCTGATCCAGCTGAAGGCGGCCGGGTTCAAACCGCAGCGCGACATCGTCGTGTTCTTCACCGGCGACGAGGAAACCAACGGCATCGGCGCCGAGAAGGGCGCGCGCGAATGGCGCACGCTGATGGGCAATCCCGAGCTGGGGCTGAACGCCGATGGCGGCGGCATCGGGGTGACGCCTGACGACAAGCCGGTCGCCGCCGCGCTCCAGACCGCCGAAAAGACTTTCGCCGGCTATACCTTCACCGTCACCAATCGCGGTGGCCACTCGTCCAAGCCGCGCAAGGACAACGCGATCTACGAACTCGCGCACGCGCTGGAGCGGCTGGAGGCCTATCGCTTCACGCCGATGCAGAACGAGACGACGCGCGCCTATTTCGCAGTGCGCGCGCAATCGGCCGATCCCGCGCTCGCCGAGGCGATCCGGCGCTGGCTGAAGGACCCCAACGATGCCGCCGCCGCCGATGCGATCGAGGCGGACGAGAGCGAAACCGGCCTCACCCGCACCCGCTGCGTCGCGACGCGGCTGTTCGCCGGCCATGCCGATAACGCGCTGCCGCAGCTGGCGCGGGCGATGGTCAATTGCCGCATCTTCCCCGGCGTCGATCCCAATGACACGCTCGCCGAATTGCAGCGGATCGCCGGGCCGGGCGTGAAGGTGACGCGCAACGATCCCTATGTCGCCTCGCTCGCCTCGCCGCTGCGTCCCGATGTGACGGCGGCCTTCACCAAGGCGGTGCGCACGCTGCATCCGGGGATGCCGATCACCCCTGAAATGTCGACCGGGGCGAGCGACGCACGCCCGTTCCGCACCACCGGGATGCCGATTTATGGCGCGAACGGGGCGTGGGTGCGCGTGCCCGTCGATCTGCGCGCGCATGGCAAGGACGAGCGGCTGCCGGTCGCGGCACTCGACGACACGGTCAAGCACTGGATGATCCTGGTGCGCGAAATGGCGGGCAAATAGGCCTCGAACGACCGCCCGGCGGTCAACGCTGTCAGCCCGCATTTCGGGCGTTGCCCCGCGCCGCCTGACGGCTTAAGTCGGCGGCGTTCCCATCGGCTTGCGGCGGCCCCGTCGTGGTATCGCCGCGTAAAGGAGACAACATGGCGCGCAAGAAAATCGCTCTCATCGGCGCGGGTAACATCGGTGGCACCCTCGCCCATCTCGCGGCGCTCAAGGGGCTCGGCGATGTCGTGTTGTTCGACGTGGTGGAGGGCGTGCCGCAGGGCAAGGCGCTCGATCTGTCGCAGTGCGGGCCGGTGGAAGGGTTCGATGCGTCGATCACCGGCACCAATGATTATGCCGATATCGCCGGCGCCGATGTGTGCATCGTCACCGCCGGGGTCGCCCGCAAGCCGGGGATGAGCCGCGACGATCTGCTCGGCATCAACCTGAAGGTGATGAAGGCGGTGGGCGAGGGGATCGCCGCGCACGCCCCTGATGCGTTCGTGATCTGCATCACCAATCCCTTGGACGCGATGGTGTGGGCGCTGCGCGAATTCTCCGGCCTGCCACATAACAAGGTGGTCGGCATGGCGGGCGTGCTCGACTCGTCGCGCTTCTCGACTTTCCTCGCCCAGGAGTTCGGCGTTTCGGTGCAGGACGTGACGAGCTTCGTGCTCGGCGGCCACGGCGACACGATGGTGCCGGTGGTGCAGTATTCGACCGTCGCCGGCATCCCCGTGCCCGACCTGATCAAGATGGGCCGCTCGACCCAGGAGCGGATCGACGCGATCGTCCAGCGCACCCGCTCGGGCGGCGGCGAGATCGTCGCGCTGCTCAAGACCGGCTCGGCTTATTACGCGCCCGCGACGAGCGGCATCGCGATGGCGGAGAGCTATCTGTTCGATCAGAAGCGCCTGCTGCCGGCGGCGGTGCATCTCACCGGCCAATACGGGGTCGATAACCTTTACGTCGGCGTGCCGTGCGTGATCGGCGCGGGCGGGGTGGAGCAGATCGTCGAGATCGCGCTGGACGAAACCGCAAAGGCCAATTTCCAGGTCTCGGTCGATGCGGTGAAGGAGCTGCTGGTGGCGTGCAAAGGGATCGAGCCGAGCCTGGCCTAGGCGTGGCCCGATCGCAGCCGTTTGACATGAAACCGTCGGAAACACACCTTACACATATCCTGTGTAACCGTGGAGCGCCGGTATGAACAAGAACGTGACCATCACCGTCAGGGAGGACTTGCTGGCAAGCTTCCGGATCGTCGCCGCCGAGGAACGTACGACGGTGAATGCGCTCATCCGCGAATTCATGGAGGAGAAGACCGGGCTTGCCGAACGGCGGCGGCAGGCGCGGGCGTGGATGGCGGATAAAGGCCGGCAGAATATGGCGAACGACGATCCCCAAGGCGAGGGTGGGTGGCAGTGGAAGCGCGAGGATTGCTATTCTGGTCCTCGCTTCGACCGGTTGAACAAGATCTGATGGCGGGCCTGTTCTTCGATACCAACGTGCTGCTTTACGCCGCTCGGACCAAGCTGGAAGGCGTCGATGCGCTGAAACGTCCCGTCGCGCTCGATCTGATCGGCGGTCACGACTTTTCGGTATCGGGGCAGGTGCTCGCCGAATTCTATCACAATGCGGTGAAGGACGGGCCCTATCGGTTGCCGGTCGAGGAGGCCGAAGAATGGCTCGATCGTATCGCCATCCAGCCGTGCGTGGCGGTCGATGCGCGGCTGGTCGGGGCGGGAGCGGCGCTCGCGCGGCGTTACCAGATCAGCTATTGGGATGGTGCGATCCTGGCCGCCGCGCATCACGCCGATGCCGACCTGCTCTATACCGAAGACCTGAACGACGGGCAGCGTTACGGCGATGTCACCGTGATCAACCCTTTCAAGAACCTTCCGCAATGATTAGGAGCGATTGTTGAGCATCCTCTTCGAGAAGCACGCCAAGTTCATCGCTCAGGGCATGACTGTGATGCTTCTTCTCGTCCAGAGCAAGGCAAGGGGGGCAGTTGCTTAAGCGCGCTCTCTGCGGGCTGGGCCTTGTCCTGATGCCGGTCGCCGGGTTCGCCCAGGCCGTCGCGCCGCGTCTTATCGAACTTCAGGACGGCCCGCTATTCCGCTCGACGGCGGACGACCTGATCACCGCGTGGCGTGCTTGCGCCAATGCAGTGGAGGGCCGCGGGGGAACCGTTGATCGTGGTGCGTTGATGAAGATGGGCTGGGCGCCGGCTGTGCTCGCGGTCGACGGCAAACCACTCGGCGATCAATCGGCCGACATGTTCTTCTTCAAGCAAGATATGAGCGCAATGATTGTTGTCGGCGGGCAGAGCTGCGTAGTCGAGGGGCTGGTCGAAGACTATAGTTTGTCAGCGCCGCTGGAGCAGGCGATCGCAACTTATCTTCAAAGAATCGCTTCGGCGCGCGGCGTAAACTATGAAAGGCGGCTCGTTAATGGCCGGCATAATTTCGGCGCGCCGTATACGGGCAAGGCATTCTTCGCCGTCTCGCTCAGCTATGGGCGCGATAGCAGTCTTCTCGAATTGTTCAGTCGCTCGCTAGGGGGCATGAAAGCGATCAAAATTCTCACTTTGGACAAGTATCGGAACAAAGAATGAGCATCCTCGTCGACAAGAATACCAAGGTCATCACCCAGGGCATGACCGGGGAGACCGGCACTTTCCACACCCAGCAGGCGCTTGCTTATGGGACGCAGATGGTCGGCGGCGTTACCCCGGGGAAGGGTGGGACCGAGCATATCGGGCTGCCGGTGTTCGACACCGTCCGCGAAGCGGTCGCCAAGACCGGCGCGACCGCGAGCGTGATCTACGTGCCGCCGCCCTTCGCCGCGGATTCGATCCTTGAGGCGATCGACGCGCAAGTGCCGCTGATCGTGACGATCACCGAAGGTATTCCGGTGCTCGACATGGTGAAGGTGAAGCGCGCGCTCAGCGGCTCCAAGTCGCGGCTGATCGGTCCCAACTGCCCTGGCGTGCTGACTCCGCAAGAGTGCAAGATCGGCATCATGCCGGGCAGCATCTTCAAGAAGGGCTCGGTCGGCGTTGTCTCGCGCTCGGGCACGTTGACTTATGAAGCGGTGTTCCAAACCTCGAACGCCGGGCTCGGCCAGACGACCGCGGTCGGCATCGGCGGCGATCCGGTGAACGGCACCAATTTCATCGACGTGCTCGAACTGTTCCTGGCGGACGAGGCGACCCAGTCGATCATCATGATCGGCGAAATCGGCGGCTCGGCCGAGGAGGAGGCCGCCCAGTTCCTGAAAGACGAGGCCAAGCGCGGCCGCAAGAAGCCGATGGTCGGCTTCATCGCCGGCCGCACCGCGCCTCCGGGGCGGCGGATGGGCCATGCCGGCGCGATCGTCTCGGGCGGGCAGGGCGGCGCCGAGGACAAGATCGCGGCGATGGAAGCCGCGGGCATCCGCGTCGCCGCCAGCCCGAGCGAATTGGGCTCGACGCTCGTCGAGGTGTTGAAGGGCTGAGCGATCGCTGGCGGCGGGGCCGGCGGCCAAGCGGTGATCGGGGGCGGGCTCCGGTCCGGGGGCGTTTCGAAGGTGTGGAGTGATCGAGATGGATAGCAGCTTCGAACCCGAATATCGGCCCAGCTGGGCGCGCGCCGGCTGGCCGATCGCCGATACCGATGAGCGCACCGCCGCGCTCGATCCCACCCAGATGGCGCCCGCGCCCAAGCCCGATCGTGGCGCCAAGCCCGCGCCCGCGCCCGCGGGCGGGGTCGACGTTCCCCGCGCTTCCGAGGACTCGATCCGCGCGATGATGCTGATCCGCACCTACCGGGTGCGCGGGCATCTGGCGGCCAAGCTCGATCCGCTCGGCATCGCCAAGCAGGAGCTGCCGGCGGACCTGACGCCCGAATTTCACGGCTTTTCGGGCGCCGATCTTGATCGCCCGATCTATCTTGGCGGCGCGCTCGGGCTGCAGACCGCGACGGTGCGCGAGCTGGTCGACATTCTGCGCGCCAATTACTGCGGCAATGTCGGCCTGGAATATATGCACATCGCCGATGTCGAGGAGCGCCGCTTCCTGCAAGACCGGATGGAGGGCCGCGACAAGGCGATCGAATTCACCCCCAACGGCAAGCGCGCGATCCTGAACAAGGTGATCGAGGCCGAGCAGTGGGAGCGTTTCCTCGGCAAGAAATATGTCGGCACCAAGCGCTTCGGGCTCGATGGCGGCGAGAGCATGATCCCGGCGCTCGAATCGATCATCAAGTACGGCGGCCAATATGGCGTGCGCGAGATCGTTTACGGCATGGCGCATCGCGGCCGGCTCAACGTGCTCGCCAATGTGATGGCCAAGCCCCTGCGGGTGATCTTCCACGAATTTGGCGGCGGCTCGCAGAACCCGGACGATGTCGGCGGCTCAGGCGACGTGAAATATCACCTCGGCACCTCCACCGACCGCGAGTTCGACGGGATCAGCGTGCATATGTCGCTGGTCGCCAACCCGTCGCACCTCGAAGCCGCCGATCCGGTGGTGCTCGGCAAGACGCGCGCGATCCAGACGATCGCGGGTGATCTGGACGAACATGCCGCCTCGCTCCCCGTGCTCATCCATGGCGATGCGGCGTTCGCGGGGCAGGGGATCGTGTGGGAATGTTTCGGCTTTTCGGGGCTGAACGGCTATAACACCGGCGGCTGCATCCATTTCGTCATCAACAACCAGATCGGCTTCACCACCTCGCCGCAATTCGCCCGCTCCTCGCCCTATCCCAGCGACGTGGCGAAGGGCGTGCAGGCGCCCATCTTCCACGTGAACGGCGATGATCCCGAAGCGGTGACCTTCGCGTGCAAGATGGCGATCGAATATCGCCAGCGCTTCCACCGCGACGTGGTGATCGACATGTGGTGCTATCGCCGCTTCGGCCACAACGAAGGCGACGAGCCGAGCTTCACCCAGCCGCTGATGTACGATCGCATCCGCAAGCACCCGCCGGTGAGCGAGGTGTACGGCCAGAAGCTGATCGCGCAGGGCGTGGTTGACCAGGCGTGGATCGACGAGACGGTGAAGCAGTTCACTCTGCTGCTGGAAGGCGAGTTCGAGGCGGGGCAGAGCTATAAGCCCAACAAGGCGGACTGGTTCGCCGGGCGCTGGTCGGGCCTGCACGCCCCCGCCGATCCCGAAACCGCGCGGCGCAATATCGAGACGGGCATCGACACCAAGCTGTTCGACGCGATCGGACGGGTGCTGACCACGGTGCCGGACAGCGTGACGATCCACAAGACGCTCGCCCGCGTGATCGACGCCAAGCGCGCGATGTTCCAGACGGGCGAGGGCTTCGACTGGGCGACGGGCGAGGCGCTGGCGTTCGGATCGCTGCTGCATGAAGGCTATGGCGTGCGCCTGTCGGGCCAGGATTCGGGGCGCGGCACCTTCAGCCAGCGCCACGCGGTGTGGGTCGATCAGCGCGACGAGCATAAGTTCATCCCGCTCGGCACGATCGACCAGGGCCGGTTCGAGGTGCTCGATTCACCCTTGAGCGAATATGGCGTGCTTGGCTTCGAATATGGCTATGCGCTCGCCGACCCCAAGACGCTGGTGCTCTGGGAGGCGCAGTTCGGCGACTTCATGAACGGCGCGCAGATCATGATCGACCAGTTCATCGCCGCGGGCGAAGCCAAGTGGCTGCGCGCCAATGGCCTGGTGATGCTGTTGCCGCACGGCTATGAAGGGCAGGGGCCGGAGCACAGCAGCGCGCGGCCCGAACGCTTCCTGCAGCTGTGCGCGCAGGACAATATGCAGGTGGCGAACTGCACCACCCCGGCCAATTATTTCCACCTGCTGCGCCGGCAGATGCACCGCAACTTCCGCAAGCCGCTGATCGTGTTCACCCCCAAGTCGCTGCTGCGGCACAAGATGGCGGTGTCGAGCGCGGCGGACTTCCAGGGCGAAAGCCATTTCCGCCGCATCCTGTCCGACCCGCGCGCGCCGGCGGACGAGGCGGTGAAGCGGCTGGTGCTGTGCACCGGCAAGGTCGCCTATGATCTGATCGAGGCGCGCGACGCGGCCGGCGATGCCGAGACGGCGATCGTCCGCATCGAGCAGCTCTATCCCTTCCCGGGCGAGCCGCTGGCGGTGCGGCTGAAGCGCATGGTCAATCTGGAAGAGGTCGTCTGGGCGCAGGAAGAGCCAAAGAACAACGGCGCCTGGTTCTTCGTCGAGCCGTTCATCGAGGAATGCCTCGCCGAAGCCGGGGTGGGGCCGAAGCGCGCGCGCTATGCCGGCCGCGCCGCCGCTGCCTCGCCCGCGACCGGGCTCGCCAAGCGCCACCAGCTCGAACAGGGCGCGCTCGTCGCCGATGCGCTGGGCCACAGCGTGCGCGAGGAAATCCGCCGGATGCAGCATTAACCCGCACGAGGAACGATCATGGCAACCGAAATCAAAGTGCCCGTGCTGGGCGAATCGATCACCGAAGCGACGCTGGGCGAATGGCTGAAACAGCCGGGCCAGGCGGTGGCGGCGGACGAGCCGGTCGCGAGCCTGGAGACTGACAAGGTCTCGGTCGAGGTGCCGGCACCGGTTGCCGGCATCATGGGCGCGCACGCGGTGAAGGTGGGCGACACGGTGCAGGTCGGCGCGATGATCGCCACGATCGAGGCGGGCGGCGCAGCGGCGGCACCTGCTGCGGCTGCCCCGGCGGTGGCCGAACCGGCACGCTCGGCAAGTGCGATCGCGGCGGAGGCGGGCGCGGCCCCGGCGGCGCTTTCCCCCTCGGTGCGGCGCGCGGTGCTCGAAACCGGGGTCGACCCCTCCACCATTCAGGGCACCGGCAAGGATGGGCGGCTGACCAAGGACGATGTGCTGGCCGCCGCGCAGGCGCCCGCCACCCCGGCCCCCGCTGCCCCGGCGGCCTCTGCCGCGCCGGCCCGGCGCGAAGAGCGCGTGAAGATGACGCGCCTGCGCCAGACCATCGCCCGCCGCCTGAAAGAAGCGCAGAATTCGGCAGCGATGCTGACGACGTTCAACGATGTCGACATGTCCGCCGTCATCGAGGCGCGCAACAAGTACAAGGATCTGTTCGAGAAGAAGCACGGCGTGCGGCTGGGTTTCATGGGCTTTTTTGCGAAAGCCGCTTGTCTCGCGCTGAAGGATGTGCCCGCCGTCAACGCCTCGATCGAGGGCGACGAGATCGTCAATCACGACTATGCCGACATCTCGGTCGCGGTATCTGGCCCCAGCGGGCTGGTGGTGCCGGTGGTGCGTGATGCCGACCAGCTGAGCGTCGCCGCGATCGAGCGCAAGATCGGCGATTTCGGCAAGCGCGCCAAGGATGGCACGCTGACGATGGACGACATGAAGGGGGGCACCTTCACCATTTCCAATGGCGGCGTGTTCGGCTCGCTGATGTCGACCCCGATCATCAACCCGCCGCAATCGGCCGTGCTCGGCCTCCACCGCATCGAGGACCGGCCGGTGGTGCGCGACGGCGCAGTAGTGGTGCGCCCGATGATGTATCTGGCGCTCAGCTATGACCACCGCCTGATCGACGGGCGCGAGGCCGTGACGTTCCTGGTCGCGCTCAAAAATGCTATCGAAGACCCGACCCGGATTTTGATCGA
>LWDJ01000048.1 GCA_002083435.1 Proteobacteria bacterium SG_bin6 | reverse complement strand
CGATATTGGCGCGGTGGCGCCACAGCACGATCGCCGCGAGCGCGAGCAGCAGCGGCACCAGATCGAGCCGGCCGAAAAACGCCGCGCTCACCGGCGCGCTGATCGCCGCGCTCAACCCCGCCGCCGAGGAAATCCGCACCGCCGCCAGCAGCCCAAGCCAGACGCCGGCGAACACCAGCGCGCTCGGCGCGTGGAGCGCGAGCACGATGCCGAGCAGGGTCGCGACGCCCTTGCCGCCCTTGAACCCCAGCCACACCGGATAGCAATGCCCCAGGAACGCCGCCGCCGCCGCGATCGGCGCCTGGCCGGGCCACAGCGCATCGGCGAGCATCACCGCCGCGAACCCCTTCGCCGCATCGAGCAGCAGGGTGAGCGCGGCGAGCCCCTTGCGCCCGGTGCGCAGCACGTTGGTCGCGCCGATATTGCCCGATCCGATCTGGCGAATGTCCCCCGCGCCGGCGGCGGCGGTGAGCAGCAGGCCGAACGGCACCGATCCGAGCGCATAGCCCAGCAGCAACGCGCCCAGCGGCGCCAGCAGAACAGCGCTGATCATCACGGCTCCCCTCGGTAGGCCAGCTAAACCCCGCTTCGCGCCCCGGCGCAAGGGGGCGGCGTTGCGCGTGGACATCAGGGCACGCTAAGCGGCCGGCAGGATGCACGCGCCCCTGCTCTTCTTCGATTCCGGCGTTGGTGGCCTGTCGGTGCTCGCCGCGACGCGGGCGCTGCTGCCCCGGGCGCCGCTGGTTTATGCCGCCGATTCGGCGGGCTTTCCCTATGGCACCAAGAGCGAGGCGGAGATCGCGGCGCGGGTGCCGGCGCTGCTCGGCCGGCTCGCCGAACGCTATCGCCCGCGGCTGGTGGTGATCGCGTGCAACACCGCGTCCACCATCGCGCTGCCGGTGGTGCGCGCCGCACTCGATCTGCCGGTGGTGGGTACCGTGCCCGCGATCAAGCCGGCGGCGCTCGCCAGCCGGACGCGCGCGATCGGCGTGCTCGGCACCGAGGCGACGGTGCGCCAGGCCTATGTCGACAATCTCGCCCGCGACTTCGCCAGTGATTGCCTGGTGCTGCGTCACGGCTCGGCCGATCTGGTGGCGGCCGCCGAGGCGCGGCTGCGGGGCGAGCCGGTCGAGCCGGCGCGGTTCGCGGGCGCGCTCGGCGGGTTGCTCGATCAGCCGGGGGGCGAACGGATCGACACGGTGGTGCTCGCCTGCACCCATTTCCCGCTGGTCGCCACGGAACTGGCGGCGGCGAGCCCGCGCCCGCTGCGCTTCGTCGATGGGGCGCAAGGGATCGCCCGGCGGGTCGCGGCGCTCACCGAGGGGCAGGCCTGGCCCGAGACGGCGGGCGCGGGCGTCGCCGTCTTTACCCGGCTCGGCGCGGCGGAAGCGGCACTGGCACCGGCGCTCGCCCGCTTCGGGCTGACGCGGATCGAGGCGCTTTAGAGTCTGTTTCAGCTAGGCTGAAACAGCAGCGGCGCCAGCTCACGCCCCCACCCGGCCTCCCAACAGGGTAATCTATGGGAGGTCGGGTGGGGGCGCGGGCTGGCGCCGTTTCGGCGAAGCTGAACACCACTTTAACCGCGCGCCGGCCCGGTCGATTCGCGCACGATCAGGCTATGCGCGATCTGCCGCCGCTCGCCCCCGGGGGTGGCGGCGAACAGCAGGTCGGCGGCGGCATAGCCCAGCTCGCGCACCGGCTGGCGGACGGTGGTGAGCGCCGGCCACACCACCGGGGCGAGCGCGGTATCGTCGAACCCCGCGATCGAGAGCTGCTCGGGCACTTTCACCCCCAGCCGGTGCGCCGTCGCGAGCGCGCCCGCCGCCATGTCGTCCGACGCGGCGAAGATCGCGCTTGGCGGTTCGGGCAGCGCGAGCAGCGCCGCCGTCTCGGCCGCGCCCGAGGCGAAATCGAACGTGCCGGTGCGCAGCAAGCTTGGCTCGGGCCTGATCCCCGCCTGGGCGAGCGCGGCCAGAAATCCGCGCGTGCGCTGGGCGCTGGTCGCATAGCCCGGATGTCCGGCGATCATCCCGATCCGGCGATGGCCGAGCGCGAGCAGATGTTCGGCCATTTCGGCGGCCGCGCGTTCATTGTCGATGAACACCGCGTCGCTGCCCTCGGCGCAGGTGCCGGGCGACACCCGCACGAACGGCGTGCCGCGCTCGCGCAGCCGATCGAGCAGTGCGTCATGGTCGGAAACCGGCGGGGTGAGGATCAGCCCGTCGACATGCGCGGCGCTGATCAGCGCGTCGATATCAGCGAGCAGGCTGGGCGAGGCACGATCATAGGGCTGGCTCAGCATCCGCACCCCCTGCCGCACGCAGCGATCGCGCACCCCCAGCTGCATTTCATAGACATAATATGGCGAGGGATTGTCGCAGATCAGCGCGATCTGGAGCGATTTGCCGCCCGCCAGCGAGCGCGCGGCGGCGCTCGGGCGGAAGTTGAGCCGCTCCACCACCGCCAGCACGCGGTCGCGCGTCTCCGCGCCCACATAGCGCTCATTGTTGAGCACCCGCGAGACCGTCTTGATCGAAACCCCGGCTTCGCGCGCGACGTCCTTGATCGTCACGCGCACCGGCTTGCCCTTTGCCCCAATCCCATAACCGAAACTGATGCCCGAGCGACGCGGCGCCGTCTAGCCGGGTCACCGACCTTGCGCGGAGTGACATATGATAGTAATACAGTTGCGTCGGCCCGGGCCGGACTGGTAGGAAGCCGCCGCGATGCGCCTAGAGAATTTCCCGCCGCGTCAGGCGCCCGCCGAGCCCGAGCCGCTGGAGCTGACCGGCGGGCTGCCGCCGCCCGATCGCCCTCATGCCGAAGACGAGGATGACACGGGCGATTGGCTGACGGACGAGGCCGCGCCGCCACCGCCGCGCCGCCGCTGGCGATTGCGCTGGGCGATGCGCGGGGTGGCCGCCCTGCTGCTGCTGTTCTTCGTCGCGGTCGGCTGGCTCGCGGTGACCGCGCCCTTGAGCAAGTCGCTCGAACCGCCGACGCCGCCCAGCATCACTTTGCTCGCGGCCGATGGCACCACCGCGATCGCGCGGCGCGGCGCGATCATCGGCAAGCCGGTCGACGCCGCGCGGCTCCCCGCGCATGTGACGGGCGCGTTCATCGCCATCGAGGATCGCCGCTTCCGCGACCATTGGGGGGTCGATCCCTGGGGCATCGCGCGGGCGATGGCGCACAATGTCGCCGCCGGCGGCCTGCGCGAGGGCGGCAGCACGATCACCCAGCAGCTCGCCAATAACGCGTTCCTCGATTCGGACCGCACCGCCGCGCGCAAGCTGCGCGAGGTGCTGATCGCCTTCTGGCTCGAGGCGTGGCTGAGCAAGGACGAGATCCTCTCGCGCTATCTCTCGAACGTCTATTTCGGCGACAATGTCTATGGCCTCGGCGCCGCCGCGCGCCATTATTTCAGCACCACGCCCGATCGGCTGACCGTCGCGCAGGCGGCGCTGCTCGCCGGGCTGGTGAAGGCGCCGTCGCGGCTCGCGCCCACCGGCAACCTCGCCGGCGCGCGCGCGCGGCAGAAGCTGGTGGTGGCGGCGATGGCCGATACCGGCGTGCTCTCGAAAGCGGAAGCGGCAGGCGTGCGCCCGGCGCGGCTGCGGCTCGCGCCCGACAAGCAGTTGCCCGATGGCAGCTATTTCGCCGACTGGGTGCTCCCCGCCGCGCGTGACCAGGCGGGCGCGATCGCCGCCGAGACCAAGGTGGTGACGACGCTCGACGCCCGGCTCCAACGCGCCGCCGAGCGTGCGGTGCGCCGCGCGGGGCTGCGCAAGGCGCAGGTCGCGCTGGTTGCGATGCGCCCCGATGGGCGGATCGTCGCGATGGTCGGCGGGCGCGATTACGCCAAGAGTCCGTTCAACCGCGCAACGCAGGCGCGGCGCCAGCCGGGATCGGCGTTCAAGCTGTTCGTCTATCTCGCGGCGTTGCGTGCGGGGATGACCCCCGATTCGATGATCGACGACGAGCCGGTGACGATCGGCGACTGGTCGCCCAAGAATAATGACGGGCGCTATCGCGGCCGGATCACGCTGCGCGAGGCGTTCGCGCGCTCCAGCAACGTCGCCGCCGCGCGGCTCACCCAGCAGGTGGGCGTGGCGCAGGTGATCCGCGCCGCGCGCGACCTGGGCATCTCGACGCCGCTCCCCAGCGAGGCGACGATCGCGCTCGGCACCGGCGGCACCTCGCTGCTCGAACTCACCGCCGCTTATGCCTCGATCGCCGCCGGCGCCTATCCGGTGCGCCCGCACGGGCTCGACGCGCCGCAGGAAAAGAGCTGGCTCGATCTGCTCGGCAACCGCGCGCATCCGCTGGGGGGCCGCGTGCAGGAGGGGATGCGCGATCTGCTCGCCGCCTCGATCGGCCAGGGCACCGGGCACCAGGCCGCGCTCAGCATCGATGCGTTCGGCAAGACCGGCACCAGCCAGGACGCGCGCGACGCGCTGTTCCTGGGCTTCGCCGGCGATCTGGTGGTCGGCGTGTGGGTGGGCAATGACGACAACTCGCCCAATCCCGGGCTGTCGGGCGGCGGCATCCCGGCGCGGCTGTGGCGCGATTTCATGACGAGCGCGCTCGGCGTCGCCCCGGCGCGCGCGCCGGAGGTGGAGGAGCCCGATCCCGAGATGATCATCCCCGGGCTCGACGGGCTGATCGGCAATGAGGGCACGCCGATCGAAGGCGAGCTGAACGGGCTCGGCCTCAACGTGAAGGTAGGGCGCGACGGGAGCATCACCCTCGGCCGCGAGGGACAGGGTAGCGTGACACTGGGCGGCGACCAGAATGGCGTCCAACCCCCGCCCGACGAGCCGCGCGACCTGCGGCGGCGCGAGGGCGGGCGGCCCTAAACCCCCTTCCCAAGCCTTTGCTTTTCGGCCAACGGCCCCGGTCATGGTGGCACATATTCTCGAATGGCTGGCGGGCATTTGCACCGCGGTGATCAGCGCCGGGGGCTATCCCGGCATCGTCGTCCTGATGGCGATCGAATCGGCGTGCATCCCGTTGCCGAGCGAGCTGATCATGCCCTTCGCCGGCTATCTGGCGTATAAGGGGGAGATGAACCTGTACCTCGCCGCCACCGCCGGCGCGCTGGGGTGCAATCTCGGCTCGATCCCCGCTTATGAGCTTGGCAAGCGCGGGGGGCGGCCGCTGCTGCTGAAATATGGCAAGTGGCTGTTGATCGGCGCGGGCGAGATCGACGCCGCCGATCGCTTCTTCGCGCGCTGGGGCAATGCCGCGGTGCTGATCGGGCGGCTGCTGCCGGGGGTGCGTTCGTTCATCGCCTTCCCGGCGGGGGTAGCGCGGATGCCGCTGGTGCCGTTCCACATCTATACGTTCGTCGGCTCGTGGCCGTGGTGCCTGGGGCTTGCCTGGCTCGGCATGGTGCTCGGCGAGAAATGGCACAGCGACCCGCGGGTGAGCGCCGCCTTCCACTCGGCCGACGCGGTGATCGGGGTGGTGCTCGTCGCCGGCGCCGCCTGGTTCGTCTGGCACCGGCTGCGCGGGGCCAGGGCTTAATGCAGCTTCGCTGACTCGGCGCCGCCCCTGTTTCAGCTTCGCTGAAACAAACTCTACGCCAGCACGCCGAGCCGCCCCGCCGCGGCGAGCGTGCGCGCGCCGCGATCGGGCGCGCGCTGCAGCGCCCGCGCCCGGCACGCCTCGACCAGCGCCGGCCCCGCCCGATCCGGGCTGCCGGTGTCGAAGGGCGGCGCGGGGTTGTATTCGAGGCCCAGCTCGATCATCTTCGCCGTCTCGTCACCCGCCAGCCGCGCGGCGAGCACCAGCGCGAAATCAATCCCGGCGGTCACCCCGCCCCCGGTCGCGCGGTTGCGGTCGATCACCACCCGCTCCTGCACTGGCACCGCGCCGAACGCCGCGAGATAATGATGCTGCGTCCAGTGCGTCGTCGCGTGATAGCCGACCAGCAGCCCCGCCGCGCCGAGCAGCAGCGCGCCGGTGCACACGCTCGTCACCCAGCGCGCTTCGGCGGCGACCTGCTCGACCCAGGCGAGCGTCTCCGCGTCGTCGATCGCGTCGTTGATGCCGAACCCGCCGGGGATGCAGATGATGTCCACCCGGGGCGTCTCGGCGAAGGTTGCGGTCGGCAACAGCGCGAAGCCGGCGTCGGTCGGCACCGGATCGCGCGTCTTGGCGACCAGCGCGATGCGAGCGCCGGGCAGTTGCGCGAACACCTGCGCCGGCCCGGTCAGATCGAGCTGGGTGACGTTGGGGAACAGCAGGAAGGCGATGCTCAGTTGCTCGGCCATAAGGCGCGCTCCGCTTGTTGCGCGCGCCAGGCTAGGCGCGGGCGGCGTGAGCGGCAACCGTCCGATTTCGGTTCCGCCCGCTCCAAAGCGCCGTTATACTGATGCCACACACGTGGAGGACGCACATGGGCATTCTCGATTTCCTGTCGAAGCAGTTCGTCGATGTGATCGACTGGGTGGAGGAACCCGGCGATCTGGGCATCCGCTATCCGATGCAGGACCGCGAGATTCAGAACGGCGCGCAGCTGACGGTGCGCGAAGGGCAGATCGCCTTCTTCTATAACGAAGGCCAGATCGCGGATGTGTTCAAGGCGGGGCAGCACACGCTCAACACCGCCAACCTGCCGCTGCTCACCGCGCTGCAGAACTGGGACAAGGGCTTCAAATCCCCGTTCAAGGCGGATGTCTATTTCTTCTCGCTGCGCGAGCAGGCGGGGCTGAAATGGGGCACCGCCCAGCCGGTAACGGTGCGCGACAAGGAGTTCGGTCCGCTGCGGGTGCGCGCCTTTGGCAGCTATTCGTTCCGCGTCGATGATGTCGCGGTGTTCGCGACCAAGCTGATGGGCACCACCGAACATCTGCGCGTCAGCGATGTCGAAGGCCAGCTGCGCGGCGTGATCGCGTCCGCGATGGCGACGGCGCTGGGCGGCGGCGAAATCGCTTTCCTCGACATGGCGGCGAACCAGCAGGCGCTTTCCGACCGGCTGAAGGACGCGGTGGACGCGGCGTTCAAGCAATGGGGCCTCGCCTGCCCCAGCTTCTTCGTGGAAAGCGTGTCGCTGCCCGAGGAAGTGCAGGCCTATCTCGACAAGGCGAGCTCGATGCGCGTGGTCGGCGATCTCGATCGCTACGCCAAGTTCCAGGCGGCGGACGCGATCGAGGCGGCGGCAAGCAATCCCGGCGGCCTCGGCGGGGTCGGCGCAAGTGCCGCCGCCGGCATGGCGATCGGCCAGCAGATGGCGGGGGCGCTCGGCGGCGGTGGCGGTGGCGGCGCGCCGGGCGAGGATGCCTTCGCGCAGATCGAAAAGCTCCACAAGCTGATGACGCTGGGCGCGATCAGCCAGGCCGAGTTCGACGCCAAGAAGGCCGAATTGCTCAGCCGCATCCGCTGAACGGGGCGATCGCGAAGGTAGGCGGCCAATGGCGCTCCATCTCCCCTGCCCGCATTGCGGGGCGGACGTGGTGTTCACATCGCCCGCCCTTCCCGCGCGGGTGTGCGACACCTGCCGCACGCTGCTGGTGCGCACCGACGCCGGCATCGAGCAGGCGGGCGAGGTCGCGGCGCTGCCGTTCGACGTGTCGCCGATCCAGCGCGGCACCCGCGGCACGCTCGACGGCCAGGCGTTCGAGGTGATCGGGCGCATCCGCTGGGGCTGGACCGACGGCAGCTGGAACGAATGGCTGATGCTGTTCCAGGATGGCGGGCATGGCTGGCTCGGCGAGGCGATGGGGCAATATCTGTTCACCCGCGAAGTGCCGTTGAGCGCGATCCGATCGCCCTGGGGCGCCGGCATCGCCAAGGGGAGCGAGGCGATCATCGGCGCCAAGGTCCAAGTGGACGGCGAGGTGATGCTGGTGAGCGACGCGCGCGAGGTGGAATGCCTCGCCGCCGAGGGCGAACTGCCGTTCCGCGCGCCCACCGGCTGGCGGATCTACAGCGTCGACCTGCGCAGCGAGAGCGGCGCCGCCGCCAGCCTGCAGCGCGACGGCGAGGAAGCGAGCCTTTATGTCGGCCGCTATGTGAGCCTCGCCGAGCTCGCCCCGCGCGACCTGCGCGCGATCGAAGGCTGGGCGCTGCCCGACTATGCGCGGTAACAGGTGCCCCGCATGAGCGCGCAACCCGCCGTCAAAGCGCTCGCCTGCCCCAATTGCGGCGGCACCGTTTCGCTGCGCGCGGCGGGCTATACCGTCACGGTCGCGTGCGAATATTGCGGCAGCCTGCTCGATGTGAGCCAGGGCGAGGTGCGGCTGCTCCAGCGCTATCAGCAGGCGGTGGGGCGGCTCGCCATCCCGCTCGGCACGCGCGGGCGCATCGACGGGATCGAATGGGAGGCGATCGGCCATCTCGATCGCTCGGAGGGCGGCAGCTACCCCTGGGAGGAATATCTGCTGTTCAACCCCTATCACGGCTATCGCTGGCTGATGTGGGACGGGCGCGGCTGGAGCTTCGGCGAGATGCTCACCCAGACGCCAAGCCATGATGGCGGCGGGCTGCGCGTCGGCGACACGCGCTTCGAGCGGTTCTTCGTGGGTGGCCGGGCGCAGGTCGATGCGGTGGTCGGCGAATTCTACTGGCGGGTGAAGCGCGGCGAACGGGTGAAGAGCGACAGCTGGGTCGCCCCCGGCCTGATGCTCTCGCGCGAGGAGAATGAGCAGGAAGTCAGCTGGACGGTGCTGCGCCTGCTCACCGCGGCTGAAGCCGAGGCCGCGTTCGGGGTGGCGGCGCCGCGCGACCCCTGGCCGCCGCTGCCGCATCAGCCCTCCCCCTATCGCGGCGCGATCGCGCCGATCGGCTGGATCGCCGCCGCCTCGCTGCTGTTCACGTTCGTCGCGATGATCGTGCTGTCGGGCGGGCGAACGCTCGCGCGCGCGACGCTGCCGATCGCCGCCGACGGGCGCGAGCAATCGGCGACGATCGGCCCGGTCACGCTCCATGCCCCCTGGCAGCAGGTGCAGATCCGCGCGCGGGTGCCCGCGGTCGACAATGGCTGGGTCGATCTCGATTACGCGCTGGTCGATCGCAAGACCCAGGCGCGCTACGAAGCCGGGGCGGCCGCCGAGCGCTATCACGGCGTCGACAGCGACGGCAGCTGGAGCGAGGGCAGCGGCGGCGCGCGCGTCTCGGTCGCGAGCGTGCCGGCGGGCAGCTATGATCTGGTGGTGGACTATAAGGGCAATCGCTGGAGCGACACCTCGCAAGTGATCGGCACCTTCGGCCAGGATTGGCGGCTCGCCGGCCAGCCCCAGGTGGAGCTGGAGGCGGTGAGCGGCGGTGCGCTGTTCGGCAACTGGCTGCTCGCCGCGCTCTTGATCGCGCTGCCGTTCGGCTGGTTCCTGTTCCGCCACATCCGCTTCGAGCAGGCCCGCCAGGATCAGAGCGATGTCGGCCGCACCGGGCTGGCGGCGATGTTCACGAGTAACAGCGATGATGATTGAGCGATACGCCTCGCCCCCGATCTTTTGCCGCCACCCCGGGCTTGACCCCCGCTCCCGCTTGTTGCGCTCGGCGCGAGGCAGCGAGACCCCGGGTCGAGCCCGGGGTGACGGGATCAACTGCTCGCGGGCCACGAGATGAACACCCGCGTCTTCTTCTTCGCGCTGTGGTGCATGGGCGTCGTCGCGCTGTTCCTGCTCTCGGGCTATTATGCCTGGTCGCCTTTCGCCGATGGCGGCCGCGCGCGGGGGGGTGGGAGCGGCGGCTTCGTCTATGTCGGCGGTCCCCGCCACAAATAGGCGGCACAAACAGGGAGCAAGGGCGATGATCAACTGGGCAGGACTGATCGGCACGCTGGTCTATGCGGTGGTCGGGATCGTGGTGTTCGCGGTGGGCTTTTTCGTGTTCGACGCGCTGACCCCGGGCAAATTGTGGGAAGAAATCCACCAGAAGCAGAATCTGGCGGTTGCGACCTTCGCCGGGTTCGTCGCGCTCGGCTTCGCGCTGATCGTCGCCGCGGCGGTGCATGGCTGACGCCGACCCGCCAGCGCTGCGCGCGCGCGCCGGCACCGCCGCGCTGCTGGCCTCGGCGTTCGTCGTCTCGACCTGCGGGCTGGTCTATGAACTGCTCGCGAGCACGCTGGCCAGCTATCTGCTGGGCGACAGCGTCACCCAATTCTCCACCGTCATCGGCACCTATCTGTTCGCGATGGGCGTGGGCAGCTGGTGCTCGCGCTATGCCCGGGGCGACGCGCTGCGGCTGTTCGTCCGGGTCGAGCTGCTGATCGCGCTGCTGGGCGGCGGTTCGGCCGCCGCGCTGTTCCTCGCCTTTCCGCTGGTCGAGCAGTTTCGGGTCGCGCTCTATGGGCTGGTGCTGCTGATCGGCCTGCTGGTGGGCCTCGAAATCCCGCTGCTGATGCGGCTGCTGAAGGGCTTCGACTTTCGCGAGACCGTCTCCAGCGTGCTGACCTTCGATTATGTCGGCGCGCTGGTCGCCTCGCTCGCTTTCCCGCTGCTGCTGATGCCGCATCTGGGGATGATCCGCACCGGCTTCCTGTTCGGCATCCTGAACGCGGGCGTCGCGCTGGCGCTGCTCGCGCTGCTGCCGCGCCGTTATGCGGTGGAAAAGGCGATCGGGGTGCTGGTGCTCGCCGCGCTGGTCGCCGGGTTCATGGCGAGCGATCGGTTGCAGCGCTGGGCCGAGGTCGCGAGCTATCAGGAGCCGATCGTCTATGCCGTTTCCTCGCCCTATCAGCGGGTGGTGCTGACGCATCGCGGCGACGATCTGCGGCTGTACCTGAACGGCAATCTGCAATTCGCCTCGCGCGACGAGCATCGCTATCACGAGGCGCTGGTGCATCCCGCGCTCGGGCGGGTGGCGGACCCCCGGCACGTGCTGATCCTGGGCGGCGGCGACGGGCTCGCCGCGCGCGAGGTGCTGCGCTGGCCGGGCGTGCGGCACGTGACCTTGGTCGATCTCGATCCCGCCGTGACCAGGCTGTTCCGCGACACCCCGTCGCTCGCCGCGCTCAACCGGGGGAGCCTGAGCGACAAGCGCCTCACGCTGATCAATGCCGATGCCTTTCGCTGGGTGCGCGCGGGGGCTGCGCGCTTCGACGCGGCGATCGTCGATTTCCCCGATCCGGTCGATTATTCGGTGGGCAAGCTCTACACCGAAAGCTTCTACCGCGCGCTGAAGGCCCGGCTGAACCCCGGCGCGGTGATCGTGGTGCAGAGCACCTCGCCCTATGTCGCGCCCGGCGCCTTCTGGACGGTTTCGACCACGCTGGAAGCGGCGGGCTTCCGCACCCGCGCCTATCACGCCTATGTGCCGAGCTTCGGCGAATGGGGCTTCGTGCTGGCGAGCCTCTCGCCCATCCCCGATCATCCCCGGCTGCTGGCGGGCAACAAGTTCCTCGATGCCGGCACCGAAGCGCGGCTGTTCGACTTCCCGCCCGACATGGCGCGGCGCGCGACCCCGGTGAACCGGCTGGACAATCAGGCGCTGGTGCGCGCCTTCGCCGATGCCTGGGGGCGTTATGAGGGTTAGCCGCCGGGCGGTGATCGGCGGCGGCGCGGCGGCGCTGGGCGCGGCCGGGCTGGGGCTGGCGGCGGTCGCCGAACCCATGCCCGAGGGCGCGCTCGGCGGTGCCGATCTCGCGCGTGGGCACCGGCTGCGCCAGGGCAAGTTTCCGCCACCCGTGCGCAGCGAGCGCGTGAAGCTGCTGATCGCCGGGGGTGGGGTCGCGGGGCTGGCGGCGGGGTGGCGGCTCGCCGAGGCGGGCTTCACCGATTTTCGCCTGCTCGAACTCGAAGACCGGGTCGGCGGCAATGCCCGCGCCGGACGCAATGCGGTGAGCGCGTTCCCGCTCGGCGCGCATTATCTGCCGGTGCCCAATGAAGAGGCGCGCGCGCTGCGCCACATGCTTGGGCAATTCGGGATGGTGGTGGGCGAGGAGAATGGCCGCCCGGTCTATGATCCCTTCCAGCTCACCGCCGAGCTCGAGGAACGGCTGTTCTGGCAGGGCGAATGGCAGGAAGGGCTGATCCCGCGCACCGGCGTGCCGGCGGAGGATCGTCGCCAGATCGCCGCGTTCGAGGGCGAAATGGCGCGGCTGCGCGCGCTGAAGGGCGGCGATGGCCGGCCCGCTTTCGCCTCGCCGATCGCCTATAGCAGCCGCGATCCGGCGCTGCGCGCGCTCGATCGCCAGCCCTTCACCGCCTGGCTCGATGCGCATGGCTTCACCGCGCCGGTGCTGCGCGCGCATCTGCGCTATGCGATGCGCGACGATTATGGCTGCGAGCCGCACCATGTCTCGGCCTGGGCGGGGCTGCATTATTTCGCCGGGCGGCGCGGCTTCGCGGCCAGGGCCAGCGAGGACAATCAGCTCACCTGGCCCGAAGGCAATGGCCGGCTGGCCGCGCTGATGGCGGCGCGCTTCGCGGACCGGATCGCAGGGGGGCGGATCATCCACCGCGTCGCGCGCACGAGCGGCGCGATGACGGGCGGCGGGATGACGGTCGATCATTTCGATGTCGCGCGCGGCGAAACCGTGCGGACCGAGGCGCAAGGCGTGATCCTCGCCCTCCCCCATTTCGTCGCCGCGCGGCTGAGCGACGAGATCGACGATGCCGGGCACAGCTATGCCCCCTGGCTGGTCGCGAACGTCACGGTCGACCGGCTGCCGCAGGGGCCGGGCGTGCCGCTCGCCTGGGACAATGTGTCGAGCACGAGCGAGTCGCTCGGCTATGTCGTCGCGGCCCACCAGAGCGCGGGGCGCGATGGGCCGAGCGTGCTCACCTGGTATCAGCCGCTGTCGCGCGAAGACCCCGCCGCCGCCCGCCGCCGGCTGCTCGAAACCCCCGCCGCCACGTGGAAGCGGCTGGTGCGCGACGATCTGCTCGCGATGAACCCCGAGCTGGCCGGCGCGATCCGCCGGATCGACCTGTGGCGCTGGGGCCATGCGATGATCCGCCCGGTGCCCGGCTTCCTGTGGGGCGCGCGCCCTGCGCCGGCGCCGCCGCTCTATCTGGCGCATTCGGATGTCTCCGGCCTCTCGCTCTTCGAAGAGGCGCATTATCAGGGAACGCGGGCGGCGGAGGCGGCGATGGCGCGGCTCGGCCACCGTTTCGAAAGCCTGTTATGAGTTACGATGGCCGCCATCTCCTCGCCGATCTGTTCGGCTGTTCAGGGCTCGACGACGCCGCGCTGATCGAAGGGGCCTTGCGCGACGCGGCGGCGGCGGCGGGCGCGACCGTGCTCGACGTGCGGCTCCACGCCTTCGGTCCGGGCGCGGGGGTGACGGGGGTGGCGCTGCTCGCCGAATCGCACATCTCGATCCACAGCTGGCCCGAACGCGGTTATGCGGCGATCGACATCTTCCTGTGCGGGCGGCGACACGATTGCGACGCCGCGCTCGCGATTCTGGTTGCCCGGCTGCGCGCGGGGCGGGTTGAGAGGCACCTGGTAGCGCGCGGCTACGCCGCGGCGTTGCCCTAGCGGGGCGTGGGCGGGGCTGGCGTTGCCCGGCGCGGGCGTTATTGCGGCCAAAACATATCGTGGAGAGCAGCATGGCACGCATCGGTTTCATCGGCTTGGGCAATATGGGCGGCGGCATGGCCGCCAACCTCGCCAAGGCGGGGCACGACGTGCGCGCCTATGATCTGTCGAGCGACGCGCTGAACCGGGCGAAGGCCGCCGGCTGCCTGCCGACCGATTCAGCCGCCGCCGCCGCCACCGAGGCCGAGGTGATCGTCACCATGCTTCCCGCCGGCCGGCATGTCGCGCAAGTCTATGAAGAAGCGGTTTTTTCCACCGCCGCGCCGGGCACGCTGCTGATCGATTGCTCGACGATCGACGTCGCCACGGCGCGCGCGGTGGCGGAAAGCGCGGCGGCCAAGGGCCTGGTCGCGGTCGATGCGCCGGTCTCGGGCGGGATCGCGGCGGCGGCGGCGGGCACGCTCACCTTCATGGTCGGCGGCAGCGACGCCGCCTTCGAGCGCGCCGAACCAGTGCTCGCCAGCATGGGCAAGGCGGTGATCCACGCCGGCGCGAACGGCGCGGGGCAGGCAGCAAAAATCTGCAATAACATGCTCTTAGGCGCGACGATGGTTGCGACGTGCGAGGCCTTCCTGCTCGCCGAGAAGCTGGGGCTCGCCACGGACAAATTCTTTGATATCGCCAGTGTTTCCTCCGGGCAGAGCTGGTCGATGACGAGCTATTGCCCGGTGCCCGGCGTCGGCCCCGAAACGCCGGCGGATCGCGACTATCAGGGCGGGTTCGCCGCCGCGCTGATGCTGAAGGACCTGAAACTCGCGCAGGAGGCCGCGCTTGGTGCGGGCGCCCAGACGCCGATGGGCGCGCGCGCCGCCGAGCTTTATCAGGCGTTCGCCGATGCCGGCCATGCCGGGCTCGATTTCTCGGGCATCATCCGGATGCTCAACCAAAAGCCCGCATAGGCGCCCCCGCTTTTCAGAAGTCCCCCACGGCTCTAGGGTATCGCCCAACGAGAAGAGCCCCGCCCCACGCGGGGCACAAGGGGGACTGAATGGCGAGCGTCGCGGCACAGGCCGAGCCGAGCGCGGGCGACATGCGGATGATCATCACCGCGTCGTCGCTCGGCACGGTGTTCGAATGGTATGATTTCTTCATCTACGGCACACTCGCCGCCTCGGGGATTATCGGCCGCACCTTCTTCCCCGCAGGGAGCGAGATCATCCAGACCCTGCTAGCCTGGGCCGGCTTCGCGGTCGGCTTCGGCTTCCGCCCGCTGGGGGCGGTGCTGTTCGGCTTTCTGGGCGATCGGCTGGGGCGCAAATACACCTTCCTCGTCACCATCACCGTGATGGGCCTGGCCACCGCGGGCGTCGGCCTCGTGCCCTCGGCGGCGACGATCGGGCTGTGGGCGCCGGGCATCATCCTGATGCTGCGCATCCTCCAGGGGTTGGCGCTGGGCGGTGAATATGGCGGCGCCGCGATCTATGTCGCCGAACATGCGCCGCCACGCCGCGCGGGCTTCTTCACCAGCTTCATCCAGGCGAGCGTCGCGGGCGGGTTCATCCTCAGCCTGGCGGTCGTCCTGCTGGCGAAGCTCGCGCTGCCCGATGCCACCTGGCAGGCCTGGGGGTGGCGCTTGCCCTTCTTGTTCAGCCTGGCGCTGCTCGCGGTGTCGCTGTGGATGCGGCTGAAGCTGTCCGAAAGCCCGGTGTTCAAGGCGATGAAGCAAGCGGGGGAGACCGCCCGGAACCCGTTCGTCGAGAGCTTCACTTACCCCGGCAATCTGGTCCGGCTGTTCGTCGCCCTGTTCGGCATCGCCGCCGGACTGACGGTGATCTGGTACACGGCGATGTTCAGCGTGCTCGCGTTCCTGCAAGGCACGATGCGGGTGGAAGAGACGACCGCGCAGTTGATCGTCGGCGCGGGCGCGCTCGCAGGGCTCGGCTGGTTCGTGCTGTTCGGCTGGCTCTCGGACCAGGTGGGGCGCAAGCAGCCGATCGTGATCGGCTATGCGCTGACGCTGATCGCCCTGTTCCCGATCTTCTGGGTGATGGGGCAGGCGGCCAATCCGGGTTTGGCCGAGGCGGCGAAGCGCGCGCCGGTCGTCGTCTCGGGGCCGCATTGCGCCTATAGTCCGTTTCAGAAGCAACAGGCCGATGATTGCGGGCGGCTGCTCGACTATTTCTCGAAAAAGGGGGTGCAATATACCACGCACCGCGCCCCGGTGACGGTGGTGACGATCGGTGACGAGCCGGTAAGCGACACCAGCGCGGCGGCGCTCGACGCGGCGCTCACCCGCGCGGGCTATCGGCTGACGCCGGTGGTGCCGAGCGCGGGCGGGATCGCCGTGATCCTGCTGTGCATCCTGCTCCTCACCGCGCTCTCGGGGATGACCTATGGCTCGGTCGCCGCGCTGCTGACCGAGCTGTTTCCGGCGCGCATCCGCTATTCGTCAATGTCCATCCCCTATCATATCGGCACCGGCTATTTCGGCGGATTCCTGCCGTTCATCAGCCAATACATGGTCGCGCGCAGCGGCGATCCCTATGCCGGGCTCTGGTATAGCTGGGCGGTGGTGGCGATGGCGCTTGTCGTCACCGTGATGTTCCTGAAGGAGCCGCGCGATGAACGGGTAGCGCAACAGGGGTAGCGCCGCGCTTGGGCGCCGGGTAACGCTGAAGGCGATGACCGCACCGCTCCGACTGGCGCTCGATCGCGCCGCGCTTCAGCACAATTGGCGCGCGCTCGCCGCGATGGCCGGTACGGCGTGCGGCGCGGCGGTGAAGGCGGATGGCTACGGCCTGGGCGCGCTTGGCGTCGCGCGGGTGCTGGCCGAGGCGGGGTGCCGCGACTTCTTCGTTGCGACTTGGGCCGAAGCTGCCGAGCTCGCCCCGCTCGGCCTAGCGGTATCGGTGCTCCACGGCGTGCGGGAAGGTGACCTGCCGCTCGCGCGAGCGCTGCCCTTCGCCCGGCCGGTGCTCAATTCGCCCGAGCAGATTGGTCGGTGGCGGGCGAGCGGCGGCGGGCCGTGCGACGTGATGGTCGACACCGGCATCAACCGGCTGGGCCTCGACCGAGACGCACTGGACGCGGCGGCGGGGCTTGAGATCGCGACGCTGATGAGCCACCTCGCTCGCGCCGATGAAGATGTCGCCGACAACGAAGCGCAGCGCGCTGCCTTCGCCGCGATCACCGGGGCGTTACCGGCCGAACGCTACAGCCTCGCCAATTCGGCCGGCATCGCGCTGGGGCCGGGCTTTGCGTTCGACCTCGTCCGCCCGGGCCTCGCGCTTTACGGCGGGATACCTTGCGCGGAGTTCGGCCGGTTGATCCGTCCCGTCGCTCATCCCGAGGCGGAGTTGCTCCAACGTCGCCTGCTCCGCGCGGGCGGCGCGATCGGATATAACGCCATTTATCGCGCCGCCGAGGACATGCCGGTCGGCATCGCCAATCTCGGCTACGCGGATGGCTATCCGCGGGCGTTGGGCAATGTCGGGCGCGCCTTCGCCGGAAGCGCCATATTGCCGGTGATCGGCCGCGTCTCGATGGACCTGATCGCGCTCGATCTGCGCGCGGCGCCCGATCTGCGCGCGGGCGACTGGGTCCGCTTCGATTTCGACCTGCCCGAACTCGCTGCGGCCAGCGGGCGCTCGCAATATGAGCTGCTCACCGGGCTTGGGGCGCGGTTCGAGCGGGTTTGGGGGTGAAAAAAGGCCCCCTGCTCGCGCAAGGGGCCTCGCCAGTCTTAATAGCCCGCTTAGAAGCGGATATTGGTCGAGAACAGGAAACGACGACCGAAATTGTCGATGTTGCTGCCGCCCAACGCGTAAGCTTGGGGTAGGCCGCCGACATATTGCGTATCGAACACGTTGTTGATCGTCAGCTGCAGGCTGAACCGGCGCTGGCCATCGATAAACATGCCCATCGTTGTGCTGTGCGTACCAAAGGCAGGAACGATCAACAAATCCTGCACTTCGTTGGCGGTCTGCGTGCCGGGCACGGGAGCGCCCGCGGAGAAAAGCCGCGTCCGGCTCTGCCAGTTCCAGACCCACTGCCAGAAGAACCCCTGGTTCTCATATCGCCCGCGCAGTTGCAGTTCGAACTGCGGACGTCCGAAGGAACCAGCGGTTTGCTGACCGTCGGTGAAGGTACCGGTCGGGCTGTTGAGATAGCTGATCAGGTGGTAAAGGTTACCATAGAAGTTCAGCTTGCCGAGTTTCGGGTTCTTCAGCCATTTGTCGATCGGCATGTCGTACTGAAGTGTCGCATTGACCGCCTGGACACGAATGCCGCCGAGGTTGATAAAGCCCGAATTGAAGCCGTTGTCGACCTCGAACTGCCGGTCACGCCCGGCCGGGATGCGGTTGAAAAAGTCGCACACATTCACGCCGACTTGCCCGGATGTGTTCGGAAAGGTCGTGCTGTCGTAGCAAACCTGGAGCGCGGTGGCGATCGTTGTCGGGATAACCTGGTTGGCCACCTCAACGTTGATATAGTCAGCCGAAGCGGTCAGCCCGGGAATGAAGCGCGGAGAAATCACGCCGCCCACGGTCCAGCTCGTACCCTTTTCCGGCAGCAACCCCGGCGAGCCGGTAAAATTGCCCTGAATGCCCGCGCCCGAGGGCACATAATTCGCCAGGAAGGCCGTCGCACCCGCCGTGTCGGTGGCGAGACCCGCGTTGATGACCGCCTGCTGACAGTTCGCACGGCGGACATTGGGGTTCACACCACCGGTAATGTTCGCGGGCGAGCACGGATCGGTCACACCCGTGAAGGCGGGCTGACCGCCGAGGAACAGTTCGACGACGGAGGGCTGGCGGATCGAGCGGGTGAAATTGCCGCGGACGAGGACGTCCTTCACCGGGCGCCAGGTGCCGCCCAAGGTGTAAATGGTGTTCCAGCTCCCATTGGCGCGGTTGGTCGCGAGCTGACCGTTGAGCAGCCGCACGACATCGCCCTGCCCGTCTTGCCGCACGAAACGGACGCCCGGATTGAGTTCGAGATTCTGGAGGAACGGCAAAGTGAAGTCCTTGCCGAACACAGGGATGCGGACTTCGACGCCGGTTTCATAGGTTTCGGTGAAGCCGGTGGTCGATGCCAGCGCAGCCGTGCGAGTTGCGCCCGTGCGAGACAGCTCGTCGGCGGCATATGCCAACCGATCACGACGATACTCGCCCACGGCCGCGAACGCGAACGGACCGGCCGGCAGATCGAAGATCGTACCGTTGACCGAGCCCTGCGCGAAATATTGCTCTGAGATGTTACGGAAACCGGTGCGCGCAAGGACATAATCCTTGGACGCTTGCGACATTTGGTTGAACCCGAACACGTTGAGCGGCTGGCAGGCATTCACCTGCGCCTGAGTGACGGTACGGCGGATCGTACGCTCGACCAACACACCGTCCGGTCCAGGCTCGCGAACCACTTCAAGACCGACCACACCGGGGGGCGTGGTGCCAACTATACCCGGCGTGATCTGGGCGCGGCAAATCGGCTGGCCGTTAGGGCCGGTCACCGCATCCAGCGCGAGGGCGTATTCGATATCCTTGATCTGGAAGCTCGACCCGCGCAGCGTGGCCAAGCCATAGGTCAACGACATATCGTAATTCAGCTTGCGCCCGAAAACGTTGAAACTGCCCTTCAGCCCATTGACGAGCCGTAGCGTTTCGTTGGTCACGAAAGAGGGATTTTCGCCCTGAATGTCCTGGTTGGTACGCGAGATCACGAACTGATCGGTTACTCCTGCCGCGCGAAGAATGTTGCGGTTCGCCTCGGTCAGGAACGGGTTCGACAAGCGAAGGACGAGAGCCGGATTCTCCGAAGTCGCCGAGCCAATGGTATTGGCGCTGGCTCCCGCGCGAGGCGCGTAGCTGTCAATCCGGGCGTACAGGTTTTCGGTATAGAACCGAAGATTATCGAAAATGTCGAAGTGCCCGATGACGTTCGCGATATAGCGATCTTGTTGAACGCGCAGCGCCGTGAAGCGCGCCGGGTTATAGCCGTCGGGCGTTACCGCGCCGCCGGTCGTGCTAGGCGTGTCGGTGGGGTCGCTGAGGATCGCCGACGTGATCGGCACGATCTGGCCCGCCGCGTTGAACTGCAGCGGTACAGCAATGCGCGGCAGGAAGGCGGCGGTCGCCGCGTCCGGGTTGGCGACATCCAGGAAATTCGGGATGAACGAACCGATGAACGCGTTGATGTTCGTATTGGGGTTGGCGGCCAGATACTCACGCGGCGTTGGGGTATTCGCCTGAAGCAACTGGAGCGCGAGCGCGTTGCGCTGCGCCTGGGTGCCCTGAGCGGCGAAGGTCGGCGCATAACGCGTGATGATCGCTTGCGCGAACTGGGTCTGCTGGGCCGCGTTGGCACCCGGCAGCGTTTGCGGCGCGAAGCGGCAGAACGTCGCGAGCGTGAGGCTGCAACCGGCCGTACCGACCGCGATTGGCGTGCCGGGGACCAGGTTGGTATTACCTGCCTGGTTGATCAGCACCTGCGGACGGAAGCTCGGCGAGAGCGTCGGGCTTTGCGGGTCGGTGGTCGCGATGCCCTGGAAGCCCGCCGGCAGGAAGTTGCGGATATTGGCATTGGCCTCGAAAATGGCCCCGGCATCCGAAACGATGATCGAACCACCGCGATAACCCCGGCCGGCGATGTTGTTCGGCACCAAGTCCGACGCCGCCGGGAGGAAGGCGCCGGCATTGGCGGCCAGATCAAAGCCAGGCACGAACGCACCATTGCGAACCGAACCATTGCGGAATGAGGTGGGCGCGATGAAGTTCGCGGCGATGTTCGGGCGCTGGTCGCCATAAAGCGCTTCGTCGCGAACATATTCGAATGATGCCGCGATATTGCCGCGCCCAGCAGCGAAATTCTTGCCGACGGCCGCGTTTAGGCGGTAATTTTGTCCATCACCAGGCTGGTTTACGCCCGAGAGCGCGCCAACCCTGATACCCTTGAAATTGTCCTTGAGGATCAAGTTGACGACGCCGGCGATCGCATCCGAGCCGTAAGCGACCGCGCCGCCTACGGTTAGAATGTCAGTACGCTCAACCAGAGCTGTCGGAATCGCATTGAGGTCGACCTGGCCACCAGTAGCGTTGCCCGCGACGAACAGCGATGCCGCGTTACCCGACACAAAACGGCGACCATTGACCAGAGTTAGGGTTCGCGGCGTGCCAAGGTCAAGCAAGTCGACGAACGACGCGCCAAGGCTCGCGGGCTGACCCCCGTTGGTCCCGAAAGGGCTTGCGCCCGGCCCAACCAGCGGCACGTCGTTCAACGCGTCGAGAATGTTGGTGAACGACCGCGCCTCAAGCTGCTCCGCCGAAATCGTCACCCCCGGGATAGTACCCTCAAACGCGGGCCGCGGAATGCGCGATCCGGTGACGAGCACGTCCTTGGTTTCATCCTGGTCGGGATCGACCGGCTTCTCAGCCTTTTCAGCCTTCTTTTCGGCCGCCGACTTCGGCGCCGAACCCTGCTGCGCCCAGGCAATCTGGGGCAACGCGGAGAAGACCCCTGCCAAAGCGGTGGCGGCCAACAGCTTAGAAAGTTTCATCCAGGGACCCCCATTGTTTTCGTATGACCCTTTTCCCCAAGGGTTCGCGTTGCAAAACAATCTAATTTCGCTTGGCAAACAAGCGATAATTGGGGTTCGGCCACATTCGCGGGCACAAAGAGTGCAAACTGTTGCAGCACTGCAACATGAACGCGGCATGACTTTGATAAATGAAAGCGGCGCCCGGAGCTTCCGGGCGCCGCTCGAAAAAGCGTAGTGTTCTCGAAGCGTTACCGCTCAACGCACAACGCGATGCCCATGCCGCCACCGATGCACAGCGTCGCCAAGCCCTTCTTCACATCGCGCGCCGCCATTTCGTGGAGCAATGTCGTCAGCAGGCGCGCGCCCGAAGCACCGATCGGATGGCCGATCGCGATCGCGCCGCCGTTGACGTTTACCTTCTCCAGATCCCAGCCCAGCTCCTTGTTCACCGACATACATTGCGCGGCGAAGGCTTCGTTCGACTCGATCAGGTCGAGCTCGTCGATCGACCAGCCCGCCTTTTCCAGCGCGCGCTTGACCGAGGGCACCGGGCCGATGCCCATATAGGCGGGATCGACCCCCGCCGAGGCCCAGCTGGCGATCCGCGCCAGCACCGGCATTCCGCGCTTTTCAGCTTCCTCTCGCGTCGTCAGCACCAAAGCGGCGGCGCCGTCGTTGATGCCGCTCGCGTTCGCGGCGGTGACGGTGCCATCCTTCTTGAACGCAGGCTTCAGGCCCTGCACGCCAGCCACCGTCGCTCCGGCGCGGATATACTCGTCCGCGTCGATCACCGTGTCGCCCTTGCGGCCCTTCACGGTGACGGGGGCGATTTGGCCCTGGAACTTGCCCGCAGCCCGCGCCGCTTCCGCCTTATTCTGGCTGGCGACGGCATAGGCATCCTGGTCGTCGCGGGTGATCTGGTAGCGCTCGGCGAGATTCTCGGCGGTGATCCCCATGTGATAGCCGTTGAACACGTCGATCAGCCCGTCCTTCAGCATCGTGTCGATCAGCTGCAGGTCGCCCATCTTCTGCCCGGCGCGCAGATATTGGGCGTGGGGGCTGAGCGTCATATTCTCCTGCCCGCCCGCGACGATGATCGTCGCATCGCCGTTCATCAGCGATTGGTAGCCGAGGGCAACTGCGCGCAACCCCGATCCACACACCTGGTTTACCCCCCAGGCGGGCACTTCCTTGGGGATGCCGGCGTTGAGCGACGCCTGGCGCGCGGGGTTCTGCCCTTGCGCGGCGGTGAGCACCTGGCCCATGATCACCTCGCTCACGTCCGCGCCGGCGACGCCCGCCTCGGCAAGCGCGGCCTCGATCGCGACGCGGCCGAGCTCGTGCGCGGGGACGGTCGCAAAGGCGCCGTTGAAGCTGCCGACGGGGGTACGCTTGGCGGCGGAAATCACGATCTCGGTCATGGTCGAACGCTCCGATGGTTGAGTCTGACGGCAGGGTTTAGGGCAGTTCGGCGATCCGCGCCAACCAATCGCGCAGCGGATGCCACAAAGCGGCATGGCGCCCCGAGCCGACCACCATTCCGACATGTCCGGCGCGGGATTCATGGCGCGCAAAGAAACCCGCGGCGGAGGCGGCGGGGACGATGCGGTCGGTCGTCGAGACAAAGTCGATCCGGGGCACCGATAGCGCGTGCGGATCGACCGCCCGCCCCGCCACGCGCCAGCGCCCGGCGCCGGGATCGTCTCGCTCGAAAAACGCGAACAGCTCGGCGCCGGCGGCATAGGGCAACGGCGCGCCACCATTCGCCCAATCCTCGAGCGCGATGAAGGCGGCGGCGGCGGGGCTGGTTGGGTCGAGCGTCGCGAGCCGCTCATATTTGGCGATGGTTCGCGCCGGGTCGAGCCGCCAGAAGCCCGCCTGCAGCACCTCCATCGGCACCAGCCCCAGCCGCACGCAGAGCGACTCGGCCTCCGCCCATAGTCCGGCGATCCGCGCGCGGGCCGGCGCCGGAAAGCCGTGAAAGCGCCAGGGGGCGGCGATCAGCGCGAGGCCGCGCACCGGCACGAGGCACGCCGCCGCCGCCGCCATCGTCCCGCCCAGGCAGTAGCCCGCGAGCACAGGCGGCGTGCCTAGCGCGCCGATCAGCGGCAGCAGCAGCTGGGTGACATGACCGGCGATGTCGGTCGGTTCGCCGGGCGTGGGGCTGCCCCAGTCGACCAGCAGCACCCGATACCCCTCGCCCGCCAGCCAACGCAGCAGCGCGGTCTCTTCGCCGAGGTCAAGGATGTAGGGCGGGTTGATCAGCGAGGGCACGAAAACGATTGGAGTCCCCGCGCCGCCATAATCGCGCAGCACCGCGCGACCGGCGTGCGCGACCGGTGGCGGCAACGGGGGGGCGGGCAAGCGCGGCGCCCGCTGGTAAGCCGCCAAGCCCGCCAAAGCCGCGGCGCGACGCTCCGGCGCGGCCTCGGTCTCGCGGCGCAGCATTTCAAGAAACAGCGGCAGTGGCCGGGGCCCGTGTTGCGGTGCATCAAGCGATGCTGTTATGGGTGCATCAACCATATGAGGGCTCATGTGCCATGAAAGCCAAGGCTGAAGACGGCGTCGTCATCATCAAAAAATACGCTAATCGCCGTTTGTACAATACCGAAAGCAGCACTTACATCACACTTGAGCACCTCGCGGCGATGACCCGCGCCGGCCGTGATTTCAAGGTGGTGGACGCCAAGAGCGACGAGGACATTACCCACAATGTCCTCACCCAGATCATCATGGAAGAGGAAAGCCGTGGCCAGACGATGCTGCCAGTAAGCTTCCTGCGCCAGTTGATCGCGATGTATGGCGATTCGATGCAGGCGCTGGTGCCAGGCTATCTGGAAGCGTCGATGGAGGGCTTTCGCCGCAACCAGGCGCAGTTCAAATCGGCGGTGGAGGGCGCGTTCGCCCATTCGCCCTTCGCCGAGATCGCCAAGCGCAACATGGAAATGTTCGAGGCCGCCACCGCCGCCTTTGGGCCGCGCAAGGCGGAGAAAACCAAAGACGAGGAAATCGCCGAGCTCAAGCAGCAGCTGGCCGCGCTGCAGGCCAAGATCGAGAAGCTCGGCTAGGCGCTGATCCGGGCGGGAGGCAGATGTCCCCCGCCCTCCGCTTCCCGAACACGGCCGCGCAGCGCATCAGATTTACCGCATATTATCGTGCTTCAATCGCCATCTAACATCGCCGAACGATAGGAAACTCCATGGCAGTCGTGGCAAAATGCATCATTACCAACAGCGAGGAAGGTCGCGGCGCCTTCGCGATCCGCGCCGATACCGATGAGAATGTCTACTTCCCGATGGGCATCACGGAGGCGCTCGGCCTGGAAGAATTCGAGGAAGTCGAGGCGATCCTGATCAAGAATGATCGTCCCGATCCGGCGTGGAAGGCAATTCGCGCGCGGCGATTGGAAGAAGATACCGAGTAAACCGCAGCGCGGCGCCCTTCATCACACAGAGCGCCGCGCTTCGTCTCACTTGAGGGGCTTGACGAACTTCAGCGTCATCCGGTCGCTTTCGCCGATCGCCGCATATTTCGCCCGGTCCTTGTCGCCTTCGGCATAGTTGGGCGGCAACGTCCACACGCCTTTGGGGTAGTTGTGCGTGTCCTTGGGGTTGGCGTTGACCGGGCTCTCGCCGACAAGCTTAAAGCCCGCCTTGCTCGCGAGCGCGAGCACGGTCGAGCGCTTCACATAGCCGCTCTCCGCCTCGGTAATGCCCTTGGCATCCTCCGGCAGGCGGTGCTCCACCACGCCCAGCACGCCGCCGGGCTTCAGCATCGCGAACATCTGCTCGAACGCGCCCTGCGCCGCGCCACCGCCCATCCAGTTATGGACGTTGCGGAAAGTGAGCACCACATCCGCACTGCCGGCCGCGACGCGATCGGGCGCGTCGGCGGAGGGGAAGGTCGCGAACTGCACCTTGCCATAGGCATCCGGATGCGCGGCAATCAGCTTCTGCACCCCGCCGCGCGCCTTCTCGCTCGGCGCGGCGGCGACATAACGGCCCGATTTGGCGAGATAGGGCGCGAGAATCTCCGTATACCAGCCGCCGGCCGGCCAGATCTCGACCACGGTCTGCCCAGGCTTTATCCCGAAGAACGTGAGCGTTTCGGCTGGGTGGCGATATTTATCGCGCGCGACATTGGCGGGGGTGCGGGTCGGCGCCTTGATTGCGGCGGTGAGCGCGGGGTCAATGCTGGGCGCCGCGGCGATCGCGCCGGCGGCGGTGAGCACGACGAAGGAGGCGAGAAGGTAGCGCATGATAACTCCCTGGGCCAAAGCGGATGCGCGAGGTTGTGGCGAGGAGGCGCGGCGGATGCAAGCGGGGCTGTGGAGCTTGGCGGGGGCGTGCATCGCCCTGGGCATGTTGGGCTATCAGCGCGACCACGCCCGGCGGCGGCGGCGCGATCCCGATGCGGTGAGCGCGATCGACTGGGCGCTGGTGCAGTTGTTCGCGGTACTCGGCGCGCTGCTCTGTACGGCGCTCGCGCTGAAAGGCGCAGGTTGAGGTCGAACTAGGTCGTGGTCGCCGCCACGAAATAATCGAGCCGCAGATCGTCGCTCAGCTGGAAACCGCGCGTCGGCGAAAAGCGCTGGCCCTTGGTCTCGATCAGGCGCAGCCCGGCGTCGATCACCAGCTGGGTCAGCTCGGCCGGGGGCAGGAACTGGCGCCAGTCATGCGTGCCGCGTGGGATCTGCCCCAGCCCCTCGCCCAGCGTGATCAGCGCCAGGCGGGACAGCCAGGTGCGGTTGGGGGTGGAGAGCAGCAGCAGCCCGCCCGGCGCCAGCACCCGCGCGAGGCCCGCGACGAAATCCGCCGGGTTGGCGACATGCTCGATCACCTCCAGGCTCGTCACCAGATCGAAGCGCTCGTCGCCGATCGCCTCGATACCGCCGACGCGGTAATCGATCCGCAGCCCGCTCTGCATCGCATGGGCGCGCGCGGCGTGGATGTTCTCGGGGGCGGCGTCGATCCCGCTCACCGCCGCGCCGAGCCGGGCGAGCGGTTCGCACAGCAGTCCGGCGCCGCAACCGATATCGAGCGCGCGCTTGCCGGCGAGCGCGGCGAAGCTCGCCGTGTCGCCGCCCCAATGCGCGTCCGCCAGCTGGCGCAGATAGCCCAGCCGCACCGGGTTCAGGCGGTGGAGCATCGCCGACGACCCTTTGGGGTTCCACCAATCGGCGGCGAGGCGGCCGAAATGCAGCGCCTCGGCCGGGTTGATCGTCGATTGGCTCGCCACGCGCATTCTCCTTCGCCCGGGGCCGCTTGCCAGCCCCAGCGCGCGCAATTATCAGGCGCGGCTTTCAAGCTGAAGGAATTTTCGCTTCCCCATGGCGCGGATCGTGATGAAGTTCGGCGGCACCTCGATGGCCGGGATCGAGCGCATCCGCCTCGTCGCCGAACGGGTGAAGCTCGAGGTCGATGCCGGCCATCAGGTGGCGGTCGTCGTCTCGGCGATGGCGGGTGAGACCGACCGGCTGGTCAATTTCTGCCGCGAAGCCTCGCCGCTCTATGATCGCCGCGAATATGACGTGGTGGTGGCGAGCGGCGAGCAGGTGACGAGCGGGCTGCTCGCGATCGCGCTGCAGGCGATCGGCGTGCCCGCGCGCAGCTGGCTCGGCTGGCAATTGCCGATCAACACCGACACCGCATATGGCGCCGCGCGGATCGAAGGGATCGACACGCAGGCGCTGAACGCCGCGCTCGCGACCGGCCAGGTCGCGGTGATCCCGGGCTTCCAGGGAGTCGCCGAAGGGCGCGTCTCGACGCTTGGCCGGGGTGGTTCGGATACCAGCGCGGTCGCGGTGGCGGCGGCGATGAAGGCCGATCGCTGCGACATCTACACCGATGTCGACGGCGTCTACACCACCGACCCGAGAATTGTTCCCCGCGCGCGGAAACTGCGGCGGGTGAGCTATGAGGAAATGCTCGAACTCGCCTCGGTGGGGGCGAAAGTGCTCCAGACGCGCTCGGTGGGGCTGGCGATGAAGGAAGGCGTGCGGGTGCGCGTGCTTTCCTCGTTCGTGCCGGGCGGGGATGACAGCGGCACGCTGATCGTGAGCGAAGAGGAACTCGATATGGAACGCCAGCTGATCACCGGCATCGCCCACGACAAGAACGAGGCGAAGATCACGCTGACCGCGGTGCCCGACAAACCCGGCGCGGTGGCGACGATCTTCACCCCGCTGGCCGAGGCCGGGATCAACGTGGACATGATCGTCCAGAATATCGCCCATTCGACCGGATCGACCGACGTTACCTTCACCGTGCCCGCCGCCGACCTCGCCCGCTCGCTCGACGTGCTGGCCAAGGCGCAGGGCGCGATCGGCTATGAAGCGGTGAAGCACGACACCCGCGTCGCCAAGATCACCGTGGTCGGCGTGGGGATGCGCAGCCATGCCGGCGTCGCCGCGACGATGTTCAAGACGCTGGGCGCGCGCGGCATCAACATCCAGGCGATCACCACCAGCGAGATCAAGGTGAGCGTGCTGATCGACGAGGACGAGACCGAACTCGCGGTGCGCGTGCTGCACACGGCTTACGGGCTGGATGCGGAGGGCTGAGGCGAGACCGTGACGGCTAGAGCGATTTCGAGGCAGGTGGAACCACCTGCCGGCTCGGAAATCGCGGATGAACAAAAGCCTAGAGCGGCGATCCGATTTCATCGGATCGAAAACCGCTCTAGCGCGGCTCGCCGAGCTGGCTGGCGCCCGTTTGCCGCACTGCTTCCTCGAACGGCGTGTCGCTCGCGATGCAGATGCCGCGCGAGCCGACCCAATCGGTGTGCGGCTTGATCCGCAGCTTCTTCGCGTCGGCGCTCGCCTGCCAGATGTTCACGTTGATCAGCCACGCCGTGTAGCGGGCATTTTGCAGCGCCTGGCGATAAAGCGCGGCCTGTTGCGGCGTCACCCGCGCCTGGTCGGCCAGGCCGCGCAGCTGCGCCCAGGCGAGCTGCTCGACCGCCTCGTTGGCCTGGAAATCGCGGGTATTCGCATAGATGGCACCGTAATCGCCCTGCTCCTTGGGGGTGAGCAGGCTCGCCTTGCCCGCGCTGGCGGCGGCATCCCAGCGGTTCTGCTGCATCGGCCAGGTCTGCGGGCGCCCGATCCAGCGCATCGCCGGCTGGACCGCGCCCGCTTCGGCGCGGGCGAGGAATGCCGCGATTTCCGCCAGCCGCGCGTCGACACAAGCGCGGGTCTTGTCGCGCTGCGCCATCCGACCCAGATTCTCCGCGATCTCGGCGCGGATATTGGCGCGCGCCTCGGCCGAGGCGCTCTGGTCGTGCCAGCCATTGACGATTTCCTGCGCGGCGAGCGCGATCAGCACGCCCAGCACCACGATCAGGATCTCGCGCGCGAAATCGCGCCAGCGTGCCCAGAAACGCTGCGCGGCGGGCGCGGTCGAGGCGACGAGCGGCGCCCATAACGCCGCCGACACCGTGCGTGACACGCCGCGCAGCCGAGCAAGCCGCATCGCTTCCCCCCGTTCGTTGCGCTGCCAGACTTGCCTCAGCCGGGGCGCGGGCGCTAGGCCCCGCCGCCATGACTCACTCCTCCCCTGGCGCCGAGCGCCTGAGCGCGCTGATGGCGCGCGGCACCGCGTTCCTTGGCAGCGACAGCGCGATCCTGTGCGGCGCGATGTCATGGGTTTCCGAGCGCAACCTCGTCGCCGCCGTCTCCAATGCCGGCGCGTTCGGGCTGATCGCGGCGGGGGCGATGCCGCCCGCGCTGCTCGATGCCGAGATCGCGGCGACCAGGGCGCTGACCAGCCGCCCGTTCGGGGTGAACCTCATCACGCTCCACCCCCAGCTCAGCGAGCTGATCGACATTTGCGGCCGCCACCAGGTGTCGCACATCGTCCTCGCGGGCGGGCTGCCGCCGGCGGGAGCGATCGAGCGGATCAAGGGCATTGGCGCGAAACTCATCTGCTTCGCCCCCGCGCTCGCGCTCGCCAAGAAGCTGATCCGCTCGGGCGTCGACGCGCTGGTGATCGAGGGGAGCGAGGCGGGCGGGCATATCGGCCCGGTCGCAACCGGGGTGCTCGCGCAGGAAATCCTGCCGGCGGTCGCCGCCGAGGTGCCGGTGTTCGTGGCGGGCGGGATCGGGCGCGGCTCGGCGATCGCCGCCTATCTGGAGATGGGCGCCGCCGGGGTGCAGCTCGGCACCCGCTTCGCCTGCGCGACCGAGAGCATCGCTCATCCCAATTTCAAGAAGGCGTTCTTCCGGGCAAATGCGCGCGACGCGGTGGCGAGCGTGCAGATCGACCCGCGCCTGCCGGTGATCCCGGTGCGCGCGCTGAAGAACGCGGGCACCGAAGCCTTCGCCGCCAAGCAGCGCGAAGTCGCCGCCGCGCTCGACGCGGGCGAGGTCGACATGATGGCCGCGCAGCTCCAGATCGAGCATTACTGGGCGGGAGCGCTGCGCCGCGCGGTGATCGACGGCGATGTCGAGCAGGGCAGCCTGATGGCCGGCCAGTCGGTCGGCATGGTGACACGCGAGGAGCCGGTCGCCGAAATCGTCGCGACATTGCTGGCGGAGGCCGAAGCGGCGCTGGCGGGGCGTTGAGCCCCGCCGCCGCGCGAGGATGATGGCGCCCGATGCGCGGAGCCGGGCGCGTCGGTCAGAGCTCGCTCGCCACCGCGCGCTTCACCTCGGCGATCCGCGTCTCGTTGCGGCGATAGAAGGTCCATTGCTTGATCCGCTTGGCGACCAGCAACTGGGCCTGGACGAGCACGCGCAGATGCTCGCTGGCGGTCGGCTGGCTCACGCCCAGCTTCTCGGCGATGAACAACCCGCACACCCCGTCTTCGACCAGATCGCCCCAAATCTGCTCGCGGAAATGGGCGCGGGGATCCTTGAGCCAGTCCAGGATTTCCAGCCGCCGTTCGTTGCTCAGCGCTTTCAGCGCATCGATTAGGTATATTGCCATTTTGCTAATTGCCGTTACAGGTGGATGCGCACTACCATGGAGGCGCCGGATGGCAAAGATCGAAGACCGCTATGACATCGACACCGACGGCAGCATGTTCGGCGGGGGCGAGCATTTCGACATCGCCGCGGTCGGCGCGGCGCAGACGCCTTGGTGGAACCGCACCCTGTGCGAGGTGAGCGGCGCCTGGGTGCGCCTTGGGGTGATGGACGGCGATTTCCACTGGCACAAACACGACGATACCGATGAGTTCTTCATGGTGATGGAAGGCCAGCTCGACATCGAGCTGGAAGACCGGATGGTCAGCCTGAAGCCGGGCCAGGCATTCACCGTGCCCAAGGGGGTGATGCACTTCCCACACGCGCGCGGCCGATCGGTGGTGTTGATGATCGAAAAGGCGGGCGTGGTGCCGACCGGCGACTGAACGCCCGTTTGAAAACGGCGCGGTGAGTGCGTTGCCAAACAGGCGCCGCGCGACGTTTATTTTTCGCAAGACAGGCGCGGTCTTTTGGGTATGATCGCACGATGCTGGCGGCGACCAACTATCGCCCTGTGACGATGCACCAGCGCATCTCGAGCGCTGGTCTTGCGCTATTGCTGATCGTGCTGCTCGCATTGCTTCAGCTGATCCGCGCCGCCGCGCCGCCGTCGCGCATGATCCTGCCGGAGCTGCGCAGCTTCGAGGTGGCACCGCCGCCGCCGCCGGTCGCGCCGCCGCCGCCGCTGGTCAGGACCGGGCTTTCGGGCGGCAGCCGCGCGGCAAAGGCGCCGGCGCGCACCGTCCCC
>LWDJ01000047.1:11424-11561 GCA_002083435.1 Proteobacteria bacterium SG_bin6 | reverse complement strand
CTGCCTGCGCCGCGTGCGCGCGCTGGAGGAAGCGGGCGCGATCCGCGGCTACCACGCGGCGCTCGATCCGGCGATTCTGGGCTATCCGATCACGGTGTTCGCGATGGTGTCGCTGAAGAGCCAGGCCGAGGCCGATC
>LWDJ01000047.1:300-11389 GCA_002083435.1 Proteobacteria bacterium SG_bin6 | reverse complement strand
CGCGAATGCCACATGCTGAACGGCGAGATCGACTTCATCCTGAAGATCGTGGCGAGCGATCTGAAGGCGTTCCAGGAAATTCTGACCACGCACCTAACGCCCGCGCCCAACGTGGCGAGCGTCAAGACCTCGCTCACCATCCGCACCACCAAGGCGCTACCGGGCATTCCGGTGCCTGACGCCTGAGCGTCCGTTTGAAAAAGGCGCGGTCAGCGCCTTTCCAAACAGGCTCTGAGCACCGCGCCGGCGGGCGACGCGCGCCAAAGCGCGCCGCCCGCGGTGCTTATTCGTCGCCAGCGTTGCCGGGTTCGGTCGGGCCGGCCTGGTCGAGCCAAGTGACCCAATAGGCGGCGATGTCCGAACGCGGCGGGGTCTTCACCAGCGCGAAGGTCGTCTTCGCGCCGGCCTTGTCGCCAGACAGCGCCTGCGCCATTGCCAGGTGGCTGTTGACCTCGTCCACCTTCACCCCGCCCTTGGTGAGCGCGAGCTTGTAGAGCTCGATCGCGCGGGCATAGTTGCCGGTGCCGAGCGCCAGGTCACCCGTCGCCGCCGCCGGGCCACCGGCGGGCGCCGCCTGGGCGCGCTTGGCGAGCGCATCGAGCGGACCGTCGCTCGCGATTTGCTTCTGCGCTTCCGAATAGACCATATTGGCCGGACCGGAAGCGGCAGGAATCTTGCCGGCGGCGCGGCCTTCGTCGATCACCGCCTTGGCCTCCGCTCCCAGGCCGACATCGCCTAGATCCTCGGCATATTCGACATAATCGCCCTGGTCGGCGAGCGCCTTGTTCACGCGCAGCAGCCGCCACAGATCGATCTTGGCGCGCTTGTCGAGCTGGGGCGAGGCGGCGCCGTTGAAGCCATAGAGCAGCACCGCTTCGCGCCAGTGCTTGGCGGTTGGATAGTCCTTCACCATCAGCAACGACCAGTCGTTGACCTGCGCGTTCAGCTTCGCCTGGGCGACCTTGGCGCGGGCATAGCGATACCATTCGAGCGGCGCCTTACGGCCAGCTGCCTTTTCGGCATCGATCGCCGCGCGGATCGCCGCGGCCGATCCGGCGAGATCGCCACCGTCGGCGCGCGCCTGGGCGATGTTGAGCGCCAGGTTGGGGTCGTTATACCCCGCCTCGCGCGCACGATCATAGAAGGCGATCGCTTCCTTGTAGCGCTTGGCGCCATATTCGATCTGGCCCCGCTTGAAGAGGAAGCGCGCGCGCGTGTCCTGCGGCAGCTTGGGGTTGGCGATCAGCGCGTCGAGCGGCCCGATCAGCGTGGCCTCGCCCTGGGCATAGATGTTCGCGTCGCCATTCGCGCGCTGCACCAGCGTGCCGTCGGCCAGCTGCAGCCGGAATTGCTGCGCGTAGAATTTGTCGTCATCGGTCTTCACCGCGGCTTCGGCGGCGGCAACGAGCGGCTCGGCCTCGGCCCAGTTCTTCGCCTGCAGCGCGTTCTGCGCGGGCAGCGCTGCCTTGCGGAAGCCGTCGCTAAGCTGCACCTTCGGCGCCGTATCGGCGGCCGCGCCCTTCTTGTCCTTCTGCGCAAGTGCCACGCCGGGCACCAGCACCGCCCCTGCTCCGGCGAGCAGCAGCGCCGCGCGCGCGGCCTTGGTCTTGATCCGCATCATGTCCGTCTCCTGTAACAGCCCCTCGCTGATGCGCCTGCCTTAAGCCGCGCGTGGCAGGGGTTCAAGCGATGGCGCCTCCTGCGCCTCGGGCCATGAACGCGCATTGAATGGCGCGCGCGGGCGGCCTATCGGCGCGGACGATGGAAAAAGTGGTCGTGATCGGGGCAAGCGGCGGCATCGGCGGCGCGCTTGCCGAAGCGCTGGACGGCGAAGGCGTGGGCGTCGTCCGCTTCGCGCGACAGGCTATGGGCGCCATGCCGATCGACATCACCGACGAAGCGAGCATCGCCGCCGCCGCGACCGAGGCGGCGCGCGGCGGCGCACCCGACGCGGTGCTCGTCGCGACCGGCCTGCTCCATGAAGGCGAGCGCGGCCCCGAACGGGCACTGAAGGAGCTCGACCCCGCCTGGCTCGCGCGCAATTTCCAGGTGAACGCGATCGGCCCCGCGCTCGTCGCCAAGCACTTCCTGCCGATCTTGCCGCGCGATCGCCGCACGATCTTCGCCGCGCTTTCGGCGCGGGTGGGGAGCATCAGCGACAACAGGCTCGGCGGCTGGCACAGCTATCGCGCGGCGAAGGCGGCGCTCAACCAGCTGATCCGCACGCTCGCGATCGAGGAGAGAAGGCGCAATCCGCAAGGGATCGTGGTGGCGCTCCATCCGGGCACCGTCGACACGCAACTTTCGAAGCCGTTCCAAGCCAATGTAAAGCCCGGCCAGCTGTTCGCGCCCGATCGCGCGGCGGTGCAGCTACTCGATCTGCTCGACGGTCTGAAAGCGGCCGACAGCGGCAAGCTGTTCGCCTGGGACGGGCAGGAAATCGCGCCGTAAACGCCAGACAAGATTGCCAAAACTTCATTGCCCGGGCGCTGGACAGGCGGTGTTCGGCATGATCCTCTCACGACCAGCGGTGGTGCCCCGCCACCGTGGGAGAGGAACAGGCAAATGATCCGTTCGCTTATCGCCGCCGCCGGCGCGGCGCTGCTCGCCACGAGCGCCACCGCGCAGATGACCGCCGCCAAGACCGAGACCAAAACCACCAAGACGACGACGACCGGCACCGCCGCCCCGGCCAAGGCCGCGACCACCACCACCAAGACCACCACCGTCAGCCGCAACAAGGTCACCACCAAGACCAAGACCGGCAAGACGATCACCTATGATTGCTCCAAGAAGGGCAACGCGACCAAAACCGCCTGCAAGAAATAGGGCGTCCGCGCGCTGCAGGGGCCCTCCCCGAAAGGGAGGGGTTGCGGCGGGTTGAAATGGCGTGGGACGTCCTTTGGGCATGGGCATGGGCATGGGAACGGGTTTCCCATGAACCGGGCGCAGACCCCTGATCGACCCACCCCCAACCGCTCCCTTCCAGGGAGGAGGGACGGGCCGATACCGGCCGCTAAAATGCCAAACGGGGTGGCGCGTCCGCGCGCCATCGGCTAGGGGGTCGTCACCTTCCCGTCATAAAGCCACTCGAGAGCGCGCGACCTTGACCGACGAGACCCTGCTCGCCGACCCTTCAGACATTACCCCGATCTCGATCGTCGAAGAGATGCGATCGAGCTACCTGAGCTACGCGATGAGCGTGATCGTCTCGCGCGCGCTGCCCGACGTGCGCGACGGGTTGAAGCCCGTCCATCGCCGCATCCTGTGGTCGTGCCAGGAATCGGGCTATTTCTACAACAAGCCCTATCGCAAGTGCGCCCGCATCACCGGCGACACGATGGGTAAATACCATCCGCACGGCAACCAGGCGATCTATGACGCGCTCGCGCGGCTGGCGCAGGACTGGTCGATGCGGCTGCCGCTGATCGACGGCCAGGGCAATTTCGGCTCGATGGACCCCGATCCGCCGGCGGCCGAGCGCTATACCGAGGCGCGGCTGGCCAAGGTCGCCGGGTCGCTGCTCGCGGACATCGACAAGGACACGGTCGACTTCCAGCCCAATTATGACGGCTCCGAGCGCGAGCCGAGCGTGCTGCCGGCGCGCTTCCCCAATCTGCTCGTCAACGGCGCGGGCGGCATCGCGGTCGGCATGGCGACCAACATTCCGCCGCACAATCTGGGCGAGGTGATCGACGCCTGTCTGCTGTGGATCGACCGGGCGCTGTCGGGCGCCGCCGCGCCCTCGAGCGAGGAATTGCTCGACATTGTCCCCGGTCCCGATTTCCCGACCGGCGCGATCATCCTCGGCCGTGCCGGCACCCGCGCGGCCTATGAGACCGGGCGCGGCTCGATCATCGTGCGCGCGCGCCACATGATCGAGGAGGGGCGTGGCGACAAGCGCGCGATCGTCCTCACCGAAATCCCCTACCAGCAGGGCAAGAACGCGCTCGTCGAGAAGATCGCCGAGGCGGTGAAGGACAAGCGGATCGAGGGTGTCTCCGACATTCGCGACGAGTCGAACCGCCAGGGCGTGCGCATCGTGATCGACCTGCGGCGCGACGCGACGCCCGATGTGGTGCTCAACCAGCTCTGGCGCCACACCCCCGCGCAGCAGAGCTTCCCGGCGAACATGCTCGCGATCCGCGGCGGCCGGCCCGAACTGCTCAACCTGCGCGACATCATCGACGCCTTCGTGAAGTTCCGCGAGGAAGTGATCACCCGCCGGGCGAAGTACGAACTCGCCAAGGCGCGCGAGCGGGCGCACATCCTGCTCGGGCTGGTGATCGCGGTCACCAATCTCGACGAAGTGGTGCGGATCATCCGTGGCTCGGCGAGCCCGGCGGAAGCGCGCGCAGCGCTGCTCGCGCGCGAATGGCCGATCGGCGAAATCCTGCCCTATATCCGCCTGGTCGAAGCGGTCGAAACCGAGATCGCGGGCGACAGCTATCGCCTGTCCGACGAGCAGGTGCGCGCGATCCTCGATCTGCGGCTCCACCGCCTCACCGCGCTCGGCCGTGACGAGATTGGCGAGGAGCTGAAGGAGCTTGCCGCCTCGATCGCCGATCTGCTCGCGATCCTCGCCGATCGTGCCAAGCTCTACGCGGTGATGCGCGACGAGCTGATCGAGGTGCGCGATCAGTTCGCCACCCCGCGCCGCACCCAGATCGCCGCCGCCGCCGAGGGGATCGACGACGAGGATCTGATCGAGCGCGAGGCGATGGTCGTGACGGTCACGCTCCAGGGCTATATCAAGCGCACCAGCCTCGACGCGTTCCGCGCGCAGAAGCGCGGCGGCAAGGGCCGCGCCGGCATGGCGACCAAGGAAGAGGATGCGGTGACGAACCTGTTCGTCACCTCCACCCACACCCCCGTCCTGTTCTTCTCCACCCACGGCAAGGTCTATCGGCTGAAGGTATGGCGCCTGCCCGAGGGCGGTCCGGCGACACGTGGGCGGCCGATGGTGAACCTGCTGCCGCTCGCCGAAGGGGAGACGATCTCGACCGTCCTGCCGCTCCCCGAGGACGAGGCGGAGTGGGGCAAGCTCCACGTGATGTTCGCGACCGCGCTCGGCGCGGTGCGGCGCAATTCGATGGACGCCTTCACCAACATCCCGACGGGCGGCAAGATCGCGATGCGCTTCGAGGATGGCTCGGCGGACCGGCTGATCGGCGTCGCGCTTTTGGAAGCGCATGACGATGTGCTGCTCGCGACGCGCCAGGGCAAGGCGATCCGCTTCGCCGGCGACGAAGTGCGCGAGTTCCAGAGCCGCACTTCAACGGGCGTGCGCGGCATTACGCTGCGCGGCGATGACGAGGTGATCTCGCTCTCGATCCTCCACCGCGTCGGCACCGCCCAGGAGGAGCGCGAGGAATATCTCCGCTTCGCCCCGTGGAAGGGCGAGCGCGAGGGCGAACCGGCGCTGCCGGCGGACCGCTTCGCCGAACTCGCCCAGCGCGAGCAGTTCATCCTGACGGTATGCGCGAACGGCTATGGCAAGCTGTCGAGCGCCTATGAGTATCGCCGCACCGGGCGCGGCGGCCAGGGCATCGTCAATATCGACAATATCGCCCGCAACGGCGCGGTCGTCGCCAGCTTCCCGGCGGCGAAGGATGATCAGCTGATGCTCGCGACCGATCAGGCCAAGATGATCCGGATGCCGCTCGATTCGCTGCGAGTGATCGGGCGCGGCTCGGCTGGCGTGCGGCTGTTCGATGTCGGCGCCGAGGAGCATGTCGTCTCCGCCGCGCTGATCGACGAGGAGGACGAGGAAGCCGTGCCCGACGTGCCGGTTGCGACCGATCCCCAGGACGGCGCGATCATCGGCGATGACAGCGCCGCCGGCCCGGAGGATGGCCGGTGAGCACCGCCTACAAGGTGCTGACCGGCGGCGAGTGGGCGAGCTTCGTCGCGGCGGGCGTGTTCGCGGGCGCGCCGATCGATCTGGCGGACGGCTATGTCCACCTCTCCACCGCCGAACAGCTGACCGAGACGGTGGACAAGCATTTCGCAGGGCAGGCCGGGCTATGGGTCGCGGCGATCGACCTCGATCTGCTCGGCGAGGCGGTGAAGTGGGAGCCTTCGCGCGGTGGGGCGCTGTTCCCGCATGTCTATGCTGCGCTGCCCATGGACGCGGTGCGCGCGGCGATGCCGCTCGAGCGCGGCGAGGATGGCGCGGTGGTGCTGCCCCGATAACCCCGTCAATTCCTTACGTCTTCCCCGGCCTTTGCCGGGGAGGAAGATGTGGGGACGTTACCGCGCTCGCCCCAACGTCCGCACCGCGCCCCAGGCGATCATCGCCTGCCCGCCGAAATAGAGCGGCCACACCCCCCAATCGGGCACCACCGAGCCCTTGAGCGGCCCCAGCCGCGCGAACAGCAGCAGGTCGCTCGCGACGAACGCCATCGCGCCCAGCCCAACCCAATAGCGCGGGAAAGCGCTCGCCCAGGCGCTCGCCGCCATACCGCCCAGCGCGAGCGCGTAGAGCGCTACTTGCCAGGCGAGCGTCGAGTCCGGCACCAACGCCCAGGCGGTGAACGCGACCGCGCCCGGCAGCAGCCACACCAGCGCGCGCTGGCTCGGCGAGAGCGCCGCCCGGGGATGCCGCCGGTAGAACCCGATCGCGACCAGATGCCCGGCGAGGAACGCCAGCGCGCCCGCGACCAGCCCCGCCGCGTCGATCAGCACATCCCCCAGCGCCCCCAAAGCAAGCACCAGCGCGATCCCCCGCGCGCGGTTCAACGCCGCCCACAAAGCGAGCGACCCCACCCCCGCGCCCTTCCACGCGGCGAGTGCCGCGCCCGGCGGCAGCAGATGGAAGCCCCAGAAATAGCTCACCCCCGCGATCAACGCGGCGATGAAGATGACGTTCTGTCTCGCCATGGTCCCCCTAACCCCGCCAAGCCCCGGAGCCGAGCCATCGGCACGACCATCCACGACCAGCGAAATCCCTGCCTAGCCGGGTTGCACTCCCCCGGCGCAGGCCGCAGCCCAGTATCTCGCCATACGCCAGGGCAGCGCAACATTTTCGGGGGCGATGCGCCCGCTTCAACCAACGGCGCGCTAGCTTATTGCCGCGTCCGCGCGATGGCGCCATGAAGGGCGCGGGAGGCGGGGCCAGGATGCGGAACGAACTCTATTATGGTGACAATCTCGACGTACTCCGCCGCAAGATCGGCACCGAGAGCGTCGATCTCTGCTACATCGATCCGCCGTTCAATTCGAAGCGCAACTATTTCCAGATCTACAATAACCAGGGCAGCGAGGATCGCGCGCAGGCGCAGGCGTTCGTCGATACCTGGAACTGGGGCGACGAAGCCGCCGAGGGGCTGGACTATATCCTCGATATCGCGCGGCTGAACCCGCGCCCCGGCGAAACCCGCTGGACCGAGCAGACCGTCGAGCTGATCCGGGGGCTGGAAAAGGTGCTCGGGCGCGGGAGCCTGCTCGCCTATCTCGTCCACATGACGCTTCGGATCGTCGAAATCCACCGCGTGCTGAAGCCCACCGGCAGCTTCTACCTCCACTGCGACCCGACCGCCTCGCACTATCTGAAGCTGGTGCTGGATGCGGTTTTCTGTGGGCAGGGCGGGGATTACCAGAACGAGATTGTTTGGAAACGCACCACGACTCATAGCGATAGCAAGACGTGGAGTCGGGTCGCTGACGTGATTCTCTTTTATACTAAATCTCGCCAATTTACTTGGAACACTCCACGCGAAGCACATTCAGAGGAGTATCGCTCAACAAAGTATCGTTACGACGATGGCGATGGCCGTGGCCTTTACCGACTTGATAACATGACTAGCCCGAATCCCAGACCAAAAATGATGTACGATTGGCTTGGGTTTCCCTATCCGGCGATGGGGTGGCGTTATCAAAAGGAGACTATGCAGCGCCTTCATGACGAGGGGCGAATTGCTTATCCACTTAACTCGGACGGCTCATACAACACCACCAAACGTCCTCAGCTAAAGCGCTATCTCAATGAAATGGACGGCGGTGTCATGGGCGTAGTTTGGACCGACATCCCGCCGATCAACTCCCAAGCCCAAGAACGCCTCGGCTACCCCACCCAAAAGCCCGAAGCGTTGCTCGAACGCATCATCCGCGCTTCCTCGAACGAGGGCGACACCGTGCTCGATGCCTATTGCGGCTGCGGCACCAGCGTCGCCGTCGCGCAGCGCCTAAATCGCCGTTGGATCGGGATCGACATCACCTATCAGTCGATCTCGCTGATCCTGAAGCGGCTCCAGGATCGCTACCCCGAAGAATGGCCCGCGATCGAGGCGGGCATCAAGCTCGATGGCGTGCCGCGCGATCTGGAAAGCGCGATGGCGCTCGCCAATCGCCGCGATGACAAGACGCGCAAGGAATTCGAGAAATGGGCCGTCCTCACCTTCAGCAACAATCAGGCGCGGATCAATGAGAAGAAGGGCGCCGATGGCGGGATCGACGGCATCGCCTATTTCCTGATCGACAAGGAAACCAACGGCAAGGCGATCTTCCAGGTGAAATCGCGCCCCGGCACGCGCGGCGATCTGGCGACGCTCAATTCGGATCGGCTGCGGGAGAAGGCCGAGTTCGGCTTCCTGATCTGCACCGCGCTCCCCACCAAGCCGATGCGCGACGAAATCGCCGCCGCCGGCAAATATAAACACCCCCTGCTCGACCGCGAGGATGACCGGCTGCAGGTGATCACCGTCGCCGAACTGTTCGACTATCCCAACAAACCCGCCCGCCGGCTCGACCTGCCGATGGCGCGCCGCGACGCGGTGAAAAGTGCGGCGGCCAAGGGGGATGAGGACAGGCAGATGGGGTTGTTGTGAGGGGCACGCTCTGAAGATGATGAGGGACGGAAGTACGGAATAGCCCCTTCCCTTTAGGAGCTTTGGGTCGGTCATGCCCCCGGCAAGACCTAAGCAGTCCGGGGGACTGCTTACCCAAAACTGGGTTGGGGTGGGGGCGGTCAACAAGCGCCGCGCTCCGCATACAGCCCCCACCTCCCAGCCTCCTCCCCTGAAGGGGAGGAGGGGCCGGCGCAACTAGGCGAGCCAGTGCACAAAGATAAGAGATGCCGACAGACCGCTATATGATCGACAGCCGTTCTTGGCTTAGGCTGGCCTATGCGGCGAAGCTTATCGGTACCAACGTTGCAACCGTGAAAAAGATGATGGGCGCGGGAACGCTGGATTGGTGCCAGCCCCTTGAAGGCTCGACCACATTCCTGGTCGACGAGGAGCAAGTCTTGGCACTGCGAAGCGAACGGCATCGGCCAAGCAAGGAAGCGGCGAAGCGCCGCGCGGCAATTGGCCAGACCGCGCATCAACGGAAGCGATCCCAATTGGCGGTGCCGCCCCGGCCTAGGGCGAGTGATGCTTTGGTAAGAACGTGGGACCCTTCCCCGACGCCGCCCAAGATTTCAGGGCGTGACGACGACAAGGGTTAGCTCTTTGCGCGTGGAGGACTGAATGATCGTCCACCATCGCTGCTGGCGCCGCGCCTGATCCGCCATGAAGGGCGCACCGCCAAGCCTTTCCTCGCTTCCCCGGGGAAGGGAGAAATTGGGGCGAAGGATGCCCGCTTGCCTCCACCGCCGCCCGGCGCCTAAGCGCGGCCCATGACCCACGACATCCACATCATCGGCGGCGGGCTCGCCGGATCGGAGGCGGCGTGGCAGCTCGCCCAGGCGGGGCTGAAGGTGAAGCTCTCCGAAATGCGCGGGGGCGGCGATACCACGCCCGCGCATCAGGGTGCCGACCTCGCCGAGCTGGTCTGCTCGAACAGCTTCCGCTCGGACGATGCCGATCGCAACGCGGTCGGGCTGCTCCATGCCGAAATGCGCGCGCTCGGCTCGCTGATCCTGGCGCAGGGCGATACCCACCGCGTCCCCGCCGGATCGGCGCTCGCGGTCGATCGCGACGGCTTCGCCCAAGGCGTGACCGAGGCATTGAGTCGCCACCCAAACATCCAGATCATGCGCGAACGGGTCGATACGCTGCCGCAAGGGCCGGCGATCATCGCCACCGGCCCGCTCACCGCGCCGGGCCTGGCCGAGGCGATCGCGCGCGAGACGGGCGCCGAGGCGCTCGCCTTTTTCGACGCGATCGCCCCCATCGTCTATCGCGAGACGATCGACCTGGAGACGGCCTGGTTCCAGTCACGCTGGGGGAAAGGCGATGGGACCGATTACATCAACTGCCCGCTGACCAAGGAGCAATATCTCGCCTTCCACGCAGCGCTTTTGGCGGGCGAGAAGAGCAGCTTCAAGCAATGGGAAAATGTCCCCTATTTCGAAGGCTGCATGCCGATCGAGGTGATGGCGGAGCGCGGCGTCGACACGTTGCGCTACGGGCCGATGAAGGGCGTCGGGCTCGACGATCCGCGCACCGGGCGCTGGCCCTATGCGGTGGTGCAGCTGCGACAGGACAATGCGAGCGGTACGCTGTGGAACATGGTCGGCTTCCAGACCAAGCTGAAACATGCGGAGCAAGTGCGCATCTTCCGCACCATCCCGGGGCTGGAGCGCGCCGAATTCGCGCGGCTGGGGGGCTTGCACCGCAACACCTTCATCAAATCGCCCGAATTGCTCGACCGGACGCTGCGGCTGAAGGCGCGGCCGGGCCTGCGCTTCGCCGGGCAGATCACCGGCTGCGAGGGCTATGTGGAAAGCGCGGCGATCGGCCTGCTCGCCGGGCGGTTCGCGGCGGCCGAGCTGCTGGGGCACGCGCTCACCCCACCCCCGCGCGAGACGGCGCTGGGCGCGCTTCTGGCGCACATCACCGGCGATGCCGAGGCCGATACGTACCAGCCGATGAACGTGAATTTCGGGCTGTTTCCGCCGATCACAGTCAAGAGCAAGAAGGCCGATCGCAAACTGCTGTACACCGCACGGGCGCGGGAGGCTTTGGCGGGGTGGCTGGCGGCTTAGGGATTTTGGGCCACGCGAGCCGGGTCCAATAGCCCTCTCCCCTCAACGCGAGGCGCGGCAAAGCCCTCTCCCCTCCGGGAGAGAGGGTTTGGGTGAGGGGTTTGCCGGGCACGGCGGCACGCTTTTGGCCCCCTCTCCCAACCCTCTCCCCTGAAGGGG
>LWDJ01000047.1:0-126 GCA_002083435.1 Proteobacteria bacterium SG_bin6 | reverse complement strand
TCACCACCCATTCGTCGAAGCTCAGCACCCCGTCGCCATTGGCATCGAGCTTGGCGAACACCTTGCGGCGGGGGCTGAGCAGTTCGGCGCGTGTGATGCGGCCGTCCTCGTCCTTGTCATAACGGC
>LWDJ01000046.1 GCA_002083435.1 Proteobacteria bacterium SG_bin6 | reverse complement strand
GGCCATGGACGACTCCTCTAGACGTGGCTTCCGACAGCCACATCATTACACACCTACCTGGGTGCGGGGGCCGTCCACCCCATCACGTCACGACCTCCCAAGCACGGCGGAACAAATGCGGCATCTTCGGAGCGATTTTGCTCGCGGTGGTGGCGATCGTGGTTGCGATCAAGCTCGGGCCGGCGGCGATCAAGCTGTTCAGCGCGCTCGGCAAGGTCGGCGCGGCGGTGGCCGGCGGGGCTTTGGCCGGTGTGGCGGGTTCGGGTACAAGCTTGAGCCTCGGCCCCGTCACGGGCATTCAAAGCAAGTTCAACTGGGTCGTGCTACCCTTGCAATGCGCGAACCACTCGGGCTGCCGGAACAAGTCCGGCATGACGGGGCGTCCTAGCGGTCGCGGCAAGGCCGCCGCGCCGCCACGCGCCTAAATCAAGCCGCCACCGCCCGCCGCGCCAGTTCGCACATCGACCAGATCTCGCTCAGCGCCGACACCAGTCTGTCGATATCGGCATCCGAATGCACCGGCGAAGGCGTGATGCGCAGCCGCTCGGTGCCCACCGGCACCGTCGGATAATTGATCGGCTGCACGTAAATGCCGTGATGGTCGAGCAGCCAATCGGAGATCCGTTTGCACTTTTTGGCGTCGCCCACCATCACCGGGATGATGTGGCTGGGGTTTTCGAGCGTCGGGATGCCGATCGCGTGGAGCCGGCGGCGCACCGTCGCGACGCGCTCCTGGTGGCGGGCGCGTTCGATCTGGCTGGTCTTCAAATGGCGGATGCTCGCGGTCGCCGCCGCCGCCAAAGCGGGGGGCAGGGCGGTGGTGAAGATGAACCCGCTCGCAAAGCTGCGCACAAAGTCCACGAGCGCCGCCGAGCCGGTGATGTACCCGCCCATCACCCCGAACGCCTTGCCGAGCGTGCCCTCGATCACGTCGATCCGGTCCATCAGCCCGCGCGCTTCCGCCACGCCGCCGCCGCGCGGGCCGTACAAGCCCACCGCATGGACCTCGTCGATATAGGAGAGCGCGCCGTGCTTTTCGCACACTTCGATGATCTGCTCGATCGGGGCGATATCGCCGTCCATCGAATAGACGCTTTCGAACGCGACCAGCTTGGCGCGCCCGGGTTCGACCTCGCTAAGCAGCCGATCGAGGTCGGCCACGTCATTATGCTTGAAGCGGCGGCATTCGGCGCGGCTGTGGCGGATGCCCTCGATCATCGAGGCGTGGTTCAAAGCGTCTGACAATACCACGCAATTGGGCAGCTTGGCCGCGAGCGTCGAGAGCGCCGCCCAGTTGGAGACATAGCCCGAGGTGAACAGCAGCGCCGCTTCCTTGCCGTGCAGATCGGCGAGCTCCGCCTCCAGCTCGACATGCGCGTGGCAGGTGCCCGAGATGTTGCGCGTGCCGCCCGCGCCCGCGCCGCAGGCGTCGATCGTCTCATGCATCGCCGTCATCACGGCGGGGTGCTGGCCCATGCCGAGATAATCGTTCGAGCACCACACGGTGACTTCGCCCACCCCGTCATCGCGGTAGTGCGCGGCGCGCGGGAAGGCGCCGGCGCGGCGTTCCAGCTCGGCGAAGATGCGATAGCGGCCATCGGCCTTCAGCTCGCCCAGCTTCTCCGCGAAGAAAGCATCGTAGTTCATCTCTAGGGTCTCCGCTTTGAAGGCACGGCTTTTGCCGCTTGGGGCTGCGCGGCCCACGCCCACAGTACGGCATCGCGCACCGGGAGCATGAGCAGCGCATGTTCGATCACACCGAGGAAAGCCAATCCGGCAAGCACCGTATAGCCCGCCGCGAGCCCTGGCTGCGCCGTGGCTTCGGCGGCGTGCCAGGCGAGCCAGGTCGCCCCCAGCCCGAACAGCACCGAGAAGGGAAACAGCACGTTCCACCGCTTGGTGCCGAAATAGCTCTTCAGATAAGCAAGATGCGCCGGAAACACCTCGTCCGACAGGTTGGTGACGCCAAGATAGAGGTTGAGCTTGGCCGACAGTCGCATCCCGAACAGCAGCAGGAAAGCGAGCGGCCCCGCCTGGTTCGGCCCGCCCCAGCTGACCGCGAAGAGCAGCAGCGCGGTGAGGGCGAGGGCGATTTCGTGGTGGATCACGGTCGCGCTCGCCGCCTTGAAGCGCGCCCAGCCGGCAAGCTCCGGCGGGCAGGGGGTGCGGCGCGGTCCGGCGACGTGGCCGGTCAGGAATCCCAGCTCGTGCCAGCCCCAGATGAGAATGGCGCTCACCACGCTGCCATAGACCGCGCCGACGCTCGCCGAGCGGGCAAGCAGCGCGATCGCGACGAGCGCGGCGATACTGGCGAGCCCCAGCGCCGCAAAGCTCCACTTCCACGTCCGGCGTGGCCGACTGTCCAGCCACACGATCGCCGCCGTCCCGAAGAACCAGCAGGCAAGCGCGACGAGGAGCGGGGGCAAGGTCATCACCAGGCGGGCTGCAGCCGGACGGTGGCGGGGAGCGCGCTCTTTTCGGCGGGCACCAGCATCAGCCTCAGGAAGCCATAGCCTGCGGCGAGCGTCAGCGCCTTGTGCTTCAGCCAGCCGCGCACCCCGCCCTGGCGCCGGGCGGCGTCCATCGCCTCGCTCACCCGCCGCATCCGCTCCATGCCGGCGCGGAAGGCGGGGGCGTCGATGTCGAGCGTCAACGGGAAGACCTGGCGGCTGATTTCGGAGCAGATGCGGAAAACGCGATAGTCATAATCGGTCGGCTCCATGCCGAGCGCGGCGTGGAAGCTCTGCCGGCCATGATCGCGGATATACATCGTCACATACACCGCGAGCAGAAAGAACTTGATCCACAGCTTGTTGTGGCCGCGCAGCAATTCGGGCTGGTTGCGCATCAGCAGCGCGAATGCCTCGCCGTGGCGGAACTCGTCGTTGCACCATTCCTCGAACCATTCGAAGATCGGGTGGAAGCGCAGCTCGGGGTGGCGCGCGAGGTGGCGATAGATGGTGATATAGCGCGAATAGCCGATCTTCTCGGAAAGATAGACCGCGTAGAAAATGAATTTCGGGCGGAAGTAGGTGTATTTCTTGGTCTTGGTGAGGAACGCCAGGTTCAACCCGATCCCGGCGTCCTTCAGCGTATCGTTGATGAAGCCCGCGTGCCGGCTTTCGTCGCGGCTCATCAGCTTCATCAACTGTTTGATGTCGGGGTTCTTCACCCGCTTGGCGATCTCGGCATAGAGGATGCAGCCGGAGAATTCGGCGGTAAGCGAGCTTACCAAGAAATCGATGAATTCGGCGCGCAGCGGCATCGGCAGGCTTTCGATCAGCCCGTCGAACCTCTCCGTGCGGCGGAAATGGCGCTTGTTGGGATCGCTCTCCATCTCCGCGATCAGCGCATCCCATTCGCGGCGCACGCTGGAGACGTCGATCCGGTCGAGCGCTGCGAAATCGGTGGTGTAGAAGCGCGGGGTGAGCACGGTATCCTCGCGTGCGATGGCGAGCGTGTCCTCGGGCGTGGGCGTGGCGGTGTCGAGCGCGATCATGCGATCCTCCCCGGGGTGAAGCTGACTTCGTAGAGTTCGGTCATTTCGAAATGGCCGGCGAGGCGGGTCCAGGCGCGCTCGAACCAGCGCGCGCGCTCCACCGTCGCGGTGCGCTCGATCACCGCCCGGCCGCCGAACGGCACCTGGATGGGATCGCCATGCACCCGCACCTTGTCCCCAGGCTGGATCAAATAACCGCCGGCGAGTTCGACATGCGCATGGCACGCCTTGTCGCTGTTATCGATCTCGATCCGGCAGGGGGTGTCGAAGCGGGTACGCGTGAACATCACTTGGCCTCCTTGGCCGTCAGCAGTGCCAGGAACGCGGCGCGGTTGGTCTCGCCAAAGCCGCCCAGTTCGGCGGCGCGGCCGGTGGCGGGATCGGTGAAGGTCAATTGCCCATCGCGCCACAAGGTGAGCGTGAAGGGGACATCGGGGCCGAGCCCGCGCAAATGCCGGTCACGGGCGAAGCCGCGCAGTACGCCGCGGATGAAGCCGCTGTTCGAATTGGGCGGCTGGATGGCGACGGTCCGGCCGGTCGCGGCGTCAGTGACCACCACCGCGCCATCGGCCCGGTCGGCGAAGCGCAGTTGGCGCTCGCTGATGCGCACCGAACCGCCATCGGCAGCGCGAATGGCCGCCGGTTGCGCGGCGGGCGGCAGCTGGAACACGCGCGCGCCGGTGGTGACGGTGAGCGCCGTCACCACGATCAGCCCCATCAACGTCAGCGCGCCTTCGGGGATCGGGTTCTGGTGGACATGGCTCATGCCGCCACCGCCTTGCCGCCGCTGGTCGCCGCCTGCGGGCCGGTGACCGGGCTCAGCGCGCCGCCGCCCTGTGCCGCTTGAACAGTGCGCGCCAGCAGCATCCCAACCCGCGCCGCCTCCGGCACCGCGCGCAGCATCGGCTGGGGGTTGTTGAAGCGCCACGCCCGGGCATGTGGCCAGAGCAGCGCGTAGCCGACGCCGCGCGCGCGATCGAGCCGGATCACCAGATCGCCCGTGCCGTTCGTCCGCGCGCGGAAATCGACCGCGACGATCTGCGACAGCGGCAGGTTGATGCACTTCGGCACCGCCATGCCGATGCGCAGCACCAGCCGCTTGTTGGTGAGCGTGTAGCGCGTCGTCCGCGCGCACACCCAGGCGAGGAGATAAAGCAAGCCGACCCCGGCCACCCCGGCGATCGTCGTCAGCACCGCGCCGGTCGGCGCGCGGCCGATCAGCGCGAGGGCGACCAGCGCGGCGAAATATGCCGCCACCGCGCCGGTGTGGAAGGCACTGCGCGCGAGCACGCCGAACGCCGGCTGCCCTTGCCACAATACACGCTCGCCGGGGGGCAGCCGCCCCGGCAGGCCGGGGATCGGCTCGATTTCATATTCGATCACAGCCAGGGCTCCGCTCGTTCAGGCAGCGCGTAGAGATAGCCGCCGCCGAAATAGGCTTGGATGCGCTCTTCCTCGTACATCGTGATCACGCCGTCGCCTTCGATGCCGGGCACATCGGCGAACTGCGCGGCGGTGATCGCGGTGACGGTGACCGTCTGCTTGGCGCGGCGCACGCTCGCCATGAACATCGGCGCGAGCACGCTGCGCCCGCTGGGCAGCGCGACCTGAAGGTAGCGCACCAGCCGGTCGGCGCGATCGACCCACAGATCGGTCACTTCGCCCGCGACCCGGCCATCGGCGCCGACCACCCGATAGCCACGCGGATCGGCGTCCTCGCGGTCGACATAGAAGTCGGAGAGTGCGGAGAGGGGCGCGATGCGCGGATGGCCCTCCCAGTCGATGTCGGGGCGCTTGGCGCGATCGGCATAGGCGGCCGGGCCGATGCCGTCGATCAGCGGGTTGCCGGTCGGCACATAGCCCGAGCCCGGCGAGGGATCGGTGCGGCGCGCGGCGATGTTCACCGGCTCGCGGCCCTTGGTGGGGGTGGAGACGGTGCCGTGGCCGAAGGGCAGCTTGAAGAATTTGGCCGGCGCCATCAGCAGCGCGGTGCCATAGCTCTCCGGCTCGCCGGTGACATTGTCCTCGAGCGGATAGCCCTCGCGCCGGTCTTCGCGGCGCAGATAGATGATCAGCCCCAGGAAGAAGATGAAGAAGGCGTCGAGGACGACGAGCGCCCAATCGACATTGGGGGTGAGATGGTAGGTCATTATATCAGTCCTTCTCGAAGGCCGGATAGGCGGCGGGCACCGGACGCGGGGACAGAGCGCGGGGGGTGAAGTCGATCCGCCGCGCCAGCGGACCAATGGCGATGAGACCGGCGAAAAGCAGCGCGATCTCCAGATGCCAGACGAAACTATAGCCGCTCGCCGGATCGACGAGCCCGGGGCCGAAGCGCCCCGCCATTGCGAGCGCGCCGAAGCCATCGCGCAAAGCGCCCGACACGAAAATCGCGACCCCGCCCGCGCTCGCCTGCACCGCGCCCCAGGCACCGAGCGCGAGGCCCGCCTGGCCGGGCGCGGCGAGGTTCATCATCGCGAGCAAAGTGCAGACCGCGAACAGCCCGCCGCCAAAGCCGATCCCGCCCGCGCCGACGCAGAGCATCGGCACCGAATGGAGCGGCGCTGACATCACCACGATCGCGAAGGCGACGATCCCGATCAGCATCCCCCAGCCGGCGAGCGCGGTCGGCACCGCGTCGCGCGCGAGTGCCCGCGCGGCCAGCGCGAAGCCGCCGATCATGCCGAGCGACCAGAGCGCCGAAAGCGCGGTCGTCTCGCCCACATTGAGCCCGAGCACATGGCCGCCATAGGGTTCGAGCAGAATATCCTGCATCGTGAAGCCCGCCGCGCCCAAGGCGATCGCGACGAGCAGGCGGCGCACGCGCGGCACCGCGACCAGCTCGTGCCAGCGTCCGGCGAAATCGACCGTGTCGACGCTCGCCCGGCTGCGGCCGCCCACGACGCGCGCCTCCTGCTTCCACAGGGCGACGACGTTGAGCAGCATCGAGAGCGCCGCCGTCCCCTGGATCACCTGCACCAGCCGGGTGGGCTCGAAATCGCCGAGCAGCTGGCCGAACAGCAGCGAGGCGAGCGCCATCCCGCCCAGCAACATCACCTGCAGCAGCGCGACGACCCGCGGGCGCTTGTCCGCCGGCGAAAGGTCGGTCGCGAGCGCGAGGCCGGCGGTCTGCGCCGTCGCCATGCCGGCGCCGACCAGCAGGAAGGCGATGCTCGCGCCGATCACCCCCGCCCAGGCGCCCGCCAGCTCGCCGCGCCCGGTGAGCAGGATCAGCGCGAAAGGCATGATCGCGAGCCCGCCAAACTGCATCAGCGCGCCGAACCAGATATAGGGCACGCGCCGCCAGCCGAGGATCGAGACGTGATTGTCGGACTTGTAGCCGATCAGCGCGCGCGCCGGGGCGAACAGCAGCGGCAGCGCGACCAGCACCGCGACCAGGCTCGCCGGCACGCCGATCTCGACGATCATCACCCGGTTGAGCGTGAAGTTGATCAGGACGAAAGCGAGCCCGATCGACACCTGGAACAACGACAGCCGCAGCAGCCGGGGCAGCGGCAGATCCGCACTCGCCGCGTCGGCGAAGGGGAGGAACTTGGTGCCGAGGCGGACCCAGAGCCCGGTCATGGCCGTAACTCCAGCGCGTGGCTGATGTAGAAGCCGCTTGTGACGCGCATCTCGCGCCGCACATTGCCCGGCAGCATCGCCTTTAACCGAGCAGGCGCGACGGGCTCGATCGCGGGCGAGCGGTCGCCGCGCGGGAAGAGCTTGCCCACCGCGTGCATCGCTGTGAGCGCCGGGGTGCGCGGGGCGATGGTGAACAGCAGCGCCTGCGTTCGCGCGCCGAGCGCCGCCGCAGTCGCCGCGATATCCTGCGCGCGGTAATGGATCAGCGAGTCCATCGCGACGACGAAATCAAAGTGGCCAAGCGCGGGATCGAGCATGTCGCCCACCCGCCAGTCGATCGGCAGGCCCCCGGCGCGGCGGCGCGCGACATCGACCAGATTGCCGGCGATGTCGATCGCGACGACATCGGCGCCTCGCGCGGCGGCCTCGATCGATAGTGCGCCCGTGCCGCACCCCGCATCCAGCAGGCGTGCGCCGCGCAGATCGGCCCCCATCCAATCGAGCAGCGTCCCGCGCATCCGGTCGCGCCCGGCGCGCACCGTCGCGCGGACCCCGGAGACGGGGGCGTCGCTGGTCAATTGCTCCCACGCCTGCGCGGCCGTGCGATCGAAATAGGTTTCGAGCGCGTCGCGGCGGGCGTGGAAGGGGGTGCTCGCCATCACTCGAACCCCAGAAATTCGAAGATGTCGCGGTCCTTCATCGCCTGCGCCTGGCAGGGTTCGATCCCCGCCCACATGGTCGCCGCGAGCCGCAGATATTCCTGCCGCGCGGCCTCCACCTCCGGGCTGTCGGGCATTTCGAACAAAGTGCATTTCTTCAGGCGACTGCGGCGGATCGCGTCGAGATCGGGCAGATGCGCGAGCCGTTCGAGCCCGGTCGCCTCGCAGAAACGGTCGATCTCGTCGGTCGCGGCCGAGCGGTTGGCGATGCAGCCGGCGAGGCGCACATCGTAATTCTTGGCCTTGGCGCCGATCGCCGCGATGATCCGGTTCATCGCGAAGATGCTGTCGAAATCATTGGCCGTCACGATCACCGCGCGCTCGGCATGTTGCAAAGGCGCCGCGAACCCGCCGCACACCACATCGCCCAGCACGTCGAACAGCACGACATCGGTGTCTTCGAGGAGGTGGTGCTGCTTGAGCAGCTTCACCGTCTGCCCCACCACATAGCCGCCGCAGCCGGTGCCCGCCGGCGGCCCGCCCGCTTCGACGCACATCACCCCGTTGAAGCCTTCGAACATATAGTCTTCGGGGCGCAGCTCCTCGCTGTGGAACTCGACCTGCTCGAGCACGTCGATCACCGTCGGCATCAGCTTCTTGGTGAGGGTGAAAGTGCTGTCGTGCTTGGGATCGCAGCCGATCTGTAGCACGCGTTTTCCCAGCAGCGAGAAGGCGGCGGAAAGGTTCGACGAGGTGGTCGATTTGCCGATCCCGCCCTTGCCATAGACCGCGAACACCTTCGCCGTGCCGATCCGGTCGGCGGGGTCAAGCCGCACCTGGACGCTGCCTTCGCCGTCCGGTCGGCTGATGGGGGGATCGAGCAACGCCATACTTAGCTCCTCATGCCGCGGCCGCGGGGGCAAGCCCCTCGAGCGCGTCTTCAAGATCGTCGGCGGCATTTTGCAGCGCGGCGAGGGTTTCGGGGTCGGGCTGCCAATAGGCGCGGTCATTCGCCTCCAGCAGCCGCTGGGCGAGCCGGTTGGCCGCCTTCGGGTTGAGCGCGGCGAGCCGATCGCGCATTTCGGCGTCGAGCACGAAGGTCTCGGCCGCGCGCTGATAGACCCAGGGGGCGACATCGCCGGTCGTGGCGCTCCAGCCCATCGTCGCGGTCATGTGCGCTTCGATCGCGCGCACGCCTTCGGCGCCGTGGCGCAGCATTCCTTCGTGCCATACCGGGTTGAGCAGTCGGGTGCGCGTCTCCAGCGCCACCTGCTCGCCCAGCGTGCGGACTTTGGCCGACCCTTGCGTCGCGTCGAGGATATAAACCGGCGCTTCTTGCCCTCGCGCCCGCGCGATCGAACGGCTCATCCCGCCCAGCGTGTCGACATATTGATCGATGTCGGTGACGCCGAGCTCGACCGAGTCGAGATTCTGGTAGGCCAGCTCGACATCGGCGAGCGCGGCCTTGAGCAATTCGGGCCGCCGCTCGGGCGTGCCGCGCACACCGTAAGCGAAGCCCTTTTGCCGCTCGAACACCTCGGCGAGTTCGTCGGGGTCGGTCCAGGCGCCATTGTCGATCAGCAGGTTGACGTTGGCGCCGTAGGCTCCTTGCGCGTTGGAGAAGACGCGGAGAGCAGCGGTCTCCAGGTCGCAGCCATTGGCTTGCTGATAGGCAAGCGCGTGGGCACGAACGAAATTCTGGTCGAGCGGTTCGTCGGCCTGCGCGGCCAGCAGCGCGGCCTCGGCGAGCATCCGGGTTTGCAGCGGCAGCAGGTCGCGGAAAATGCCCGAGAGGGTGATGACGACATCGACCCGCGCCCGGCCGAGTTCGGAGAGCGGCACCAGCTCGGCGCCCGCGAGCCGGCCATAGCCATCGTAGCGCGGCCGCGCCCCGATCAGCGCGAGCGCCTGGGCGATCTGCGCGCCGTCCGACTTCAGATTGTCGGTGCCCCACAGCACCATCGCCAGGCTCTTGGGGAGCGCGCCGCTGGTCGCCTGATGACGCGCGAGCAGCGCCTCGGCCTGCGCCGCGCCCTCGCTCAGCGCGAAGGCGCTGGGGATGCGGAAGGGATCGAAACCGTGGAGGTTGCGGCCCGTGGGCAGCACCGCCGGGTTGCGCACCAGATCGCCGCCAGGGGCGGGGCGGACGAAGCCGCCATCGAGCGCGTGGATCAGCGCGCCAAGCTCGTCATTGCCGGCGAGCGAACGGTCGATCGCGGCGCGGTCGGCCTCGGGGCTGGCGGCGGCGATCGTCTCGACCCAGCCCGCGCGGACCTCGGGAGCGGGGGCTTCGCCCAGCACATGAAGGCCGTGCGGGATCAGCTCGCGCTCGACTTCATAAAGCCGTCCGGCGAGGCTTTCGATATCGCCCTCCAGATCGATCGCGGCGGCGCGCTCGGCGATCAGCGGTTCGAGGCGGTCGCGCTCGGCGGCGTCGGGCGAGCCGCGCCAGCGTTCGATCAATCCCTTCAGCTCGGCGAGCCCCTTATAGAGCCCGCTCTGAGCGAGCGGCGGGGTCAGGTAGCTGATGAGGGTGGCGCCTGAGCGGCGCTTGGCGAGCAGCCCCTCGCTCGGGTTGTTGGCGGCGTACAGGTAGAAATTGGGCAGCGCGCCGATCAGCCGCTCGGGCCAGCATTCGGCGGAAAGCCCCGCCTGCTTGCCGGGCATGAACTCCAGCGCGCCATGCGTGCCGAAATGGAGCACGGCGTCCGCGCCGAAGTCCTCGGCGATCCAGCGATAGAAGGCGCTGAAGGCGTGGGTGGGGGCGAAGCGGCGCTCGAACAGCAGCCGCATCGGATCGCCCTCATAGCCCATCGAGGGCTGCAGGCCGACGAACACTTGGCCGAATTGCGCGCCGAGAATCTGGATCGCGCCGCCATCGGCCTGTTGCTTGCCCGGCGCCGGTCCCCAGGCGGCCTCGATCAGCGACAAGTGGCGCTCGCGGCGGACATGCTCGTCGGCGCTCACCCGCGCGGCGACATTGGCATCGGCGCCGTAGCGCGCGGCATTGCCCTCCAGAACCGCCGCGCGCAGCGCTTCAACCGAGGGCGGCGGGGGCAGCTGGTAACCCTCGGCCGCCAGTCGGTGAAGCGTCGCGTGGAGCGATTCCCACACCGCCAGATGCGCGGCGGTGCCGGCGGCGCCGGCATTGGGCGGGAAGTTGAACAGCACGATCGCGAGCTTGCGCTGGGCGCGCGCTGCCCGGCGCAGCGCGACAAGGCCCCCGACGCGCGCGGCAAGGGCTTCTGCGCGCTCCGGACAGCCCCGCATCGCCCGCGCGACGCCCCCGGCGGGGTGGACGCAGCCCTTCGCGCATCCCGCGCACGCCACCCCCGCGCCGTCGCTGCGGCCGCCGAACACGCTGGGCGTGATCGCGCCATCAAGCTCGGGAATCGCGACCATCATCGTCGCCTCGAGCGGCAGCAGCCCAGCCTCGCCCCGGCCCCATTGCTCCAGCGTCTGGAACTCGATCGGGTGCGCCGCGACATAGGGAAGATCGAGCTTCGCCAGGATTTCCTCGGCGGCGTGCGCGTCGTTATACGCCGGCCCGCCGACCAGCGAGAAGCCGGTGAGCGAGACGATCGTATCGACGCTCGCCCGGCCGCTCTCCATGAAGAAGCGCTCGACCGCCGGCCGCGCGTCGAGCCCGCTCGCGAAGGCGGGCACCACCGCCAGCCCGCGCGCCTCCAGCGCCGCGATCACCCCGTCATAATGGGCGGTATCGCGCGCCAGCAGATAGGAGCGCAGCAGCAGCAGCCCGACCCGGCCCCTGGCCCCAGCGGGCACCGGCAGCGCCTCGGCGCGCTCGCGCAGACGATCGGGCCATGCGGGGTGATAGACGCCGACTTCCGGGTAATCGCGCGGCGGCTCGGCGCGGCACGCGCCCTTCAGCGCGCCGCTCGCATAACGATCGACCAGCGCGCGGATCATCGCGAGCACATTGTCGTCCGACCCCGCCAGCCAATATTGCAGCGTCAGGAAATAGGCGCGCACATCCTGCGCGGTGCCGGGGATGAAGCGCAGCAATTTTGGCAGGCGGCGCAGCATTTTCATCTGCCCCGCGCCGGAGGAAGCGCCGGGCTTGGCCGAGCCGCGCAGCTTTTTAAGGAGCGCGAGCGGCCCCTTGGCGGGCGCGTCCATGCGGTAGCCGCCGAGCCGGGTGAGCCGCACGACCTCCGCGCCCGACATCAGCCCGACGAACGCATCGCATTCCTCGCGCCGCGCCTGGAAAGCGGGGAGGACAGCGCGAATATGGTCGTCGAGGAACAGCATCGTCGCGATGATGATGTCCGCCTGGGCGATGTCCGTGCGGGCCGCCTCCAGCGCGCCCTCCACCCGCTCCCAGTCGCTCGCGGCGTGGAAGCCGACGCTGATGCCTTGGCCCGCGAGGCTCGCCCGCGCGCGCTCGACCGCACCTGCCAGGTGGTTGTCGAGCGTCACGATCACGACGCGGTAGGGGGCGCTACCGGGCATAATGCGCCTTCGCCTCGTAGAGCGTGTCCAAGGTGATGTGCGCGATGCCGCGCTCGGCGGCGAACGCCTCGGTATTGCGGCGGGCCTTGCCGCGCACGAAGAACGGGATTTTGCGCAGTTCCTGCTCCGCCTCGGGCGCCCAGTGGGTTGCCTCGGCGACTGCCGGCGCGGGTTCAGCCGGGGCGGCGTGGGCGCCGAGGTGGCTCGCGCCCGCTTCGTCCGAAAATTCGAAATCGTCACGGAACATCGTCAGCAGATGTTCCTCCAGCCCCATCACCAGCGGGTGCACCCAGCTGTCGAACAGCACGTTGGCGCCCTCGAACCCCATTTGCGGCGAGTAGCGCGCGGGGAAATCCTGGACATGGACCGGCGCCGAGATCACCGCGCAGGGGATGCGCAGCCGCTTGGCGATGTGGCGCTCCATCTGCGTGCCGAGCACCAGTTCGGGCTGCGCTTCCTGGATCGCGCGCTCGACCGCGAGATAATCGTCGGTAACGAGCGGAGTGAGCCCGTGCTCGCGCGCCGCCGCCTTGATCTCGCGGGCGAATTCGCGGTTGTAGCATCCGAGCCCGACGACCTCGAACCCCAGCTCGTCGCGGGCGACGCGGGCGGCGGCGATGGCATGGGTCGCGTCGCCGAAGATGAAGACGCGCTTGCCGGTGAGGTAAGTCGAGTCGACCGAGCGGCTCCACCAGGGCAGGTTGCTGGGGAGCGCGGGGGCAGGATCGACGCCGGCGATCGCGGCGACCTCGGCGATGAAGTCGCGCGTCGCGCCCTCGCCGATCGGCACGGTGCGCAACGTCTTTAGGCCGAAGCTGCGTTCGAGCCAGCGCGCGGCGGTGTCGCCGATCTCGGGGTAAAGCAGGATGTTGAAGTCCGCCGCGCCGATCGTCGCGATCTCGGCAGGCGTCGCGCCGCGCGGGGCGACAAGATGGACGTCGATGCCGAGCCGGTCGAGCAGCTTGGTCACCTCGATCACGTCGTCGCGGTGGCGGAAACCCAGCGCGGTCGGCCCGAGCAGATTGGCGCGCGGCCGGCGTCCCTCGCGCGGGGGCGGGGTGACGCTCTTGTCGGCAAGGTGGCGGACGATCTGGTAGAAGGTCTCGCCCGCGCCCCAATTCTCCTTGCGGGTATAGCTCGGCAGTTCGAGCGGGATGACGGGGCAGGGGAGGCTGAGCGCCGAGGTGAGCCCGGCGGGATCGTCCTGGATCAGCTCGGCGGTGCAGCTGCTGCCGACGAGCATCGCCTGCGGGGCGAAGCGGGCATGGGCGTCGCGCGCCGCCTGCTGGAACAGCTCGGCGGTGTCCTTGCCCAGGTCGCGCGCCTGGAAGGTGGTGTAGGTGACGGGCGGGCGCCGGCGCGAGCGCTCGATCATCGTGAACAGCAGATCGGCGTAGGTATCGCCCTGCGGCGCGTGGAGGACGTAATGGACGCCTTCCATCGCGGTCGCGATCCGCATCGCGCCGACATGCGGCGGGCCTTCATAGGTCCACACGGTCAGCTGCATGGGGGGGCTCCACTCATACCCGCAGCACCTCCCGCCGCCGCAGCGGGCGCGCGAACAGCTCGGCGAGGTCGCCCGCCTGGTCGAAGCCGTGGATCGGCGAGAAGACCAGCTCGATCGCCCATTTCGTGGTGAAGCCCTCGGCTTCCAGCGGGTTGGCGAGGCCGAGGCCACAAACCGTCAGGTCGGGCCGCGTCGCGCGCACCCGGTCGAGCTGGCGCTCGACGTCCTGCCCTTCGCTCAGCTGGACGCCTTCGGGCAGCAGTTCCAGCTCGCGCGCGAGGTGGCGGCGGTGGAGGAACGGCGTGCCAACCTCGATCGGCGCCATCCCCAATTCGGTCGCGAGGAAGCGCGCGAGCGGCACTTCGAGCTGCGAGTCGGGGAGCAGGAACAACGTCTTGCCCGCCAGCCGCTCGGCGGCGCCGGCCAGGGCGCGCTTTGCTCGCTCGCGGTGCGGGGCGAGCACGCCGCGCGCGTGCAACTCGTCGACGCCGAACGCACGCGCGGCGGCCAGGAACCAGTCGGTGCTGCCCTCGGCGCCGAGCGGGAACAGCGCGTCGATCCGCACCGCACCACGATCCTCCAGCGCGCGCGCGGTTTCGCCGAGGAAGGGCTGGGCGAGCAGATAGCGCGTGCCCGGGCCAACACCGGGCAGTTCGGCCGCGCGCCGCGCCGGCAGCCAGCGCACGCGATCAATTCCGAGCGTCGCGAATAGTCGGCTGAACTGGTCTTCGACAATGTCGGGCAGGGTGCCGACCACCAGCAGCTGCGCGGCCTCGTCGCGTGGCAGCGTCGGCACGAGCGCGGCGAGGCAGGCATCCTCGCCCTCTGTGAAAGTCGTCTCGATGCCGCTGCCCGAATAGCTCAGCACCCGCACCCCGGAGTGGCGAGCGTCGAGCCGCGCCGCGGCTTTGGCGAGATCGAGCTTGATCACCTCCGACGGGCACGAGCCGACCAGGAACAGCTGGCGGATGTCGCCGCGCCGTGCGAGCAGCTCGCTCACCACCCGGTCGAGCTCTTCCTGCGCATCGGCCATGCCGGCGAGGTCGCGCTCCTCGATGATCGCGGTGCCGAAGCGCGGCTCGGCGAAGATCATCACCCCGGCCGCCGATTGCAGCAGATGCGCGCAGGTGCGCGAGCCGACCACCAGGAAGAAGGCATCCTGCAGCTTGCGGTGCAGCCAGATGATGCCGGTGAGGCCGCAAAACACCTCGCGCTGGCCGCGCTCGCGCAGCACCGGGCGGCAATCGGCGCGGTCAAGGGGGCGGGTACTCATGCCGCCGCCAGCGCCCCGCCGGGCGCCGCCTCCCGCGCCGCCTGCAGCCGCGCCGCGCGCAGCTTCAGCACAAACTGGCCGGCGTTGATGACATAGGTGGCATAGGCCGCCAGCGCGAGCAGCATCAGCGCCTGGGGCTGGAGCAGGCCGCCATAGAGCGCAACCAGATAGGCGCTGTGCAGCGCCAGCACGAGCATCGAGAACACGTCTTCCCAGAAGAAAGCGGGGGCGAACAGCCAGCGGCCGAACACCACCTTCTCCCAGATCGAGCCCGTGATCATGATCGCGTAGAGGGTGACCGTCTTGACGACCACCGACAGCGCCGCCGCCTGCTCGCCCTGGCCGCTCGCCAAATAGCGCAGGACCAGCGCCAGACTCACCAGGAACACGAGAAATTGGATCGGCGCCAGCACGCCCTGGACGATGGTCCACACGCTCGCGTCGCGGCGGCGGCGTTCTTCGGGCGTATAGAGTGCCGAGGCTGCGGGCCGCCCCGCGTCGTTCTGGCCCTGATGCCGCGCTGCTGTCACCGCTGTGCCCTTCGTTCGAGGCAAAGCGAAGACTAGGCCTGCACGCGGAACAGTGTCAATTCGATTTTACGTCAATCCGACTGGACGAAGCCGTTCCGCTGTGGCACTCCCCTATTGTCACGTCGGCGTAAAGGACGTAGTTTCCACAATACGCCCGGCAGGGACTCGACCATGCTTATCGCGCGATGCGGTTGCTTGAGCGTCGACATTGCCGGGTTAGGAGAGCCAGCCATGGCTTCGTTGTTTTCTTTCGGACGTCCCTTCGCCGGTATCGCCGGGCGGAAGGGGGCGGGGCGGGGCGGGGCGTGTTCCGCCCGCGCTCCAATGGTCCGCAGGAAAATGGCGCCGACACGTCCATCGCCGGCAAGGGATCGCTTTCGGCAGTCGTCGAGCGTGAGATCATTCCACGCCTGGTCGCCGCGCACCCGCGCGAGTCGCGCACGCCCGTTCGAAGCACCTCGCCCGCGGTCCTGCGCTCCGAGGTGGAGAGTTTTACCAGTCTCGTCCTCACCGCCGAAGCGGATGTGCTGCTCGATTATGTCGACCAGATCTGCGCGCGCGGCATTGGCGCCGAGGCGGTGCTGGTGGAACTGCTCGCCCCCACCGCGCGCCGGCTCGGCGAGTTCTGGGAGCAGGATTATTGCGACTTCATCGATGTCACGATGGCGCTGTGGCGGTTGCAGGAAGTGGTGCATGAACTGGCCGCGCGGGTGCCGGTCGCCGATGGCGGCGCGCCAGGCCGCCGTGCGCTGTTCGCGCCGATGCCGGGCGATCAGCACAGCTTTGGCGCGGTTGTGATGGACGAAATTTTCACGCGCGATGGCTGGTCGACCGAACGGCTGACCGAGGCGACCACCCCCGAACTGCTCGCCCGGCTCGCGACCACCCCGTTCGATCTTGTCGGATTGACGGTTAGTTGCGACTGCCATATTCGCCCGCTTCCCGCGTTGATCACGGCGATGCGCAATGTGTCGTGCAACCCGCGGCTGTGCGTGATGGTTGGCGGCCGGGTGTTTCTAGACGATCCCGAACGCGCCGGCCAGGTTGGGGCCGATGGGACCGCAGCCGATGCGCGGCTGGCGGTTGCGCTCGCAAGTCGGCTGGTGGCGGCGCGAGCCAGGGGCGTGATCGCCGCCGCCTGAGGCGTTGGGCGAGTAAGGCGTAACCGCGTCTCCATGCTTACAAAGGGCAGTCGTGCCACGTGAATAGGGCAGAACTCTCGATCGAGCCGCGCGCGTTTCGCGATGCAGCAGCGCTTGGCGGATTGAACAGTGCGGCGGTTGCCGGGCTGCTGGCCGCGGTGGGCGACCTGACTTTCGTGCTTGATCCCGATGGCCGCATCATCGATCTGGCGATCGGCGACCCGCAGTTGGCGGGCTATGGCTTTCACGATGCGATCGGCCAGCCCTTCATCGACACGGTGATGATCGAGGGGCGCGGCAAGGTGGTCGAGATGCTGAGCGAGGCCGCGCTCGGCGTGCCCGCGCGGTGGCGTCAGGTGACGCATGCGACGGTGATCGGCGAGCTGCCGGTCCGCTATCTGATCGTCGCGATCAGCGACGGACGGTTCGCCGCGATCGGCCGCGACCTGCGCGAGGCGGCGGCGCTGCAGCAGCGGCTGCTCCAGGCGCAACAGTCGCTGGAGCGCGATTATCTGCGGCTGCGCCAGGCCGAGGCGCGCTATCGCCTATTGTTCGACATGGCAAACGAGCCGGTGCTGATCGTCGACGCCGCCACCCGCCGTATCCGTGAGGCCAACAGCGCCGCGACGCGCGCGCTGGCGGTGAAGCCCGGCGCGCTGGTCGATCAGCCGGTATCGACGATCGTGGACACGGCCGAGCGCGAGGCGCTGATCGCGCATCTCGGCGCGGTCGAGGCGTCGGACGAGGTACCGCCGCTCGCGGTCCGGCTGCGTGGCGGTGGCGCGGTACAGGTCGCCGCGCGGCTGTTCCGTCAGGCGCGCACGGCGCTGCTGCTCGTCCGCCTCGCGCCCGCCGAGCCCGCGCCGGTCGAAAGACCATCCGATACCGACTGGGCCGGGGTGGTGGAACGGATGCCCGATGGCTTCGTGCTCACCGATCGGCAGCTGGTGGTGCGCGCCGCCAATGCCGCCTTCCTCGAGCTGGCGCAATTGCCGACGATCGAGCGCGCCAAGGGGGCGCGGCTCGATACCTGGGTCGGCCGTCCCGGCGTCGATGTCGATCTGATCGCGGGGCAGCTGCGCGAGCATGGTACGGTGCGCAATGTCGCGTCGGTGCTCCGCGGCCTGGATGGCGGGCAGGAGGAGATCGAGATTTCGGGGGTGATCGCGCCCGGCGCCGAGGGCGATTGCTTTGGCTTCACCATCCGCGCGGTCGGTCGCCGGCTGCGCGACATGCCGGCGGCGGGCGACAAGCCGTTGCCGTGCTCGGTCGAGCAGCTCACCGAACTGGTCGGGCGGATGTCGCTCAAGGAAATCGTGCGCGAATCGACCGACTTGATCGAGCGGCTGTGTATCGAAGCGGCACTTGCCTACACCTCCGACAATCGCGCCTCGGCGGCGGAAGTTTTGGGGGTGAGCCGGCAAAGCCTCTATTCCAAGCTGCACCGCCACGGGCTTGGCAACCTGATGTCCGACGAGGACTGACTGTCCAAACTAATGGACAATCATAATTGACGAGAAATGTTGACGGCCCTAGCCTTGGCGCATGGCCCGGTCGACTCAGCGTACCGCGTTCGCGCCCCTTTCGCCGATCCCCGGCCGCGCCGTGCCCAAAGCGGGCGACGTTCTCGAGCTGCTCAAGCCGATCACCTGGTTTCCACCGATCTGGGCATTCCTGTGCGGCGTGATCTCCGCCGGCGCGCCGCTGCGGGCGCAGCTGCCCTTCATTCTGCTTGGCATGGTGCTGACCGGGCCGGTGGTATGCGGCACCAGCCAGGCGATCAACGATTGGTTCGATCGCGATGTCGACGCGATCAACGAGCCCGGGCGGCCGATCCCCTCGGGGCGGATCGGCGGGCGTTGGGGGCTGTGGATCGCGCTGATCGGGAGCGCGGTGTCGCTCGCGCTCGCCGCGTTGATCGCCGCTTTCGCCAGCCGCTGGGTGGTGCCGGCGACGGCCCTCGCGCTCATCTGTGCCTGGGCGTACAGCGCCCCACCCGCCCGGTTGAAGCTGAGCGGCCTGTGGGGGCCGGGCGTCGTCGGCTTCACGTATGAAGGGCTGAGCTGGTTCACTGGCGCGGCGGTGGCGGCAGGGGCGATGCCCTCCGCGCCGGTGCTCGCGGTGCTGTTGCTCTATAGCATTGGCGCGCATGGCATCATGACGCTCAATGATTTCAAGGCGATCGAGGGCGACCGCGCCTGCGGCATCCGCTCGTTGCCCGCCACGATCGGCCCGGTGCGCGCCGCCTGGATCGCCTGCATCGTGATGGCGGCGCCGCAATTGGGGGTCGTGCTGCTGCTCGCCGCGCTGGGGCATTTGCTCGCGGCGCTGGTGGTCGCCGGCCTGCTCGCGGCACAGCTCGCGCTGATGCCCAAGCTGATCGCCAATCCGGTCGGCCGCGCGCCTTGGTATAACGCGACCGGAACGGTGCTGTCGGTGCTCGGGATGCTCGTCGCGGCGCTCGGCCTTGCCGGCGGGGTGCATTGGTGAGCGCGGGCGTGCCCGGGCTCGGCTGGGGCGGGATCGTCCGTCTCGGACTCGTGCAGAGCGCGATCGGCGCGAGCGTGATGCTCAGCACCTCGCTGCTCAACCGAATCATGACCGTCGAGCTTGCCCTGCCGCTGGCGCTGCCGGCGGGGTTGGTCGCGTGGCATTATGGCGTGCAGCTCGCCCGGCCGCTCTGGGGGCATGGATCGGACCGGGGCGCGCGGCGCACCCCCTGGATCATCGGCGGCATGGCAACCTTGATGCTGGGGAGCCTGCTCGCGGTTGATAGCCTGGGGATGCTCGCTGCGGGCGCGCCACTGGGTTATCTGATGGCGATTACCGCCTATGCGCTGATCGGCGCCGGGGTAGGGGCGGCGGGCACTTCGCTGCTCGCGCTGCTCGCGACGCTGGTCGCGCCCGAGCGCCGCGCGGCGGCGGCGGCGACAAGCAGGATCATGATGATCGCCGGCATTGTCGTTACCGCCGCGATCGCGAGCAAGCTGGTCGATCCCTTCTCCCCGTTCCGCCTGGCGATGGTCTCGGGCGGGATCGCGGTTGGCGCGTTCCTGCTGGCCTGGGGGGCGGTGCGAGGCGTCGAGCCGCGCGGGCGGGCGGTGCTTGCGGAGGAGGCGCCGACGCAAAGCTTCGGCGCCGCGCTCGCCGAGATGCTGGCCGAGCGCGACGCCCGGCATTTCACCGGCTTCGTGTTCCTGTCGATGCTGGCTTATTCGATGCAGGATTTGATCCTGGAGCCGTTCGCGGGGCTCGTGTTCGGCTTCACCCCTGGCCAATCGACCGGCTTGTCGGGGGTGCAGCATAGCGGGGTGCTGGTCGGAATGCTGCTTGCCGGGATCGGCGGTTCGGCGTTTGGCGGCGGGGCGCCGGCGGCGCTACGGCGCTGGATCGTCGGCGGCTGCATGGGATCGGCCTTGGCGCTGGTGGGGCTTGGCATTGCCGCGCGGATCGGCCCGGCTTGGCCACTCGCCGCGAATGTCTGGTTGCAGGGATTCGCCAACGGCGTGTTCGCGGTGGCGGCGATCGGCGCGATGATGGGGCTGGCGAGCAGCGCCGGCCCGGCGCGCGAGGGGCTGCGGCTCGGCGTGTGGGGCGCGGCGCAGGCGATCGCCTTCGGGCTGGGCGGCTTGAGCGGCGCGCTGGGCGTCGATCTGCTTCGCGCGATGGGGGCGGGGGCGGAGTCCTTCGCCGGCGTCTTCGCGGTCGAGGCCGGCTTGTTCCTGCTCGCGGCGCTGCTCGCGACCGGGATGCGCGCGGGTTCCCCCAAGCTTCGGGAGGCGATGCTATGATTTATGACGTCGTGGTGGTGGGCGGCGGCCCGAGTGGTGCGACCGCCGCGACCGATCTGGCGCGGGCCGGGCGGCGGGTGTTGCTGCTCGATCGCGCTGGCCGGATCAAGCCATGCGGCGGCGCGATCCCGCCACGATTGATCCGCGACTTCGACATTCCCGATCATCTGCTCGTCGCCCGCGCGACCGCCGCGCGGATGATCGCGCCCTCGCACAAGGCGGTCGAGATGCCGGTGGGCGATGGTTTCGTCGGCATGGTCGATCGCGGGCCGTTCGACGAGTGGCTGCGCGGTCGCGCCGCGCTCGCGGGCGCCGAGCGGCGTACCGGCGCGTTCGAGGGCATCGAGCGCGACGCGGATGGCACCGCGATCGTCGTCTATCGCGATGCCCGCGGCGGCGCGCAGGAGCGTGTCCGAGCGCGCGCGGTGATCGGCGCGGACGGCGCCAACTCGGCCGTGGCGCGCACGGCGTTGCCCGGCGCGCGCAGCAAATGCGTCTTCGCCTATCACGAGGTCGTCGAATCACCGCCCGCCAGCGCCGCCTTCGATCCGGCGCGCTGCGACGTCGTTTATCAGGGCCATATCTCGCCCGATTTCTACGGCTGGGTGTTCCCGCACGGGCCGCAGACGAGCATCGGGGTTGGCAGCGCGCATAAGGGCTTCGCGCTGCGCGACGCGACGGCGCGGCTGCGGGCGCAATCCGGGCTGGACAATTGCGCGACGGTACGCCGCGAGGGCGCGCCGATCCCGCTCAAGCCCTTGAAGCGCTGGGACAATGGCCGCGACGTGCTCGTCGCGGGAGATGCTGCGGGCGTCGTCGCGCCGGCATCGGGCGAGGGCATCTATTACGCGATGGCGTGCGGCCGCTGCGCCGCGCAAGCGGTGGACGCGTTCCTTGCAAGCGGCAACCCCAAGGCGCTCGCCCAGGCGCGCCGCGCGTTCATGAAGGCGCATGGCCGCGTCTTCTTCATTCTGCGGATGATGCAGCATTTCTGGTACCGCAGCGACAAGCGCCGCGAGCGCTTCGTGAAGATCTGCGAAGACAAGGACGTTCAGAAGCTTACCTGGCAAGCCTATATGAACAAGGAGCTGGTCCGTGCCGAACCCCTCGCGCACTTCCGCATCTTCGTCAAAGACATGGGGCACCTCCTTGGCGTCGCACGCTGAGCGACCGCCCCGCCGCGCCCGGTTGTTTCCGATGACCGTCGGCGCGCTGGTCGTTGGCCTGGTGGTCGCGATCGGGGCGACGATAAGCGTCACCGGGCCGTGGTATTATGCGCTCAACCTGCCGGACTATGCGCCCGACGGACGCCTGTTCGCGCTGGGGTGGACCGCGATCTACGGCCTCTCGGCGATCGCTGGCGCCAGCGCCTGGCGTGCGAGCCCGCCGCGCGAGGGCGATCTGCTGATCGCCGCGCTCGCGCTCACTGGCTTCCTCAACATCGGTTGGAGCTATTTGTTCTTTCACTTCCACCTGCCGCGCTGGGCGCTGTTTGAATGTCTGTTCCTGCTGCCCTCGGCGCTGGCGCTGGTGGTGCAGGCGGCGCGCTTCTCGCGGGGAAGCGCGGTCCTGCTCTTCCCCTATGTCGGCTGGGTGAGCTTCGCCGCCTGGTTCACCTGGGACGTGGTTCAGCTCAATCCAGGGCTGTAAGCGCAGCGAGCCATGGCACTATCTGGCCGGCGCCGCGTTTAGCCGGCCATGCAGCGATTGTGGTTCATCACCAATCCGGGTTCGGGCTCGGCGAGCGACGAGAAATGCGAGGCGCTCGAGGCGCTGTTCGGCGAGCGCGGGCTGCAGCTCGGCGGACGAACGCGCTTTCCGGACGAGGATTTGCCGCAGCCGGGCACGCTCGATTCCGCGGGGATTGACACGGTGGTGCTGTTCGCGGGCGACGGCACGATCAACGCGGCGGCCAGCGCGCTCGCGGACTGGCAGGGCGATCTGCTGATCTTGCCCGGGGGTACGATGAACCTGCTCGCTAAGCTGCTCCATGGCGAGGCCGAACCCGCTGACATCATTCATGCGGCGCACCAGGGCGCCGAGCGCATCGCGCTGCCTTATGTCGAGGCGGGCCCGCACCGCGCGTTTGTCGGGCTCATCCTGGGGCCTGCCGCGAGCTGGGTCCGCGCCCGGGAGGCGGCGCGCGCCGGCAAGCTGCGCCAGATGCTGCGCGCCGCGCGGGGGGCCTGGGGACGGACCTTTGGCCAGGGGCTGCGGTTGCGCGGGCTAGCGGGCCTGCCGCGCCGGGTGCAGGCGGTATTCGTGCAGGCGGTCGGTGGCCGCCTGCGGATCGCCGCGATCGATGCGCGCGACTGGGGATCGATCCTCGCGCTGGGCTGGGAATTTCTGACCGGCGATTGGGTGAACGCCGCCGCCGTCACCGAAATCAAGGCGCCCGAACTGCGCACCGCCGAACGCCGGCCCGTGCTGGCGCTGTTCGATGGCGAGCCGGTGATGATCGAGCCCGATCTCGTGATCCGCGCGGGGGAGACCCGGCCGCAGTTCCTGAAGACCGCCTGATGGCGCGGCTGTTCCATGTGAGCGATGTGCATTTCGGTGCCGAGGACAAGGCCGCCGTCGCGTGGTTCGGCGAGACCGTCCGCGCCGAACGGCCCGATGCCGTCATCATGACCGGCGATCTTACGATGCGCGCCCGCCGCCATGAGTTCGAAGCGGCGGCGCGCTGGCTCGAAGGGCTTGGCGTGCCGGTGACGGTCGAGCCCGGCAATCATGATCTGCCCTATTTCAACCCATGGGCGCGCTTCGCCCAGCCTTATGCGCGCTATTCCCGGCTCGAACGGCTGGTTGAGCGGCCGCTCGCGGTAAAAGGCGTCGCGGTCGTTCCGTTGCGGACGACAGCGCGCTTCCAGTGGCGGATCAACTGGTCGAAGGGCCATGTCAGCCGCGCGCAGCTGGCGGCGGCGCTGGCGCTTGCCGAGGCGGTGCCCGAGGATGCGTTCATGCTGGTCGCCTGCCACCATCCGCTGGTCGAGGCGGGAACGCACAGCACCGCGCGGACGCGGGGCGGGGCAGGAGCCTTGGTCGAACTCGCCGCCGCCGGCGCGCGGGCGGTGCTCACGGGGCATGTCCATGACCCCTACGACGTGGCGCACGAGGTGGCGGCGGGCACCGTACGGCTGATCGGCGCCGGCACGCTTTCCGAACGGGTACGCGCGACGCGGCCCTCCTTCAACGAACTGGTGATCGCGGGCGACCGGCTGGACGTGCGCGTGCGGGCGATGGGGTGATGCTCAGGTTTCACCCCGCATCTTTCCGCCGCGAGCCGGGATGAGCGCCTAGACCGTCGCCAGATAAGCGATCACATCGGCCCGCTGTTGTGGGTTGGCCATACCGGGATAGGTCATCTTGGTGCCGGGTACCACCCGTTGCGGTTTTTCCAGATATTGGAACAGCTTTTCCCGGGTCCAGGTGATGCCGCTATTCTTGTTGGCGGCCGAATAGTTATAGCCGGGCACGATGCCCGCTTGCCGGCCGACGATCTGGTGCAGCGTCGGGCCGATCCGATTGGCACCTGGCTGGACCGCATGGCAGGTGCTGCACACCACGAACGCGGTCTTGCCCTTGGCGGGATCGCCGGTGAAGTCGGCGAACTTCGCGCCGCTCAGCGTCGCAACATCGGTGGGGGCGGGCTTGTCCACGGCGGCGGGTGTCGGCGCCGTGGAAGTGGCGCTCGCCGTGGGTGCTGGCGTCGCGGCAGGAGGCGAGGCCTGGCTGACGTCGGACGCGTCCGCCGTCTGCTCGTTGCTCGATTGGGTGCCCGAACAGGCGGCAAGGCCCAACAGCAGTACGCTTCCTAGCAATGGTTTCGCCATGGCACCTTTCCCGGTTTTCTCGGACAACGTGCCAATTGTCGTTTGGTTCGACCGACTTGGGTCATGCGCGCGCAAAAAAAGAAGCGGCCCCGCCACCGGGGCGGAGCCGCTTGATCGCCAAAGGGGAAGAAGCCTCTAGCGCTTCGAGAACTGGAAGCTGCGGCGGGCCTTGGCGCGGCCGTATTTCTTGCGCTCCACGGTACGGCTGTCGCGCGTCAGGAAGCCGGCGGCCTTCACCGGCGAACGCAGCGCCGGCTCGAACCGGGTGAGCGCCTGGGCGATGCCGTGCTTCACGGCGCCCGCCTGGCCCGAAAGCCCGCCACCCTTCACGGTGCAGATCACGTCATACTGGCCCTCGCGCTCGGCGACGCCGAACGGCTGGTTGATGACGAGGCGCAGCGTCGGGCGCGCAAAATAGATTTCCTGATCGCGCCCATTGATCACGATCTTGCCGCTGCCGGGCTTCAGCCACACGCGTGCGACCGCGTCCTTGCGGCGGCCGGTGGCGTAAGCGCGACCGTATTTGTCGAGCTGCTGCGGGCGCAGCGGCGTGGGTTCGGCCTGCACCGGGGCGGCCGCCACGGTTTCACCGGCGACGGGCGCGGCGGCCGGGCGCGGCGCGCTCGCGAGCGCGGCGAGATCGGAAAGCGACTGGCGATTGTCGGACATTACTGGCCCACCTTGTTCTTGCGGTTCATGCCCGCGATGTCGAGGACTTCGGGGTTCTGCGCTTCGTGCGGATGCGTAGCGCCGGCATAGATGCGCAGGTTGCGCATCTGCTGGCGGCCCAGCGGCCCGCGCGGGATCATGCGTTCGATCGCCTTTTCCAGCACGCGCTCGGGGAAACGGCCTTCCAGCACCTTGGCGGCGGTGATGCCCTTGATGCCGCCGGCATAGCCGGTGTGCTTGTAATAGACCTTCTGGCCCAGCTTGCGGCCGGTGAAGCGCACCTTGTCGGCGTTGATCACGATCACGTTATCGCCGCAATCGACATGCGGGGTGAAGCTCGGCTTGTGCTTGCCACGCAGGACATTGGCGATGATCGTCGCCGCACGACCGACCACCAGGCCGTCGGCGTCGACGATGTGCCACTTCTTTTCCACCTCGGCGGGCTTGATCGCCTTGGTGGTCTTCATCAGCGCCTTCATCGGGCAGACCCTTTCAAAATACGAAGCGCCGCCCGGATGAGGGGCGGCGGAATGCCGGCTGCTCTACGGGGCGTGTCCAGAAAGTCAAGTAACGCGCGGCTTTGCTGACGGGTATTATTTTACCGCAAGACTCAGCTCGCCGCCGCTGATGATCGTCAGGCTCGGCTCGGCGTCGCCACCCTGCGACCATAGGCGGCGCGTTTCACGGGCGCGGACGACGAGGCCGCGCTCGATACGCTCCTCGCGTTCCAAGGCGACGCGGCCCTGCGCGTCGCCGCGGGCGAGGGGGCCACTGGCGCTGGTGAGGATTGTCAGCCCTCCCGGATCGCGTGTCACCCTTTCGTGGCCGTCGAGCATACCCGCGCCGTCCCGCGCCGGCAGGCGGACCGGGCGATCGCCGTCCGGCGCGGTTTCCCGCGCGCCGGCGATCACGCTGGTGACGAGCGTCCCCAACGTGCGGCGCTGCTGAGGCTCGCTCGCCTGACGCAGTCCGGCGATCATCGCGGTCACCGCTTCGGGCAACGGCGCATCGTCGCCTGGCGCGGCGAGGGCATCGCAATAAGTGCGCCAGTGATCGGCCAGACCGTCGATCGCGGTCACCGTGCCGTTCGCATCCAAATGCATCACCAGCGTCCGCCCCACGAGCCCCTGGGCGCCGCGCAGAAAGAGTCCGGCGAGCGGGCCGCCAGCGGCGCGCGCGGGGCCGATCGTCACCACGGCCCGATAACCGTCACCCTCCCGGGTGAATTGCAGCCGCCGCTCGGCGACGAACTCGGTTTGGCCACGCGCGGTGATCCGCTGCTCGGTCAGGCGTAGCTGATAGGTGACGCCCTCGGCGGGCGCGAACGCGGCGACGAGCAGCGGCGCGGCGAGCGCGAGCAACGCCCGTTCAGCTGGCGCGGGTGCGTATGCCATGAACATGGGCCGCCCAAACCGTCATCACCACCAGCAACGCGCCGACCAATTGGTGCAGCGCCGCGAGCCACAGGCTCACCCCGGTCATCACCGTCGCGATGCCGAGCAGGATTTGCACCCCGAATGCGCTGTGCACCGCGACCGAGGCGGCGCGGCTACCCGCGCGCCGCGCGCCGCGCGCGAGCAGGATCAGCCCCGCCACCGCGACCCACGCCCACCACCGATGGATGAAATGGACAAGGAAGGGATCGTCGACGAGCAGGGCGGCAAGCGGTTTCGTGCCCAACACCTCGCTCGGGAAGAAGCGGCCGTTCATCAGCGGCCAGTCGGCGGCGGCATGGCCCGCGCGCAAACCCGCCATCAGCGCGCCATAGAATAGCTGCACGCCGAGCAGCACCAGCGCGCCCGCGCCGAGCAGCGTCAGCCGTGCTGGCCGCGCGAACGGCGTTCGCTTCAAGGCGCGCAGATCAAGCGCGGTCCAGATGATGCCGCCGAGCGTGAACAGGGCCGTGAGCAAATGGGTCGCGAGCCACAGCGGCGCGACCTCGGTGCGCGCGGAGAGGCCCGATCGTACCATCAGCCAGCCGAACACCCCCTGCAGCCCGCCCAGCGCCAGCAGCGCGACCAGGCGCCAGCCGTAACCGGCCGGGATTTGCCGGCGCAGCGCGAACCACAGCAGCGGCAGCGCGAACGCCATGCCGATCACGCGCCCCAGCAGGCGGTGGACATATTCCCAGAAATAGATGGTCTTGAAGCCCGCCAGCGTCATGTCCGCGTTATGCGCGCGGAATTGGGGGATCCGCTGATACTTGGCGAACTCGGTCGCCCAGGCCTGTTCGGTGAGCGGCGGCAGGGTGCCGGTCACCGGCTTCCACTCGGTGATCGACAGGCCTGATTCGGTGAGCCGGGTGATGCCGCCGACCGCGACCATCAGCACGATCAGCGCGGCCACGCTGTAAAGCCACCACATCAACGCGCCCGGCCGGGTGCGGATCCGGGCTGGAGAATCCATAAGCATGCTTGGCCTTTACTAGCGCGCATCGCGTTCGTCACGTCGTCCACCGCGCACAGGGCAAAAATGCGGGCAAGCGAAATTTAACCCCGATGTTATGTTGTAACTTGGCTTGGACCGGCGCATATAGCTGACCATGGAACGGACCTGGCAACCGATTTGGCGCGTGCCTGAGCTTCGCCTCGCCCATGCCGATTGGGCGGCGATGGCATTGTCTGGTCTGTGCGCGATTCATTGCCTGACGACCGCGGTGCTGGTCGCCCTCGCGGCGTCGGTGGGCGGGTTGTTGCTCAATCCTCTGATTCATGAGGTCGGGCTGGCGATCGCCATCGTGCTGGGCGCGGTGGCACTGGTGCTCGGCGGGCTGCGCCATCGGTTCATTCAACCGGCGGCGATGGGCGGGCTTGGGCTCGGCATCATGGCCGGGGCGATCAGCCTGCCGCATGACGGAAGCGGCGAGACATTGTGGACGTTGATCGGCGTCGCGATCCTCGCTTTGGGGCACGATCTCAACCGGCGCGCCGTCGCCTAACCCTTGCCGGCGTTAGCAGCCAGCGATAGCCTTAGCCTATGTCCAAGCACGATCATCACGAAGCCGATAGCAATGCGCTCCGCCAAGCGGCGCAGGCGACGCTCGAGCGATCGGGCGAGCAGTGGACGGCGATGCGCGGCAGCGTTTTCGAGGCGCTGCAGGGCTTCGATCGGCCGGCCTCGGCCTATGATATTGCCGATGCCGTCTCCCAGCGAGAGGGGCGGCGCGTGGCGGCCAATAGCGTGTACCGCATCCTCGATCTGTTCGTCGGCGCCAATCTGGCGCGGCGGGTAGAAAGCGCGAACGCCTATGTCGCCAACACCCACCCCGGTTGCCGGCACGACTGCATCTTCCTGGTGTGCGACCAATGCGGCCGTAGCCAGCACCTCGATGACGATGTGCTGACGAGCGGCGTGCGTGCCGCCGCCAGCCGTGCCGGCTTCGTCGCCGAACGCCCGGTGATCGAAGTACGCGGCCGCTGCGCCGCCTGCGCCTGATTGGCCAAGCGTCGGCTCGATCAGCTGCTCGTCGATCGCGGGCTCGCCGAAAGCCGGACGCGCGCCGCCGCGCTGGTGATGGCGGGGCTGGTCTTTTCCGCGGAACGCAAGCTCGACAAGCCGGGTGCGCAGATCGCCGAGGACGCACCTCTCGATGTGCGCGGGCGCGATCATCCCTGGGTATCACGCGGCGGGATCAAGCTCGCGCATGGACTTGATCATTTTGACTGGGACGTGACCGGCGCGGTCGCGATCGACGTCGGCAGCTCGACCGGGGGCTTCACCGATGTGTTGCTCACCCGCGGCGCCGCCAGGGTCTATGCGGTCGACAGCGGCACCAACCAGCTTGCCTGGAAACTGCGCCAGGATGCGCGCGTGATCGTCCATGAACAGACCAGTGCCCGGCTGTTGAGCGAGGCGCATATTCCCGAGCCCGTGGACCTCATCGTCTGCGACGCCAGCTTCATCGCGCTCGCCAAGGTGCTCGAACGCCCGATCGCCTTCGCCAAGCCGGCGGCGCGCGCGCTCGTGCTGGTGAAACCGCAGTTCGAGGCGGGCCGCGCGGAAGTGGGGAAGGGCGGGGTGGTCCGCGATCCCGCGGTTCATGCGCGGGTCTGCGCCGAGGCGGCTTCGTGGTTTAAGCAACAGGACTGGTTGGTGGAGGGGACCACCCCCAGCCCGATCACCGGCCCCGAGGGTAATGTCGAGTTCCTGCTCGCGGCGGTGCGGCGGTAAACCATCAAGGTGCCTTCACGACCCCCGGCAATTATACTAGGAGCCCAGCGGTCTGAAGCGGGAGCAGCCGGTGCGCGAAGTCGCCTCCAAGCGGCAATTATGGTTGGAATTCATGCGCGTGGCGCTGGTGACGGTGCCGCTGGTGCTGTTGCAGGGGTTCACTGCCGCACGCCTGGTGCCGACGGGCAGCGAGAACGCCTGGTATCAGGCGCTGGTCAAGCCTGCGGAAACGCCGCCCAACTGGGTGTTTCCGGTCGCCTGGACGACGCTTTACATCCTGATGGGGCTGGCGATCGCGGTGATCGTCAACGCGCGGGGCGCGCGGGCGCGCGGGCTGGCGATCGGCTTGTTCGCGGCGCAACTCGCAGTGAATCTCGCCTGGTCGCCGATCTTTTTCGGCGCGCATCTGGTGTTCTGGTCGCTGGTGACGATCGGCGCGATGTTCGTGCTGGCGCTTGCCGCCACGATCGTCTTCGCGCGCATCCGCGCCACGGCCGCGCTGCTGATGCTGCCCTATCTCGCCTGGATCGGCTTCGCGGGGCTGTTGACCTACAAGATCGATCGGCTCAATCCCAATGCCGAGGCGCTTGTCGCGCCCGGATCGAGTGCCCAGATAGGGCTGTGAAGGACCTGCCCATGCAAAGCGAAAACCGCCTGTTCGATGATCTCGCCAAGCTGGTGAACGGCGCCGCCGGCACCCTGGCCGGCATGGGCCGCGAGGCCGAGGCGGGGTTTCGCGCGCGTACCAAGGAATGGCTGGGCGGGCTCGATTTCGTCTCGCGCGACGAGTTCGAGGCGGTGAAGGCGATGGCCGCCGCCGCGCGCGACGAGGTCGATACCCTGCGTGCCCGGCTCGATGCGCTCGAAAAAGCGCAGGGCAACAGCGACGCCTGAGGCTTGTCCACAATTTTGTGCGCCGCACCGCGGACCCGCTCTTGCCGGTTCGCGCGTTGCTTGGCACGTCATGTCCGGCGCCACGCTCGCCGAGGGGAATTGACCATGCTCCACGAACAGGATGACGAGCGCGAGGATGCCGCCCCGATCGACATGCTCGAAAATTACTACGCGGCGCATGGCTGGAACCACGAGCGCACCGACGATGAGATCGTCGCGCAGGTAAAGGGCAGCTGGACCGAGTATGAGCTGCGCGCGCTGTGGCGCGAGGATGATGGCGTGCTCCAGTTCCTCGCCTTCCCCGACATTCGCGTGACCGAGGAGCGCCGGGCCAGCGTCTATGAGGCGATCGGGCTGGTGAACGAACAGCTATGGCTCGGCCATTTCGAGCTGTGGTCGTCAAGCGGCATCCTGCTCTATCGCCACGCCGCGATGCTCGACCCGAGCGAGGGTGGCACGCTGACGCTCGAACAGGCCGAGATGATCGTCGAATCGGCGATCGACGAATGCGAGCGCTTCTACCCGGTGTTCCAGTTCGTGCTGTGGGGCGGCAAGACCCCGCGCGAGGCGCTCGATGCCTCGCTCACCGAGACCCAGGGCGAGGCGTGATCCGCCGCCTCTGGCTTGTCGGGTGCGGCACCATGGCCGGGGCGATGCTGCGGCGCTGGATCGAGAGCGGTGCGCTCGCGCCGGGCGACGTGTTCGTCGCCAACCGTGGTGATCGCGCGCTGCCCGAAGGCGTGGCGCAGGGACGCGCGCTGCCGGAAGGGCCGCCGCCCGACGCGGTACTGCTGGGGGTGAAGCCGCAACAGCTCGACGCGGCAGCGGAGGCCCATGCCGCGCGGCTGACGGGCGTGCCGCTGCTGATCTCGATCCTGGCGGGGGTCGAGACCGATGCGGTCGCGGCGCGCTTCGCGGCCGGGGCGGTGGTGCGGGCGATGCCCAATCTGCCCGTGGCGCTGGGCAAGGGCGTGGTCGCGCTTGACGGCGCGGTGTCGGACGCGGCGCGCGGGGCGGTCGAGGCATTGATGCGGCCGCTCGGGCTGGTCGAATGGGTCGAGCGGTTCGATCTGGTCACCGCGCTCGCTGGCTCCGGGCCGGCCTTTCTCTATCGTTTCATCGATGCGCTCGCCGTCGCCGGCACCCGGCTCGGGCTACCGGCCGGACAGGCGTCGCGGCTCGCCCTGGCGACGGTCGAGGGCGCGGCGGCGCTGGCGGCGGCTGCCCCGGTATCGCCCGGCGCGCTCGCCGATCAGGTCGCCAGCCCTGGTGGCTCGACCCGCAAGGGGCTAGATGTGCTCGATGATGACCAGGCGTTGGTTGAACTTTTGGTCGCGACGCTGCGCGCCTCCGAGGCACGCAACCGCGAGATGGCGGCGGCGGCGCGCGGGTAGCGCCATCCTCGAGCATTAGATTGGCGCGCCCGGCAGGGTTCGAACCTGCGACCCCAAGCTTAGAAGGCTCGTGCTCTATCCAGCTGAGCTACGGGCGCCCGGGGGTGCGATAGCGCGGATTGCGCGGCCGCGAAACAGCGATAAGACGGCGGAGCCCAAGCGGGGGAATCGCTTTGCTTAAGAAGGTGATCGCGCGCGACGTTCATGGCGCGCATTTCCGTTACTATGATTTCGTGATGGCGGCGTTCGTCGTCATCCTGGTGCTGTCGAACGTCGTCGGCGCGGGCAAGCGCGCGGCGGTGGAGTTGCCGTTCGTCGGGCTGTGGCCGTTCGGGGCCGGCATCCTGTTCTTCCCGCTTTCCTATCTGCTGGATGACGTGCTGACCGAGGTTTACGGTTATGCCCGGGCGCGGCGCGTGATCTGGGCGGGTTTCGCGGCGCTCGTCTTCCTGGTGCTGATGGAATGGGTCACGGTCGCGCTGCCGCCGGCGAAGGATTGGGGCGGGCAAGCGGCTTACGAATATGTTTTCGGCTTGCCGCCGCACCGCGTCGAGCAATTTCCCTATGTCAGCGTCGGGATCGGCGGACGGATCGCCTTTGCCTCGCTCTGTGCCTTCTGGGTGGGCGACATTCTGAACTCGGTCGTGCTCGCCAAGATGAAGATCTGGACGAACGGCGAGATGTTGTGGACCCGCACGATCGGCTCGACGATCGTGGGCGAGGGGGCGGACAGCCTCGTCTTCTACCCGCTCGCATTCTACGGCCTGCCCGATTGGCCGGTGCAGACGCTGCTCGCGGTGATGCTCAGCCAGTTCCTGCTGAAGGTGGGCTGGGAAGTGGTGCTGACGCCCGTCACCTATGCCGTGGTCGGTTTCCTGAAACGCGCCGAGGGCGTGGACGTGTATGACGAGGGCACCAACTTCACCCCGTTCAGCGCGGATGTTTGAGGGCTAAAGCGATTTCCAGGCAGGTAGAATCACCTGCCGGCTCGGAAATCGCGGATAAACAAAAGCCTAGAGCGGCGATCCGATTTTATCGGATCGAAAACCGCTCTAGCGTCTGCTTCGGCAGAGCTGAAACAGGCGCGGCGCCAGCCCACGCCTCCACCCGACCTCCCATGGATTACGCTGTTGGGAGGCCGGGTGGAGGCGTGGGCTGGCGCCGATTCAGCGAAGCTGAGAACGAGTTTAGCATCGCGAGCCGCGCGGCGGTTTCGGTCGCTTCGCAGCGGTGCCATGCTGGCGGCGGCTGGTTGCGGAACCAGGTGTATTGGCGCTTGGCATATTGCCGGGTGGCGAGCTGCGCCCGTGCGATCGCGTCGGCGCGCGGCCAACGCCCCTCGATCCAGCCAGCGAGTTCGGCGACGCCGATCGCGCGGCGCACGGGTGCGTTGGCGGGGATATCGTCGCGAGCGAGCAGGGCGCGCACTTCCTCGCCCGCGCCCGCCGCTACCATCGCCAAGAGCCGGGCGTCGATCCGTTCGGTGAGCCAGTCGCGCGGCGGCAGCAGCACCAGCGCGTGGAGGCTCACCGCGTCGCCGATGCCGCCCGCGCGCGCGCGCTGCCACTTGGCGAGCGGCCGCCCGGTCGATCGCACCACTTCGAGCGCGCGGGCGACGCGGGTGGTGTCGGCGGGGTTGAGTTTCGCCGCCGCCGCCGGATCGAACAGGGCGAGCGCGCGCTGCGCCTCGGCGACGGGCAACGCGCGGATCTCGGCGCGGATCGCTGGGTCGATCGCGGGCACCGGCGCGATCCCGTCGAGCAACGTGCGCAGGTAAAGCCCGGTGCCGCCGACCAGGATCGGCAACCGACCTTGCCGGTGTGCTATGGCGATCACCGCGCGCGCCTCCGCCGCCCAGCGCGCGGCCGAATAGTCGTCACCTCCGGCGACATGACCGAACAAGTGATGCGGTGCCCGCGCCTCCTCAGCCGGGCTGGGGCGCGCGGTGAGCAGGCGCAGCTCGGCATAAACCTGCGCCGAATCGGCGTTGATGATCGTCCCGCCAGTGCTTTCGGCCAGTGCCAACGCCAGCGCGGACTTGCCGCTCGCGGTAGGCCCTGCGATGAGCGCGAGCGGAGGAAGCATGTTCATCGCGACGCTCATAGCTGAAGGTATTGGCGAAGGGCAGGTGGCCGCCGCGCAGGACGCGCTGGCGGCGGCGGGGTGCTTGCCCGATGCGCCTGCTTGGCTCGACCGGGGCGCTGCCGCTGATCTATCCTTCGCGTGCTGCCCCGAATCGGCGAAAGCAGCACTGGCGGACGGGCCGTTCGATTGGGTCGTCCAGCCGGCGGCGGGGCGCGAGAAGCGGTTGCTCGTCGCCGACATGGATTCGACGATGATCACCGTCGAATGCATCGACGAGCTGGCCGATTATGCAGGGATCAAGTCCCAGGTCGCGGCGGTCACCGAAGCGGCGATGCGCGGCGAGCTCGATTTCGCGGGCGCGCTCGCGGCGCGGGTGAAGTTGCTCGCGGGGCTGGATCAGGCGGTGATCGCGCTGTGTTTGGCCGAGCGCGTCCGGCTGACCCCTGGCGCGCGCACGCTGGTGCGGACGATGCGGGCGAGGGGGGCGGAAGCGGTGCTGGTCTCGGGCGGGTTCACCGCCTTTGCCGAGCCGGTCGGCGCCGAGATCGGTTTTTCACGCATCGTCGCCAATCGCCTGGACGTGGCGGACGGGCGGCTGACCGGTCGGGTGATGCCGCCGATCGTCGATGCCGCCGCCAAGGAGAATGAACTGCGAGCCGCCGCCGCCGCGCTCGGCCTGCCGCTCGTCGCGACGCTCGCGGTGGGCGACGGCGCCAACGACCTGCCGATGCTGCGCGCGGCCGGGCTCGGCGTCGCCTATCGCGCCAAGCCCAAAGTCGCGGCGGAGGCCGATATGCGCGTGGAGCGGGGCGACCTGACGGCATTGCTCTACGCGCAGGGCATCGTCCGGCGCGATTGGGCCGATTAAGGCTTCAGCGGCACGCAGGCCTGGCCGGGCAGCTTGCCGCGCACTTCGGCGCAAAGGCGCTGAGCGGCGGCGGGGCTTGCGAGCGGCCCGGCCTGGAGCCGGGTGAAGCCCCCGGCCTTTACCAGGAACGGTTGCAGGCCCGCGAGGCCGCCGACGCGCGGTTGGAGGCTTTGCCAGAGCCGCTTGGCGTTGCCCTCGTCCTGAAACGCCCCGAATTGGACGCGCCAGGCGCCGCCCGGCGCTGCCGCGGCCGGGCGCGGCACGGATTTGGCGCGCGCGGGCGGGGTTGCCGGCGTCGCGGCAAGGGCTGGGCGTGACGGCGGGAGGTCGGTCGCCTGGATCGTCGGCGCCGTGTCGCCCGGCGCGGCCTCGACGGGTGCGGCGGCGAGCGCGGAGGTGCCTGCTTGGGTTTCATATTGCTTGGCCAGCGCCAACCCGCGCTGGCGGGTCTCGGCCGGGATATATTGATCCATCTGCGCCCGCGTTTCGCTCGCTTTGGGCGCCTTGGCCGCCTCGGCGCGGGTGACGAGCGCATAGGCGCGCACCCAGTCCTTTGGCACCGAATCACCATTGAACAGCATCGTTCCGAGTTGAAGTTGCGCGATCGGCTGGCCGCGGTTCGCCGCTTTCTCCAGCCACGGCACCGCCTCGTCGCGCTTGCCGTTGCGCAGCAGGATCAACCCGTAGTTCAGCGTCGCCGCTTCATGCCCCTGCGCGGCGGCGCGCCCATACCATTGCTCGGCGAGCCCCAAATCGACTGGCACGCCGCGCCCGAAATTATAGGCTTGACCCAGGTTGAATTGGGCATCGGCATCACCCTTGATCGCGAAGGGGCGCCAAATATCGACCGCGCGACGGAACTCGCCGCGCTGATAGGCATCGACTCCATCCTTCACGCTTTGCTTGTTTTGCGCCATCGCGCCGCCCGCCGCCAGCAATCCGGCGATCGCCAATGCCGCCGCCCCAAACCCTAGCTTCACCCGCTCGCCTCCGCCCTTTACGTCCGACCCTGCCGCGAACTTCATGGTTAACGCGGCGCAACATCGTTCCGCTGCGTTTACCACTTCTTATCACTCGCCATGCGATCACCCCAATCGGAAATCCACCCAGGGGGCATGATGCGCGTTTTGGCAATGGCATCGCAGAAAGGCGG
>LWDJ01000045.1 GCA_002083435.1 Proteobacteria bacterium SG_bin6 | reverse complement strand
CGTGCCGATGATCGTGGCGATCAACAAGATCGACCTCGACAGCGCCAACCCGCAGCGCGTGCGCGAGCGCCTGCTCGAGCATGAGGTGGTCGTCGAGGAAATGGGCGGCGACGTGCAGAATGTCGAGGTTTCGGCGCTGAAGAAGATCGGGCTCGACGATCTGATCGAGAAGATCCAGCTTCAGGCCGAACTGCTGGAGCTGCGCGCCAACCCCGATCGCGCCGCCGAGGGCACGGTGATCGAGGCCAAGCTCGACAAGGGCCGGGGTCCGGTCGCGACGATCCTCGTCAATCGCGGCACGCTGAAGGTGGGCGACACCTTCGTCGTCGGCGCCGAAAGCGGCAAGGTGCGCGCGCTGGTGGACGACAAGGGCCGCCAGGTGAAGGAAGCCGGCCCCGCAGTGCCGGTCGAAGTGCTCGGCCTTTCGGGCGTGCCGATGGCGGGCGACCCGCTGCAGGTGGTCGAGAACGAGGCCCGCGCGCGCGAAGTGGCGGAATATCGCAAGGGCGTAATCAACGCCAAGCGCACCGCCCAAGCGCCGGCGAGCCTGGAATCGATGTTCTCGGCGCTCAAGGAGAAGCAGGCCAAGGAATATCCGGTGGTGGTGAAGGCCGACACCCAAGGCTCGGTCGAGGCGATCGTGGGCTCGATCAACAAGATCGGCACCGACGATATCCGCGCCCGCGTGCTCCATTCGGGCGTCGGCGGCATCACCGAGAGCGACGTGACGCTGGCGGCGGCTTCGGGGGCGCCGATCATCGGCTTCAACGTCCGCCCCAACGCCAAGGCGCGCGAGATCGCCGAGCGGCAGAAGGTCGCGTTCAAATATTATGACGTGATCTATGATCTGATCGACGAAATCCGCGCCGGCATGGCCGGCGAGCTGGGGCCGGAAGCGTTCGAAACCGTGGTCGGCCGCGCCGAGATCCGCCAGGTCTTCCCGGCGGGCAAGCATGGCAAGGCAGCGGGTCTGCTGGTGGTGGAAGGCGTTATCCGCAAGGCGCTGAAGGCGCGCATCACCCGCGACGACGTGATCATCTACCAGGGCGAAATCGCCTCGCTGCGCCGCTTCAAGGACGATGTCGCGGAGGTGCGCGCGGGCCTCGAATGCGGTGTGACGTTCAGCCAGAACTTCACCGACATCAAGGCCGGTGATTATCTGGAGACGTTCGAGGTCGAACTGCGCGCGCGGACGCTGTGACGATGGGGTTCGGCGCGCCGATCCCCATCCTGCGCAGCTTCGATGAGCGGCGGACCAAGGCTTTCTACCTCGATTTCCTGGGGTTCGAGGTCGGCTTCGAGCACCGCTTCGCCCCCGATATGCCGCTCTACATGGAGGTACGTCGGGGCGGGTGCGCGCTGCATCTGTCCGAACATTATGGCGATGGCGCGCCCGGCATGGCGGTGCGGATCGCGGTGGACGATGTGTTCGCTTATGCCGCCGAGCTGCAATCGCGCGCGTTCGAGAACGCCCGGCCCGGCGCGCCGGTGACGCAGGACTGGGGGATGATCGAGCTCGGCGTCCACGATCCCTCGTACAACCGGCTGGTGTTCTACACGCCGGTAGCGGGGGCGTGAACATGGGCAATGAAGCGCGCTCGCACCGCACCTTGCGCGTCGGCGAGCAGGTGCGCCACGCCCTGTCGGACATATTGATGCGCGGCGAGGTGCATGATCCGGTCCTGAGCGGCGCGACCGTGACCGTCACCGAGGTCCGCATGGCGCCCGATCTGCGCACCGCGACCGCGTTCGTGAAGCCGCTGCTCGGGCGCGACGAGGCGGTAGTGCTGAAGGCGCTACGCACCAACACCGCCTATCTCCAGAGCGAGGTCGCGCGGCGGGTGCAGCTGAAATATGCCGCCAAGCTGCGCTTCCTGCTCGACGAAAGCTTCGACGAAGGCGGCAAGATCGACGCGCTGCTGCGCGCGCCGGCAGTCGCCCGCGACCTGGGCGAGGATTGAGGGCGCTAACCCGCGGTGGCCAAGCTTTATTTCTATTATGCCAGCATGAACGCCGGCAAATCGACCACGCTGCTCCAGGCCGATTTCAACTATCGCGAGCGCGGGATGCGCACGATGCTGTTCACCGCCGCGATCGATACGCGCGCGGGGCCGGGGGTGATCGGCTCGCGGATCGGCCTGAGCGCGCCGGCGATCATGTTCGACGCGACGACCGATCTTTACGCCTGCGTTACCGCCGACGCCGCCCCGCTCGCCTGTGTGCTGGTGGACGAAGCGCAGTTCCTGAGCACGGCGCAGGTCGATCAGCTCGCCCGGCTGGTCGATGAGCGCCGGGTGCCGGTGCTCTGCTATGGCCTGCGCACCGATTTTCTGGGCGCGCTTTTCCCCGGCTCGGCGCGGCTGCTGGCGATCGCCGATATGCTGGAGGAGATCAAATCGGTGTGCGATTGCGGTGCCAAGGCCACGATGAACCTGCGCGTCGACGATCAGGGCCGCGCGCTGGCGAAAGGAGCGCAGACGCAGATCGGAGGCAACGAGCGCTACGTCGCGCTGTGCCGCAAGCATTTCAACGCTGCGCTGGCGGGATCGGGCGGCGGCGATTGACAGTCGCCACGGTAAGACGCATCTTACCGATATGAACGCCCGCACGACGCTTTCGGCCAAAGGGCAGGTGGTCATCCCCAAGGATGTGCGAGACCGGCTGAACCTCGCGGTCGGCGATCGGCTGGAGATTGTCGAGCGCGCCGATGGGGTGCTGCTGCGTAAGCAGGCGCGCAAATCGGGCGAAAGTTTCGAAGCGATCGCGGCGCGAATCCGGGGGCGCGTGGGCTATCAGGGGCCGGCGGTGTCGATCGAGGAGATGGACGAGGCCCTCGCCGAAATGTGGGTGCGCGGTGGACCGCGCTGGGACGGATGAAATCAGTCGATACAAACGTGCTCGCGCGCTTCGTCGTGGGCGACGAGCCGGCGCAGAGCGCCCGCGCGGCGCAGCTGCTGCAGGCGTCTTGCTTCATCGCCGACACGGTCTTGCTCGAAACCGCCTGGCTGCTCGGCTCGCGCTATGCGATGGACCGGGCGAGCGTGGCCGCGACCTTACGCGATCTGATCGACCTGCCCTCGGTCAGTGTCGGCGATGCCGATGGACTGTGCTGGGCGATCGAGCGCTTCGCGGCAGGGGCTGATTTCGCCGATATGCTCCATCTTCATGGCTCGCGCAGTGCCGATGCCTTCGTAACATTCGACCAGAAGGTCGCTCGCGTGGCAGCTGCGGCCAGCCCGCTGCCGATCGAAACGCTTTAGCCCGCGATGCACGGCTGGCTGATCCTCGATAAGCCGCTCGGGCTGGGCTCGACCCAGGCGGTCTCGGCCGTGAAGCGCGCGCTGCGATCGGGCGGCTATCCCAAGCTGAAGGTCGGGCATGGCGGCACGCTCGATCCGCTCGCGTCGGGCGTACTGCCGGTCGCGCTGGGGGAGGCGACCAAGCTCGCGGGGCGGCTGCTCGATAGCGATAAGGTTTATGATTTCACGATCGCCTTCGGGGTGGAGACCGATACGCTCGATGCCGAAGGGCGCGCGATCGCGACGAGCGAACACCGGCCAACGCGCACCGAGGCGGAGGCGGTGTTGCCCCACTTCACCGGTGCGATCGAGCAGGTGCCGCCGGCCTATTCCGCGCTGAAGGTGGATGGCGCGCGCGCTTATGATCGCGCCAGAGCGGGGGAGACGGTGGAACTGGCGCGGCGTGCGGTGACGGTACACGCCCTCAAAATCCTCCCCGTGAACGGGGAGGATTTGGGCGCGATCACCCTCACCGCCCATGTCTCCAAGGGCACCTATATCCGCAGCCTCGCGCGCGACATCGCGCGCGCGCTCGGCACGGTGGGGCATGTCAGTTATCTGCGCCGCACCCGGGCGGGGCCGTTCGACCTCTCCCACGCGATTTCGCTGGACAAGCTCGCCGAATTCGGGCAGGCGGCGCGCCTTCAAGACTTACTCCTGCCATTGGGGGCGGGGCTGGACGGTATCCCGGCTCTTTCCCTCATGCCCGATCAGGCAGGGGCGCTCCGCCAGGGGCGGGAAGTGATCGGGCTCGCCGCCGCCGATGGCCAATATCTCGCGCTGCTGGGCGATACGCCCGTCGCGCTGATCGCGGTCACCGCCCAAGCCGGGCGCGTGCTGCGCGGCTTCAACCTGTGATGCCGAAGGAAAGACGATGTCGATTACCGCCGAGCGCAAGGAAGCGCTGATCAAGGAACATGCTCGTATCGAGGGCGACACCGGCAGCCCCGAGGTGCAGATCGCGATCCTGACCGAGCGCATCCAGAATCTGACCCAGCATTTCAAGACGCACGCCAAGGACAATCACTCGCGTCGCGGCCTGCTGATGCTGGTGAACAAGCGCCGCGCGCTGCTCGATTACCTCCGCAAGAAGGACGGGCCGCGTTATACCGACATCATCGCGAAGCTCGGTCTTCGCAAGTAACCCCAAGGGGCGGCTCCGGCCGCCCCTTTTGCATTGGCCGGGCTTCAAGCCGGGCCTTGGCTGTTTTAAGGAATTGCCGTCCGCGCGACATGGTGTCGGCGGGCAGGCGTGAGGTGGCGCAATCCGGCGCTGCCCATCGGGGACATTACCCCGCAACCGCGACGGGCCGGCTAGCCCGTCACTTGAGAGGCCCCGGCCGGCATAGGGCCGCCGGGTGGAAGGAAATCAGATGTTTGATGCAAAGAAGGTATCGATCGAGTGGGGCGGCAAGACGCTGACACTCGAAACGGGGAAGGTTGCCCGTCAGGCTGACGGCGCGGTGATCGCGACGCTCGGCGAAACGGTGGTGCTCTGCGCCGTCACCGCCGCCAAGAGCGTGAAGGAAGGCCAGGACTTCTTCCCGCTGACCGTCCATTATCAGGAAAAATTCTCGGCCGCCGGGCGCATCCCGGGCGGCTTCTTCAAGCGTGAGCGCGGCGCCACCGAGCGCGAGACGCTGATCAGCCGCTTGATCGATCGCCCCGTGCGGCCGCTGTTCCCCGAAGGTTTCTACAACGAGATCAACGTCATCGCCCAGGTGCTGAGCTATGATGGCGAGAACGAGCCCGATATTCTGGCGATGATCGCCGCCTCCGCCGCGCTCACTTTGTCGGGCGTGCCCTTCATGGGACCGATCGGCGCCGCGCGCGTCGGTTATGACGGCACCGACTATCTGCTCAACCCCACTGACACGCAGGTCGCCGCCGGCCAGCTCGATCTGGTCGTCGCCGCCACGCAGGACGCGGTGATGATGGTCGAATCCGAAGCCAAGGAGCTGTCGGAAGAGGTGATGCTGGGCGCGGTCATGTTCGCCCACAAGGCGAGCCAGCAGGTGATCAACGCGATCATCGCTCTCGCCGAACAGGCCGCCAAGGACCCGTGGGAGCTGAAGCTCGCCGACGATACCGCGGCGGTGAAGGCCGAACTGAAGGCGCTGATCGGCGACGATATCGCCGCTGCCTACAAGACCACGCTCAAGTCCGATCGCGCCGAGATGCTGAATGCGGCGCGCGCCAAGGCCAGGGCGGCGATGGCGGACAAGACCCCGCAGGAGCAGATGGCGGCGATCAAGCTCGTCAAGAAGCTGGAGGCGGAAATCGTGCGCGGCGCGATCCTGAAGGACGGTCGCCGCATCGACGGTCGTACCACCACGCAGATCCGCCCGATCGAGTGCGAGGTGCACTTCCTGCCCCGCGCGCACGGCTCGGCGCTGTTCACCCGTGGCGAGACGCAGACCATCGCCACCACCACGCTCGGCACCAAGGACGCCGAGCAGATGATCGATGGGCTGAACGGCATCAGCTACGAACATTTCATGCTGCACTATAACTTCCCGCCCTATTCGGTCGGCGAAGTGGGCCGTTTCGGCGCGCCCTCGCGGCGCGACATCGGCCATGGCAAGCTCGCCTGGCGCGCGCTGCACGCGGTGCTGCCGTCGAAGGAAGAGTTTCCGTACACGATCCGCGTCACCAGCGACATCACCGAGTCGAACGGCTCGTCGTCGATGGCGACGGTGTGCGGTGGCTCGCTATCGCTGATGGACGCCGGCGTGCCGATCAAGCGGCCGGTATCGGGTATCGCGATGGGCCTGATCCTGGAGGGCAAGGACTTCGCCGTCCTGTCGGACATCCTCGGTGACGAGGATCACCTCGGCGACATGGACTTCAAGGTCGCCGGCACCAGCGAGGGCATCACCTCGCTCCAGATGGACATCAAGATCGCCGGCATCACCGAGGAGATCATGCGCAAGGCCCTCGCCCAGGCGAAGGACGGTCGCGCGCATATCCTTGGCGAAATGGCCAAGGCGCTGGGCGAAGTCCGCACCGAGCTGAGCGCGCACGCGCCGCGCATCGAGACGATCA
>LWDJ01000044.1 GCA_002083435.1 Proteobacteria bacterium SG_bin6 | reverse complement strand
CGCTCGGTCTATCTCGCGCAGCAGCTGCGTTCAGCCGATGTGCAGCTGTCGCTCGTCAAGGATGGCGACCACCGGCTGTCGCGCGAGGGCGATCTCGCGCGGCTGATCGGCGCGATCGAGGATGTTGCGTGATCCTGTTCCTGCTCGCCCAAGCCGCCGCGCCGGCGCTCGCCACGCCCGCCCCGCCCGTCGATCCGGGGCTTGCTGCGCGCTATGAGAAATGCCTCGATCTCGCGACCGACGCGCCCGATCAGGCGATCGCGGAAGCCGGGGCGTGGAGCAATGGCGGCTATTTCGCGCGGCAATGTCGCGGCATGGCCTATGCCAATCTCGAGCGCTGGGCCGCGGCGGCGAGCGAGTTCACGGCCGCCGCGCAACAAGCGGAGGTGGCGCGCGACGCCCGTGCCGCGCGTTATTGGGCGCAGGCGGGCAATGCCTGGCTCGCCGGCGGCGATGCCGCCAAGGCGCGCGCCGCGCTCGATGCGGCGCTCGCGAGTGGCGCGCTTGACGGCTTGGCGCTGGGCGAGGCGCGCTTCGATCGCGCGCGGGCGCTGGTGCTGCTTGGCGACCAGAAGGCCGCTCGGCTCGACATCGATGCCGCGCTCAAGACCGCGAGCGCCGATCCGCTGCTGTGGCTCGCCTCGGCAACGCTCGCCCGGCGCACGGGCGATCTGGTGCGCGCGAAGGCCGATGCGATCGAGGCGTATAAGCGATCGAGCGATGATCCGGCGGTGCTGCTGGAGATCGGCAACATCGCCTATGCCGCAGGCGACCGCGCGGGCGCGGCGAGCGCGTGGCGGGAGGTGATCAGCCGGCGCCCGGGCAGCGATCAGGCGCGGCTCGCCGAGGAGCGGCTGCAGGCGCTGGGGGAGGCGGGGGATAAGCCCAAGCCGCCGGACGAGCGCTAGCGCGGCGTGTGAGGAGCTGGGCCAAGGTCGCCCCGGCTCAACCTCGGGGGGGGCGACGGACCAATGGAAATTGCGGCCGCACGCCAATCGCGGCGTGCGGCTAGCGTGATCGCGCTTTACTTGGCCGGTGCGGCGCTGTTGCCGTCGGCCGGTGTTGCGGCATTGCCCGCGTCGGCGGCGGTGGTGTCGCCCGGCGCCTGGGTCGTGTCCGGACCCGGCGCGGCAGGGGCGGCGGCGGGGATTGGCAGATTCGATCCCTGCGCGTTGAGATAGGCGATCACGTTCGCGCGGTCCTCCGGGTTGGTGAGGCCGGCGAAGCTCATTTTGGTGCCTTCGGCATATTTGCGCGGGTTGGTGAGCCACTCGTTGAGCGCGGCGAAGGTCCAGGTGCCGCCCTTGGCCTTCAGCGCGTCCGAATAAGCAAAGCCAGGATGCGCCGCGACCTGATGGCCGACGATCCCGTACAGATTGGGCCCGATGCCGTTCGCGCCGCCCGATTGGGCATTGTGGCACGACGCGCACTTCTTGAACACAGCCTCGCCCTTGGTCACTTCGGCGCTGGCCATCAGCGTTTCGATCGGCACCGCCGGCGCGGCCGCGGCGCCACCCCCGGCGCCTTCCTCCACCACGCCTTCGATCGGATAGCCCATTTTCTCCGGACGGCCCTGCTTGAAATAGAGCTTGCCCGCCATCGACAGCCCCAACCCGACGAACAGCACCGCCAGCACCCAGCCCAAAATCACGTTCGTCCGGAAATTCATTGGTCCCTGATCCCTATTTTCTTGGCAGCCCTTTAGAAGCGCAACGCCGCCCCCGCAAGCCGCGCTTGCCGTACCCGGGCCACGCGGTTAAGCGCGCCGCCGATGGAACGCTTCCCCGCGCCCGCCCTGCCGCATGTCGCGCGCCTTGCCGAGGCGGCACACGCCGATCCCGCACGCGCGGTTGCGTTCCAGGGTGCGCCGGGGGCGAACTCGCATCTCGCGGCGCTGCAGGCGCATCCCGGTTGCGCGCCGCTGCCCTGCTATGATTTCGCCGACGCGATCGAGGCGGTGCAGAGCGGCGCCGCGCAGCGCGCGATCATCCCGATCGAGAATTCGCTCCATGGCCGCGTCGCCGACATTCATTTCCTGCTGCCGGAATCGGGACTGGCGATCACCGGCGAATTCTTCCTGCCGATCCGTCACGCGCTGATGGGGCTGGGGGAGGCGGCGCAGGTGCGCGAGGCGGCAAGCCATCCCCAGGCGCTGGGCCAGTGCCGCCACTGGCTGCGCGCGCGGGGGATCGAGCCGGTCACCTATCCCGACACCGCCGGCGCGGCGGCGATGGTCGCCGAGCGCGGCGATCCCGCGCTCGCCGCGCTCGCGCCGGCGGGGGCGGCCGAGATTTACGGGCTGAAGCTGTTCGAGGCCGACATCGCCGACGCCGCGCACAACATGACGCGCTTCCTGACCCTCGAACTCCAGGGTGTGCCGCCCGAGGGCGCGGGGCCATTCATGACGACGCTGATCTTCGCGGTGCCCAATGCGCCCGCCGCGCTCTACAAGGCGCTGGGCGGCTTCGCGACCGCCAAGGTCAACATGACCAAGCTGGAAAGCTATCAGCCCGGCGGCAGCTTCGCCGCGAGCGAATTCTATGCCGATTTCATCGGCGCGCCCGGCGATGCCGATGTCGATCGCGCGCTCGCCGAGCTGACCTTCCACGCCGAATGGGTGCGCCTGCTCGGCAGCTACCCGATGGCGCGTGAGCGCTGATTACGCGCAATCGTCATAAACCACGCTAACATGGCGGGCATGAGAACCGTGCTCGCCTTCCCGCTGCTCGCCATCGCCACCCCCGCCGCCGCGCAGTTGCGCCCGCTGGTCGCCCCGCCCGCCAGCGCCGCCGTCGCCGCGCGCGACGGCGTCGATGTGTTCCTGATCAACGAAGGCCGCGATGCGGCGCCGATCGCCGCGCCCGAGGAGATCGAGACGATCGCCAGGGACGGCACCGCGCTGAAACTGAGCCTGATCCGCTCGACCGCCGAGGGGCCGGCGGTGCCGGCGGGTGGCTTCGCGAAGCTGCGCTACCGGCTCGCCCCGCTCGCCGAGGCGCCGCTCGTCGCCGATCGCGGCCCGGCGCGCGGCGCCGAGGGCGAGAGCGAGGGCAGCGACACCGCTTCGCGCGGGGTGACGAACGGCGCGTTCGATCGCTTCCGTCCCTACGAACCCACCTATATCGTCGCCGGCGCCGGCAGTTCGCGTGCAAAGCTGCAGGCGAGCTTTTCGTTCCAGCCCTTCGATCACGGCGTGCTCGCGCCGATCCGGGTCGCGTACACCCAGACGATCTTCTGGGCGATCGGCACCCCCTCCGGTCCGATCACCGCGACCATCTATCGCCCAGAAGTCTTCTATGAGCGCGCGTTCGGCGATTCGATGAAGATCGCGGTCGGCTATCGCCACGATTCGAACGGCGGCGGGGTGGCCGACTCGGTCGATCTCAATCGCTTCTACATCCGCGCCAATCAGCGTTTCGACCTTGGCGGGCGTTGGCGATTGGACGTCGCGCCAGAGGCTTATGGCTTTTTCGGCCCGCGCGGCCTGGCGCGCGATGTCGATCGCTTTTTCGGCTTTGGCGGGATCACCGCGTCGCTGCTGGAGGAGGATGGGGTGAAGCTGTCGGTCCAGGCGCGCGGTAATCCCGCCACCGGGCGCGGCGCGGCCGAACTGTTCGCCAGCTATCCGCTGCGCCGGCTCGGCGGCGGGCTGGGGCTTTACCTGTTTGGCGAGGCGTTCACCGGCTATGGCGAGCAGCTGCTGCGCTATAACCGGATCGACAATCACGTGCGCTTCGGCGTGTCGCTCACGCGGTAACGCACCAAGTCTTGGCGCGGCGTGGCGCACTTCCTATGCTGGCGCTAACCATTTGGGAGAGTTTTCCATGCGCCTGATTCTCGCCGCCGCCGCGCTTGCCGTCGCCGCTCCTGCCGTTGCCGCGCTCGCCCCCGGTGCCGCCGCGCCCGATTTCACCACCCGCGGTGCCACCGCCGGCAAAGTGAGCGCCTTCCACCTGAAGGAGGCGCTGAAGAAGGGGCCGGTCGTGCTCTACTTCTTCCCCGCCGCCTTCACCCCCGGCTGCTCGGCAGAGGCGCGCGCCTTCGCCCAGGCGATCCCCGAGTTCAAGAAGGCGGGCGCGACCGTGGTCGGCATGTCGGCCGATCCGGTCGACGTGCTCGCCGATTTCTCGAACAAGGATTGCGCCGGCCAGTTCATGGTGGCGAGCGCCGGCCCGGCGGTGGTGTCGGGCTATGATGTCGCGCTCGGTCGCCCCGTTCCGGGTAAGGACGGCGCGCCCAGGATCGTTACCAAGCGGACCAGCTATGTCATTGCGCCGGATGGCAAAGTGAGCTTCGTGCATGACGATATGAACCCCGCCGAGCATGTCCGCTTGACGCTGGAGGCGGTGCGGCGACTTCGTTCCGCCCGGTCATAACGTATCGCAAACATAATTTTAGGATTGTTCGGTTACGCATCGGTGCCGTCGGACGCTGGCTGCTTCGTAAATTTACGAGGGGCAGGCGCGGGAAACGGTGCTGGGGCCAATGAAGCGGGTTAACCTACGCGTGACGGATCGGGACGAGCTCGGACAGTCGCTTTTCGCGTCTATCGGCGACTTCCTGGCGCGCAACCACCTGACGCCGGAGCCGATCAACTATGAATTCGGCTACCGTGTTTGCTCATCCCCCGATGGCGCGCTCGCCAAGGCGGTGGCGGCGATCACCGACGGCGGCATTCGCCTGACGCGCAAGGACATCGTTTCGCTCGGCGGCGATGTTTCGAACGAGCCGGTCGCCGAAACCGCGAGCGCGGTGGCGCAGGGGCTGGTCGCGCAGACCCAGATGCAGGTGGAAGGCTTCGCCGACTTGGTTGCCGCGATGCGCGCCGACACGCGCGACTTCGGCCGCAACCTCGCGGCGAGCGCCGATGCGATCAAGGCCACCGGCCAGGTCGCGCCCGACGATGTGCTGCGGCTGACCCATGCGATGATCGACCGCGTCCAAAGCGCGGAGAGCCAGCTCGAAGCGGCGACGCGCGAGGCCGACGAACTGCGCCAGAAGCTGGAGGAGGCGCGCGACAATGCCCGCCGCGATCCGCTGACCGGCCTGCCCAATCGCCGCGTGTTCGAGGAAAGCTTCGCCGAGCAGGCCGCCAAGGGCACGCCGCTGTGTCTCGCCGTGTGCGATATCGACCATTTCAAGCGAGTGAACGATACGTTTGGCCATGCCGTCGGCGACCGCGTGCTGAAGGCGATCGGCGCCGCGCTGGAGGAACAATGCGCCGGCCATCTGGTCGCGCGGTTCGGCGGCGAGGAATTTGTCGTGCTGTTCGCGGGCCTTGAGCTTGCCGAGGCGCGGCTGAAACTCGACGCCGCGCGCACCCTGGTTGCGAACAAGCGCTATCGTCTGCGCGAGACCGATGCGCCGCTGGGCGCCGTGACGTTCTCGGCTGGTCTTACCGCCGCCTTGCCGGGCGAGGCGGTGGGTGACGTGTTCGTTCGCGCTGATCGTTTGCTTTATGCTGCCAAGGGTGATGGCCGCAATTGCATCAAGTTGGCGTGATGTTTCGCCAGGTTGCGGTGATCTTTACCAACGCGACTGGCGGAATTTCCCAAATGTTGCCCGCGATGGTTGAACGGTCTTCGCATTTCCGCGCGTTTCCCCGGTTGGCACGGCTTGTGCAAACCCCTGGTGCGTCACCGCCGGATGGTCCGGCGGACGCCAAGACCGGGAGAAAGCACCATGTTCCGTTTCGACAGCATCGCCAAGACCGCCGCTTCGCTCATTGCCGCGATCGCGATGACCGCGATGTTCGTCAGCGCCGCCGTGCCGGTGATACCGATCGCCTAACCCCCACCACCAAGGACTAGATGATGCTGAAGATGTTGGCGATTGGCACGATCGCGTTTCTGGCGACAGGGCTGTTCCTGCTGGGGCACGACGCCCTGGTCAACGCCCTGACCGCGGTTTGAGCCCGCACCCCGCCGGTTGAGCCGCGTCCGCCGCGGCCCGCCGGCGGTAGCGGCGTCAGTCGACCGCATCCTTCACCGCGCGCCCCGCGAGCAGGCCGAGGACGAGCAGGATCACGAAGACGGCGATCGCCAGATAGAACAGAATTTTGGCGATGCCGATAAAGGCGCCGCCCAGCCCGCCGAAGCCGAGCACGGCGAGCACCAGCCCGATCACCAGAAAAATTATCGCCCAACGTAGCATGGTTCGCACTCCTTCCGCATGAGACGGCGAACCAACGAGAGGCGGCGGGATGCGTTCCGTGGGCGGCGCCGTGCTCCGCCTCCACCCACCCCAACCCCTCCCTCCCTGCGAGGGGCTTACCCAGCAAATGGCACCAGAAGCCCCTCCCTCTTAGGGAGGGGTTGGGATGGGTGGAGGCGAAGCGACACCGTCGCGGCTTATGCCCCCCGCGTCGCCTCGAACAGGAACCAGGCGCGCTGTTCGGCCTGATCGGTCCATTCGTCGACGATGCCGCTGGTCGCATTGTCCTTGGCGGCGTCGGCGAGTTCCTTCACTTCACGGAACTGCTGCACCAGCTTCAGATTATCGTCGCGCAACTCGAGCAACATATCGCGCGGCGGCACGAAATCGGCGTCATTGTCCTTCACCTGCTGGCGCCGGGCGATATCGCCGATCGAGCGCAGCGTCGTCTCCCCCAGCTTGCGCACGCGCTCGGCGATCAGATCGGTGACGCCGAGGATCTCGGTCGCCTGATCGTCGAGCAGCAGATGATAATCACGGAAATGCGGGCCGGAGACGTGCCAGTGGAAGTTCTTGGTCTTCAGATACAGCGCATAGGCGTCGGCCAACGCCTGGTTGAGCGCGTCGGCGACGCTTGCCACCTGGTTGGTCTGCAGATCGGTCGGGGTGTCGAGTGCCGGATTGGTCATGCTTGGCCTCCTGGATGTTCGCCTGCCTTAACGGCTCGCGCGCTAGATTGGTCCCGGCGCGTTTCGCCGCAAGGCTATCAGACCAGCCGAAAAGCGCTGAGCGCGGCCGCGATCCCGGCGATCAGCAGCACCCCCGCGATCGGCAGCCGCACCGCGCGTGAGCGCAAGCGCGCCGCGACGTCCGGGCCGCCCAAGATCACCACCGCGCAAGCAGCGCTGCCGCCCAAGGTCGCGCCGATCGCGGCGAAGACCGGGCTGCTCCGCACCCCGAACGCCGCCGCGAGAAACTGGCTGCGATCGCCAAGGCCGAGCGCGATGCCCGCCGCGAGGCTGGCCGCGAAGGCGCCGAGCCGGGCTTGCGGCGCGGGCGGCTTGGGCGCCGTCATCCCCCCGAGCGCCGCCGAGCCAAGCGCGAGCGCCAGGAACAGCGCGCGAGCATTGGGGGTGAGCAAAGGTGCGATCAGCGCGGCACCGGCGCCAGCGAGCGCGTTCGCCACCGCAAGCGCGAGAGCGACCCCCAGCAGCGCCGCCCCCGGCCGGCCGCTCGTCGCCGCGTGCGCGCTCGCCGCCCAGCCCAGCCGGTCGCTCAACTGGCAGGCGAAGCAGGCGACCAGCGCCGCCATCAACGCGTCCATATGCCCCCGCGCAAATGCTTGACTCCGCCGCCGCCTTGGTTCATGTGTCGCCCCCTAGCCAAGCGGCGGGCGCACGCTCCGTCGCTTGTTGTTTTTTCCAGTCGCAGGATTTTCGGGTCATGGCAAAGCCGACCACCGTCAAGATTCGTCTCGTCAGCACCGCTGACACCGGCTTCTTCTATGTCACCAAGAAGAATCCGCGCACCAAGACCGAGAAGCTGAGCTTCCGCAAGTACGATCCCGTCGTGCGCAAGCATGTCGAGTTCAAGGAAGCCAAGATCAAGTAAGGCGCCAGCGGGCATCAGTCGCAAAGGCTGCGGAGCATCGCGCTCCGTGGCCTTTTTTGCGTTTTCGTTGGCCAAGGTGACGCCGCCTGAGCTTCGGCGAGCATGAAGAATCATTCTCGGGCGCAAAAGCAGCCGAGCCCCGCGTCAAGCCCGGGGCGACGAGTCCGTTTCTGTGGTTTCAGGGGGAATTCCCGCATCCTCCGGCAACAGCGCCTTCACCTGCGCCATGAACGGGGCGAGCGCGATCGGCTTCGAGACATAGGCCGCCGCCCCCGCGCCGCGGATTCGGTCCTCGTCGGCGCGGCTGGAATAGGCGGTCACCGCCAGGATCGGGATATCGCGCAGCATCAGATCGCCCTTCAGCTGCGCGATCAGCTCATGCCCGCTGACGTGCGGCAGCTGGATATCGGTGATCACCAGATCGGGGGCGAAGTCGCGCGCCTGTGCCAGCGCCTCGCGCCCGTCGCGCACGCCGGCCACCGCATAGCCGTGCGCGCGCAGCAGATCGGTGAACAGCTTCAGATTGAGTTCGTTGTCCTCGACAACCAGCACGCGTTTTGCCACGGGGGCGCAGCATAGAGAGCGGGGCGCCCCAAGCAATGGCCGAGACTGACCCAATTGCGCTCGCGCTGCAGGCGCTGGCGTTCGTGCTCGCCGATCAGGCGCGCGCCGAGCGGCTGCTCGCGCTCACCGGGCTCGGCGCCGCCGAGCTGCGCGCCCGGGCGGCCGAACCGGCCTTGCTCGCGGCGGTGCTGGGGTTCCTCGAAAGCCATGAGCCCGATCTGGTCGCGGCGGCCGAGGCGCTTGGCGTCGCGCCGCCCGCGCTCGTCGCCGCCCGCCACAGCCTGGAGCAAGCATGAAGCCCTTGGTGATCTGCGATTGCGACGAAGTGCTGCTGCACATGGTGCGCCATTTTGGCGTGTGGCTGCGCGAGCGGCACGATATCAGCTTCGATATGTCGGGTGGCGATTTCGCGCGGGCGCTGAAGCGCGCCGACGGCTCGCTGGTCGAGCGTGAGGCGATGTGGGGCCTGCTCGACGGTTTCTTCCCCGACGAGATGGAGCGCCAGACGTTGGTGCCCGGCGCGGCCGAGGCGCTGGCCGCGCTTGCCGACCAGGCGGAGATCGTGATCCTCACCAATCTTGGCAATCACTGCCGCGACGCGCGGATCGCCCAGCTCGCGCGCTTCGGGATCGCGCACCGGGTCGAGACCAACCAGGGCGGCAAGGGCGATCCGGTCGCGCGGCTGATCGCCGAACTGCGCCCGAGCGCGGCGGTGTTCGTCGATGACCTTGCGGTGCATCACGAATCGGTCGCGAAACACGCGCCGCAGGTCCACCGGCTGCATCTGGTGAGCGAGCCCGAACTCGCGCCGCACATTCCGCCCGCGCCGCACGCCCATGCCCGGATCGACGATTGGGGCGCCGCGCGGGCTTGGATCGAGCAGCGTCTGGCGAGCGGCCCGGCCGAGGGTTGACCGGCGCGGTCCGCCCCGCCAAGCCGGCGGCCATGAGCAATCGAGTCGAAACCAAGCTGGCCGAACTCGGCCTCACTCTTCCCGAACCCGCCGCGCCGGTGGCGACCTATGTGCCGGCGGTGGAAGCGGGCGGCTTGCTCCATATTTCGGGGCAGATTTCCTTCGCGGCGGACGGCAGCCTGATGACCGGGCGGTTGGGCGAGGATCGCGACCTGGACTATGGCGTCGAGGCGGCGCGGCGCTGCGCGGTGATGCTCGTCGCGCAGATGAAGCGCGCGCTGGGCGGGCTGGAGCGGGTCGAGCGGATCGTGAAGCTCGGCGTGTTCGTCAATTCGACACCGGAGTTCACCGATCAACCGAAGGTGGCGAATGGCGCCTCGGACCTGATGGTCGCGCTGTTTGGCGATGCCGGCCGCCATGCCCGCAGTGCGGTGGGCGTCGCGAGCCTGCCGCTCGGCGTGGCGGTGGAGATCGACGCGATCGTCCAGGTGCAGAGCGCGCTTTAGGTTTTTTCAGCGGTGGGTGCCCGGCGCTCCTACCTACCCCCAACCCTCCCTTCCAGAGAGGGGGGCTTGAAGCTTTCCTCCCTTTACGCTCCTCCCTGAAAGGGAGGGGTTGGGGGTGGGTCGCTACGGCGCGCAACGCCTGCCCTTGCGCGTGGCAAAGCAATGCGGGCGCTTAAACGCTTCCTTGCCCAAGCTCTTCCCCGCCGACGCAGGCGCGCTTATGTGGGCGTGGTGACCGGCTCCATCACCGCCCGTATCGCCGATGGTGTGCGCAGCATCGCGCCCGCCGCGTGGGATGGCTGCGCGGGCGGCGGAAACCCGTTCGTCAGCCACGCTTTTCTCTCGATTCTTGAGGATTCGGGCAGCGTCGGTCCGGGATCGGGCTGGCAGGCGCTGCCAATCATCGTGGACGGCGCGGACGGCGCCCCCGCCGCGATCGCGCCCGCTTATGCGAAAAGCCACAGCCAGGGCGAATATGTGTTCGACCATGCCTGGGCCGATGCCTGGCAGCGGGCGGGCGGGGCCTATTACCCCAAGTTGCAGATCGCGGTGCCGTTCACCCCCGTGCCGGGGCCGCGCCTGTTGCTCCGCGATCCCGCGCAAGGCCCGGCGCTGATCGCCGCGATCGAGGCGGTGACCCGCCAGAACGAGCTTTCCAGCGCCCACGCCACTTTCGTCGCGCCCGAGCAGGTGCCGCTGTTCGAAGCGGCGGGCTGGTTGATCCGGCTGGGCACCCAGTTCCATTGGTACAATCAGGGCTATGCCGGCTTCGACGATTTTCTGGAGACGCTCGCCAGCCGCAAGCGCAAGGCGATTCGCAAGGAGCGCGCGGCGGCGGTCGAAGGGCTGACCATCCGCCACTTGACCGGCGCCGAGCTGACGGAGGGCGTTTGGGACGCCTTCTGGGTGTTCTACCAGGATACCGGCAGCCGCAAATGGGGCCGGCCCTATCTCACCCGCCGCTTCTTCTCGCTGCTCGGCGAGCGGATGGGGGACCATACGCTGCTGATCCTTGCGGAGCGCGCCGGGCGGCCGATCGCCGGCGCGCTCAACCTGATCGGCGCTGACACGCTCTATGGCCGCTACTGGGGCTGTACCGAAGACGTGCCCTTCCTCCATTTCGAGCTCTGCTATTATCAGGCGATCGACGCCGCGATCGCGCGCGGGCTGAAGACCGTCGAGGCCGGCGCGCAGGGCGAGCACAAGCTCGCGCGCGGCTATGAGCCGACGCCCACCTGGTCGGCGCATTTCCTGCCTGATGCCAATTTCCGTCGCGCGGTCGCCGACTATCTGGCGCATGAACGCGCGGCGATCGCCGCCGATGCCGAAATGCTCGCGACTATGACGCCGTTTCGGAAGGTGGCGGCGGGGTAAGCTCTTCCTGGCTCACCTTTGGCCCCTCGGCGTCGTGGTCCACCTCATAGAGGCCGCTGCGCGTCTCGGCATCGTACCATCGCAGCTTCAGCCCCTTGAGCAGCGCCGGGTCGAAGGGCGGCGGGCTCAGGATCCACACATAATCGAAGGAATAGCGCGGGAACAGCACGAGCGAGCGCTTGAGCGGGCGCCACCATTGGCGCGGGCATTGCTCATGCGTCACCAATTGCGAGGGATCGTGCGCGAAGCCGCGCAGGCGGTAGCGCACCGTCAGCAGCTGCGCGCCGGCCATCGACCATTGATCGTTGGTGTAAGCGAGCTTGCGCTCCAGCGCGAGCGCGGGGACGTGTTGCAGCCGGCTCATGAACCACTGGTTGTTGCACGTCTCGCCCACGAACGAGATCAGCCGCGCGCCTTCGGGCAGCTTGTCGAGCGCGGCGAGCTGGCGTTGATAGCTTTTGGCATAGAGATAGAAACTCGCGGTGTTGCCCGCGATCCGCACCAGGAAGAAGGCGAGACCCAGCGCCGCGATCGTCGCCGCCCCGCGCAGCGACACGCCCTTTCGCGGGCGCAGCGCGATCACGCCGATCGCGAGCATGAACGGCGCGAGGCGCATGTCGGCATAGGCTGATCCGAACACGATCCGCGGCAACAGCAGATAGACAGCGAGCAGGAACAGCGCCGACAGCAGCAGGTTGCGCGAAAATTCGATGCTCGCATCGCGCGCGCCGCGCAACAGGATGAAATAGAGCACCGCGGCCGAGGCGATGTCGAACGCCTGCCAGCGATCGCGGAGCACCATCGTCACCCAGCCGATCTTGGCGCGCCAGTTGAACCAGTCGGTGGTGCGCCCGGTCACATTGCCCTCCGAGCGCCCGGCGATCATCAGCAGCATCGGCGGCGCGAGCGGCAGGCATCCCAGCCCGGCGCGAAACCAGGCCGACACCCAATGCCGGACGCGCTCGCCCAGGCTGTTGAAGTTCTGCGGCAGCCGGTCATGCTGGCGGATCATCTCGGCCGAAAAGGCGAGCACCCCCAGCGCACCCCAACCGAAGGTGTGGCACACCCACAGCAGGCACGAGAGCGGCACGAACAGCGCCGCGCGCAGCCGGAACTTGCCGAGCCGCGCTAAGCGCAACCACAATGCGAACAGGTTGAGCGCGAGCGCCATCGACAGCGCGAAATTCACGAAGCCGAAATGCAGCGGGAAGCTGTAGGCGAGTGGCAAGGCGAACAGCGTGGTCGGCGGGATGCGCCCGTGTACCTCGCGCGCGATCCACAGCAGCCCGGCGACGGTGAGGACCGGGATCGTGATGACGATGAGCTTTACCGCCAGCTCGAGATCACCCCCAACCAGCGGGGTGAGCGGGACGATCAGCAGATCGACCCCCAAATTGCCGATCAGCTGCCAGCGAAAGTCATACCAGTCGTTCAGCCAGATCATCCGGTCGTGATCGAGCTGAACGCGGTAACGCCCCATATGGCCGGGCAGGTCGAGCAGCGGTGGAATTTGCGGGTAAAGCAACGGCACGGCCGCGATCAACGCCACCGCGATCACGAACCAGCGCTGTTCCCACCAATGCCGCTCGGCGGTCGCCCATTGTGCCATCGCGGCGCCTTACGAGCGCGATGGGGCAGGGGGCAAGGGGGCAGGAGCCCAGGGCGGCGCCGCGGGTTACGGTTGATCGAGCCAGCGGCGCACGCGCCACAGCCGGAGCCGCGAGTTGCCGAGCGCGAGCCGTTCGAACCCAGCGGGCGCGCGATCACGCGCAAGATCGGCGGCCAGGCTGTGCGGAAAACGCTCCAGCAGGTCGATCTCCTCGAAGTCGCCCGGACAGAAAGCGACATAATCGATTCGCCACAGGCGTCCGATCGGCCGCGCCGCCGCCGCGGGCGACAGGAAGAAGCGGTACATCGCGATGTTGCCGGCATTGTTGCGGTGATAGCCGGCGCCGACGGTCGCGTGGTGCGTACTGCCGACGAGGTAGCTCGCCATGTTGGTCGGCGCCATGATCACGCCTGCCGGGTAGCGGTCGACCGCCGCCCAGGTGTCGCCCCGGTTGCACAGAATTTGCGCGGTGACATCGCGGCTGATCGCGATGCCGGGCGGCGGGGGAGGGCTGGTGAGCCGGTCGACCGTGTCGGGAATGAACGCGTAAGCGACTCCCGCCGAACCAAGCCAGGCAGCGACCATGGGCACCGCGCGACCCGTTTTGCGTACGCGCGCGACGAAGCCCGCCAGCAAGGGCACGCTGAGCGGCACGCCAAGATAAACGCCGCGCAATTGCGCCAGGATCACCAACCCCGAGGCGAGCACCGCGCCGGCGATTGGCAGGATCAGCGGCCAGCGTCGTCCGGCGCGCGCCAGCGCCCAAAGCGCCGCGACGATCCCCGCGATCATCAATCCGGCGAGCCCGATCACGCGGACCACCGAGTCCTGGGCGAAGACGCTGTTGGCCTCGTCGATGTGCGTGATGAAGTTCTTGAGCAGGAAGGGATCGACCTGCCCATAAGGCCCGGCGAGGCAGGCGGGATAGGCGTGCAACACCGCGAGCGCCGTGCCGATCGCGCCCACCGCCCCGATCCCCGCCCGCCAAATCGGGCCGCGCAGCCACGGCGTCGCCCCCGCCAGCAGCGCGAGCACTGCGCTTTCGCCCAGGATCGCGGCGCTGGAGGCGGGGGTGAAGCTGTCGCACAAGTTGTTTGGCCAGTAATTCGGCCGCATTGTCAGCAGGAACACGAGCGTCAGGCCGCCCAGGCCCGCCGCAAGCCCCGCCAGGCGGGCGCTCTCCCGCGTACCACGCACCACCCAGATCAGCCCCGCCGCCCCGATCAGGCCCACGACTTGCGGCAGCGTTTCCAGCCCGATCATCAGGCTGCACGCCATGGCGAGACCGGCAATCAAGCCGCTAGCCCCGGTCGGCCTGGCGATCAGCGCGCGCGCGGCGACCAGCACCGTCACCACCTGCAACGCGTGGTGATCGATGCGACCGGGTACGAACAGGCTCGTCGCCGGGAAGGCGAGCGCCATCAGCACAATCGCGACCGGCGCGGCCGGATCGCGCCACAATTTGCGTGCGATCGAGGCGATCAGCAGCATCGCCGCCACCAGCAGCAGCGGCGGATAGAGCGATACCGCGACCAGCTCCGCGCCATGCTGGCCGAGCAGCGGCGTGCTAAGCATGATCATCGCCGCCGGCACGAAATCATTAAGGCGCGACCAGTGCATCGGCGATCCCGCGGGCGGCGCCATGCGATATTGGGTCCAGTCGTTGAACGCTTGCCCGCCGAGCCAGTCGCGGATTTGCGCCAGCCGCATCATGTCGTCGGCATCCGGCAGGATCAGCCGGGAGAGCTGCGGCCAGTCGCGCGCGGCGCGGCTGAACGACAGGATCGCGACCAGCGCCAGCGCGATCAGCAGATCGCGGCGCCACCGCGCGCGGCGCGCCTGGCCGCTGTCGATCCGTTGCTGTTCCATGCCGTCCCCCTCGATCCCTTTGGTGCCCGCCATAACGGCTAATCCTTAACCATGTTTTCAGCCCTGGCTGGCATGTCGGAAGGTGAACGATCCGGGGGAGTGTGGAATGCCGGCAGCCGCCAGGGTGCAGATCGCACCGTTTGTCGCGAACGACGGACGCGAGCGCGCGCCGTCGCCGATCGAGCTCTCGATCGTTATGCCCTGCCTGAACGAGGCCGAGACGCTCGCCATCTGCATCCGCAAGGCGCAGCGCTTCTTGGAGGAAAGCGGCGTTGCGGGCGAAGTGATCGTCGCCGACAACGGTTCGACCGACGGATCGCGCCAGATCGCGACCGGCATGGGTGCGCGTCTCGTCGGGGTGAGCGAGCGTGGTTATGGCGCGGCGCTGATCGGTGGGATCGCCGCGGCACGCGGGCGTTATGTCGTGATGGGCGACGCCGATGACAGCTATGATTTCGCCAATCTGATGCCCTTCGTCGAGGCGTTGCGCGCCGGCGGGCAGCTGGTGATGGGCAACCGCTTCAAGGGCGGGATCGCGCCGGGGGCGATGCCGCCACTGCACCGTTATCTCGGCAATCCGGTGCTGAGCTTCCTTGGGCGCCGCTTCTATAATGCGCGGGTCGGCGATTTCCATTGCGGGCTGCGCGGCTTCGATCGCGCCGCGATCCAGGAACTGCAACTGCGCACCACCGGCATGGAATTCGCCAGCGAGATGGTGGTGAAGGCGGTGCTGTACGGGCTCGACGTGCGCGAGGTGCCGACGACGCTGCGCCCCGATGGCCGCAGCCGCGCGCCGCATCTGCGTACCTGGCGTGATGGCTGGCGCCACTTGCGCTTTCTACTCACCTATGCGCCGCGCGTGCTGTTCGTGCTGCCCGGGCTCGCGCTCGCGCTGCCCGGCGCGGCGGCGGTGGGCGTGCTCGCGCTCGGCAGCGTGGAAGTCGGCGGGGTCGAATTGAGCGCCACGACGATGTTGTTCGCGGCGATGGCGCTGCTGCTTGGCAGCCAGCTGATCGGTTTCGGCATCGTCGCGCGGCTGTTCGGCGCGGCGAACGCGATGTGGCCCGTTAGCACGCGCGTCGCGCGGTTCCGGCGCCTGTTCAGCGTCGAGCGCGGCTGCCAGCTGGGCGCCGGGCTGATGCTCGCCGGCCTGATCGGCGCCGGATCGTTGTTCTGGCGCTGGCAAGGGCAGGACTTCGGGCCGATGGAGCCGGTAACGCTGATGCGGCTCGCGATTCCGGCGATGCTGGCGACGCTGCTCGGGGCGCAGACGGTGTTCACCAGTTTCCTGATCGGGATGATCGATCGCGGTGACCGCTGAACGATCGTCGCCACCCGACGCACGCAAAAACGGCCGGGATCACGCGATCCCGGCCGTTTTTATGTCGAGCTGGCCGTGCGCCGTTACCGGCTGAGCACGCCCACGAAGTGCAGCTTGCGATCGAACAGCCAGCCGAACGGTCGCGGATAGAGCGATAGCCGGGTCGCGACGGCGCTGGTCTTCAGCCCCAGCCGCTGCCACACCGCGCCCCATTCGCGGCTGCTGAGATAGTTATAGGGCAGCCGCACGCCGTGCGCCGCGTTGCCCACCCAGTCCATCAGCCGCAGCGTCGGCCCGGCGGCAAGGCCATCGCGGAAATGATCCTTGATCACCACCTGGCCCGCGACCCGCGCGATTTCAGCCAGCACGATGGCGGGATCATCGGTATGGTGCAGCACGTCAACCACCATCGCCGCGTCGAAGCTGTTGTCGGCATGGGGAATGTGGGTGCCGTCATAGGCGATCACCGGAATCGCGGTGTTCGGGCGGACCAGCACGTCGATCCCCTCGATCCGCACATCCGGGCGCATCCGCATCACCAGCGCGGCGAGATCGCCGCTGCCGCAGCCGACGTCTAGCACCCGCGCGCCCTGTGGCAGGCGCTCGGCGATGAGCGTGGCGAGCCGCCGCACGCGGCGCCCGAAAACGAGTTTGGCATGAACCTGCTGCAACATGGCGCTGCTCCCCCTTATCAGTCAGCGCCTGGGTTGCCGCACAAGCGGCCAATATTTGGTTAACGAGCCCTCACCGGTCGCGCCGCCCCAACAGCCGCAGTCGCAGCGCGTTCAGCTTGATGAAGCCCGCCGCGTCGCGCTGATCATAGGCGCCCTGGTCGTCTTCGAACGTCACTACCTTCTCGCTGTAGAGCGAATGCGGCGACTTGCGGCCGATCACGTAAACGCCGCCCTTGTAGAGCTTCAACCGGACGGTGCCGGTGACTTTCTCCTGGCTGTAATCGATTGCCGCCTGCAGCATTTCGCGCTCGGGCGCGAACCAGAAGCCGTTATAGATCAGCTCGGCATAGCGCGGCATCAGCTCGTCCTTCAGATGCGCCGCGCCGCGATCGAGCGTCAGCTGCTCGATCCCGCGATGGGCGAGCGCGTAGATGGTGCCGCCGGGGGTTTCGTACATGCCGCGCGACTTCATGCCGACGAAGCGGTTCTCGACCAGATCGAGCCGGCCGATGCCGTGCTTTCGGCCCAGCTCGTTCAACCGGGTGAGGAGGGTGGCGGGCGACAGCGCCTCGCCGTTCAGCGCAACGCCATCGCCGCGCTCGAAATCGATGGTGATGATCTCGGGGGTGTCGGGCGCGTCTTCGGGGTTCACGGTACGCGAGAAGACGTAATCGGGCACCTCCGCCCAAGGGTCTTCCAGCACTTTGCCTTCGCTGCTGGTGTGGAGCAGGTTGGCGTCGGTCGAGAAGGGCGCCTCGCCGCGCTTGTCCTTGGCGACGGTGATCTGGTGTGCCTCGGCGAATTCGATCAGCCGGGTGCGGCTGGTGAGGTTCCATTCGCGCCACGGGGCGATCACCCGGATATCGGGGGCGAGCGCGTAATAGCTCAGCTCGAAGCGAACCTGATCGTTGCCCTTGCCGGTCGCGCCATGCGCCACCGCGTCGGCGCCGACAGCCTTGGCGATTTCGATCTGGCGCTTGGCGATCAGCGGCCGCGCGATCGAGGTGCCAAGCAGGTACAGCCCTTCGTACAGGGCATTGGCGCGCATCATCGGGAAGACGAAGTCGCGCACGAATTCCTCGCGCAGATCGTCGATGAAGATATGCTCGGGCTTCACCCCGGCGCGTAGCGCCTTCTCCCGCGCGGGCTCAAGCTCCTCGCCCTGGCCCAGATCGGCGGTGAAAGTGACGACCTCGCAGCCATATTCCTGCTGCAGCCACTTGAGGATCACGCTGGTGTCGAGGCCGCCCGAATAGGCAAGCACGACTCGCTTCACGGTATCGGACATCGCGGGCTCCTGCTGGGAAAGCGGCGCGCTGTAAGGCGCGGGCGCGGTGGGTGCAAGTTGCGCTTTGCAGCTGTGGCTGTAGCGTTCGTTACAGCGCCGCAACTTGCCGACAGACCGGGAACCGCGTCGACCCTATTCGGTGCGGCCGATCGATCGGGAGACGTTGCGATGCTGGACGAAATTCAGGCCCCCACCAGCTTGCCCGATCTGCCGCCGGGCTGGCGCCCGTTCCGCATTGCCCGGGTCGCGGATGAAAGCAGCGTCATCCGCTCCTTCTATCTGGAGCCCGCCGATGGCGGCGGCCTCGATCCGGCGGCAGCGGGGCAGCATCTGCCGATCCGTCTGACTATTCCCGGCAGTGACGATCCGGTGATCCGTACCTACACGATTTCCTGCGCTCCGGTCGCCGGCTATTACCGGTTGAGCGTACGCAAGCTGGGCCTGGCCTCCACCTATCTGCATGAACTGGCCGCCCCCGGGACGATCATCGGCGCCAAGCCCCCGGCGGGGGATTTCATCATCGACGATCAAGCAGCCCACCCGGCGGTGCTGGTCGCGGCGGGGGTGGGGATCACGCCGCTCCTCGCAATGCTCAGCCATCTCGTCGCGGGCGAGGGGGCGGGGCGGCCGATGCGGCCGGTGACCTTGTTCTACGCCGCGCGCTCGATCGAGGAGCGCGGGTTCGATGCTGAACTGGCGGCGCTGGCCGCACGCGCGAGCGGGAAACTGCGACTGGTGCGCGTCCTACAGCTCACCGATGGAACGGAAGCCGGGCGTGATTATGAGGAGAGCGGCTTCCTGCGGAGCGAGCTGTTCCCGCGGTATCTCGGCTTTGGCCGGCATGATTTCTACCTGTGTGGCCCGCCGCCCTTCATGCAGGCGGTCTATGGCGCGTTGCGCGCGCTGGGGGTGGCGGACAGCGCGATCCATGCGGAAGCGTTCGGGCCGGCATCGTTGATCCGCACCGGAGACGCGGCGGCACCGCTCGCCTCGCGGCCAGTCGCGGCGACGGGCGAGGAAGTGGTGACTTTCAATCCCACGGGAACCCAGGCGCACTGGAAGCCGGGCGACGGCAGCTTGCTCGAACTTGCCGAGGCAAAGGGGCTGAAGCCCGACTATGGCTGCCGCGAGGGCGCGTGCGGCGCCTGCAAGTGCAAACTGGTCGCCGGGCAGGTCGCCTATTTTCGCGAAACCAGCGCGGCCCATGACCCTGATGAGGTGCTGATCTGCAGCGCCGTCCCTGCTTCGCGCGGGGTGGGGAGCCCAGCGGTGGTGCTGGCGCTCGGCTGAAATGGCCTACCCGCGCAGCGCCGCTTCCCCTTGCGCGATATAATCGCGCGTGATCGGCAAAGTGTGCCGATCACGCGCGAATTGCAGCTGGTAGTTCACCAGCGCGCCATAGCGGAACGCGGCGAGCGCGCCGGCCAGATAGAATTGCCACATGCGGAAGAAGCGCTCGTCATAGAGCGCTACGATCGCCTCGCGCGCGGCCGTGGTGCGGTGATACCATTGCTCGAGCGTATGTGCGTAATGCAGGCGCAGCACCTCGATATCGGTGCAGATCATTCGCAGGCCTTGATAGCCGCGCACGATCTCGGACAGCGCCGGGTTGTAGCCGCCGGGGAAGATGTATTTCAGCGTCCATTTGTCGGTGACGCCGGGCTCGCTCGCGCGCCCGATGGTGTGGAGCAGCATCACCCCCTGCGGCGTCAGCAGCTCGAAGCATTTGCGGAAGAAGGTGCGGTAATTGGGCGGGCCGACATGCTCGAACATGCCGACCGAGACGATGCGATCGAACTGGCCGGTGACGTGGCGATAATCGATCAGCTCGAAGCGCACCTTGTCGCTCACCCCCGCTTCGGCGGCGCGGGCGCGCGCAACCTTGAGCTGTTCCTCCGAGAGGGTGACCCCGGTCACGTCCGCGCCGAGCTTGCGGTTCAGATACAGCGCCATCCCGCCCCAGCCACAGCCGATATCGAGCACGCGCATCCCCGGCTCGATCGCGAGCTTGGCGGCGATATGCGCCAGCTTGTCCTGCTGCGCCTGTTCGAGGCTGTTGGCGGGATCGGTGAAGTAGGCGCAGCTATACTGGCGGTCGGCATCGAGGAACAGGTCGTACAGCCGGTCCGACAGGTCGTAATGGTGCGCGACATTGCGCTTCGATGCCCGCGCCATGTTGATGCGGCCCAGCCGGTGCGTCACCGCTTCCACCGCGCGTACCAAGGGCGCGGCGAGGAGCGCGCCGCCGCCCTGCTCCCACCGGTCGTTCGCGCTCATCAGCGTGACGAGATCGAGCACGTCGCCCTGCTCGACCATGAGGGCGCCGTTCATATAGGCCTCGCCCGCGCCGAGCCCGGGGTCGCGCAGGATGCCCGGCACCGCGTCCTTGGTGGTGAAGCGGATCGCGACATCGGGCAGCACCGGATCGGGCGCGCCAAACTTGGCGACGCGGCCGTCATGGTAAGTGACGGTCAACTGGCCGCGCTTAACCACGCGGCCCAGGAACAGGTCGAGCAGGGCCATGCGCGTGCGGCTAGCGGTTAGAGCCCGCCGAACCAATCATAATCGACATTATCTTCCCAATAGCCGCCATGCCCGCCCTGGATGTGGGCGAAGGATTCGACCGCTTCCATCCGGATCACATATTTGGCCTGCTTATACCCCAGATGCCGCTCGGCGCGCAGCCGCAGCGGGGCGCCATGCGCGACCGTCACCGGCTTGCCGTTCATCGCCCAGGCGAAGATCGTCTGGGGGTGGAAGGCGTCGAACATGTCGAACGACTCATAATAGGGGTTCACCGCGCCGCGATAATGATCGGCGCAGTGGAAGACGATGTATTTGGCGTTGGTCTTCACGTCCGCCAGCTTGAGCAGCGAGCCGACGGTGGGTCCATGCCACTGGCCGATCGCCGTCCAGCCTTCGACGCAATCATGCTTGGTGATCTGGGTACGCGCGGGCATCGACTTGATCTGCGCCATCGACAGCGATTGCGGCCGGTTGACGAGCCCGTCGATCACCAGGCGGAAGCTGGCGAAGTTATCCGCGACCCAGCCATTATACTGTTCCCCGCCGGGGTTCAGCGTGCCGTTGGCGCGGAACACCGGCGACATCTGATCGGGCCGATATTCGGGCGCGAGCGTTCCCGGATTGGTGAGCGCGCGCTGGAGCGAGTAATGAAAGCGGTCCTCGGCGTGGATCAGCTTGGACACGCTTTCATTCTGGATCAGCCGATCGCAGCCCGAAAGCAGCAGCCCGGCGCCCGCGGCTCCGCCGCCAACCAGCGCGCGGCGCGTGATGATGTTGCTCATGCCGATCAATGCTCCTCAGGGGCTTTCCAATAGCCGGTGATCATCGAGCCGACCTCACGGATCGGCCCCGCCAGGATCACCAGCGCGAGATGGACGATAATGAAACCAAGCAGCCCGACCATCGCCAGGAAATGCAGCGACCGGGCCGAGGCGCGCCCGCCGAACAGCTCGAGCAGCCAGGGCCAGCTGGCGTTGATGCCCGGTGACAGCGACAGGCCGGTGAAGATGATCAGCGGCAGCATCCCGAAGATCACGCTCGCATAGGCGATCTTCTGCAGCACGTTGAACGCGGTAGGGTTCGCAGCATCGTGGAAGCGCAGCGCGAGATGCTCCTTGATGTCGTACCACAAATGCCCCGGCGCGATCTCCTTTGGCTTGATTGCCAGGTCGCGCTGGAAGTGCTTGTTCGCCAGGCTGACGATCATGAAGATCAGCAGGTTGAACGCCAGGATCAGCGCGAAGAACAAATGCCACCGGCGCGACAGTGCCAGGTTGTAGCTGCCGGGGATGGTGGCCCAGCCGGGCCAGTGCGGCAGTTCAAGCCAGGGATGATCTGGCTGCGCCCCGTGATCGCCCCAATAGAGGTGCGGGTGCGCGTTCAGGATGCCGAGCCCACTGCCGACCATGATGAAGAACACGAACACATTGGTCCAGTGCCACACCCGCGTCCACAATTTGTGCTTGTAGAGGTAGCGCGCGGGCGGTGCGGTATCGCCGGTGTCGGCCGCCGGGTGCTCCCCCGGTCCGGTATCGGCAAGCGTCGCAGCACTCATCATCGTCTCCATGCTTCGCCCCTTTCGTGATGTGCTTCCCTGGGGCATGGCTGTCGTCAACCGGATTCGGTCACATTGGGTGATCGGTGACAGCGAGGCTGGCACACTAGATGAAAAAACACCATTTTTATGAGCCCAAAATCGGGCACGGTCTCGCGCATGACCCGCTCAATTCGATCATAGCTCCCCGTCCTATCGGCTGGGTTAGCAGTCTGAGCGCCGACGGATTCCGTAATCTTGCGCCCTACAGTTTCTTCCAGCTTTTCAACTATGTGCCGCCGATCGTCGGCTTCAGCTCGATCGGCTGGAAGGATAGCGTGGCGAACATCGCCGAAACCGGTGAGTTCGTGTGGAACCTCGCCAGCCGCCCGCTGGCCGAGGCGATGAACGCGAGTTCGGCGAGCGTCCCGGCCGAAATCGATGAGTTCACGCTGGCGGGGCTGGAGGCGACGCCATCGACACTGGTGAAGCCGCCCCGCGTTGCGGCGAGCCCGGCGGCGTTCGAGTGCAAGCTGATCGAGATCCACCAGTTTAAGCGCGCCGATGGGGAGAAGCTCGAAAGCTGGCTGGTGCTGGGCGAGGTGGTGGGGGTACATCTGGCCGAGGACACGATCGAAAATGGCAACTACCAGACAACCGCCGCGCAACCGGTGCTGCGCGGCGGCGGCTGGGGGGATTATTTCGAAGTGACGGAGGCCGCCAAGTTCCGGATGAAACGCCCGGAATGACGGGCTTCACGACGCGCTGGGCGACGCGTGCCGACCTGCCCGCGCTGCGACTGCTAATGGCCCGCGCGATCGACGCGCTGCAGGCCAATCTGCTCACGGCTGAACAGGTGGCGGCCAGCCACGCGGTCATGGGTTTGGATACCCAGCTGGTGGAGGACGGCACCTATCTGATCGCCGAACGTGACGGCACCATCGCCGGCTGCGGCGGCTGGAGCGACCGGGCGACGCTTTATGGTGGCGACCACAGCACGACGCTGCGTAACCCCGTGCGGCTCGATCCCGCACGGGACGCCGCGCGGATCAGGGCGATGTACACCGATCCCGCCTTCGCCCGGCAGGGGGTGGGGCGGCTGATCCTGGGGACGTGCGAAGCGGCCGCCGCTGCCCGCGGCTTCCGCACTGCCGAGCTGATGGCGACGCTGAGCGGCGCGCGGCTCTATGCGGTCGCGGGTTATGCAGTGGTCGAGTCCGTATCCGCCGAGGTGGAGGGAGTGGCGGTGCCGCTGCTGCGGATGCGAAAGACACTCGCGCGCCAGACGTCAACGCCCGCGCGGTAACTGCCCGGCGAAGCAGCCCAGCACATAGGGATAATCGGGCGTCAGCCGGTAAGCGTAGCGATAGCGACGCCCGGCCGCCACCACCGTCTCCGCCCGACCATGGCACGCATCAAGATCGGCGCTCCACAGTACCCGCCCGCTCGCGTCGCGCGTCCCCAGGATCGGATAGCCGTCAAGCGCCCATCCGACGACGCTGTTGCTCTCTCGCCCAGCCAGGCAGGCCGAGCCGCTGTGATAATGATATTGCCCCTGTTGCTGGGGATGGCCGTCGCACTTGTCCTGAATTTCGTGCGCGGCGGCATCGCGCCCCGCCTCGTCGAGCGCGTTGTAGAAGGGCACGCCGCTGAGGCTGACGCCGATCATCCCCATCGGCAGGCAGCCGGGTCGCGGCGCGGGTTGCGGATCGAGGGGGATCGCCAGGTCGATCTGCTGCGCCCGGATCGCATTGGGGTTGGTGTCGTACCGCCAGGCGGGATCATCAGGCGTGATCGGGAAGCGGCCCGTGGGGGTGCCGACCGGCAGTCCGTTGCCACGCAGCCGGAGCAGCTCCTGCTCACGCGCGGTGCCGAACCGCGCCTGGGGCCACAGCACATGCCCTTGGACATGCGGCTTTTCGAGGGGATTCCAAGTATCGCCATGGAACCAGCCGCCGGTCGCGCGTGCGCCGGGGGCGCCGAAGCGCGGGGCGAACCAGCCGCGCGGGCAGGCAAAGACATAGCCCTTGCGCGGGCCGTCGCTGATCCTGCCGTCACCGACGGGCAGGCGCGCGGGCGTCGCCGGCTTGGACGCGGGCACCGCGGGGGGCAGGGCAGCCAGCAGCAGCGCGGCAGGGGAGAAGCGGGCGGCCATGCTCGGCTCCACGATCGTTGCGGAGGCAGCGTCACCGCCTCCTGTCGCACGGTGATGTCCGCCGGTGCGCTGCTTTGTCGCAAGCCTTACCAATAAGCGCGCACGAAGAACACGATCGTCGTCGCGGCGGTGACGGCGAGCGTCCACCAGCGCACCGCATCCGCCGGCAGGCGCTTGCCGATCACCGCGCCCAGCCAGCCCCCCAGGATCGCGCCGCCAAGCATCGGCAGGCACGCGCCCCAGCGCACCCAGCCGAAACCGATGAACAGCAGCGCCGCCGCGAGATTGGCGATGGCAAGCATCAGCGTGCGCACCGCGAACAACTCGCGCGGGGGGACGGCGGCGAGCAGGCCATAGGTCGCGGTGGTCATCAGCCCCACCCCGCCGCCGAAATAGCCGCCGTAAATGCCGAGCAGTGCCTGCGCCGCCATCAGCGCGCGCGCGCCGATCGTCGCCCGCCCGTGGAGCCAGGCGGCGGCACGCTTGCCGAAGGCGATCACCACGAAAGCGAGCAGCAACAGCCAGGGGATCAGCAGATCGAAAGTGCGCGTGGGGGTGAGGATCAGCAGCAGGCTGCCGGCAAGCCCCCCGGCGAAGGTGATCGCGCCGAGCGTGCGCGCGCGCACCCCGCCGATCGGGCCAAGCTCGTCGCGGAACGTCCAGGCGCTGGTCGCCGCCCCCGGCAGCAGCGCGACGTTGGAGGTGGCGTTTGCAAGGTTCGCCGGCAGCCCGAGCGCGATCAGCGCGGGAAGGGTGGCGAACGTCCCGCCGCCCGCGAGCGCGTTCATCGCCCCGCCGACCGCACCGGCGCCCGCCGCCAACAATGCCCCGGTCACGCCCGCGCCGGCGCCGCAAACGCCCAGCGCAAGGTGCCGGCGACGCCGAGCGTGAGCGCATCGACCGCAGGCCGCGCGAGGCCCGAGCCGCTCAGCCCGTGCATCGTCCGCGCCCAGCCGGGGAGCAAATCGACCGCCGCGCGGCCGATCAGGCCCTGCACCGTCTGCGCTGGCACGTCGCGCAGCGTCTCGCCGCGCTGTTGCAGCACCAGCCGCGCGACCTCGCGGACGCGGTGATCGACATGAAGTTCAGGGCGGAAGCTGGTGAGCAGCGCCTCCGCCGCGCGCCGGGTGCGGGGCACCGGATCGGCGCCCAATGCCTCCGCCACCGGAGCGACATCGGCGAAGTAAGCGTCCTGCTCGGCGATCGTCAACGGCCCGCCGAAGCGGCGCCAGGCGTCGAGGAAGCACAGACTCCCCGCGACATGCACCCAGGCGAGCAGGCGCGGATCGTCGGCGCGGTAGGGCGTGCCGTCCGGCTGCACCCCGCCGACCTTGGCGTGGATGCCGCGCACATGCGCGATCGCCGCCAGCGCGGCGGGCTTCGAACCATAGGTGGTGATGGCGATGAAGCGTGCGGTGCGCCGCAGCCGCCCGCGCATGTCGCGCCGGAAATCGCTGTGGTCCCAAACCCCGCCCAGCGCGCCGGGGTGGAGCATCTGCAGCAGCAGCGCCGCCACCCCGCCGACCATCATCGTCGTCACATCGCCGTGCACGCGCGCGGCGACCGAGCCTGAAGCGATGAAGGGGTCCTCGGCGCGCGGCACCGGCTTCTCGCCCTTCGCCTGGTCATTGAACAGCGCGCGCACCTCACCCACCAGCGCGCGGCGGAGCGCGTTGGTCACCATCAGCCGAGCGCCGCCTGTTTTTCCTCCGCCAGCCGGTCAAGCTCGGCGCGGCTCTTGCGCTCGGCGGCGGTCTTGAGCTGGCCGCAGGCGGCATCGATATCGCGCCCGCGCGGGGTGCGGACGGGGGCGGAGATGCCCGCCTCGAAAATCAGGTCGGAGAAGCGCTTGATCCGCTCCGGGGTCGAGCATTCATAGGCCGCGCCCGGCCAGGGGTTGAACGGGATCAGGTTCACCTTGGCGGGCAGCTTATAGTGGCGGATCAGCCGCACCAGCTCGCGCGCGTCTGCGTCGCTGTCATTCTTGTCCTTCAGCATCACATATTCAAAGGTGATGCGCCGGGCATTGTTCGCGCCCGGATAGGCGGCGCAGGCGCTCAGCAGTTCCTCGATGCCGTACTTGCGATTGAGCGGCACGATCTCGTCGCGCACTTCCTTGCGCACGGCGTGGAGCGACACCGCCAGATTGACCCCGATCTCCTCGCCCGCGCGCGCCATCATCGGCACAACGCCCGAGGTGGAAAGCGTGATCCGCCGCTTGGAAAGCGCCAGGCCATCGCCGTCCATCACCAGCTTCAGCGCATCGCGCACCGCGTCGAAATTATAGAGCGGTTCGCCCATGCCCATCATCACGATGTTGGTGAGCAGCCGCCCCTCGGGCGAACTTGGCCATTCGCCGAGCGCGTCGCGCGCGAGCATCACCTGGCCGACGATCTCGCCCGGCGTCAGATTGCGGACCAGCCGCATCGTGCCGGTGTGGCAGAAGCGGCAGTTGAGCGTGCAGCCGACCTGGCTGGAGACGCACAAGGTGCCCCGATCGGCATCGGGGATGAACACCATCTCATAATCCTGCCCGTCGGGCGCGCGGAGCAGCCATTTGCGGGTGCCGTCGCTGGAGACCTGCGCCGTCATCACCTCGGGCCGGCCAATCACGAAACGTTCGGCGAGCCAGGGGTGCTGCGCCTTGGCGATGTCGGTCATGGCCGCAAAATCGGTGACACCGCGATTATAGATCCAGTGCCACAGCTGCTTGGCGCGCAGCTTCGCTTGCTTGGGTTCGAGGCCAGCGGCCTCGAGTTCGGCCTGGATCGCCGCCTTGGGCAGGCCGATCAGATCGCGCTTGCCATCGGCGCGCTGCGGCACCGCGCGGGGCACGGGAACGGGATCGATATGGCCGGGGATCGGCATGACGGCGGTGTCGGGCATCGCGGGCATATAGCGACCCGCGCCCTTAGGCGGAAGGGCCGAGCGCGGCGGCGCCCTCGTCGGCCTGGGCGAGCGCGGTGTCGAGCGGCACCGCCCCCGCGACCACTTGCGCCGCCAGCCCTTGCGCGAGCGCATGGAGCAGCGCGCCGCGCGCGCCGATCAGCGCGGCGAAATGGTCGCGTACCCGTGCGCGCGCCGCGTCGAGCCCTGGGTGGACGCCGGCGCGGGCCAGCTCGGCCGAGGTGGCGAGGCGGAACAGCTCGGGGAAAGCGGCGGCGTGGCGGATCAGCGCGCCGGCGGCGGCACCCGGCGCGGCCGAAGGCGGGGCACGGCGCGCGGCGATCATCTGTGCGGCGTAAAGCCGCTCCAGCCCGCGCTGCGCGACCGCCGCCAGCAGCGCGCTTCGATCCGCGAAATGGTGATAGGGCGCCATCGCCGAAACGCCCGCCGCCGCCGCGACCCCGCGCAGCGACACACGCTGCGCCCCGTCGCGCTCGAGCACGGCGAGCGCGGCATAGATCAGCTTGCGGCGGAGCTGCGAGGCCATGCCCGCCCCGCTAGCCGAGCGCGGCTTACGGCGTAAGCCCGTGGCGCTACGGGCTTACGCCGGTTTCAGGCTCGCATAGGAGGCGAACGCGCCGAGCTGCTGCTGCGCGCGGGCATAAAGCGGGGCGGAGCGCAGGCCCAGCCGGGCACGCGCGGCGGCGAGCGGCTCGTTCAACAGCGCGTGATAGTCCTCACCCGCGAGCCAGGCGGCGCGGCGGCCCCGCGCATATCCTTCCCAAACCGCGCGGGCGAACAAGCTGCTCTTGGTGATGATCAGCGACTTGATCGCCGCGCCCACCGCGATGAACGCCCAGCCGAGCCCGCCGACCTGGGCATAGCTGAACGCGACGAGGCAGGCCTCGCCCAGCGTTTCATCGGCCTTGTAGCCATTAAGCACATGCCAAATGTCATGCGTGTCGCGGATGCGGCGACCGAACCAGGCATAGGGATGCGGCATCGGCACCTCGGCCTTGTCGAGGTTGGACACTTCGGCGAGGCCCATCGCCGAATAGCCGGTTTCGCGCAGGAACTCGCGGTAAGCGGCGCCGACGGTGCCGGGCGCGAAGCTCGCGATATAGGCGGGATCGGATAGTCGATCGGCCAATTCCTCGCGCCGAAAGGCCATTTCGCCGCCTTCGACCGTCTTCAGCAGCTGCGCGAGATTGTGCCGCCCATTGCCCGCGTTGAGCGCGCGCATGATGACGAACACCTGTTCGGTATCGTCGCCATTGCGCAGCAGCCGGCGCAGCGCGGCCCAGGCGGTTTTCCAATCGCGGCGATCGGGCAACGGGGTGTGCGGCATGGGCGATTCTCTTACTGACAGGCGTGTCAGTATGCCGGCCAATCCTCTCGGTTTCAATAACGCGCCGATGTCGCGAACTCTTGACATCACCGTGCCGAATCGAGTAAAGAACTCTTGTCATAAGGCAAAGAGGTCTTGTCACGCCCATGCGCAACCGATTGCGGGTGCTCCGTGCCGAAGCCGGCGTGAGCCAGCAGGAGCTGGCGCAGCGGCTGGGCGTGTCGCGGCAGACCATCAATGCCGTCGAAACCGATAAATATGACCCGAGCCTGCCGCTCGCGCTCAGAATGTCGAAGGTTTTTGGAGTGCCGGTCGATGAAATCTTCCTCGATGATTGGAGCCCCGATGGAGTCTAGTTCCAACCGTAATCTGCTACGCCGGATCGCCGTCGCCATGCTGATCGCGGCGCCGATCGGGGGCGTTTTCGGCTTCGCCGCCGGGCGAGCGCTCAAGCATGGCAATGTCGATGTCGTGCGGGATTGGAGCCTCGCCGATCTCACCAGCCTGCTCATCGCGCTATCGTTGCTCGTCGGCGCCGGCTATGTCGCCTGGGCCGCGACCAATGCGCGGCGCTGGAACCAGATGGTCGAGCGGTTGCCTGCCGAGGAGCCGCTCGATCCCGCCGCGCTGGTGAATGGGCGGCGGCAAGCGCTGGTGGGCGGACTGGCGGGGGTGATGCTCGGACTGCCCCCGCTCGCGGCGCATGCCGGGCTCTCCGCCGAGGGTGCCGCGTTTGCCGCCACGGGCGTCGGGCTGCTGCTCGCGGTGCAGAGCTGGATCAACTATCAGCTGTGGCGCGACGGCGACGAGCTTACGCGCAGCGTGATCGCGCAGAGCGGCGCGGCGTGCTTCTGGCTGCTTCAGCTGGCGCTGTTCGCCTGGGCGACGCTCACCCGGCTGAAGCTCATGCCCGAGGTCGACGCCTGGACGCTGGTAACGGTGATGATGGGCGTTTACCTGCTGGTGTCGTTCGTCGTCTCGGCGCGGCGGGGGCTGGTGGTCGCCTGACGGCGCTGTGATGGGACACTAACGTCACCCCGGCCCCCGAGCCGGGGCTCCGTTGCCTGGCGACAGCGGAAGAAGCGGAACCCCGGGTCAAGCCCGGGGTGACGGGAGGGGTTCGCTCAACAGCCGGTCGCGTCGCGCGGGGGGATCCGATCACACCCGCATTGGCATGATCACGTACAGCGCCGGCGCCTTGTCATTCTCGCGGATCAGCGTGGGGGCGGCGGCGTCGGCGAGGTGGACTTCCACCTGATCGCCTTCCACCTGCGCCAGAATGTCGAGCAGATAGCGGCTGTTGAAGCCGATCTCGAAGGGCTGGGCGACATAATCGCCAGGCACATCCTCGGCTGCGGTGCCATTTTCGGGGCTCGTCACCGACAAGGTCACCTTGTCGCGATCGAGCGCCATCTTCACGGCGCGCGTCTTCTCGGTTGCGATGGTCGAGACACGGTCGACGCCTTCCTGCAGCGCGCGGGGGTCGATCTTGAGCAGCCGGTCGTTCGCGGTCGGGATCACCCGGTTGTAATCGGGGAAGGTACCGTCGATCAGCTTCGAGGTTAGCAAAGCCGCCCCCAGATCGAAGCGGATCTTGCTGCCCGACAGCGACACGCCCACCGAGCCATCGACCTCGTCGAGCAATTTGCGCAGTTCGGCCACGCATTTGCGCGGCACGATCACGTCGGGCATCCCCTCGGCGCCGTCGGGCCGGGTGACGGTGACGCGCGCGAGGCGGTGGCCATCGGTCGCCGCCGCCTTCAGCACCGGCTGGCCTTCGTCGCTCACATGCAGGAAGATGCCGTTGAGGTAATAGCGCGTCTCCTCGGTGGAGATGGCAAAGCGCGTCTTGTCGATGATCTGCTTGAGCGTTTCGGCGGGCAGCTCGAACTGGTGCGGCAGTTCGCCTTCCGCGATCACCGGGAAATCGTCGCGCGGCAGCGTCGCGAGGCTGAACTTGGCGCGGCCGGCCATGATCGTCATGCGGCCTTCGGCGGCCGACAGCGAGACTTGCGCGCCCTCGGGGAGTTTGCGCACGATGTCGAACAGGGTGTGCGCCGAAACCGTGGTCGCGCCGGGCACATCGACCGCCGCGCTCACATGTTCGTTGATCTGCAAGTCCAGATCGGTCGCCATCAGCTTCAGCGTGCCGCTCGCCGCCGCCTCGATCAGTACGTTCGACAGGATCGGGATGGTATTGCGCCGCTCCACCACCGATTGGACGTGGCTGAGCCCCTTGAGCAAGGTTGCGCGTTCGATCGTCGCCTTCATTGTGTCACCCCGGCCGGGGCCCCCCTGATTCACCGTGCGGCATGGGTCATGGGACCTGTTTGTTGCTCATTCCTTAAACATAAAAAGGGCCGGAGCAAGCGCTCCGGCCCCTTCTTTGCCGAGCGCGTGCCGCCGTTCAGAAGCGGAAACCCACGCCGACCGCAACTTGGTGCCGATCGGTGTCGATCCCGAAGTTGTTGGTGTTGCCGCCGCTTGGATATTCGAAGCGCGCACCGCCATAATTGGAATAGCGATATTCGATCTTGGCATAAGTGCGCGGGCTCAGCGCGTTCTCGACCCCCAGGCCGACGCGGTAGCCATCCAGATTGAAATGGCCGCCAGTTTCGGTGGTGCCGTCGCTCGCGGTCAAATCCAGCCGCGTGTTGGTGTAGCCCGCCTTGGCATAGACGAGCGTCGTCGGGCTAAGCGTGGTGCCGATGCGGACGCCGCCATAAATGTCGCGCCCCGCCTTCACCCGGCCAAAGCCGAGATTAGCGCGCGCGGGGTTGCCGACCTTGCTGGTCGACCCGGTTAGCTCGGCCTCGACGCCGAACACCAGGCGGCCGCGCTGGATGTCATAACCAACCTCGCCGCCGTAGAGCAGGCCGTCGGCGCCGTCGTCATCGCCGGCGATGTCCGAATCCTCGCTGCTGCCAGGCTGGAGCCGGTCATAGCCGAGCACGACGCCGGCGCGCGGCCCACTGAACACACCGTCGGGCGCGGGGGCGGAAGGCGGCGCTTCCTGCGCGAGGGCGGGCGTGGCGAACAGGCCAGCGGCAAGCGCGGCCAGGGAAAGATAACGCATCAAACAACTCCAATTCATCAATCCCCGTGGGACAGTGGGGACCGGGTCAATGGTGCAGTGCGGCAAGGAGTTGCATGAACGGCGGATAAACGGCGCCGGGCGTGGCAAAGCGGAGACAGTTCGGCGGCATGGCGCGGGCGGGGCACGGCTGATCGCGCAGTCCAAAATCGGCACGCGAACGGGGACGAAACGATGATTTGCGCGGGCGCGCGAATCTGGCAGCGATATGGCAGTGATGCACGACGCGACGATCCACCCTCGGCTGGTGAACCAGCTCTATACCGAGGCAATGCTGCTGGCCGACGAGGCGCGCGGCTATTTCGACGAGGGCGGCCGCGCCGAGCGCGAGGCGCTGGAGCCGATGGTGCGAGTGGCGTTCAGCTGCGAGTCGCTCAAGGTGACGACGCGGCTGATGCACGTCATCGCGTGGCTGCTCACGCAGCGCGCGGTGGCGGCGGGGGAGATGCGCGCCGCCGACGCCTGCGCGCCCTCGCGCCGGCTGGGCGAGGCGCCTTATTCCGACCCGAGCGCGCTCGCCGCGATGCCGCCGCGCGCCCGCGCGCTGATCGACGGCAGTATCGAGCTGTTCCGCCGCGCCGCGCGGCTGGACGCGACGCTCGACGCCAGCCCGCCGCCGAGCCCCGCGCGCGACATGATCGAGCGGTTGCGCGGGGCTTTCTAGCGGCTGATCCAGCTCATGGGGCGGTCGTGTCCCGGAGACGCTTGGCGTGCCGGGGGGCGCTCAAACCGTCGGCTGCGGCAACGCGCCCACCCTCGCGAGCGCCGCGCTATACTCTTCCGCAATCTTGGCGACCAATTCGCCCGCCGGCTGCACCTTGTCGATCGCGCCGATGCCCTGGCCCGATCCCCAGATATCGCGCCACGCCTTGGCGCCGGCATTGCCGCCAAAATTCATCGTCGACACATCGCCCTTGGGCAGATTGTCGGGATCGAGCCCGGCGCGCTCGATCGAGCCGCGCAGATAATTGCCCCACACGCCGGTGAACAGGTCCGAATAGACGATGTCGGACGCCTTGGAGGCGACGATTTCCTGCTTGTATGCCTCCGCCGCATTGGCCTCTTCGGTCGCGATGAAGGCCGAGCCGATATAGGCGAGGTCGGCGCCCATCGCTTGCGCCGCGAGCACCGCGTCGCCGCTCGCCATCGAGCCCGATAGCGCGAGCGGGCCATCGAACCATTGGCGGATTTCCTGCACCAGCGCGAACGGGCTCAGCCGCCCGGCATGGCCACCGGCGCCGGCGGCGACCGCGATCAGGCCGTTCGCGCCCTTTTCGATCGCCTTGCGCGCGAAGCGATCGTCGATGATGTCGTGCAGCGTGATCCCGCCCCAGGCCTGCACCGCCTGGTTCACCTCCTCGCGCGCGCCGAGCGAGGTGATGACGACCGGGACCTGCCATTTGGCGCAGGTGTGCATGTCCGCCTCGAGCCGATCGTTCGAGCGGTGGACGATCTGGTTCACCGCATAGGGCGCCGCGGGGCGATCGGGATTGTCGCGGTTCCAGGCGGCGAGTTCCTCGGTGATCTGGTGGAGCCATTCGTCGAGCAGCGCCTGGGGCCGGGCGTTGAGCGCGGGGAAGCTGCCCATGATCCCCGCCTTGCACTGGGCGATCACCAGCGCGGGGTTGGAGATGATGAACAGCGGCGACCCGATCACGGGCAGGCGCAGGCGATCCAGGGGGGCGATGAGGCTCATATTGCGTTGCATACCGCAACCCATCGCCTTGTCCAGTGCGCGAAACGAGTTGCTCGCATGACGTCGATCGTCCGCCCCCCGCGATTGCATTTGCCGATCAAGCCCCTAGGGTCCGCCGCCGATAGGGTTAAGCGGAGAGTGAGAATGACGGCGATGCGGTTCGGGGTGGCGGTGCTGTTGGCGAGCGCGGGGGCGCCGGCGTTGGCGGCGGGCCAATTGCCCAAGACGGTGGTGCCAACCGCCTATGCGATCCGCGTCGATCCCAATGCCCAGGCCAAGACCTTCACCGGCGAGGAAAGCATCGCCGTGCAGGTGAAGGCGGCGACCCGCTCGGTCACGCTGAACGCCGCCGAGCTCGACATCAAACGCGCGACGATCGACGGCAAGCCCGCGAAGCTCAGCTATGACCAGAAGCAACAGCGCGTCACGCTGACCGCGGCGGCGGCGCTGAAGCCCGGCGCGCACCGGCTCGATTTCGCCTGGTCGGGCAAGATCAACGATACCGCCGCGGGGTTTTTCGCGATCGATTACAAGAACCCCGACGGCAGCAACGCGCGGATGCTGGTGACCCAGTTCGAAGCGCCTGACGCGCGCCGCTTCGCGCCGATGTTCGACGAGCCGAGCTTCAAGGCCACCTACAAGCTTTCTGCCGTCGCGCCCCAGGGGCAGACCGCGTTCAGCAACATGCCGGCGACGGTGACGAAGCTCGCCGATGGCCGCCAGCTCTACAGCTTCGCGCAGACACCCGTGATGTCGAGCTATCTGTTGTTCCTCGGCATGGGTGATGTCGAGCGCAAGACGGTGATGCAGGACGGCGTCGAGATCGGCATCATCACCCGGCGCGGCGTGGTCGATCAGGGCGATTATGCGCTGGCGCAGGCCAAGCGGCTGCTGAGCTATTACAACGATTATTTCGGCCAGAAATATCCGCTGCCCAAGCTCGACATGATCGCCGGCCCCGGCTCCAGCCAGTTCTTCGGCGCGATGGAAAATTGGGGCGCGATCTTCTATTTCGAGCCGCTCGTCCTGTTCGACCCGAAGCGCAATAACGAGAGCAACCGGCAGGAAATCTTCACCGTCGTCGCGCACGAAATGGCGCACCAGTGGTTCGGCGATCTGGTGACGATGAACTGGTGGGACGATCTGTGGCTGAACGAGGGCTTCGCCTCGTGGATGGAAAGCAAGTCCGCCGCCGATCTCAACCCCGAATGGAACGCGCCCGCTCAGGCGGTGATCGAGGCGCGCGAGGCGGCGATGGGGATCGACGCGACCGCGGCGACCCACCCGGTGATCCGCCATGTCGAAACGGTGGAACAGCTGAACGGCGCGTTCGACCAGATCACCTACCAAAAGGGCCAGGCGGTGATCGCCATGCTCGAATCGGCGCTGGGGCCGGACAAGTTCCGCGCCGGGATGCGCAACTATATGGCCAAGTATAAGTATCAGAACACCGAGACCGGGCAGCTCTGGGCGGAACTCGCCAAGAGCACCGGACGTCCGGTGGCGGAGATCGCGCGCGGCTTCACGCTTCAGCCGGGCGTGCCGCTGGTGCGGATCGCGGCGGGCGCGTGCCGGAACGGCCAGACGCCGGTGACGCTGACGCAAGGGCGCTACGGCATCGATGCCGCGTCCATGGCGCCGCTCAGCTGGCAGGTGCCGCTGCGGGTCGGCATCGTCAGCGGGGCGGTGCGCGAGATGGTCGCGACCGGCGGCGCGCCCAATCAGCTGACGCTCGCCGGCTGCGGCACCGTCGTCGGCAATGTCGGCAAGGGCAGCTACACCCGGGTGATGTACGACGATGCCGGCCACGCCGCGCTGGTGCGTGATTACGCGCGGCTGGAACTTACCGACAAGCTCGGCACACTCGCCGATGATTTCGGGCTCGCCCTGTCGGGCGACCAGGATTTGTCGCGCTATTTCGATCTGCTCGGCCAGGTCCGCGCCGAGGCGACGCCGCTCGAATGGACCACGGTGAACGGCCAGCTGAGCGGGCTGATCGGCCTGTATCTGGGCACCGACCTCGAGCAGCCCCTGCGCGCGCGGACCAGCGCGCTGTTCGGCCCGGTGCTCGCCCGCATCGGCTTCACCGCGCAAGCCGGCGAGGCGCCGCTGGTGACGACGCTGCGCGAGCAGCTTATCGGCCGCCTCGGCAGCAATGGCGACGCGAACACCGTCGCCGAGGCGCGGCGTTATGTAGCCGCGCTCAAGACCGATCCGACCGCCATCCCCCCGGCGATCCGCCAGGCGGTGCTCAACACCTATGCGATCAACGCCACGGCCGAGGAATGGGAGGGGCTGCGCGCGCTCGCCGCGCAGACCGCCGATCCGGTGGTGAAGGCGGGCTATCTGCGCCTGCTCGGCCTGTCGCGCGACAAGGCGATCGCCACCCGCGCGCTCGGCCTGTTGCAGGGTGACGAGCTGACCGCGCCGCGCAAGGCGCAGCTGCTCTCGGCGATCGCCGGGCGCTTCCCCGACATGGCGTTCGATTGGGCGACGGCGCATCTCGACGTGGTCAACGGCTTTGTCGAGGCGAGCGCGCGGTCGCAATATGTCGTGGCGCTCGCCGCCAGTTCGAGCGACCCGGCGATGCCCGCCAAGCTCCAGGCCTATGCCGACAAGAACCTGCCGGCCGATGCGCGCCAGGGCCTGCAACGCGTGCTGACCACCATCGCGGTGCGGCGGGCGAGCGCCGAGAAGCTGCGCCCGGCGGTGAGCGGCTGGCTCGCGTCGCGCTGAGCGGCCGTTTGGAAATGCGCTGACCACGCATTTCCCGGCACCAGCCCGCTCCCCCACCCGGCCACCCAACGGCAATATTCTATGGGTGGCCGGGTGGGGGAGCGGGCTGGTGCCGCCGTGAAAAAGGCGCAGCGCGCCTTTTTCAAACGGACTCTGAGACGCCCGCCGCACCCGGCGCTCGCCGCGACGCAAGGATTTGCGCTCGTTGCGTCGGCGGGCCTGTCGCGCGGTGCGGCGCCGCGCTAGAGCAGGTGCGGTAATGGCGTGGTCAGGGGGGATTTGTTGGGCTTGGATGGCGGCGGCGCCGGGGGTGGCGCTTGCCCAGCAAGCCCCCGCGTCAACCGCGCAGCCGCAGGCCCCGATCGCGCAAGCGCCGCCGCAGAGCACCGATCCCGAGCCGATGCTAGATCCCAACGCGCCGCTCGCGCCGTTGCCGGGGCTGGGGGTCGATTGGCCCGATCTCGCCGCGTCCGCGCCCGCCGCGCCGCAAATCGCCGAGGCCAGCGCCGACGCCCTCGCGCGCTATGACTATCGGATCGAGGGATTGGAGGGGATTGACGACACGCTGTTCCGCCAGCGCTTCAACGAATTGTCGGCGCTGAAGGCCCATGTAGGCGATCCGGCCAATGCCGCGCAGATCGATCGTCGCGCGCGCGAGGACATCGCGCTGCTGCAAACGCTGCTGCGCGGCGCGGGCTATTATGACGCGCAGATCAGCTCGAGCGTCGCCCGCGAAGGCGATGTGCCGGTGGTGACGCTCACCGTCGAGCCGGGACAGCTCTACCTGCTCGATCAGGTGACGCTGCCGGGGCTGGCCGAAGCAGGGCCGAAGCGCGACGCGCTCGCCCAAGCTTACGGAATCAAGGAGGGCGATCCCGCCAACGCCGATGCGATCGCCGCCGCCGAGGCGCGGTTGCGCACCGAAACCGGCGCGCAGGGCTTCCCCTTCGCCCAGGTGGAAAGCCCGAGCGTCGTGATCGACCATGCGACCGGGCGCGCGCAGCTCACCCAGCCGGTCGCGCCTGGCGCGGCGCTCGCTTTCGGCCAGGTGGTGCTCGCGCCGACCAAGCTGTTCAGCGCGCGCCATGTCCAGCAGATCGCGCGCTTCCGCCCGGGGCAGAGCTATAGCGCGGCCGCGCTCGACGATCTGCGCCGCGCGCTGATCCAGACGGGCATCGTCGCCTCCGCCGAGGTGAAGCCGGTGCCGGGGGCGGCGCCGGGCACGGTCGACGTCGCGGTCGCCGTCCGCCCCGCGCCGCCGCGCACGATCGGTGGCGAGCTGGGCTATGGCACCGGCGAAGGCGTGCGCGCGGAAGTGGACTGGACCCACCGCAACCTGTTCCCGCCCGAAGGCGCGCTCACCTTGCGCGGCGTGGCGGGCACGCAGGAGCAATCGGGCGCGGTGATCTTCCGCCGCAACAATTTCGAGGGCCGCGACCGGGTGCTGACCGCGCAGCTCGCCGCCGCCAATCTCAACCGCCCGGCCTTCCAGGCGACGACCTTCTCGCTGATCGGCACGCTGGAGCGGCAGACCAACATCTTCTTCCAGAAGGCGTGGGTGTGGTCGGTCGGCGCCGAACTCGCGGCATCCGACGAGCGCGACCAGATCATCGCGACCGGGCTGTCGCGCCGCCGCACCTTCTTCATCGCCGCGCTGCCGACCAGCCTGACCTATGACGGCACCAACGATCTGCTCAACCCCAGCCGCGGCTTTCGCCTGGGGGGGCGGCTGAGCCCCGAATTGTCGCTGCAGGGCGATGTGTTCGGCTATGCGCGCATCCAGCTTGACGCGAGCGCCTATCGCGCGGTGAGCGAACGGGTGGTGCTCGCCGGGCGGGTGCGTTTCGGCACGATCGCCGGCGCGCCGCGCGACGCGATCGCGCCTTCGCGGCGCTTCTATGCGGGCGGCGGCGCCTCGGTGCGCGGCTATGGCTTCCAGGCGATTGGCCCGCGCGACGTGAACAACGATCCGATCGGCGGGCGCAGCCTGACCGAATTTTCGATCGAGGCGCGGGTGAAGGCCTTCGGGCCGTTCGGGGTGGTGCCGTTCTTCGACGCGGGCAATATCTACACCTCGCCGCTGCCGCGCTTCACCGGGCTGCAATATGGCGCCGGGCTGGGGGTGCGTTATTACTCCAATTTCGGCCCGATCCGCATCGACATCGGCACCCCGATCAATCCGCAGCGCGGCGATACCCGGATCGCCGTTTATGTCGGGCTGGGGCAGGCATTTTGAGCGCGGCGGCGGCCAACACCACCCCGCCGCCGCGCCGCCGCTGGCGCTGGGGCCGGCTGATCGCGGGGGTGATCGGCGCCGCGCTCGCGGCGCTGGCGGCACTCGCGCTGCTGCTTGATACCAGCATCGGCCACCGGCTGATCACCGAGCGGCTGGCGGCGTATCAGGGCGCGGACGGGATGCGCTATTCGATCGGGCGGATAACGGGCTCGATCTATGGCCGCGCGACGCTGATCGATGTCCGCATCCGCGATCCCAAGGGGCTGGTGCTGGTCGCGCCCCGCGCCGACTTGAGCTGGCGCCCCTGGGCATGGCTGCGCAACGGACTCGCGATCGACGCGCTCGACGTGCCGCTGGCGCGGCTGTTCAAGCTGCCCGAACCGCGCCCCACGCCGCGCAAGGGGCCGATCTTGCCCGGATTCGACATCACGATCGGGCGGCTGCGCATCGATCGGCTGCAGACCGCCGCGAAGCTGACCGGCACCCCCCGCGTCGGGCGACTGGTGGGCAGCGCCGAGGTGCGCGACCGCCGCGCGCTGGTGCGGCTGGACGCGCGCGTGGCGGGGAGCGACAGCCTGCGCCTGCTGCTCGACGCGGCCCCCGATCGCGATCGCTTCGATCTCGACGCGCGCGCCGATGGCGCGGCGGATGGGCTGCTCGCCAGGCTGATCGGCCAGCGCCAGCCGGTCGCGCTGCGCATCGCGGGTGATGGCCGCTGGGCGCGCTGGCGGGGGCAGGGCGTGGCGACGCTGGGCGGCACCCGCCGCGTCCAGCTGGCGCTGGCGAACGATGCCGGGCGCTATGCGCTCGATGGCTGGATCGACGTGCGCGGGCTGATCCGGGGGAATGGTGTCAAATATTTCCTGCCGCGCCTTGGGGTGAGCGGGCAGGCGACGCTCGATCACCGGCTGCTCGACGCGCGGCTGCGGCTGCGCTCCGCGGGGCTCGACACGCGGGTGACGGGCGCGCTCGATCTCGCGCGGCGGCAGCTGCTCGACACCCGCATCGCCGCGCGGCTGACCCGGGTCGATGCGCTCAATCCGCGCTGGAGCGGCCAGCCGGTGGAGGTGCGCGCGATCCTCGACGGGCCGCTCGAACGCCCGGCCTTCGAGTATCGCTTCCTCGCGCCGCATATGAACTTTGGCGGGCATGAGGGGCTCGACGATATCCGGCTCGCCGGGCGCGGGCGGATCACCGGCAATGGCACGGTAATCCCGGTGAGCGGCACGGCGCGGCGGGTGAGCGGGGTCGATCCGCTGATCGGGGACATCCTGCTCGCGCCCCGGCTGGAAGGGGCGATGGTGATCGCCAATGGTTGGGCGACCGGGCGCGGGCTGAAGCTGCGCACCAAGCTGCTGAACGCCGCCATCGAGGCGCGCTTCGCGATCGGCCGGCCCGACTTTCTGGCGGTGATCGACGCCGCCATTCCCCGGCTCGAGCTGCACGGGCTCGGGCTGGTGACGGGCGGCGGGCGGCTGACGGTGCGCCCGGCGCCGGGCGGGCAGGGCGAAGTGTTCGCCGGCACCGCCGAGGCGCGGGTGCTGCGGCTGGACAATGAGCTGTTCCAGCATCTCGCCGCCGGGCTGCCCCGGCTCGCGACCCGCTTCATCCAGGCGCCCGACAAGATCCTGCGCTTCCAGGATTTGACCGTTACCGCGCCCGATATCCGCCTGACCGCGCAAGGCTATCGCCGCGCCGACAGCTCCGAGGTGCATTTCGAGGCGACCGGCACCCAGGCGCGCTATGGCCCGATCGCGGCGCTGGTGATCGACGGCCGGCTGGAACGCCCGACGATCGACCTGCGCCTGCCACGCCCCGCCGATGCGCTGGGCCTGGCCGATGTGACCGCGCATCTCGACCCCACCGCGCCCGGCTATGACTGGCGCGCGCAGGGCGGCTCGACGCTTGGCGCCTTTACCGGCCAGGGCGCGCTGCTGATCGCCGAGGGGCAGCGCACGGTGGTGCGGGTCGCGGCGCTTGATGTCGCCGACATGCACGGGCGCGGCGATCTCACCTCGCAGCCCGATGGGTTCGAGGGGCGGCTGAGCGTGGACGGCGCGGCGAGCGGGCGGATCGATTTCGCGCCGGTCGAAGGGCATCAGCGCGTCGCGGCGCTACTCGCGGCGGACAATGCGCGCTTCGGCGACACCCGGTTGCGGCGCGGGCGGCTCGACGTGACCGCGTTGCTCGATCCCGAGGGCGCGACGATCGCGGCGCGGGCCGAGGGGCAGGGGTTGCGCCAGGGGACGCTCGCGCTCGGCCGCTTCTCGGCGAGCGCGACGCTGCGCAACGGCACCGGCACCGCGACCGTGTGGCTGGCCGGCGCGCGCGGCGCCGCCTTCGACCTGACCGCCGATGCCGACATCACCCCCGATCGCTACACGATCCGCGCGAGCGGCCAGATCGAGCGGCGCCCGCTCAAGCTCGAAAACGCCGCGATCGTGACGCGCGAGGGCGAGGCATGGCGGATCGCCGACACCCGGCTGGGCTTCGCCGGCGGCACCGGCAGCATCAGCGGTCGCTTCGCCAAGGACAGCGCCGCGCTCGATGCCGCGCTCGATAATCTGCCGATGACGATCCTCGATCTCGCGGTGCCGGGGCTGGGGCTGTCCGGCAGCGCCTCCGGCAAGCTCAGCTACGCCCAGGCGCGCGGCGGGGCGCCGACGGGCCGCGTCGATCTGCGGGTGCGGGGGTTGAGCCGCGCCGGGCTGGTGCTGCGCTCGCAGCCGGTCGAGTTCGGCCTGGCGGGCATCCTGCAGACCGACCGCGCGGCGATGCGCGCGGTGATGGCATCGGGCGGCAAGACGATCGGCCGCGCCCAGGCGCTGCTGACCCCGCTCGCCGGCGAAGCCCTGGTCGACCGGCTCACCAACGCGCCGTTGTTCGCGCAGCTGCGCTATGATGGGCCGGCGGACACGCTCTGGCGGCTCACCGGCATCGAGCTGTTCGACCTGTCCGGCCCGGTCGCGATCGGCGCCGATCTCGGCGGGCGGGTGAACAACCCCAGCATCCGCGGGCTGCTGCGGGCGAAGGGCGCGCGGATCGAGAGCACGCGCACCGGCACCGTGCTCACCAACGTGACCGGCGACGGGCGCTTCAGCGGATCGCGCCTCACGATCGACAATTTCGCGGCGGACGCCGGGCGCGGCGGGCGCGTCACGGGATCGGGCAGCTTCGATTTCGCCGCGGTCAACGGCTTCGGCATGGACCTGAAGCTGCAGGCGAGCCGCGCGGTGATGATCAACCGCGACGACATCGGCGCGACGATCACCGGCCCCTTGAGCATCCGCTCGGACGGCGATGGCGGGCTGATCGCGGGCGATGTGCGGCTCGATGTCGCGCGCTATCGGCTGGGGCAGGCGGTGCAGGCGGCGGCGGTGCCCAGGCTCAACCTGCGCGAGATCAACCTGCCCGGCGGCGAGGTGGAGGCGGAGGCGCCGCAGGGCAGCTGGCGGCTCGACGTTCACGCCCGCACCGATGACGCGCTGTCGGTGACCGGGCTCGGCCTCACCTCCTTCTGGTCGGCGGACATGCAGCTGGGCGGGATCGCCGAGGCGCCGACGATCGGCGGCCGCGCGCAGATCATCCGCGGCACCTATGAATTTTCGGGCCGCCAGTTCGATATCCGCCGCGGGGTGATCCGCTTCCTTGGCAATTCGCCGCCCGACCCCGCGCTCGATATCGAGGCCGACGCGACCACCACCGGCCTGTCCGCCACGATCCGCGTCACCGGCCCCTCGACCAAGCCCGAGATCCTGTTCTCGAGCAACCCCGCGCTGCCGCAGGACGAGCTGCTGTCACGCCTGTTGTTCGGCACCTCGATCACCAGCCTGTCCGCGCCCGAGGCGTTGCAGCTGGCGGCGGCGGTATCGGCGCTGCAAAATGGCGGGACGGGGCTGAACCCGATCAACTCGCTGCGCCGGGTGGTGGGGCTCGACCGGCTGCGCATCCTGCCGCCCGACCAGCAGATCGGCCGCACCACCTCGGTCGCGGCGGGGAAATACATCACGCGGCGGCTCTATGCCGAGATCATCACCGACGGCCAGGGCTATTCGGCGACCCAGGTCGAGTTCCGGGTGACGCGGTGGCTGTCGATCCTGTCGACGATCTCGACGCTCGGACGGCAGAGCATCAACGCGCGGGTGAGCAAGGATTATTAGGGGGTGGGGGGTTGCTTGCTGACCGAGGCGTGAACTGGCAGGGTGGGGTTGAGGGATGCCAGTCGGGGGGGACGATCCGTTTGGTTTTGCGCCCTACATAGCCGGATGACGCCTTGATCGATTACCCCAATGGCCTCCAAGCATAGATCTGCGTTCCAGCCATGGCTCCCTTTCAGACGACTGCGATGCGGCTAGCGGGCCACGCCCCAAGCCGGCCGATCGCGATCTCGATAGAGTGATCTTCGAACAAACCGGTCTTGCGTCGCGCGGCATCCTCCCCGGCCGGCCAGTTTTTGATCCCGGCCCTGATGCCTTTGATCGTCGGCTCGGCGCCATTCTCGATCAGCCAGTCGACGGTGGCTAGCAGCTCCATGCCAAGGGGTGTCTCGAAACCGTCGATAACCTGATCGGTAAGGTCTAGGGCTGGCAGCAGGGACTTACCCTCCGAACCGAGATAGACCGCGATCCGCTCCTTCTTAGCATCGTCGAACCAAATCGTGTCCAATGCGCCCGCATCCGCGATCCTTTTGTGGCTGTGCAAATAGCTGCCATCGAGCGCGTCGAGGAGATGGCTGAGCCGGTTGGCATAAGGGCCGTACCGATTTGCCTCGAAACGCAGGTCGAGCGTTTTGCCAAGACCGAGACTGGCCATGCTTCGTTCCGCGAAATAAGCGAGCTTTTGGATTTCGAGCAGCGAACATTCGAAGCCGAGGACCGAATAGCGGCGCACTAGATCGGCCACGATAGCGCGGGCGGGTGTGAGCTTTTCCACCCCCGAGCGCTTAGCGACATTCTGGTAAGCCGCAGTCGGCTGATAGACGATGGTCTCCACCCCTTCGAGCCTACCCAGCTTGCGCTCGATGAGGTCGCGGACCTTGGGCCAAGGCAGGCCGCCGTTGCCGCTCCCGAGCGGCGGTAGTGCGATTGACCGGATCTGGTGCATCATAATGACGCGCCGCAGGTCATCGAGGCCTTGGTCAATCCATTCGAGCCTTGAAGGGTGACGCCAATGCTTTTTAGTCGGGAAGTTGATGATCCACCGTGGACCCATGAGGTCGAGCCGTTCGGTCACGAACATATGACCGATCTGGACCTCGCCCGACTTGCAGGCCACTTCATACGCGCGAAGGTTGGTGGGGAAGGCCTCCTTGAACATAAGGGCGATGCCTTTGCCCATAACGCCGACGGTGTTGACGGTGTTCACGAGCGCTTCGGCCTTGGCCTCGAGCAGATTTCCTTCGGTGTAAATGATCATCAAAAATACCATCCGGGCCGTGAAGCCACCTTGAGGTTAACGCCTGCCGCGTCGACCAGCGCCTGCAATTCGCCGGTCACAGCGTGACTGCTGCACGCAATGCCGAGAAGACCATCGAGCGGAACCTGTCCGTGGATCAGCGCCTCCGCTTGATAACGCTCGACTTTACCGAGGTCGTCGAGATCGCGCTTGAAGTCGCTATTCTGAAGGATGGCCCAGTCGATCACGTCAAGTCGAGCCAAATCGTTGAAATAACGCGTGGTCGGCGGATATGCATGCTTGTCCGTGAAGACGAATGGATATCCGCGCGCGGCAATATGACGGAGACTGGATACGAGAATTGCGATCTCCGTATTCTGTCTCTGACGTATGCCGTTGAAGCCGGTCTTGATATTGAGCAGCATGGGCGTTCGCGGCGTAAAATAGAACGGAACATAATCGCTGAGAGTGCCACCCGGCGGAAGCGGCACTGGCCGGACGCTGCGCTTGCCAATGAGGTCGGGATTGCCGATATCTACATAGTTCGGATCGGCCAGACCGGAGCTGCGGCAGTGCATCCCATGCTGTAGGATCCAGCCGAGATTGTCGCGATGGATGATGCGAAAGATGAAGGCCCTTTCCGGGCCGAGATCCCTCAACGCCCGACCGCACGGCGTTTGAGCGCCAAGCATCCAACGCGTCGGCCTCCCATTCGATTATGCGCTCCCCAAGTGCCCACATCCGGTTAATTATCGGGCTGTGGCCACTACGACTAGACCCTACAGGATTGAATCCGGCAAAACTTGCGGACCGCATATAGCAACCACCAAATCAGAACATTATAGGAACATAGCTGGGATAGGCGGAGTTGTGAAGTCGGCAATCGCTTGCGGGATGTACCGCTGCCCTGGGAAGATCGCATGCGCCTCGCATGGACACACAGGTGTGGCGCTGTCTTGTGCGCAAGCTGTGCCATCCGCCATCCGGCTTAGGAAATCGCACGGTAGGGCTGTGGTAGGCAAACGTGGGGCGCCGTTCTGCGGCAAAAAGCCATGGCCCGTTCGCAGCAATGCACTTGCGCGCTCCACCAGCCCAACCTCCCGTCCCCGTCGCACCCCCCACGCAACCCCGCCCCGCCGCCGAGCGTTCCGCCTGCGTGACACTCCCCCAGATCGAATCGATCGCGCTGCTGGCCGGCATGATGGCGCTCTTCCTGTCGGGGCGGTTCCGCTATGATGTGGTCGCGATCATCGCGCTGCTCGCGGGGCTCGCGCTCGGCATCGTCTCGCCCAAGGCGGCGTTTAGCGGCTTTTCGGACGATATCGTGATCATTGTCGGCGCGGCGCTGGTGATCTCGGCGGCGGTGCAGCGATCGGGGCTGATCGAGGCGGCGCTCGCTCGGGTGACGCCCTATGCCCGGCACACGCGGAGCCAGTTGCTGGTGCTCACCGCCGCGGTCGGCTTCGGCTCGGCGCTGGTCAAGAATATCGGCGCGCTGGCGATGCTGATGCCCGCCGCTTTCCAGCTCGCCAAGCGGTCCGGCACCAACCCTTCGGTGTTCCTGATGCCGATGGCGTTCGCCTCGCTGCTCGGCGGGCTGATGACGCTGGTCGGCACCTCGCCCAACATCATCGTCAGCCGGGTGCGGCAGGAGATGACGGGGGAGCCCTTCCACATGTTCGATTATCTGCCGGTGGGGCTGGGGCTGACGCTGCTGGGGCTGGCTTTCCTAGCGCTCGGCTATCGCCTGCTGCCGGCCGACCGGCGCGCCGCGCCGACGATGGGCGACGCGCTCGACATCACCGGCTATGTGACCGAGGCCGAGCTGCGCGAGGGCTCGCCGGCGGTGGGGGAGACGGTGCGGGCGTTCCTCGATCGCCACGAACGCGCGGTGACGATCGCGAGCCTGCTCCGCGCGGGGGTCCGCACCCCCGTCCAGGCCGAGACCGAGCTGCGCGCGGGCGACACGCTGATCCTGGGCGGCGCGCCCGATATGTTGGAGCGGGTGATCGCCACCGACAAGCTCGCGCTCGCCGGGCAGGACCGGCCGCTGCCCGAAGATGCCAAGGGCGACGACGTGGGGGTGATCGAGGCGGTGGTCACCACCGATTCGCCGCTGATCGGGCAGAGCGCGGGCCGGTTGCGGCTGCAGGCGCGCTATGGGGTGAATTTGATCGCGATTTCGCGTGCCGGAGAGCGGCTGGCGACGGCGCTGGGCGACACCGCGTTGCGCGGGGGCGACGTGGTGGTGCTCCAGGGGGCGCTGGGACTGCTCCCGGAGCGGCTGCGCGACCTCGGTTGCCTGCCCCTCGCCGAGCGGGTGCTGCGGCTGGGGAGCGCGCGCAACGGGCTGCTCCCGGTCGCCGCGCTCGCGCTGGCGATGGTCGCGACCGCGAGCGGGGCGGTGCCGGTCGCCGTGGCCTTTTTCGCCGCGGCGGGCGCGGTGCTGATCCTGGGCGCGCTGCCGGTTCGCGAGGCTTATCAAGCGGTTGAGTGGCCGATCCTGGTGATGCTCGGCGCGCTGATCCCGGTGAGCGACACGCTGCGCACGACGGGCGCGTCGGACATCATCGCCGATCAGCTCGCGCTGCTCGCCCAGGCGCTGCCGGTATGGGGCGCGGTCGGGCTGATCCTGGTCGCGGCGATGGCGGTGACCCCGTTCCTCAACAATGCCGCGACCGTGCTGGTGATGGCCCCGATCGCCGCCACTTTCGCCCACGAGCTCGGCTACCGCCCCGACGCCTTCCTGATGGCGACGGCGGTGGGGGCGGGGTGCGATTTCCTCACCCCCATCGGCCATCAGTGCAACACGCTGGTGATGGGGCCGGGGGGGTATCGCTTCGGCGATTATGCCCGGCTCGGCGCGCCGCTGTCGCTGCTGGTGGTGGTGGCGGGGGTGCCGCTAATCCTTTGGGCCTGGCCGATATAGGCGATGACCGCGTCGGCGAGCTTGCCCGGCACATCGTCGCCCAGATCGGGGTAGAGATCGGGCTCGATCACCTCCAGCTCCATCAGCGCGAGCGAGCCGGCGGGCAGACGGATCAGATCGACGCGCGCGTAAACCGGCGCTTCGGGCAGCGCGGCGAGCGCCTGGGTGGCGACGCTCAGCGCCTCGGCGGGCGGGTCAAAGCGCGAGAGCTGGCCCCCGAATTGCGGCTGGATACGGAAATCGCCGGGCTTGGCGACCTTGCGCACCGCATGGCTGAAGGTGCCGCCGATGAACAGCAGCGACAGCTCGCCCTCCTTGCCCACCGCCGGCAGGAAGGGTTGCAGGATCGCCTCGGCAAGTGGTGGCACGGGGTCGCCCGGCTTGAGCCGCCGGGTTTGATGGCTGCCGGCGGAGATCTGCGGCTTCACCACCAGCTCCTCGCAGCCGAACCGCGCGAAGGCGGCAGCGACGCTCGCTGGCGTGGCCGCGCCGAACCAGCTCGGAACGATCAGCACGCCCTTGCGCTCAAGCTCGGCGAGGTAGGTCTTGCGCACGTTCCACGCGATCAGCGCCGGCGGGTTGAGCAGCGGCCGCTCGGCGGGCCAGCGATCGAGCACTTCCCGCCAGCGCTCGGGCGCGAGGTGATAACCCCAGGCGAACAGCGCGAGCGCGGCGTCCCCGATTCCCGGCGCTTCGTTCCAAGGCAGCGGACCGAGAGTAATGCCTCTCGCGGCGAAGGCGGCGACGTAGTGCTCGGCCTCCTCGGCGGCCATCGCGGCATAATCGTCGCCGCGCGCGGGCATCAACAGGTCAAGCCGCATCAATCGCTCCTTTTCGCCGTGCCGATCGCGCCAGACGTGCATCGTGGCGACGGCGAAAATCGGGCGAAACTAGGCCATCACCCCGGCAGCCCGGTGATCGTCTTTACTTCCATGAACTCGGCCAGCCCGAACTTGCCGAACTCGCGGCCATTGCCGGATTGCTTATAGCCGCCGAAGGGGGCCGCCGAGTCTGGGCTCCAGCCGTTGATCGTCACCAGACCAGCGCGCAGCCGCGGCGCGACTTCGGCGGCCTTGGCCGGATCGCCCGAGACCGCGGCGGAGAGGCCGAACACCGTGTCGTTCGCCAGCCGCACCCCTTCCTCGGCATCGTCATAATCGGTGATCGTCGCGACGGGGCCGAACACTTCCTCGCGCCAGATGCGCATCTCGGGGGTTACATCGGCGAAGACGGTCGGGCGGACATAATAGCCCGAATTCCGGCCGTCCGGGCGGCCCGTTCCGCCCGTCACCAAGGTCGCGCCCTCGTCGATCGCCGACTGGATCAGGCTCTGGATCTTCTCGAACTGCGCGCGGTTGACGACCGGGCCGATATGCTGGCCCATCTCGGTCGGATCGCCGACGGCTGCCCCTTCGAACATCGCCTTGGCGACGGCCACGGCGGCGTCCTTCTGCGTCTTGTGGACCAGCAGCCGGGTGGGGGCGATGCAACTCTGCCCGCTATTGGCAAGCACGCCGGTCAGCGTGGGCGGCAGTACCGCGCCCAGGTCGGCGCCTTCGAGCACGAGGTTGGGCGCCTTGCCGCCCAGCTCCTGATGCACCCGCTTGACGGTGGTCGCCGCCGCCTGCGCGACCGCGATCCCGGCGCGGGTGGAGCCGGTGAAGCTCACCATGTCGACGCCCGGATGTGCCGAAAGCGCGGCGCCGACGCCGGGCCCATCGCCATTCACCAGGTTGAACACGCCCGCCGGCACCCCGGCGGCTTCCATGATTTCAGCAAGGATCGCGGCGCAGGCGGGCGCTTCCTCGCTCGGCTTCAGGATCATCGTGTTGCCGGCGGCGAGCGCGGGGGCGACCTTGGCGGTGATCTGGTTCAGCGGCCAGTTCCACGGCGTGATCATCGCGACGACGCCGATCGGCTCATGCACCACCTTGGCGCGGCCGAGCTGCTGCTCGAACGCGAAAGTTTCGAGCGCCTTGGCGGTCGCCATGAAGTGGCCGAGGCCGGATGGCACTTGCGCCGCGGTCGCAAAGCCGATCGGCGCCCCCATTTCCTCGCTCACCGCCTGGGCAAGATCGGGGATGCGCGCCTTATACGCCTCGATGATCCGCTGGAGCAGCGCCAGCCGATCGGCGACGCTGGTGCGCGAGAAGTTCTCGAACGCCGTGCGCGCCGCGGCCACCGCGTGGTCGACATCCTCGGCGGTGCCAAGTGTTATCACGGTGCACGGTGCTTCGGTCGCAGGGTTGATCACCTCGTGCCGCCGGCCGCCCTCGCTTGCCACCCAGGCGCCGTCGATGAAGTGATTGAGCAACTCGCGCATGACTCTCTCCCAAAGCTGTCGCGCCTGTGTGGCAAGCGGGGCGCCGGCGGGCAAGCCGGGAACGGCGTTGAGTCAGGCGCGGGCGACCCAGGCGAGCGCCGCGTCGAGCGCGGGATCGCGCCCGGCCGCGATGTCTCGCGCGGTGGGCGCGATGAACACATCTGGCGCGAGGCCGGCATCAGGGGTGCCTGGCGGTGCGAAATAGCCGACCAGCGGCAGATCGAACTCGATGCCGCTTTCGGGCAACCGCACGAAGAAGAACGCGCCGCCGTTGATGCCGCGCTGGTTGCCGCCGGTCGTTTGCCCGAATAGGCGCACCTTGCCGCTTGCCCGCGCCATCATCGCGAACTGGAAAGTCGCCGAGCTGTTGGTGGGCGAGATCAGCGCGGCGACGGGCAGATTGAGCCGTTTGGCGGCGGGCTGGATCGTGATGTCGCGATTGCCGCCGGGCCGGGCGACGAACCCGCCCGGCAGCGGCGCGCCGCCGACCCCCAACTGGCGGAAGCTGTCGTCCCAAGTGTCGAGATAGCGATCAAGCGCCGGCGGCGTGCGGGTGAAGCGCAGCCGTTGCTCGATCGCGGGCGGCGCGAGCGGTCGCTCGATCAATCGCGCCAGGATCGGGTCGCCGCAATCGAGCCCGCCTTCATTGGCGCGCAGGTCGATCACCAGCCCCCGCGCGCCGCCGAGCGAATCGAGCCGTTCTCCCAGCCAGCCGGCCCAATCCCATTTGCTGTTGTAGAGCGCCCAACCGGGCATGGTGAGCAACGCGACATCGCCGCGCATCGCCCATTGCCAGCGCGCGCCTTCGGCATCGTCGGCGAGCTTCGTCATCATCGCCCGGCGCGCGGCGAGGTCGATACCGGGCAAAACGAGCGTCTTGGCGCCACCGTCGGGCAGTACCGCCTCGATCCGGTGTCCGCCCGGCGGCGGCGGCGCGAGCAGGCCCTGGAATACATCGAACGTCTCGATCGTGTCCTCGCCCTGCACTTCCAGCAGCGCGCGGCGCTTGCCGTCATTATGGCCGTCGGCGCGGGCATAGCGCATCAGCCGGGCAAGTAGCGCCGCGCTCGGCGTGCTGTTGATCTGGGTGACGCGGGAGCCGGGCGGCAGGGTGCCGCTCGGATCGGCGCTCACGATCATCGCGCCGTCGATCCAGCGGAAGTGGAAAGGCAGGCGGGTCGGACGGTCGAACAGCGCCTTGGCAATCGCGCGGCGCTGATTGAAGAAATTGCAATAGCTGTGCCCGCAGCGCAGCGTGGCGAGGAAGCGCGACAGGGCGAGGTAGCGCGTCTCCAGCCCCGCACCCGGCCAGAGCGCGGCGAGCCGGTTTTGCCCGTCCGCGACCTCGCGGGGCGTCGCATAGCGGTAGAGCCCCGGATGCAGCGCCAGCGCGGCGCGCAGGATCGCCATGTCGTCGGCATAAGCATCATCGGCATGAGCGGTGCCGGCACCGATCAGGGGAAGGGCGGCAATCCCGCCGAGAAGCTGACGCCGGTCCATGTCGCGTCAACAGGCGCCAGAACGAAACGCGATGCAAATAAAAAAACAGCGCCCGGGCGGGCAGCTGCCCGGGCGCCAGGGGGGCCGGGTTCAGGCGGCGTGCCGCATCGACAGCGGCGCGCTTCCTTGCGCTTCAAAGCGGAACTGGCGGGTGAGGTCGGTCAGCTTGGCGACATCGCTCGCCAGGCTGCGGGTCGCGGCGCTCGATTCCTCGACCATCGCGGCGTTCGATTGCGTAACCTTGTCGATCTCGCGGATCGCGCCGCTCACGGTCGCGACCGCCTGCGCTTGCGCCTCGCTCGAGCGCGCGATCTCGCCGATCAGCTGACGGACCGAGCCGAACCGCTCGACGATCTGGCGTACAGTGGTGCCGGCCTGTTCGACGAGCTTCACCCCATTGTCGATCTGGCCGGCACTGGTCGCGATCAGCTGCTTGATCTCGTCGGCCGCCGATGCCGCCTTTTCGGCAAGGCTGCGGACCTCGGTCGCGACCACCGCGAAGCCGCGCCCCGCTTCGCCCGAGCGCGCCGCCTCGACCCCGGCGTTGAGCGCGAGCAAGGTGGTCTGGAACGCGATGCCGTCGATCAGCCCGACGATCGCGGTGATTGATTGCGAGGATTTGGCGATCTCGCGCATCGCCGCCTTGGCATTGGAGACGACCGCGTCGCTCGCCTCGGCCTCGGTCATCACCGCGCTGAACAGCCGGTCGGACTCGCCGGTGCGCGCGACGACCGCCTGCACCGCCTGGTTCGATTCGGTCGCGGCGGCGGCGGTCTCCTCGAGTGTCGCCGCCTGACGTTCGGTGCGGCGCGACAGATCGTCGGCGGCGCCGCCGATTTCGGCGATGCTCGTCTCGATCGAACCGATCGCCTCGACCAGCGCCTGCATCGTCGTTTGCAACTGGTCGGCGGTCGCGTTGAAATCAGCGCGCAGCGGCTCGAAGGCGGGGTCGAACGGTGCGGCGATGCGCACGGTGAGGTTGCCCGCCGCCAATTCGCGCAGGCCATCGCGGACAGCCGTGATCACGCCGGTACGCGCACCGGCCTCGGCTTCCATCGCGTTATGTGCCGCCGCGACATCGGCGAGCACTTGTTCCGAGGTGGTGAGCAGGGTGAGCAGTGCATTGGCGGTCCACGCCAGCGCCCCGGCTTCGATCAGCACGATCACCGCGTGCATGATGACGCGCGCCAAGCTGGCGCTGCCGCCAAAGACATAGGCGGGCGCCAGGAAATCGAGCAGCAGATGGTGGACCGCGGTGACCAAAGTCGCCGCCACGATCGCGCGCCAATCGCACAGGATTACCAGCGTCGCGATCAGCGCGAAGAACACCATGTGCATGTCGGTCTGCCAGGGGTGCCCGGCAAGCACGAGCAGCATCGCCGCCGCGGTAAGCGGCACCGCAATGCCAAGCGTGATCCGCGCCTGCGCGTCGGCGCGCCCTGCGTAGAGGTTCCAGCCCGGCACGATAAGGGCGGCGACGGCGAGCGCCGTCGCAGCAAGCGTGGTGGGACTGCCGATGATCAATCCGGTGAACAGCGTTGTCCCCGCGCCGAGCGCCATCAGCGCGACCAGCGCACGCGTCCCGGTCGTTCGCATCGTGTCGAGAGTCAGTTGCTTGCCCGCCACCCCGTCGTCTCCTTCCCGCCACAGCTCGTGGCGCTGCCACGCACCACCAGCAAGCCATCCCCTAGCGCTGGCCAGAACAGCGCGCCGTCGCCCTCGATCACCAGGCTGCCAGACAAGGGACCGCGACCGCGCAGCGTGACGCCGGGCACCTCGAGCAGGCGATGCGCCGGGGTCGCGCCGAGCGGCACGATCAACAGTGTGCCGCGCGCTGGCGGCGCGAAGGTCGCGACAACCAACGCCGCCGCCGCGCCCGCTGCTTGCCCAACCAATGTGCCGCCTTGAATTGCCATGTAAGGGACTAGCCACGGTGGACCTTTTTCAGTGGTTAACGCAAACGAGGCCGAGTGAGGCTTGACCGGAAAATAACAAATAAAAACAGGTATCTAGAAATGGTCAATCGTAAATATACTGGGCCAAAACATACGGCGCGGGAAGCGATTCCCGCGCCGCGCATTTCTTCGATCAGGCCCGGATCAGGCGCTATAATACATGTCGAACTCGACCGGGCTCGGCGTCATCTCCCAGCGGGCGACGTCTTCGCGCTTCAGTTCGACATAGGCTTCGATCTGATCCTTGCTGAACACATCGCCCTTCAGCAGGAAGTCCATGTCGGCCTCCAGACTGTCGAGGGCCTCGCGCAAGCTTCCGCATACGGTCGGCACATTGGCGAGCTCGGCGGGCGGCAGATCATAAAGGTTCTTGTCCATCGGCTCGCCCGGGTGAATGCGGTTCTGGATACCGTCCAGCCCCGCCATTAGGATCGCGGCATAAGCGAGATAGGGGTTGGCGAGCGCATCGGGGAAGCGGAACTCGACACGCTTGGCCTTGGCGCCCGCGCCATAGGGGATGCGGCACGAGGCCGAGCGGTTGCGGCTCGAATAAGCGAGCAGCACCGGCGCCTCATAGCCCGGCACCAGCCGCTTATAGCTGTTGGTGCTGGGGTTGGTGAAAGCATTCAGCGCCTTGGCGTGCTTGATTACCCCGCCAATGAAATAGAGGCATGTTTCGCTGAGGCCGGCATAGCCATTGCCGGCGAATAGTGGGGTGCCTTCCTTCCAGATCGACATATGGGTGTGCATCCCCGAGCCATTATCTTCCTTGATCGGCTTGGGCATGAAGGTCGCGGTCTTGCCATAGGCATGCGCGACTTGGTGGACGACGTACTTATACACCTGCATCCGGTCCGCCGTCTGCACAAGCGTGCCGAAAGTTAGGCCAAGTTCGTGCTGAGCCGCCGCCACCTCATGGTGATGCTTGTCGCACGGCAGGCCCATTTCAAGCATGGTCGAGACCATCTCGCCGCGAATGTCGACCGCGGAATCGACCGGCGCTACCGGGAAATAGCCGCCCTTGGCGCGCGGCCGGTGGGCAAGGTTGCCGCCTTCATAATCGCGGCCGGTGTTGGTTGGCAGCTCGATGTCGTCGAGCTTGTAATAGCTCGTCGAATAGCTGTTCTCGAACTTCACATCATCGAACATGAAGAATTCGGCTTCGGGGCCGACATAGACGGTGTCGCCGATGCCGGTGCCCTTCAGATAGGTTTCGGCCCGCTTCGCGGTCGAGCGCGGATCGCGCGCGTAGAGTTCGCCGGTCGAGGGTTCGACGATGTCGCAAACCACGATCAGCATCGGCGTCGCGCTGAACGGGTCGACATAGACCGCGTCCAGATCGGGCTTCAGAATCATGTCGCTTTCGTTGATCGCCTTCCAGCCGGCGATCGAGGACCCGTCGAACATGAAGCCGTCGGTCAACTCATCCTCGCCGACGACCGACGACACCATGGTGAGGTGCTGCCACTTCCCCTTGGGATCGGTGAAGCGCAGATCGACCCATTCGATCTCCTCGGACTCGATCATCTTCAGAATATCGGCCGGCGTGTTCGCCATGATGGTGCCTTTCAGTTGGGGTGAGACAGGAAAAAGGGGTGGGTTAGATCGCGTTTTCGTCGCGCTCGCCGGTGCGGATGCGCAGGGCGCTTTCAACCGGCATCACGAAAATCTTGCCGTCGCCGATGCGGCCGGTGTGTGCCGCCTGCGCGATGGCTTCGACCACGCGCCCGGCGAGCGCATCGTCGATCACGACTTCGAGCTTCACCTTGGGCAGGAAGTCGACGACATATTCGGCGCCGCGATACAGTTCGGTATGGCCCTTTTGCCGGCCAAACCCCTTGGCCTCGGTGACGGTGATGCCCGAGACGCCGACTTCGTGCAGCGCCTCCTTCACCTCATCGAGTTTGAAGGGCTTGATGATCGCTTCGACTTTTTTCACGAGACTCGTCCCCGCCCGGCTTGTGCCCGTTCGCGCCCGCCATCTTACAAGCTTCGTGCCATACGGGAAGGGCCGCGAGACCGCGCGGTTGCGGGGCAGCGATCGCCGTTGGGCCTGCCCTTCCACGAGGCATAGTCGCCCCGGTTGCCTAAACTTTGGGCAGCGCTTGCGTTGGTCCGCCAGCCTCCTCCGCCGCGAGGGTCGCCTTGACCCAGCGCGCGAGCACATCGGCGGCGGCATTGGCGCGGCGCGCCGTGGCAGGGCGGACGAGATAATAAGCGCTCTGATCGCCCACCGAGATGGCGAAGGGCGCGACGAGCCGGCCGCTCGCTAGATCGCGGGCAACAAGCAGCCCCCGCGCGAGCGCCACGCCTTCGCCCGCAGCGGCAGCCTCCAGCAGCAATCCGGCATCTTCATAAAATGGCCCCTCGCGCGGCTCCGCGATCGTCAGGCCGGCGGCGGCGAACCAAGGCTGCCAGTGCTGGCGCAGGTGGCGGAGCAGTGTCGCGCGTGCCAGGTCGGCGGGAGCGCGGAGGTCAAGGCGTTCGGCATAGTCCGGCGCCAACACTGGAAACAGCCGCTCGCCCGCTAGGTGGGTGGCGAGCATACCCGGCCAGTCGCCCGCGCCATAGCGTAACCCGGCGTCGATGCCGCGCTGCCCGGGCACGGCGAGTTCCAGCCGCGCGTCGAGCTGCACGTCGATCCCCGGATGCGCCGCGCGGAACGCGGCAAGGCGCGGCACCAGCCAGCGATGCGCGAAGGAGGGGAGCACGCTCACCCGCAGCGGCTGGCGCGCTCGCTGCTCGGGCGGGAAGGTCTCCGCCAGCAGCGCGAGCGCGCGCCCGACGGGGTCGGCCAGCGCGCGGGCGCGGGTGCTGGGGATCATCCTTTGTCCCTGGCGCTCGAACAAGCGCGCGCCCATCCGCGCCTCCAGCTCGCGGATGCGGTGGCTGATCGCGCTATGCGTCAGCCCCAGCTCGCGCGCGGCGGCGCTGTAGCTCTCGAGCCGCACCGCCGCCTCCAGGGCGCGCAGACTTTGCAGCGAGGGGATCGTCACGCGCGCATTGTGACAAGGAGTCACAACCCTGGCAATCTCATATCGCTCGCATTGCACCCGCCGCGCAGCGACAAGTCGGGCGGGAGACACGCCATGACCGAACTTGATCTGCTCGCCGATGCCGATGCCCGTGCCCGCAATTATGTTGCGACAAGCAGCGCCCGCCGTGCCTATCCCGATCCCGAGGCGCTCGCCGCGCTCAGCGGTTTCGACGAGCCCTTGCCGGTGCAGGGCGCCGCGCCGGAGGAGACGCTGGCGATGCTTGACCGGCTCGGGTCGCCGGCGACAGTCGCCTCGAACGGGCCGCGCTATTTCGGCTTCGTGAAGGGCGCGAGCCTGCCAGTCGCCGCCGCCGCCGAGCGGCTGGTGCTCGCCTGGGACCAGAGCGCGGCCTCCGCTGTCGGCGCGCCGGGCCCGGCGGCGATCGAGCGTGTTGCCGGGCGCTGGATCACCGAGATCCTCGATCTGCCGCGCGAGAGCGCGGTGGGGTTCGGCACCTCGGCGAGCGCGTGCACGATCGGCTGCCTCACCGCCGCGCGCCGCACCCTGCTTGGCCGGCTGGGGTGGAATTTCGACGCACAGGGCTTGGACGGGGCGCCGCCGCTGCGGGTGGTGATCAGTGAGACGGCGCACATCACCGTGAAGAAGGCGCTGCGGCTGTTGGGCTTCGGGCTTGAACGGGTAATCCTGGCGCCGGTGGACGGGCAGGGGCGGGTCGATCCGGCGCGTTTGCCGCCGCTCGATGATCGCACGATCCTGTGCCTGCAGGCGGGCGAGGTGAACACTGGATCGTTCGATCCCTTCGCCGCGATCCTGCCCTGCGCGCGGGAGGCGGGCGCGTGGGTGCATGTCGATGGCGCTTTCGGGCTCTGGGCGCGCGCCGCCGCCGCCTCGCGCCCGCTGACCGAGGGGATCGCCCTCGCCGATAGCTGGACGACTGACGGCCATAAATGGCTCAACACGCCCTATGACGGCGCGATGAGCATCTGCCGCGATGCCGGTGCGCTGGCGGCGGCGATGAACAGCGACGCCGCCTATGCGACCTCCGAACCCGACGCGCAGAAGAATCTGACGCTGGAATTCTCGCGTCGCGCGCGCGGCGTGGCGATCTGGGCGGCGCTGCGCTCGCTGGGGCGCGAAGGCGTGGCGGCGCTGGTCGATCGCCACCGCGCGCAGGCGCGGCGCCTCGGCGACGGGCTGGCGGCGGCGGGGTTCGAGGTGTTGAACGACGTCGTGCTCAACCAAGTGCTGATCCGCGCCGGCTCTAGCGAACAAACCGAGCAGGTGCGCCAGGCAGCGGCGGCCTCGGGCGAGATCTGGTTTGGCCCCACCATCTGGCAGGGTGCGCCGGCTGCAAGGCTCAGCGTTTGTTCCTGGCGCACGACCGACGCCGATATCGATCGCGCCATCGCGCTGTTGGCACGGCTGCTGCGTGCCGGCACGGCGCGTTAGCCGATAGGGGCATGTCGATCGAGGAGACCGTTCGTCATCCTCGCGTCCCGACCTTGCGCGAGTCGCGCTGTGGCAAGAATAGGTCCGTCTTTCGATAAATTGGTGGGCAAATTATAGCGCCGCCGTCGTACGCCCGGCACCAACCGTGTTTATGCGCGCGCCACGTGACGCATGGCACGGGGACATAAGTACATGACAATTCGTCCGGCGCACCGGGACGAGGAGATCGACGATATTCTCGGCATGCTCAATGTCGAGGCTGTCGCATTCACCGAATGTCGGATTGAGCGCGGCTGGTCACTCGGGCTGGGTCCGGCGCCGCTGCCGGGGTTGCATTATGTGCTGGAGGGAGAGGGTGTGTTCGCCATCAAAGGCGGCCCGCGCATCGCTTTGACCCCGCGCACGCTGATCCTGACACCGCCCGGCATCCACTATCGCATGGAAATGCCGGCGGGAGACGGCAGGCCGCTTCGGCTCCATGAGCCCACCGTTCTCCCCTGCAATCCGCGGAGCCAATTCTATTCAACTGTCGCCGGCGATGGATGCCGCGACCTGGTGATCATCTGCGGCCATTTCCGGGCGCGACACCCCGCGTCGGAGGATTTGTTCGCCTCCCTCGACGCACCGATCATCGAACGTTTCGACGCCAGCGATTGCCCCGCCAGTCTGTTGGGCCTTGTCAGCATCGAACTCGCGGAGCATCGCATGGGCATGCGCACGATGGCGTCGGCGCTGCTCAAGCAAGTGCTGGTCAAATTGTTCCGCCGGACCCTGGTGTCGAGTCCCGGGTGGAGCCAGCGGCTGGCGCTGCTCGGCGATCCACAAGTCTCGCGTGCATTCACGGCGATGATCGCGCGGCCCGGCGATCCGCACTCGCTTAAAAGCCTGTCGAACACGGCATGCCTCAGCCGCTCGTCGTTCGTCCGGCGCTTCACGGACGCTTTCGGCCAGCCGCCCGGGGTGGTGCTGCGAGAAATCCGGCTTGAGCGCGCCGCGGAACTGTTGCTCACACGACGCTTTCTGGTGGCGCAGGTCGCCGAATTCGCGGGCTATGCCAGCTATTCGAGCTTTTCGCGCGCCTTTCGTAACCGCTTCGGCTGCGACCCCTCGCATTATTGTGCAGCGCTTGAGAAGGCCGGGAAAACGCCTTCCGCCGGGCTTGGCGCGATGATCGGCTTGCCTGCCGCCTGATGAGCAGGCCGGCGGCGGCCACTTTAATAGGGCGGTTTGTGCAATCCCGCCGGGCTGACGGTGAAGATTTCGCAGCCAGCCTCGGTGATGCCGATCGAATGTTCGAACTGCGCCGACAGTGATCGGTCGCGCGTCACCGCGGTCCAGCCATCGTCGAGCAGCTTCACGTCAGGTCGGCCAATATTGATCATCGGCTCGATCGTGAAGAACATCCCCGGGCGCAGTTCAGGCCCGGTGCCGGGGCGGCCGACATGCACTACCTCTGGCGCGTCATGAAAAAGCCGGCCCAGGCCATGCCCGCAGAAATCGCGCACCACGCCGTAACGATGGCGCTCGGCGTGGCTTTGGATGGCGTGCGCGATGTCGCCAAGATGGTTGCCGGGGCGCGCCTGCTCGATGCCGAGCATCAGGCATTCATATGTCAGCTCGACCAGCCGCCGCGCCTTCAGCGGCACGTCGCCGACCAGATACATGCGGCTCGAGTCGCCATGCCAGCCGTTCAGGATCGGGGTGACGTCGATATTCACGATATCGCCCGATTTCAGGGGCTTGTCGCCCGGGATGCCGTGGCAGACGACGTGGTTGATGGAGATGCAGCAGCTATGGGTATAGCCGCGATAACCGAGCGTCGCCGGCACCCCGCCGCGATCGGCGATGAAGCGGCGGATCATGTCGTCGAGCGCCGCCGTCGTCACGCCGGGCACGACATGCGGCGCGATCATGTCGAGCGTTTCGGCGGCGAGCCGGCCCGCCGCGCGCATCCCGGCGAAACCCTCTTCCCCATGCAGGCGAATCGCGCCGGTGCGGGCGAGCGGGGCGTCTTCGGTGATATATTCGGTCATCGCCGCGATATAGCGCCACGCGCGCGGCTTTGCGAGGGGGCGCGGCCTGGGCTATGCCCGCGTCATGACCGAGCGTATCTGGACCGCCGCCCTTGTCGTGATCGGCGATGAAATCCTGTCCGGCCGCACCCAGGACAAGAATGTCGCACAGATCGCGACCTGGCTGAATGTTCAGGGCATTCGCCTCGCCGAAGTCCGCGTGGTCAGCGATCGGACCGAGGCGATCGTCGAGGGGGTGAACGCCTTGCGCGCCCGCAACGATTACCTGTTCACGACCGGAGGCATCGGCCCGACGCATGACGACATCACGGTGGATGCGATCGCCGCCGCCTTGGGGGTGGAGGTCACGCATCACCCTCAGGCGCTCGCGGTACTCGAGCGTTATTACGCCAGTCGCGGCGGGCTGACCGAGGCGCGCAAGCGGATGGCGCGCGTGCCTGAGGGCGCCGAGCTGATCGCCAACAAGCTGTCGGGCGCGCCGGGCATCCGCATCGGCAATATCTTCATCATGGCGGGTGTGCCGCACATCACCGCGGGGATGCTCGATGCGCTGACGGGTACGCTTGAGGGCGGGCGGCCGGTGATCTCGCGCACAATCGGCTGCTGGGTGGCGGAGAGCGAGGTCGCCGATCTGCTGCGAGAGACCGAACGCGCGCATGAAGGCGTCGCGATCGGCAGCTATCCTTTTTTTCGGGAAGGGCGAGTGGGCGCCAATTTCGTGGTGCGCGCGACGGAGCCGGCGATCGCCGAGGCGTGCGTCGCCGATCTGCTGGCGCGGTTGGCGGCTGTTGGTTTGGCGGGGGTGCCGGACGGCATCTGATGCACGGAAGTCACGCTTTGCACGAAATAATCTTCCCCTCTTGCCCTGTCTGATGCGCCCGTTACAGTTATTAGCGTTTCGTAACATGTTATAACCGGGCGCGAACACGGCCGAAAATCGGTGAGGGAAGCTAGATGATGAAGCGGGATAGCCGGTTGCGCCCGGCGCTGATGACGAGTGCCGCACTGCTGGGTCTTGTGCTGGGGGCGGGTGCTGCGAACGCTCAGGCGCTGAGCGTTGCCGGTAGCGGCCTGGGTGCCGCGACGGATGCCGACCAGCGTTCCTTGGAAGAGGCGCGCAACCGGCAATTGGCGATCGAGGCCGCCGAGCTTGCCGCGCATCGCCAGGACCTCACCATCTATCGCCCGGATGCCGGTATTGCGCCCGATCCGAACATTCTGATCGCGCTGCCCAACACGCCGACCACCGCGCGCGACCCCAACAACATCACCGGCATCGCGCAGATGATCATCGCGACGCCGAACGCCAATGGCGGCGTCGGGCTGGGGCTGTGCACCGGCTCGCTGATCAACCCGCGCACGGTGCTGTTCGCCGCGCACTGCGTCAACACCCGGGCGGCGACCGCTTACGGCTCGGGGTCGGGTGGCGTGGCGATTGGCTTCGGCTTCAACAATGCCAATAACACCACCCAGCCGGGCCAGGCACCCGGTACCAGCCCGCTGATCAACTGGATTTTCGGCCAAGGCTCGCGCGCGCCTTTCACGACCAGCCTCACCGAGAATTTCTATACGGTGAACGGTGTCGCCTATAACCCGTTGTCGCTTGAGCCGGCGGCGAATGGCTTCCTCTATGGCGACGTCGCGATCGCCTCGCTCGATACGCCGGCGCGCAACATCCCGACCTGGTCGCTGCTCTTCTCGCCGCTGCCGGCGCCGGGCCAGATCAATGCCAACACCGGCACAGGCTATCACGTCGCGCTGGCCGGCTATGGCGGCAACGGCACTGGTGTCAGCGGCACCCTGCCGATCGACTATCGGCGCCGCTTGGCCGAAAACTGGCTCGGCGCGCTGGCCTCGCTCGCCGATTTCGGCAGCGCCGTGTTTGGCGCCGGCTCGAACGCCAATCTGCCGCAGAACCTCTATTGGATCGATTTCGACGATCCGGCACGCGGCACGGCCAATGCGAGCCCGTTCGATTTCAACCCGTTCCGCGACAATGCGTTGCCGAACGAGGGCACGACCGCCGGCGGGGATTCCGGGGGGCCGCTGATCCTGGACCGCGCGTTCGCGCGCCAGCTCGTGATCGGCGTACTGTCGGGCGGCTATAATCGTTTCTTCACGGCGCAGCCGCAGAACGGTTACGGTACGGTGAGCTTCTACCAGCCGCTCTACCTCTATTGGGACTGGATCGCCGCCAACAATCCCTATCGCTATGTCGGCGCGGCCGCCGGCAATGGAAATTGGGAAGACCCGACGCGCTGGGTGTCGCTGCAGGACCCGAACTATTTCATTCTGGGACCCGATGGTCAGCCGATCAACGGCGTGCCGACCCTGACCGGCGAACAGAGCACCGGCACCACCGGCAAGTTCGGCCAGATTTGCGTCCAGGGTGGCGTCACCGGGGCGATCGGCAATAATGTTTGCCGTGATGTTCGCACCGGGGGGCTCGTCACCACCCCCGGCGGCATCGGTACAGCGGGCGAGCAACCGCTCGATGGGTTGAGCAACGGCTTGGGCAGCGACGTGATCGGCGGCCCGGGTGCTACCAACCAGCCGGGCAGCGACGTGCTCGATCCCGGCCAGGCGGAGCTGGCACCGGCGGCCCCGGCGCTGCCGATCCCCGCGCCGACCATCGCCAACGGTCTGCCGGGCGCGACCAACTTCGTGCCCAACAACACCGCCGGCGATCGCCTCCAGGGCGTCCTGCCGCGCTATTTCGACGTGACGCTGAGCAACGCCGGCACCACGACGCTCAACAGCGCGGTGACGATCGACCGGCTGCGCATCAACGGCGCGCAGGCCGGGCTGACGATCGCGCAGGGCGCGCGGCTTGACGTGTTGAATGACGTCACGCTGCAGATCGGTACGCTCGGCGTGAACGGCACGCTGCGCAGCGTGAACGACTTCTTCTTCGCGGCCGGGGGGATCAACGGTACCGGCACCATCATCGCGCCGTTCACCACCAGCGTCGCGGGCGTCATTTCGCCGGGCGCGACCGGCAATGCTGGCTCGATCGGAACGCTGACCTTTGTCGGCAACCTGATCCTGGCCTCGGGCACCAACACCCTGATCGACCTGGGCGCCAACGGCGTGTCAGACCTGATCCAGGTGAACCGTACGACGCCGACCGCGACCGATGGCATCGCCTCGGTCGGCGGCGTGGTGCAGTTCCGCCCCGATCTGAGCGGGCTGCGCGCCGGCAATGTCTATACCTTCGTCAATGCCCAAGGCGGGGTACAGGGCACCTTCGCGGGTACGTCGGGCGCGTTCAGCGCGATCCTGTCGCCGCGACTGATCTATACCGCCAACACCGTGCAGGTGAGTGTCCAAGCCGGAAGCTATGCCGCGCTCCTTGCCGGCGGCAGTGCCGTGCAGCGCGCTTATGCGGGCTTGCTTGACGCCAATCGTGGTAACGCGAATGTCGATCAGAGCATCTATGTGCCGCTCGACGTTCAGAACGCGGCGACCATCGCCGGCCAGCTCGAAGCGTTCGCCCCGCGTGGCGAGGCACAGGCGCCGAACCTCGGCATCGCCGCGCTCGACACGCTATCGCGCTTCCACCGTGACCGGCTCGCGACGCGCGACAGTGCTTCGGTCGAGGGCGGCAGCGTGGCGATGATCGGCCAACCGCTGCAATTCGCCCAACTTGGCGCGACGGGCTTGCTGGGCGCCGGGGTCGGCCTCGCCCAGGCGACGAGCGACGCGACGCCCACCACGGTGCGTCGCAATGCCCTGCCGAGCGACATGAACGCCTATCTCGCGGGCGGCTACATCGACGGCAGCAGCGCGCCGCTGCGTGGCACCGCGGTGGCCGGCGCACGCGACCGGCTGGACGGTTGGTTCATCGCGGGCGGCATCGAAAAGCAGCTCGACGGCGAGAGCTTCGTTGGTCTTTCGGTGAGCTATGCCGAGGTCAATGGCCGCACCGGCAACGGTGGAACCCAGACCGGGCGGTTCGGTACCTATGAGGTGACCGCCTATGCCAAGGCCGATCTCGGCAAGGGCTGGTCGCTCGACGGGCAGGTAGGCGTCGGCGCGTTCTCGCTCGATACCCAGCGCACGCTGGCGTTCCTGGGCACGCCGCAGACGCTGCGCACCGAGCAGAGCCGTGGCGTGGTGACGGCCGAGGTGGGAGCGCAGAAGGAGTTCGCGCTCGGTTTGCTGCGCATCGCGCCGCGCCTGTCCAGCCGCACCAACTACATCAACTTCGGCACGGTGAGCGAAACCGGCGGTCCGGGCGCGCTGACCTATTACCGGCCCGAACTGCTTTCGATCCAGGGTCGCGCCGGCCTGATCGTGCAGACGGCCAAGGCAGCCAAGTTCCGGCCATATGTGACGGCTTATTACGTCCATGAGTTCAACGATGCGCGCTCGCCGGTGTTTGGTGCGAACCTCGTCGGCGGCGGTGTCGCCACCAGCTTCACCGGCGGCGGCTCCCCCCAAACCAATTTCCTTGGCACGCGCATCGACCGCAACTGGGGCGAGGTGAGCGGCGGGCTGACCTACACGACCGGCAAGGTGGACATTGGCATCGCCGCCGACACCACTTTCCTGCGCGATGATGTTCAGAATCAAAGCTATCGCGGCACGGTTCGCTTCCACTTCTAAACCGTTCCACTGACGTTGAAGGCCGCGCCACCCCCTGGGTCGGCGCGGCCTTTCCTTTTGGCGTGGCCGGTTATCCACAGCGCGGAGCGGGGCGCGGCTAGCGGAATCGCCGCGTGATGCGCATAGTGCCAGCGATGGCGCATTCCGGTTTCGTCCCGCTTCGTATCTTCTCCAGCTTCACGATGCTCGATGGGGCGATCGAGCCGAAGGCGATCGCCAAGCGCGCCCAGGCGCTGCGCTTTCCCGCGGCGGCGATCAGTGACCGCAACGGGCTCTATGGCGCGATGGCCTTTTCGGAGGCCGCGCGTGGCGCCGGTGTGCAGCCGATCATCGGTACGATGCTCTGCGTCGCCCGGCCCGACATGCCTGAAGGGACGCCCGCGCTCGATTGGCTCGCGCTCTATGCGCAGAATGAAGCTGGCTATCTCAACCTGTGCCATCTGGTGTCGCAGGCGCATCTCGCGCGGCCGCTCGAGCAGGCGCCGCATGTCCCGCTCGCCGCGTTGGAGGGCCATAGCGACGGGCTGATCGCGCTCACTGCCGGCGGTGAGGGCGCCGTCGCGCGGTTGATCGCCGAGGATCAGGAGAGCCGCGCCGACGCGTATCTCGCGCGGCTCGAAACGCTGTTCCCCGATCGGCTCTATATCGAGCTCGCCAGACGTGGTGACGCGGTCGAGGCGCGTGCCGAGGAAGCGCTGCTCGATCTGGCTTATACGCGCGGGCTGCCGATCGTCGCGACCAACCCGTGCTGTTTTGCCGAAGCCGATTTCGGCGCCGCGCACGACGCGATGCTGTGCATCGCCAATTCGACCTATATCGAAAGCGAGGACCGCCCGCGCAGCTCTCCCGACGCGTGGATGAAGCCCGCCGAGGCGATGGCGGCGCTGTTCGAGGATCTGCCCGAGGCGATCGCCAACACGCTGGTCGTCGCGCAGCGCTGCGCGGTCGCCGCGCCCAAGCGCAAGCCGATCCTGCCGAGCCTCGCCGGCGACCGCGAGGGCGAGGCCGCATTGCTGCGCGAGCGCGCCCGGGCGGGGCTCGACAAGCGGCTGGCGAAGATCGCCGCGATCGAGGGCAAGCCTTGGTCGGCCACTCCCTCACCCAGCCTTCTTCCACAAGACGCAGAGGGCTTAGCGGGGGATGATTGGACCCGGCCCTATCGCGAACGGCTCGATTATGAGCTGGACGTGATCATCTCGATGGGCTTCCCCGGCTATTTCCTGATCGTCGCGGATTTCATCCAATGGGCGAAGGAACAGGATATTCCGGTGGGGCCGGGGCGCGGATCGGGCGCGGGCTCGGTGGTCGCCTGGGCGCTGACGATCACCGATCTCGATCCGATCAAGCTCGGCCTGCTGTTCGAACGCTTCCTCAACCCCGAGCGCGTGTCGATGCCCGACTTCGACATCGATTTCTGCGAAACCCGGCGCGAAGAGGTGATCCGCTACGTCCAGCGCAAATATGGCGCGGATCACGTCGCGCAGATCATCACCTTTGGGCGGCTAAAGGCGCGCGCGGTGCTGAAGGATACCGGCCGCGTCCTGCAGATGAGCTATGGCCAGGTCGACCGGCTGGCGAAGCTCGTCCCCAATCACCCGACCGATCCCTGGACGCTCGACCGGGCGCTCAACGGCGTCAGCGAACTGGCCGGCGAGTATAAGAGCGACGCCGGCGTGCGGCAGTTGCTCGATCTGGCGATGAAGCTGGAAGGGCTGCCGCGCCACTCGTCCACCCATGCCGCCGGCGTGGTGATCGGCGATCGTCCGCTGGCGCAGTTGATCCCGCTCTATCGCGATCCGCGCTCCGACATGCCGGTCACCCAGTTCGACATGAAATATGTCGAGGGCGCGGGGCTGGTGAAGTTCGACTTTCTCGGCCTGAAAACGCTGTCGGTGCTGAAGAAAGCGGTCGAGATGCTCGCCGCCCGTGGCATTGCGGTCGACCTTGATGCGCTCGCTTGGGATGACCCTGAAGTCTACAAGCTGCTCCAGCGCGGCGACACGGTCGGGGTGTTCCAGCTCGAATCCGAAGGGATGCGGCGCACGCTGTCGGCCGTGCGTCCCTCGAACTTCGGCGACATCATCGCACTCGTCTCGCTCTACCGGCCGGGGCCGATGGACAATATTCCCAGCTTCGGCCGGCGCAAGAACGGGCAGGAGGTGATCGAATATCCCCACCCGCTGCTCGAAGGCATCCTTGCCGAGACCTATGGTATCTTCGTCTATCAGGAACAGGTGATGCAGGCGGCGCAGATCCTCGCCGGCTATAGCCTGGGCGGCGCCGATATGCTGCGCCGCGCGATGGGCAAGAAGATCAAGGCGGAGATGGACGCGCAGCGCGCGATCTTCGTGAAGGGTTGTGCCGAGGTGAACGGCATTGCCGAGGCCAGGGCGAATGAGCTGTTCGATTTGATCGACAAGTTCGCCGGCTATGGTTTCAACAAGTCGCACGCCGCGGCCTATGCGCTGCTCGCTTATCAGACCGCGTGGCTGAAGGCGCACCACCCGCACGAATTCTTCGCCGCCTCGATGTGCTTCGACATCGCGTTGACCGACAAGCTCGCCGTGTTCATCGACGATATGCGCCGGCTGGGGGTGAAGGTGCTGCCGCCGTGCGTGAACCGTTCGGGGGCGGAGTTTTCGGTGGAAAGCACGGGCGATCAGCTCGCCGTCCGCTACGCGCTCGCCGCGCTCAAATCGGTGGGCGAGGGGGCGATGGAGCGGCTGGTCGCCGAGCGCAAGGAGCGCGGGGCGTTCAAATCGCTCGATGATCTGGCGAACCGCGTCGATCCGCGGCTGCTCAACAAGCGGCAGGTGGAGACGCTTGCCGCTGCCGGGGCGTTCGAGGCGCTCGACGCCAATCGCGCCGGGGTGTTCGCCGCTGCCGAGACGATCCTGGCGATGGCCGCGCGCCAGCACGAGGCGCGCACCAGCGGGCAGGGCGGCCTGTTTGGCGACGCCGAGGTCGGCGGCGAGGCGATCCAGCTGCCGCAATCCGCGCGCTGGAGCCTCGCCGAGCGGATGGAGCAGGAGAAGGAGGCGTTCGGCTTCTACTTCTCGGCGCACCCGGTCGATCGCTACCGCGTGCTGGCGCGCAGCGCGACCCCGTTCGCGCGACTCGGCGAAGTCGCGATCCCGCCGGGCGGGCGTGCGACCGCGCAAATGGCGGTGCTGGTCGAGGAAGCGCGCTGGCGCACCTCCGCCAAGGGCCGGCGCTATCTGATGGCGACGCTTTCCGATCCCTCGGGTCAGTTCGTCGCGACCTGTTTCGACGATGCCGCCGCGAATGATCTGGAGGAGGCCGCGCGCGCGGGCGGCTGTGGCCTGGCGAGCGTCGAGCTTGATCGCCGCGATGGCGACGAGACCCCGCGCGTCACGGTCAAGAAGCTGGTGCCGTTCGAAAGTCTGGCGGTCGGGATGCCGATGGTGCTCGATCTGGTGGTGGCCGATGCGGGCGCGGTCGCGGCGCTCGCCGGGCTGCTCGGCGAAGCGCGCGGAGGGCGCGGGCAGGTGCGCGTGCGCGCGCCGATCGAGGGGGGCGAAGCGACGCTGATCCTCGGCCGCGATTTCCTGCTCGACGCCGAGCTTGCGGCGCGGATTGAGACTCTGCAAGGTGTGCGCGACGTAGCGCTGGGACCGGCCGAGACAGGCCGGCTCGCGCTGGCGGGCTGAACCTGACGCTCGCCGGATCGAAAGGGAGCCGGATATGCTGGGCGAAATGCAGGATTATGAGCTGCGCGTGACGCGGCTGATCGATCACGCCGCGCGCGAACATGGCGCGCGCGAGATCGTGACGCGCTGGGCCGATGGCCGCGAGACGCGCACCGATTGGGCGGGAATCGCGCGCGATGCGAAGAAGCTCGCCCAGGTGCTCGAACGGCTGGGGGTTAAGCCCGGCGATCGGGTCGCGACGCTCGCGATGAACCATGCGCACCATCTGATCGCCTGGTACGCGGCGATCGGCATGGGCGGGGTGATCCACACCATCAACCCCCGCCTGTTCGACGATCAGCTCGACTATATCGCCAACCATGCCGAGGACCGGGTGCTGTTCTACGACAAGGCCTTCGCGCCGATCGTCGAGCGGATGCGCCCGCGCTGGACGACGATCGAGCATTATGTGTGTTTCGACGACGGGGCCTTCGACGCGCTGATCGCCCCCGAAAGCGGCGATTACACCTGGGTCGAGGGCGGCGAGCGCGAGCCGTGCATGTTGTGCTACACCAGCGGCACGACGGGCAATCCCAAGGGCGTACTCTACACCCACCGTTCGACCGTGATCCACGCGCTCGCCGAGATGCAGCCGGCGGTGTTCGCGCTCGATGCGCGCGCGGTCGCGCTGCCGGTGGTGCCGATGTTCCACGCCGCCGCCTGGGGCCTGCCCTTCGCGGGCGCGGCGGCGGGGATCAAGTTCGTCTATTCGGCGGTCAACGAGCCGGCGGTGCTCTGCGAACTGATGAACCGTGAGCGGGTGACGCATTCGGCCGGGGTGCCGACGGTGTGGCTCGGCATGTTCCAATATATGGACGCGACCGGGGTGCGGCCCGAACACCTCCAGATAGTGACGATCGGCGGATCGGCGGCACCGCGCGCGATGATCGAGCGGATCATGGGGATGGGCGTGCGCGTCAACCACGCCTGGGGGATGACCGAAACCTCCCCGATCGGCACGATGGGCGCGCCGAGCCATGACTGGGCCGAATTGGGCTTCGAGGAACAGGTCGAGCAGACGTGCAAGCAGGGCCGCGTGCCCTTCGGCGTCGAACTGCGCGTGGTCGACGAGGAGGGTCGTGAACAGCCGCGCGACGGGGTCAGCTCGGGCCGGCTGCAAATTCGCGGGCCGTGGATCATCAAGCGCTATTTCAAGGCGGACGCGCCCGCGCTGACCGAGGATGGCTGGTTCGATACCGGCGACGTCGCGGTGCTCCACCCCTGCGGCACGATGCAGATCACCGATCGCGCCAAGGACGTGATCAAATCGGGCGGCGAGTGGATCAGCTCGGTCGAGCTGGAAAATGCGGCGGTGGGCTGCGCGGGCGTGGCGGAAGCGGCGGCGATCGGCGTGCCGCACCCTAAGTGGGACGAGCGCCCGCTGCTGCTGGTGGTGAAGAAGCCGGGCGCCGAGGTGAGCGCCGAGGATGTGCGCGCGCATCTCGCGGCGCAGGTCGCGAAATGGTGGCTGCCGGATGAGATTCTGTTCGTCGACGCGCTGCCGCATTCGGCGACGGGGAAATTGCTGAAGACGGCGCTCCGCGAGCAGTATCGGGAGTATCGGCTGGCGACAGCGGCTTGAGGGGGAATGAAGCCTGGCCGACGAGCGCCACTGCTTATCGGGCTTGCGCTGCTTGGTGGGTGCTGGTCGCCATCGATTAATGACGCCACGGCCGACGCGATGGTCCGCGAGGCGCGGCAGTTGCGCGCGGCATATCCGCCGAGCGGCCGAGGCTTTTCGGCTGTTCCCATCGAACGATTGCCGCCAGCGATCGCCAGTATTGATCCGAAGGAAGTCATCGTTTTTGGCTGGGGCGTCGAGATCATCGTCCGGCATGAGTTTGACGGCGGCTGGGGATATTCGCTTCCGAGCAAAGCCCGTGACCTGCCGATGCCCGCCAAATGCTATACCAAGCGACGGGAAGGGCTTTTCGCGCATGGTCCGTGCTGACAAGGGGACAATGCCTTGATGCTGACGCCCAGCCATCGCGCGTGCATGATTTGCCAGCGACGGGCGTGATCGTCACACCCCGCCCATGACCGCAGCCCCGGTGCCCCAATTTTCGGCTGCGCGCCGTGATGATCTGTGTTGTCTATACAATACAGCGCTGATATCCAGCAACGGTGCGGAACGGACGGCAAAAACGATTATGGGTTAGGGCACGGCTGGCGTTGGCGGGGGCGCTGTGCTCTTGCCTATCGCTCCCGGCGCCTGCTGTCGCGCAAGCCTACCAACCCAGCTTCCGGCCCGAGCAGCTCAAGGGGCCACCGGCCGGCAAGCCGAATGAAGTGCTTGTGCTCGGCACACCGCACCTGTCGCAGCTCAAGCAGCGGCCAACACCGGCTATGCTCGCGCCGCTGCTCGACCGGCTGGCCGGGTGGCAGCCGACCGCGATCGCGACTGAAAATCTCTCCGGTCTGCAATGTGATAGTCTGCGTCGCTATCCGTTTCGCTATGCCGAGACGGTTAAGGAATACTGCCCCGATCCTACCGTCGCCGGTCGCGCGACCGGCTTGGATGTGCCCGCCGCCAATGTCGAGGTGGAACGGCTGCTAGCGGCATGGCCGATCCAACCGAGCACGGATCGGCGGCGGCATCTTGCGCTGCTCTTCCTTGCCGCTGGTGAACCGGGGTCGGCGCTGGTCCAATGGCTGCGGCTGCCGCCAAACGAGCGCCGCGCTGCCGACGGCTTGACGGACGATCTCGTCAAGACGCTCAATCAAGCGGCCGACCGTGCGAACGAGACCAACAGCGTCGCAGCTGTACTCGCGGCGAGGCTTGGGCTGGAGCGTTTGTGGAGCGTCGACGATCACTCGGCCGACACCCCCGATGCAGTCGATCCCGCTGAGCGCGAAGCGGCGGGAAAGGCGATCAGCCGAGCGTGGGACAACCCAGCGACCAAAGCACGGCTCGCTGAAAGCGCGCGGTTGGAACAGGAGCTCGCCGCGCCGGACGGGGTGCTCCAGCTCTACCGTGCCTACAACGCTCCGGGCGCGCCGGCTTTGGCCTATCGATCGGACTTCGGCGCTGCGCTCGCCGAGCCGTCGGCGAAGGGCTATGGGCGGCAATATGTCGGCTATTGGGAGACGCGCAACCTCCGGATGGTCAGCAACATCCGCGACGTGTTGGGGCGTCAACCGGGCACGCGCCTGCTCGCGATCGTGGGGGCCTCGCACAAGGGTTATTACGAAGCCTATCTCAATCAGATGCACGACCTGCGGCTGGTGAATCCGCTTACTGTGTTGCGCTAAAAGCGCCAGCCGTCGCACGAACCCTTGCCACTCGCCCAATCCCCCGCCATCACCCGGCCCATGACCGCGCTCCCCGGCCAGCTGATCGCGCTTTCGCCGCTCGTCGCGCGGGTGCTCGCGCCGAACCCGTCGCCCTTCACCAACACCGGCACGCAAACCCATCTCGTCGGCACCAGCGACCTCGCTGTGATCGATCCCGGCCCCGACTCTCCCGAGCATCTCGCCGCGCTGCTTGCCGCGATTGGCGGGCGCCCGGTGCGGGCGATCCTCGCAACCCACACCCACCGCGATCATAGCCCGCTCGCCGGCGCGCTCGCCGCCGAAACGGGCGCGCCGATCCTTGGCTGCGCGCCGCTTGCGCTCGCCATGGGCGGCCGCGCCGATGCGGCGTTCGACAGCGATTACGCGCCCGATCACGTCCTCGCCGAGGGGGATGAGGTGCAGGGCGCGGGCTGGACGCTCACCGCCATCGCCACCCCCGGCCACACCAGCAACCACCTCGCCTTCGCGCTGCCCGAGGAAAGGGCACTGCTTTCGGGCGATCATGTGATGGGCTGGTCGACCACCGTGGTCGCGCCGCCCGATGGCGACATGGGGGCGTATATGGCGAGCCTCGACAAGCTGCTCGGCCGCGACGACGCCATTTATTACCCCGCGCATGGCGACCCGGTCGCGAACCCGCAGCGTTATGTCCGCCATCTGCTCGGCCACCGCCAGCTGCGCGAGGGGCAGATCGCGCGGCGGCTCGATGAAGGGGCGCACGCGGTGCCGGCGCTGGTGGCGGCGATGTATGTCGGGCTCGATCCCCGGCTGGAGCGCGCGGCGCAGGGATCGGTGCTCGCGCATCTGCTCGACATGGAGAAGCGCGGGCTCGTGGTGCGCGAGGGCGAGACATGGCGCCGGGTGTAAAGCGCGCCTTGCCTTGGGCGGGGGGAATCGGGATCGGCCTCGCGGTGGGCCTCGGCGCCTTCGTGCTCGCCCCCGCGCCGCCGCCGCGCTTCGTCGAGCGCGCGCCCGACGCCGCCAAGATCGTCGAACAGGTGCGCGAGGGGTTGCGCGCGCAAGGCGTGCTGCCGGTGCTCGCCGCGCGCGATGTCGCGGTGGTCGAAGCCAAGAGCGGCGAGTTCATGTTCGAGACGCGGCGCACGCTGGTGATGCCGGGGCAGGTGCGCTACCTGCTCGATCTGCGCGCGATCGGTCCGCGCGACGTGCGCTGGGACGCGGCGACGCGCACCCTGCATCTGGTGCTGCCGCCGATCGCACTCGCAGGGCCACAGGTCGATCTGGCGGCAGCGCGCGAGTTTGGCGAGGGCGGGCTGCTGTCGGGGCTGAGCGATGCCGGCGAGCAGCTCGACGCCGCCAACCGGCTCGCCGCGCAGAACCAGCTGATCCGCAGCGCCCATGCGCCCGGCGCGCAGGCGGCGGCGCGTGGCGCGGCGCGGCGGCTGGTCGGCGCGCTGTTCGCCGCGCCCTTGCGCGCGGCCGGCGTCACGCCCCGGCTCGACATTCGTTTCGCCGACGAGCCGCGCTGAGCTTGCCCGCCGCTGGCGTGCCCGGCATAGCGGCTGGCATGGACCGGCAGGATGTCGTGATCGTGGGGGCGGGGCATGGCGGCGCGCAGGCCGCGATCGCGCTGCGCCAAGGCGGCTTCGCCGGCACGATCACCCTGATCGGCGACGAACCCGAGCTGCCTTATGACCGCCCGCCGCTCTCCAAGGACTATCTGGCGGGCGACAAGCCGTTCGAGCGGCTGTTGATCCGCCCGGCCACTTTCTGGGCCGACCGAGACATTGCTTTCCGCCTGGGGAGCCCGGTGGTGCGGATCGATCCGGCAGCCCGCTGGGTAGAGACGGCTGACGGGGGCCGGCTGGGCTATGGCAGCCTGATCTGGGCGACTGGCGGCCGCCCGCGCCGGCTCGGCTGCGCGGGCGCCGAGGCGGTGCATTATATCCGCACCCGCGCCGATGTGGACCGGCTGAGCGCGGCGCTGCCGGGCGTGCGGCGGGTCGCGGTGGTCGGCGGCGGCTATATCGGGCTCGAGGCGGCGGCGGTGCTCGCCAAGCGCGGGCTAGCGGTGACGGTGATCGAGGCACAGCCCCGGCTGCTCGCGCGCGTCGCCGGCGCGGCGCTGAGCGATTTCTTCGCCGCCGAGCACCGCGCGCATGGCGTCGAGCTGCTGCTCGGCGCGCAGTTGGACGCGGTGGCCATTGCAGGCGGCCGGGTGACGGGGGTCGCGCTCGCCGACGGGCGCCACGTGTCCGCCGATCTGGTGATCGCGGGCATCGGCATCGAGCCATTGGTCGCGCCGCTGCTTGAAGCGGGGGCGGCAGGGGGCAATGGCGTGCGCGTTGACGAATTCTGTCGCACCAGTCTGCCAGAGGTTTATGCGATCGGCGACGCCGCGGTGCACGCGAACGCCTTTGCCGGCGGGGCGGTGATCCGGATCGAATCGGTGCAGAACGCCAACGACATGGCGACCACCGCCGCCAAGGCGATCCTCGGCCAGCCGACGCCGTATCGGGCGGTGCCGTGGTTCTGGTCGAACCAATATGATCTGAAGCTGCAGACGGTGGGCCTGAGCGCCGGGCACGACGCGGCGGTGACGCGGGGCGACCCGGCGGCGCGCGGGTTTTCGGTGATCTATCTGCGCGACGGCGCGGTGATCGCGCTCGACTGCGTGAACGCGGTGAAGGACTATGTCGCCGGGCGCGCGCTGGTGGCGGGCGCGGTACGGGTCGACCCGGCAATGCTGGCGGACCCGGAAGTGCCGCTGAAGACACTGGCGGCGTAGCGCGACTCGACGACGGCGAGCGGTCACTCTGGATCGGGTCCGGGGCGACGAAGCGATTGATTTGATCACCAACCGCTCTAACACCCCCGCCCATGACGAGCCCGCGCGCCTGGACAGCCGAACTGGTCGCGACCTGCCGGCTCGCGGGGCCGCTGGTGCTGACGAACCTCACCCAGCAGCTGATCACGTCCACCGACGTGCTGCTGCTCGGCTGGCGCGGATCGGCGAGTCTGGCGGCGGGCGCGTTGGGGGCGAACCTCTATGTCGCTTTCCTGATCTTTGGCGTGGGCGTCGTGACGGCGGTGTCGCCAATGCTCGCGCGTGAGCTCGGCGCGCGGCGGCATAGTGTGCGCGAGGTGCGGCGCACGGTGCGCCAGGGCTGCTGGGTCGCGTTCACCTTCTGCCTGCCCGCCTGGGTGATCCTGTGGCACGCCGACACCTTGCTGATGGCGCTGGGTCAGGCGCCCGATCTCGCGCGCGAGGCGACGGGCTTTGTCCGCGCGGTGATGTGGGGGCTGTTGCCGGCGTGCCTGTATCTCGTCCTGCGCGGCTTTCTGGCGGCGCTGGAGCGGCCCTTCTGGTCGCTGGCGGTGTCGGTGGTGGCGGTGATCGTCAATGCGCTCCTCAACTATGGGCTGATTTTTGGCAAGTTCGGGCTGCCCGCGCTGGGTGTGGTTGGCGCGGGGCTGGGGAGCAGTATCACCCAGAGCTTGCTGTTCCTGGGATTGGCGCTCGTCGTCAGCTTGCATCCGCGCTTCCGGCGCTATCGTCTGTTCGGACGGTGGTGGCACGCCGACTGGCCGCGCTACGCCGTGCTTTGGCGCCTCGGGGGGCCGATCGCGGTGACGCTGGGGCTGGAAGTGACGGTGTTCAACGCCGCGGTGTTCCTGATGGGGCTGTTCGGGACCGCAGCGCTCGCCGCCCATGCGATCGCGATCCAGGTAGCGAGCACCAGCTTCATGGTGCCCTTGGGCATCGCGCAAGCGGCGACGGTGCGCGTCGGGCTCGCGCTTGGCAGGGCGGACCGCGCGGGGATCGGCCGCGCGGGATGGACCGCGATCGCGCTCGGCATCGGCTTCATGGCGCTGTGCGGCGCGGCCTTGCTCGCGGTTCCCGAGCTGTTTGTCGGCGCGTTCCTGGCGCGCGACGCCGCCAATGCGGAGGTGTTCCGCCTTGCAGTGCTGTATCTGGGCGTGGCGGCGGTGTTCCAGATCGTCGATGGCGCGCAGGCCGTGGGCGCGGGCGCCTTACGCGGCCTTCAGGACACCACCGTGCCGATGCTGTTCGCGCTGGTTGGCTATTGGGTGATCGGCCTCGGTACCTCGTTGTGGCTCGGCTTTCACCTCGGTTGGCAGGGGCTTGGCATCTGGTGGGGGCTGGCGCTGGGCCTCGCCGTCGTGGCGGTGATGATGCTGACGCGCTGGAGCCGGCGCGACCGGCTCGACCTGAAGCTGGGCGCCGCGCCTGTCGCCGGGCATTGACGGGGTTATTTGGACCCAGCCGGCACCGGCCCCTGCGGCGTCGCGTCGATCAGCGTGTCCCCGCCCAGCGTTCGGTAGAGCGCGACCAGATTGGTCGCCGCGATCAGCCGCGTGTTCACCAACCCCTGCTGCGCCTGATAGAGCTGGCGCTGGGCGTCGAGATTGCCGAGATAGGTGTCCACCCCGCCGCGATAGCGCGCGCCGGCAAGGCTGAAGGTCTCTTGGGCGGCGCGGGTCAACTGCTCCTGCGCGCGGAGCTGCTCGGCGATCGTGCCGCGCCGGGCGAGCGCATCGGCCACCTCGCGGAACGCGGTCTGGATCGCCTGCTCATAGTTCGCGACCGCCGTGTCGAACTGGGCACGCGCCACGCGCACATTCGCGCGCGCCGCGCCGCCGGCGAATAGGGGATAGCTGATCCCCGGCGTCGCCGTGTAGTTGAACGCGTTGGTCGTGAAGAGGTTGACGAGGTTGTTCGAGGCGAGCCCCGCGAACCCGGTCAGCGTCAGGCGCGGGAACAGCGCCGCGCGCGCCGCGCCGATCTGGGCGTTGGCGGCGATCAGCTGATATTCGGCCTGCACCACGTCCGGCCGGCGCAGCAGTACGCTTGAATCGAGCCCGGCCGGCAGTTCGGCGAGCTGGGGCAGCGTCTCCTCGATCGAGCCCGGCAGATCGGTCGGATCGACCCCCGCGCCGACCAGCAGGGTCAGGGCGTTCACGTCTTGCGCGACGAGCGTCGTCTGGTTCGCGACATTGGCGCGCGCGAGTTCCAGCGTCTGCTCGGCCTGGGTGAGATCGGTGCGCGGCGCGACCCCACCCTCCACCCGGGCGCGGGTGAGGCGCACGCTCTCCTCGGCGATCCGCGCCGTCTCGCGCGAGAGTTTCAGCAGCGATTGATCCGCGCCATATTGCAGCCAGGCATTGGCGACGTCCCCCACCAGCACCAGGCGGGTCGCCCGCGCGCCCGCCTCGCTTGCGAAATATTGGGCCTTCGCCGCCTGGGTGAGCGCGGCGACGCGGCCGAACAGGTCGATCTCGAACTGAGTGACGCCCAGGTTGAGCGCGAAGTTGGTCCGCTGCCCGCCGACCACGGGCGCGCCGTTATTGTTCGAGCGGCCGGTGCCGGGATCGACGAAGCCCACCGTGTTGTTCGAGTTGACCGTCGGCAAATTCTGCGCGCGCTGGATGCGCAGCTGGGCGCGCGCTGCCTCGATATTGGCGAAGGCGGCGCGCAGATCGCGGCTGTTGGCGAGCGCGCGGTCGATCACCCGCTGCAGGCGCGGGTCGCGGAAGATGTCGCGGTAATCGACGCGGGCGAGCCCGGCGCTGTTCGCGCGATAGGCATCGCCGCTCGGCCAGGCGACCGGAACCGGCGCGTCGGGGCGCTGGTAGCGCGGCACGAACGAGCAGCCGCCGAGCAGCGCCACGAGGATCAGCGCGGCCCGCTTCATGCCGGCTCACCCTCGGCCGGCGGCGGCGGCGATGGGTGATGATGCAACCGCTTCAACGTATCGCGCGCGGTCCGCCGGACAATCACGAAGAACAGCGGGATATAGAAGATCGCGAGCAGCGTCGCGGTCAGCATCCCGCCGATCACCGCGGTGCCGATCGCGATCCGTGCATTGGCGCCGGCGCCGGTGGAAATGGCGAGCGGCAGCACGCCGAAGATCAGCGCGAGGCTCGTCATCAGGATCGACCGCAAGCGGATGCGCGCCGCCTCCACCGCCGCGTCGATCACGCGCTTGCCCTGTTTCTCGGCGGCCTCGGCGAATTCGATCATCAGGATCGCGTTCTTCGCCGCGAGGCCCATCGTCGTCAGCAGCCCGATCTGGAGATACACGTCGTTCACCAGGCCACGCAGCGTCACCGCGAACACCGCGCCCACCAGGCCGAGCGGGATGATCAGCAGCACCGCGATCGGGATCGTCCAGCTTTCATAAAGCGCCGCCAGGCACAGGAACACGACGAGCAGCGCCAGCGCGTAGAGATAGGGGGCCTGCCCCGAGGAAATGCGTTCCTGATAGGAAAGCTCCGCCCAGGCGATGGTGGTGCCGGCAAAGCGGCTGGCGAGCGCCTCGATCCGGTCCATCGCCTCGCCCGAGCTGCGCCCGGGGGCCGCCTGGCCCTGAAATTCATAAGAGGACACGCCGTTGAAGCGCGAAAGCGAGGGCGGCGCGCTTGACCAGCTCGCCCGCGCGAACGAGCTGAACGGCGCCATGGCCCCGCCCGCCGAGCGCACGAACCACTGATCGAGATCCTCGGGCGCCGAGCGATAGGGCGCGTCGCCCTGCACATAGACGCGCTTCACCCGCCCGCGATCGTTGAAATCATTGACATAGCGCCCACCCCAGGCGGTGGAGAGGGTGGCGTTCACGTCCGTCTGGGTGATGCCCATTACCTGCATCTTCTGCTGATCGAGATCGATCTTCAGCGTCGGCTGGTTCTCCAGCTCGGTGATGCGCACCTGCGCCAGCACCGGATCGGCGTTGGCGGCGGCGAACAGACGGTCGCGCACCGCCTCGAACTGGGCGCGGGGGAGGCCGCCCGAATTGAGCAGCTCCATCGTGAAGCCGTTCGATTGGCCCAGGCCGCGGATCGCGCCCGGCACCAGCACGTTTACGCGCGCGTCGCGGATATTGGCGAAGGCCTGCGTCGCCCTGAGCGCGATCGCGTCGGCCGAATTGGCCCGGCCCGGACGTTCGCTCCAGTCGGCGAGCGCGATGAAGCCGCGCCCCTGGTTCTGCCCGCCCGCGCCGCCGCCGCCGCCCGCGCCGCTGATCGTCAGCATCGCGCGCGTATTCGCCTGCTCGTCGGTCAGGAAATAGCGCTCGACCGCTTGCTGCACGGCGGCGGTGCGGCTGACGGTCGCGCCCGGCGGCAGCGAGAATTGCACCCGCACGCCGCCCTGATCCTCGTTCGGCAGAAACCCGGTCGGCAGCCGCAGGAACATCAGCGCGAGCAGGGCGGCGACGGCGGCGTAGATCAGGAGGAACAGCAATTTGCGATCAACGATCTTCGGGATCGCGCCGGCATAGGCGCTGCTCATCGCCTCGAAACGGCGGTTGAAGCCTCGCTGGAAGCCAGCGAAGACGCCCTTGTGCTCATCATGTGCCGCCGGGCGCAGCAGCGTGGCGGTGAGCGCGGGGGAGAGCACCAGCGCCACCACCACCGACAGGATCATCGCGGCGACGATGGTGATCGAGAATTGGCGGTAGATTACCCCGGTCGATCCGCCGAAGAACGCCATCGGCAGGAACACCGCCGACAGCACCAGCGCGATCGCGATGAGGGCGATGTTGATCTCCTCCATCGATTTGATCGTCGCGTCGCGCGGGCTCATGCCCGGGTTCTCGGCCATCAGCCGCTCGACATTCTCGACGACGACGATCGCGTCATCGACCAGCAGGCCGATCGCCAGCACCAGTCCGAACAAAGTTAGCGTGTTGATCGTGAACCCCGCCACCGCGAACACCGCGAAAGTGCCAAGCAGCACCACCGGCACCGCGATCGTCGGGATCAACGTCGCGCGCCAGCTTTGCAGGAACACGAACATGACGATGATGACGAGGATGATCGCCTCGACCAGCGTCCACACCACTTCCTCGATGGAAAGCTTGATGAACTCGGTCGAATCGGAGGGGTAATCGACGGCGAAGCCCGCCGGCATCGACGCGGTCAGTTCGCGGACCCGCGCCTTCACCAGCTCGGCGGTGGTCAGCGCGTCGGCGCCGGGCGAGAGCGATACCGCGAAGCCCGCGCCCGGATGGCCGTTGATCCGGCTGCGGATGGTGTAATTCTCCGCGCCCAGCTCGACCCGCGCGACGTCCTTCAGCTTCACGATCGCGCCGGCTTGCGTGGTCTTCAGGATGATATTGGCGAACTGATCCGGGGTTTGCAGCCGCGATTGCGCCGTCACGGTCGCGTTGAGCATCTGCTGCGGCGGCGCTGGCTGGCCGCCGATCTCGCCGGCGGCGATCTCGGTATTCTGCGCCTGCAGCGCGGTGATCACATCGCTTGGGATCAGCTGATAGGCGGCGAGCCGATCGGGACGCAGCCAGATGCGCATCGCATATTGCGCGCCGAAGACGTTGGTGTCGCCCACCCCCTTCACCCGCCCGATCGGGTCTTGCAGGTTGCTCACCAGATAGTCGGACACGTCCTGGTTGGTGCGCTTGTCGGTCGTGTCATAGACCGCGAAGATCAGCAGGAAGTCCGGGTTCGACTTGGTGACAGTGACACCTTGCTGCTGCACCGGCTGGGGCAGGCGGGGCAGCGCCTGCTGCACCTTGTTCTGCACCTGCACCTGGGCGATATCGGGGTTGGTTCCCTTGTCGAACGTCGCCGAGATCGACACCGACCCGCGCGAGCTGGACGAGGCGCTGAAATAGAGCAGCCCGTCGATCCCGGTCAGCTGCTGTTCGATGATCTGGGTGACGCTGTTCTCGAGCGTCTCCGCCGAGGCGCCGGGGTAGGAGGCGCGGATATTCACCTGGGGCGGCGCGACATCGGGATATTGCTCGATCGGTAGCGTCGTCGCGGCGCCGATGCCGAGCAGCATGATCAGGATCGCGATCACCCAGGCGAAGATCGGCCGATCAATGAAGATGCGCGAGATCAAGCGCTCAGCCCCGTCCGCCGCCGGGCGCGCCCTGACCCTTGGCGGGCGCCTTGATCCGTTGCGGGCTGCCCGCGGGCACCGCCTTCACCGCCATGCCGGGCTTGGCGGTGAGCAGCCCTTCGGTGATCACCCGGTCACCCGCCTTCAGCCCCTGCGTCACGACCCAATCGGTGCCGTGGGTGCGCGGCGCGACCACCGCGCGCGCGACCGGCTTGTTGCCGGGGCCGAGCAGCAGCACGCTCGGATTGCCCTTGGCGTCGCGGCTCACGCCCTGTTGCGGCACCAGGAACGCACCGGCCGTGAGCCCCTGCGCGAACTGCGCGCGTACGAACATGCCAGGCAGCAGGATGCCGCGCGGATTGTCGAACCGCGCGCGCAGCGTGACGGTGCCGGTCGCGGGATCGACGGTTACCTCGGTGAACTCGACCTCGCCGGTTGCGCCATAATCGGTGCCGTCCTCCAGCTTCAGCGTCACCCGCGCCTTGGTCGGCAGCACGCCCCCGCTCGACAGCGCGCGGCGCAGCGCGAGCAGCTCGCCGCTCGATTGCTGGATGTCGACAAAGATCGGATCGAGCCGCTGGATCAGCGCAAGCGGATCGGCCTGATTGGCGGTGACCAGCGCCCCTTGGGTGAATAAGGATCGCCCGATCCGCCCGCTGATCGGCGCCGGCACGCGGGTGAAGCGCAAGTTCACCTGCGCGGTCTGCAGCGCCGCGCGCGCCTGCGCGACCTGCGCCGCGCTCTGGCGGGCGCTCGCCACGGCGTTGGTGTAATCCTGCGCGCTCACCGCTTGGATTTCGGCGAGCGGCTTGAAGCGTTCCGCCTGCACCCGCGCCGCCTCGGCCTGGGCTTGCGCCGCCTGCACATTGGCGCGCGCCTGGTTCACCGCGGCGACGAACAGGCTGGGATCGATTTCGTAGAGCGTCTGCCCCTGGCGCACCAGGCTGCCCTCGGCGAACAGGCGGCGGCGGATCAGCCCCGAGACCTGTGGGCGGACCTCGCTCGTCTGATAGGCGGTGACGCGGCCGGTGAGTTCGGTCGTGTCCGCGACATTGGTCGGCTTCACCACCACATAGCCGACCGTGGGCGTGCGTTTGGCCTTGCGCGCGTCGTTCGCCTGCCCCCCGCCGCAACCGGCGAGGAGGAACAGGGGAACCATCAGGGCGACGCCCGGCACGGTCCGCCGGGCCGGGAGGATCGGACTCAGCACGGCGGGTTCCTTAACGGAAAGCACGGGGGATGCGCCCCCTAATGTGCGACTGCGACAATGTTGCGACAATTTTTTCGTTGCAGAACAAGGTACGGCAACGTTCACGGCCGGCACCCGGCGGACATAGTTTTGCGACAAGCCATGATTAACCGGCGGCGACTTTTGAAAGGTTGGGCATGAGCGTTTCGGCATGGTTGGCACTCGCGCTTGCCGCACAGGCGGCCGCGCAACAAGCCCCGGCGCCCGCGCGCCCGCGCCAGCCAGCCCCCGCGGCCGTCGACACTGGCGATGACGAGGATGTCGTCGTCACCGCCGGGCGCAAGCCGCCGGGCTCGGTGATCGGCGACATTCCCCCCGATCAATCGCTGTCGCCCGCCGATATTCGTTCCTATGGCGTCAGCTCGGTCAACGATCTGCTCGCGGAGCTGGGGCCGCAGCTGCGCTCGGGCGTGTCGAGCGGACCGCCGGTGGTGCTGCTCAACGGCCGGCGCATCTCGGGGTTTCAGGAAATCCGCGACCTGCCGGCGGAGGCGATCCTGCGAGTGGATATTCTGCCCGAAGAAGTGGCGCTAAACTACGGATTTCGTGCCGATCAGCGGGTGATAAACTTCGTGCTGCGCCCCCGCTTCCGCGCGGTGACGACCGAGCTCGACAGCCGCGTCGCGACCGATGGCGGCACGGCGACACCTTCGGGCGAGCTCGATTTGCTCAAGATCACCCGCACCGGCCGCTTCACAGTGCATCTGGAATATAGCGAAACCTCGGCCCTGACGGAGGCCGAGCGCGGGGTCGCCTTCACCCCCGGCCTCGCTTCGGCGGGCGGCAATATCAGCGTCGGCGGCGGGGTGATCGACGCGCGGCTGTCAGCGCTCGCCGGCCAGCCGGTGACGGTGGCGGCGGTGCCGGGGTCGGCCGTGACCGCCGCGCCCGCGCTCGCCGATTTCGTCGCGGGCGCCAACCAGCCGAGCGTCACCGATCCGCGCCCGTTCCGCACGTTGCTACCCGCCAGCCGCCAGCTTCAGATCAACAGCGTCTATGCGACGACGATTTTCGGCGACGTGGGCGCGACGATCAACACGCAGCTCCAGGCCAATGACAGTCGCGGCCTGTTCGGCCTGCCGAGCGTCAATTTCAACCTGCCAGCGGGTGGACCCTATTCGCCCTTCGGCCAGCCGGTCACGCTCTCCCGCTCGCCCGCCGGCTTCCTGCCGCTGCGGCAAGGGACTGATGGCATCACCGGCCATCTGGGCACCACGCTCAACGGCCGGGTCGGGCGCTGGCAATGGACCTTCACCGGCACCTTCGATCGCACCGATACCACGACGCTGACCGATGCCGGGCTGGACGTGACGGCGTTCCAGGCGCGGCTGACGGCGCTCGATCCGCGCGCCAATCCTTACGGTCCGCTCACCGCCGCCGATGTCGCCACGCTGCCGGTGAATCAGGCGTTTTCGAGCGTAACGACGGGCGCCGTCGATCTGCTGGCCAACGGCACCCTGTTCCGCCTGCCCGCCGGCAACGTCGCCGCCACTTTCCGCGCGGGCGGGCAGAGCCTGAACATCGACAGTGATTCGCGGCGCTTCGGCGCCACGCAGACGGCGGCGCTGGGGCGTTCCATCGCCAACGGCAATTTCAGCTTCGAACTGCCGATCACCAGCCGCCGCCAGCACTTCCTCGACTCGGTCGGCAATCTCTCGGCCAATGTGAACCTCGGCTATGATGGCCTGTCCGACTTCGGCACCCTGCGCACCATCGGCTATGGCTTCAACTGGTCGCCGATCGAGCCAGTGCGGCTGATTGGCCAGGTGACCGAGCAGGATCAGGCGCCAAGCGTCCAGCAGCTCGGCAACCCGGTGATCACCACGCCCAATGTGCGCATCTTCGATTATGTGCGCGGCGAGAACGCGACCGTGACGCTCGTCACCGGCGGCAATCCCGGGCTGGTGGCGAGCAACCGTCGCACCCAGCGGCTGGGGCTGACGGTCGAGCCTTGGAAGGGCAAGGATCTGACGATCTTCGCCAGCTACGCCGACACGCGCGTGCGCGGCGCGACCGCCAATTTCCCGAGCGTGACCGCGGCGATCCAGGCGGCCTTCCCCGATCGCTTCACGCGTGACCCACAAGGCGCGCTGCTGCGCGTCGACACGCGGCCGGTGAACTTCGCCGAAACCGAAAGCCGGCAGTTCCGGTACGGCTTCAACTTCTCGGTGCCGATCAAGTCCAAGATCCAGAAGCAGATCGAGGCGTTTCGCGCCGGCAAGGGGCCGAACCCGTTCCAGGGATTGCGCCCGCCAGGGAGCATCTTCGGCGGTTCCGCCTTCGGTCCCGGTGGCCCCGGCGCGGGCGGACCGGGCGGCGCGCCCCGGTTCGGCGGGGGGCAGGGGCAGCCGCCGGGGCAGGGCCAGCCCGGCGGTGGTCAGGGCCAGCCGCCCGCACCGGGGCAAGCCGGCGGCCCGCGACCGGGACAAGGCGGCTTTGGCGGCGGTGGCTTCCGGGGCGGTGGCTTTGGCGGCGGGGGCGGCTTTGGCGGGCGCGGCCAGGCCGGTGGGCGCCTGCAATTCGCGCTCTACCACACCATCCGCCTCGCCGAGACGGTGCAGGTGGCGGGGCAGGGGCCGCGGCTCGATCTCCTCAACGGCGACACTGTCTCCACCGGCGGCGGCCAGCCGCGCCACGAGGTCGAGGCGCAGGCGGGCTATAACAACAACGGGCTCGGCGCGCGGCTTTCGGCGAATTGGCAAAGCGCGACGCGGGTGAACGGCGGCGTCGGTGGCGGGCAATCACTGCGGTTCGGGGCGCTGGCGACGGTCAACCTGCGGCTGTTCGCCGATCTCGGCCAGCGGCTGGAGCTGGTGAAGCGCCAGCCCTGGGTGCGCGGGATGCGGGTGAGCGTGGCGCTCGACAATGTGTTCAACAGCCGCCAGTTGGTGACCGACCCCAGCGGCGCGACGCCGATCGCTTTCCAGGGGGGCTATCTCGACCCAACCGGACGGACGGTGCGGCTGGTGGTGCGCAAGCTGTTCTTTTGAAGGTTTACGCCGAGGCGCTGCGGCGTCCTAGCCTTCTTCCGTTCGCGGGAGAGGGTTGGGTGAGGGCCTTTCTGCTCAGAGCGCCGTATCGCCCCATAGCCCTCGCCCCCAACGCGCCTCTGAAGAGGGACTCAGCCGTTCTCGCGGCATCTCTTCCCTAACGAACCCCTACCGCCCCGCCGGCCCGGCGAGCACCGGCACGCTCTCCGCTCCGCTCGCCGAGAGCGACGACACCGCGAACAGATAATCGTCGATCGACACATTTTTCAGTACCGCGCCCGGTGCGGCCACGTCCTTGAAATCGCTCCAATCGAGCCGGTCGGTCCGCCGCCAGCGGATGCGATAACCCGTCGCGCCGGGCACCGCTTGCCAGTTGACCTTGGTGTCGAAACTCAGCGCGCCGTCGATCGTGACGCCTTCCGGGGACGCCGGGGCGGCGGCGATGCGGCGCGCGGTGGCGACGTTGATCGCGGTGACCTTCGCCAGATACGCGAAGTCCATCCGGTCGATCGTGTCGCCATAGACGCGCCCGCCCTCGGTGCGCGGATCCTGGTGCTGCGCGTCCCAATTCTCGGCGCCGACCGAGAAACGCACCGCCGGATAGCCCAGCCGCAGGAACGGCTCATGGTCGCCGCCGCGCCCGTAGCGATCAGGCCGGCGATCGACGAACACGTCGAGCCCGCCCTTCAGTCGTGCCGCTTCGCCGTCGATCAGCTTGGCGAGCGCGCGGCTGGGGCCGTCATCCTCGCCGCCATTGCCGCGCCGTGCGCGCTGCTGCGGCAAGTCTTCCGATACGCGGATACCTTCGGAGAACACCCGCACCCGGTCCGCGACCACCAGCCCGCCCTGGCCGATCGTGTTGCCGACAATGTCGTTGTTCAGCACCGCGCTCACCCGCCAGCCGCGCTCCTTGGCGGTTTCGGCAAGGAGTTGCCCGCCCCACAGCCCCTGCTCCTCGCCGGAAAAGACGGCATAGACGATGGTCGCGTCGAATTTCTCGGCTGAGAGCAGCCGCGCCGCCTCCAGCACCAGGGCGACGCCCGAGGCATTGTCGTTCGCGCCTGGCGCGTCGCCGGTCGCGTCCATCACGTCGCTCGCGCGGCTGTCGATATGCGCGCCGATGATCACGACGCGGTTCGGATCGCGCCCCGGCTGGATGCCGAGCACATTCTCGACGATCACCCCGTTCGGCGCGCGCGGTCCCTCGAACCGGCGGGCAATGCGTTCGACCCGGATGCAGCCACCGCACGCCTTGCCGATCGTCTCGAACCGCGCCTGCGCCCAATCGCGCGCGGCGCCGATGCCGCGCTTGGGATCGCTGGTGGTGGAGAGCGTGTGGCGCGTGCCGAACCCGACCATCGCGGTGACATCGGCCTTGAGGCGGGCGGGATCGGGCGCGGGTGCGGCGGCGATCAGGGCGGGGGCGGCGAGGGCGAGGAGGATGCGCATGGCGGCCAAGCTGCCGTGACGAGGCGGTTGGCGCAAGCGACGATTGGTGGCGCGGTTGCCCCCACTCAACTCAACCGATCAATCTCCTCCGCCGTCAGTCCGCCCGGCACGATCATGATCGGCACACCAAGCGTCCCCGCCTCGCTGCCCGCGAAATAGGCGATCAGCGGTCCCGGCGTCCCGCTCGCGGCGGCGGCGAGCACCAGGGCGGCGATGTTCGGATTGGCGGCGACCTGATCGCGGATCACCTTGCGCGCGTCGCCCCGGGCGACGGTGATGTGCGGTTTCAGCCCCGATTCGGCGATCAGCGTGCCGGCGGCGGCCTGCACGAGCCCCTCGGCATGGACGCGCGCTTCTTCCTCGATCGTCGCCTGCACGCCGCCCCAGGGCATCAGATCGGCGGCGGGAAGCAGCGCGACGATCTCCACGCCGCCCCCGGTTTTCACCGCGCGGCGGGCGGCGAAGCGGAGCGCGACGCTCGCTTCGGGCGTGTCGTCGATCACCACCAGATATGTGCGCATCGTGGGGCCCCTGCTTGTACCGCCGAAGGTGGCCCGGGCCGGCCGCCCGCGCAAGGTGCCGGCTTGACGCGCTGGCGCGTTTGGCGAAGGGAAGGGCTCCCCAGGACCGAAGGACGCGTTCATGCCCATGGAACTGAAGATGCCCGCCCTTTCGCCGACGATGGAGGAAGGCACGCTCGCCAAGTGGTTGGTGAAGGAAGGCGACAGCGTGAAGTCCGGCGATCTGCTCGCCGAGATCGAGACCGACAAGGCGACGATGGAGTTCGAGGCGGTCGACGAGGGCGTGGTCGCGAAGATCCTGGTCGCGGAAGGGGCCGATAATGTGAAGGTCGGCACGGTGATCGCGCTGATCGAGGGCGAAGGCGCCCCCGCCGTGAAGGCGCCCGAGGAAACCCCGGCGCCCGCGCCTGCCCCCAAGGCCGAAGCCGCTCCCACGCCGCCGCCTGCCATGGCGCCCGCGCCCGCCCCGGTTGCGCCCGCGTCGCATGAGGGCGATCGGATCAAGGCGAGCCCGCTCGCGCGCCGGATCGCGGCGCAGAAGGGCGTCGATCTCGCGCAGTTGAGCGGCTCTGGCCCCAATGGACGGATCGTGAAGGCCGATGTCGAGGGCGCGACCCCGGGCGCGTCCGCGGCGCAACCGGCCGCCGTCGCCCCCGCCGCTCAGCCCACCGCGGTGGCGGCCGCGCCGGCGCCCACCGCCGCGCCCGCCCCTGCCAAGCCCGCCCCGATCCCCGACATCCCGCACGAGGCGACCAAGCTCTCCAACGTGCGCAAGACGATCGCGCGCCGCCTGACCGAATCGAAGCAGCAGGTGCCGCACATCTACCTGACGGTGGACATCCGGCTCGACGCGCTGCTCAAGCTGCGCGCCGAACTGAACGCGGCACTCGGCGCGACCGGCGTGAAGCTGTCGGTCAATGATCTGCTGATCAAGGCGCTCGCAGTGTCGCTGGTGCGCGTGCCCAAGTGCAACGTGATGTTCACGCCCGATCAGCTCATCACCTTCAAGCGCGCCGATGTTTCGGTCGCGGTGTCGGCGCCCTCCGGGCTCATCACGCCGGTGATCACCAGCGCCGATACCAAGGCCGTCTCGGCGATCTCGACCGAGATGAAGGACTTGGCCGCCCGCGCGCGTGATCAAAAATTGAAGCCCGAGGAGTATCAGGGCGGCACCGCCTCGCTCAGCAACATGGGCATGTTCGGCATCAAGCAGTTCGAGGCGGTCATCAACCCGCCCCAGGGCATGATCATGGCGATCGGCGCGGGCGAGAAGCGGCCCTATGTGATCGACGACGCGCTCGGCATCGCGACTGTCATGTCGGCGACCGGCAGCTTCGATCACCGCGCGATCGACGGGGCCGATGGCGCCGAGCTGATGCAGGCGTTCAAGGCACTGGTCGAGGCGCCGCTCGGCATGATCGCCTGACGGGGCCATCATGGGCCGCTTCGTCGCGATCGAGCTGTTCCACATCGCGCTCGGCATCGGCCTGGCCGTGCTGATGGCCTATGGCGCCGCCTGGGCGGTGCCGCTCGCCCGCGCCGACATCTGGACGATCGCGGCGCTGGCGGTGATCGCGATCATCATCCTGGGCGTGCGGCCGCTCGCCCGCGCGCATCGGCGTGATCGCGGCCGTGGCTGAACCTGCCGGCGAACTGATGATCCGCGCGACGGTGATGCCCGCCGACGCCAATCCCTATGGCACCGCCTTTGTCGGCTGGCTGATGGGGCAGATGGCGCTCGCCGCCGGTGCGCTCGTCTCGCGCGAGGCGGGGGCACGGGCGCCGGTGGTCGCGGCGGAGGGGTTCAGCTTCACGGCCCCGCTCGAGGTGGGCGATGAACTCAGTTGCTATGCGATGATCGCCGGGCGGGGGCGAACATCTTATCAGGTGCAAGTCGAGGCCTGGGGGCGGGGCCGGCACGGCACGGCGGTGGCGCGCGCCGCCGCCGGGCGTTTCATTCTGGTCGCAATCGGCGCAAAGGGCGCCCCGGAAAGTACAGGAGCGTAAGCGATGGCCGAGCAATATGATCTGATTGTGCTGGGTTCGGGTCCGGGCGGCTATGTCGCGGCGATCCGGGCGAGCCAGCTGGGGCTGAAGACCGCGATCGTCGAGCGCGAGCGGCTGGGCGGCATCTGCCTCAACTGGGGCTGCATCCCCACCAAGGCGCTGCTGCGCACCAGCGAAATCTATCATTACATGACCCATGCCGACGCCTACGGCCTGTCGGTCGAGCGGCCGGGGTTCGATCTCGCCAAGATCGTCGAGCGCAGCCGCAAGGTGGCCGGGCAGCTCAACGCCGGCGTCAAGACGCTGATGAAGAAGAACAAGGTCGCGGTGCACGAAGGCACCGGCGCGATCACCGCGCCCGGCAAGCTGAAAGTGACGCAGGGCGACAAGGTGACCGAGCTGGAGGCGCCGCACATCATCGTCGCGACCGGCGCCCGCGCGCGCGACCTGCCCTTCGCGCCCGCCGACGGCAAGCGCATCTGGACCTATCGCCACGCGATGACCCCGCCCGAAATGCCGAGCAAGCTGCTGGTGATCGGATCGGGCGCGATCGGGGTGGAGTTCGCCAGCTTCTACCGCGACATGGGTGCCGAGGTGACGATCGTCGAGCTGTTGCCGCGGCTGCTGCCGGTGGAGGATGAGGAAGTGAGCGCCTTCATGGAAAAGGCGCTCACCAAACAGGGCATCCGCATCCTCACCCAAGCGGGGATCGAGGGGCTGAAGGCCGGCGCGAGCGGCGTCAGCGCGACGATCAAGGCCAAGGACGGCACGCTGGCGGAAGAGCAGTTCAGCCACGCGATCGTCGCGATCGGCATCGTCCCCAATACCGATGGCATCGGCGTCGAGGCGTTGGGAGTGGAATTGGCGCGGGGGCACATCGTCGTCGATGGCTATGGCCGCACCAACGTGCCGGGCATCTATGCGATCGGCGACATCACCGGCGCGCCCTGGCTGGCGCACAAGGCCAGCCATGAGGGCGTGGTGTGCGTCGAGGCGATCGCGGGCCTCAACCCGCATCCGTTCAAGACGTGGAACATCCCGGGCTGCACCTATTCGCGCCCGCAAGTGGCCAGCGTCGGCCTGACCGAGGCCAAGGCCAAGGAGGCCGGGCACAAGGTGAAGGTGGGCAAATTCCCCTTCATCGGCAACGGCAAGGCGATCGCGCTGGGCGAGGCCGAAGGTTTCGTGAAGACAGTGTTCGATGCCGAGACCGGGGCGCTGCTGGGCGCGCACATGGTCGGCGCGGAAGTGACCGAGTTGATCCAGGGCTATGTGATCGCCCGCCAGCTCGAGACGACCGAGGCCGAGCTGATGGAAACGGTGTTCGCTCATCCGACGCTTTCGGAAATGATGCACGAAAGCGTGCTCGGCGCCTATGGGCGGGCGCTGCACTTCTGATGCTCGCCCGGGCGGTGTTGCCAGCGCGCGTGCCACATTGCTGCGCAACTCGCGATAGATTTTTGCGGAAAATTGGGGAACAGGTGCGCCAAGGATCGTCGAGGGGCCCAAGATGAGTTTGCCGGTAATTGCCATCATTACGTTGCTACCGGCACCGGCGCTTCCTCCTCAGACCGCCCCCGCCGCGGTAGCGGCCCCCGCGCCCGCTGGGCTGATCCCGCCGCCGGCGGTTCCCGCGCCGCCGGTACCTGTGGTGATCGCGGGCACGCCGCAAGCCGTCGAGAGTGGCCAGCAGGACATCGTCGTCGAAGGCAGCGCCGCGCCGCCCAAGAGCGACCCGATGCAGCAGGTGAACCAAGTATCGTTCGCCGCGACCCAGGCGGTGGACAAGGCGTTTTTCGGCCCCGTCGCGCTCGGCTATCAAAAGGCGGTGCCCCGGCCGATCCGGACCGGCATCCGCAACTTCCTGCGCAATGTCGGCGAGCCGGTGGTGTTCGTGAACTATCTGCTCCAGTTCAAGCCGGGCAAGGCGGCGGAAACGGTGGGGCGCTTCCTGATCAACTCGACCGCCGGCGTGGCGGGGTTCCTCGATGTCGCGGTCGCCAAGCCGTTCCGCTTGCCCTATCGCCCCAATGGCTTCGCCAACACGCTCGCCATTTATGGCGTGGGGCCGGGGCCGTATCTGTTCCTGCCGCTGATCGGGCCGACGACGGTGCGCGATCTGTTCGGGCGCGGGGTGGATGCCGCGGTGCTGCCGCTGTCGATTGGCTTCCCGTTCGACGATCTGCGCTACAATATTCCCGCCAATTCATTGCGCTCGATCGATTACCGCGCCGAGTTCGATGGCGATTATGTCGCCGTCCGCGCCGATCCCAACCCCTATAAGGCGCGGCGCGAACTGTATCTCGCTTACCGCCAGGCGCAGATCGACCGGATTCGCGGCAAGGTGAAGATGCCCGACGATCAATTGCTGCGCTCCACCGCGCCGGTGCCCCCCGCGCAGCCCGCGCCGCGCTGACTTGCCCCCGGCCCAGCGCCGCGCCATGCTGCGCGCCGTTGTGGCAAAAGGGGGGATTATGAAGACCTTGGCACGCGCGTTCGCGCTGATGTTCACCGTGGCGGCGGCGCCACTCAGCGCCGAAACCGTGGTCGTCACCGCCGACCGGTTGGTCGACGTGGCGAGCGGCAAGCTGGTCGAGCGGCCGGCGGTGGTCATCACCGATGGCAAGATCACGGCGGTTGGCGCGCAAGGCCAGGTCGCGCTGCCCCGCGACGCGAAGCGGATCGACCTGCCGGGGCAGACTCTGCTCCCCGGCCTGATCGACATGCACGTCCACCTCGACGGCGACCCCCGGATCAGCGGCTATCGCCAGCTCGAATATACCGACAGCTTCTGGCAGGCGGTGGGCGTCGCCAATGCGCGCGCGATGATCGAGGCGGGCTTTACCACCGTGCGCAACGTCGGGTCCGACCGATACAACGATGTCGGGCTGAAGCAGGCGATCGAGGGCGGCTATGTGCCCGGCCCGCGCATCGTGCCCGCGACCTATGCGATTGGCGCGACCGGCGGGCATTGCGACGGCACCGGCTCCCTGCCGCCGCGCTTCGGCGAACTGCCCAACCCCAGCGTCGCCGACAGCCCCGAGGCGTACCGCAAGCTGGTCCGTACTTTGCGCAAATATGGCGCCGAGGTGATCAAGATCTGCGCGACCGGCGGCGTCCTTTCCAAGACCGACGCCGCCGGCGCCCAGCAGATGACCTTCGACGAGATCAAGGCGGTGGTGGACGAGGCGCACATGCTCGGCCTGCGCGTCGCCGCGCACGCGCACGGCACGGAAGGGATCAACGACTGCCTGCGCGCGGGGGTCGATACGATCGAACATGCGAGCCTCGCCACGCCCGAAAGCTTCGCGCTCGCCAAGGCAAAGGGCGCGTGGTTCTCAATGGACATCTATGATGACGACTACATCCTGGCCGAAGGCGCGAAGAACGGCGTCTTCCCCGAAAGCCTGGAGAAGGAACGCCAGATCGGCCGCAAGCAGCGCGAAACCTTCCGCGACGCGCACCGTGCCGGGGTGAAGATGGTGTTCGGCACCGACAATGGCGGGGTGTTCCCGGCGGGCCAGAACGCGCTGCAATTCGCCAAGATGGTCGAATGGGGGATGACCCCGATCGAGGCGATCCGCGCCGCGACGCTCAACGCCGCCGAGGCCCTCGGGCGCGCCGACGTGGGGCAAGTCGCGGTGGGGCGCTATGGCGATCTGATCGCGGTGGCGGGCGATCCGCTGAAGGACGTGCGCTTGCTCGAACATCCCAGCGCGGTGATCAAGGGCGGGGTGCGGGTGAAATAGGCCCGAAGCCGGTGGCTTAGCGTGGCACGGCCGGTGGCGGGCCATAACCGATGAAGATCAGCCCTACGAATACGCCATAGCACTATGGTCGCCGAGGACCAGATGGTGGTAACTTTCGCGTCAAGACGTGGGACCGTCGCAGACGCCGCAGATGCCATGTCCTTCCAGGCACCGTTGCACCGCAGATACTGCAGGCCAACTCGGCAATCTTCATCCCGCCGATGACGTTTCGCCCTTTGAGCAGGGTGGTGCCGCCAGGCTTCGCCCGATGGGGCCGGCGCGTCGATTCTCACCGCGGTCGTAGGGATACGCTCCCTCGGCCATGGTGCCTATTGCCGCCTTTGGCGTGCGCCTCGGCGACGTCGTTACGCTTCTCGCCGACGGGAATGCATGTCGGCTCCAGGCCCTCGAACCCTGCCAGAAAAGATCGCCAGCACCATTTTTGTGAACGCTCACTTTTATGATTGTGAACCTTCACAAAACCGGGCATGAGACCGTCAGACGACCGATTGAGAGTCGCTCGGGTCAGGAAATGAGGGAGGGGGGAAGGCTATGACCAAGCATCGGTATGTGCTGCTCGCAAGCGTTGGGGCAGCCATTCTGGCGACGCCGGCGGTGGCGCAGGATCGTGAACCGCCCGCCAAAGCCGCGCAAGCCCCGTCCGACGACCAGGCGACCGAAGCCGATAGCTCGAAAGACATTATCGTCACCGGCGACCGGCGCGAGCAGACGCTGCAGAATTACGCCGGCACCGCCGCCGTGCTCTCGCCCGAGCAACTGAGCAAGGTCGGCATCAACAATATCGAAAATCTGAACGATACGCTGCCGGGGCTGCGCGTCCAGAATTTCAACGGCGCGGTCGATATCGCACTGCGCGGGATCGGCACCAACCAGAATACCGAGCTGGGCGATCCCAACGTCGCCACCCATTTCGACGAAGTCTATATCCCCCGCGTGCAGGGGCTGACCAATGCCTATTATGATCTGAAGGCGGTGGAGGTGAATTTCGGCCCGCAGGGAACGCTGCGCGGTCGCAATGCCTCGGGCGGTTCGCTCAACTTCATTTCCTATGCGCCCGAACTCGGCAAGTTCAAAGGCCAGCTTGAAGGCGGCTATGGAAATTTCGATCAGGTGAGCGTGAAAGCGATCCTGAACGTGCCGTTCGGCGATACCCTGGCGGTGCGCCTCTCGGGCAGTTTTGACAAGCACAGCGCTTATTATCGCAACGTTGGGCGCTTCCCCAATGTGCAGGCACCCTATGCCGATGACAATCGCGGCATCCGTGGCCAGATCCTGTGGGAACCGAGCACATCGCTCAGCGTGCTGCTCGCCGCCGATTACAATACCCAGGCGTCCACCGGTTTCAACGGATCGAACTTCTCGATCTTCCTCGATCCCACGATCGCCGGCCCCAGCTTTACCAACGCCGTCAATTCGGTCACCAACCCGCGCGATGTGCTCACCGGGCCGCTGGGCGAGCAATATGGCGTCGATCACATCGGTTATCGCGCGCGGATCACCTATAAGACAGATGGGCTGTTCAACGTTCAATATATCGGCAGCCACCGCGATCTGCGCACCCGTTCGGATGGCACTGGCCCGTTCAGCGTGGCCTTCCCCAATTTCGATGAGGTGCTCTACGGCGCGCTGAGCCGCGGCACGGGCGCGGAGCGACTTGATAACTACAGCCAGGGGTTGGGGCGCAACGGTTCCTTCTCCGATTTCCACGAGCTTCGCTTCTTCAACGATAGCGAGCCGTTCAAATATTCGCTCGGCGGCAATTACTTCAACGAGCGCCAGCGCACCTTCGTCACCTCGGTTTCCGATTATAACGCCTTTTTCCAGGGGCAGGAATTCAACACCCGCACCCGCAGCGAAACCTATGCCTTTTATGGCGATGCGACCTATTCGATCACCAAGAAGCTACGGCTGACGGCGGGCATCCGCTATACCAACGACAGCAAATCGCGCACCGGCGTCATCTCGCGCCTGTTCTTCGGCGGTGGGGCGGGGGATTTCAACTGCTGCGGCTATTTCCGGCTCGGTACGCCCGGCTTCCAGTTCAACACCAACCGCACGTTGACGAGCGCCGACATCAATCGTGATGGTATTCTCACCCCCGGCGAGCAGCTGACCTTCTTCCTCGATGGCGTGCGCAGCTTTGGCGCGCGCGATACGATCCCGATCGCCTTCGGCCAGGCGATCGCCCAGCTGCGCGCCAATCCGGCGCTGGTTTCCGACCCGAACTTCGTGATCCCGGCGGGCCCTGGATGCATCAACTCGGCATTCAATCCCGGCTATGTCTGCCGACCCGATGGGCAGTTCACCTATAACTTCGTCGCCAATACGGTGAACGATCAGGCCGCCCGCATCTCGACCAACTTCGTCGACTGGCGCGTGCGCGGCGAATATGATCTCACCGATGACAATCTGGTCTATGCCCTCGTCTCGCGCGGGCACAAGGCGGCGAGCTTCAACGACAATCTCGGTTCGCTCGGCCCGGCGCCCTTCTTCCGGCCCGAAAGCGTGACGCTGTATGAAATCGGCAGCAAGAACGAATTCAAGGTCTTCGGCCGCAAGGCGACCCTGAACCTGTCGGGCTTCTACAATGATTACAAGGACCAGCAGCTGACCGCGCTGCTCGGCGTTCAGTCGATCATTCAGCAGATCACCGGGCCCAACGGCCAGCTGGTGAATGTCACCGGGCCGCAGGTGCTGCCGAACGGCTTCAACCAGAACCAGGTCGTCGCCTTTACCTATAATGCCGCCAATAGCGAAACCTATGGCATCCAAGGCAGCGGATCGATCATCCTGCCGGGCAAGTTCAAGTTCGGCGCCGACTTCCTGTGGCTGGAAGCGCGCGTGGGCAATGCCCAGCCGGTGCAGGACTTCCGCTTCCAGGCCGATGTGAACGGGCTGGATTCGGTGCCCCGGCCGATCGCGGGGCGGCGCCTGCCTTATTCGCCGCGCTTCCAGATCAATGCCTCGCTCGCGCAGGTCATCCCGGTGGGCGGGCCGGTCAAGGGGCTGTTCGACTGGCTGGTGAGCGTCTCCTGGCGTTCCTCAAGCTTTGCGACGATCTTCAACAGCCAGGATTTTGCGTTCAACAATCGCGAGACGTTTCCGGCGGGCGATCCGCGCGCGGGGCAGGTGCGCGTGACCCAGCCGCGCGAATCGCTGAACGATCGCATTCCCGATTATTTCCTGGTGAATGCGGCGATCGGCTTCAGCCACGGCAATCTGCGGCTGGAAGCCTATGCCAATAACCTGCTCGATAACACCGTGGCGGCGGGCCTGCTGGTGAACCAGTTCAACAATTCGCGCTTCTTCACCAACCCGCGCCTTTATGGAACGCGCATTCGCGTGCAGTTCTGATCAACCCGCGCCCCGGTCAAACTCGCCTTGCGTAAGGGAGGAGATGTCATGAGCTTCGTGCACAGCCGCTGCGCCCTGGGGCTTCTGGCCGTGCTGCTCGCGGGCGGCGCCGCGCGCGCCGAGCCGATGGTCCCTGGCGATTATGCGCTCGTCTGGGCCGATGAATTCGAGCAGGACGGCCCGCCGGACCCGGGCAAATGGGCCTATGATATCGAGCATAACAAGCGCGGCTGGTTCAACAACGAACAGCAATATTACAGCAACGCCCGCGCCGAAAACGCCCGTGTGGAAAAGGGCGCGCTGATCATCGAGGCGCGCGCCGATGCCGCCGCCATCGCCAAGCTGCCCGATTGGGGCGGGCAGCGCTACAGCTCGGCGCGGCTGCGCACGCTCGGCAAGGCGAGCTGGACCTATGGCGCGGTTGAGGTACGCGCCAAGCTGCCGTGCGGGCGCGGCACCTGGTCTGCCATCTGGATGCTCCCCGATGACAAGGCGATCCCCTGGCCCGACAGCGGCGAGATCGACATCATGGAGCATGTCGGCTTCGATCCCGGCAAGGTGCATTTTTCCACCCACACCAAGAACGGCAACTTCATCGATCATACCGAGCGCACGGCGGCGGCGACAGTGAGCGGCGCCTGTGGCGAAATGCACCGCTATCAGCTGCGCTGGACGCCGAACCTGATCGTCATGGGGGTGGACGACCAACGTAGCTTCGCCTTCAAGCGCCCGAGCGCCAAGCGTTCCGACTGGCCGTTCGACGGGCCGTTCCACCTGCTGCTCAACATCGCGATCGGGGGCGATTGGGGCGGGCAGCAGGGCATCGATCCCGCCGCTTTCCCGGCGCGGATGGAGATCGATTATGTCCGCGTCTATCAGCAGAAGAAGCCGTGATGCGTAAGAGGATGGGCCTGGGCGTGGCCGCCGCGCTGCTGGGAACGGCAGCGCTGATCGCAGGCGGCGCGACCGCGCAGCAAAGGGCTGGCCCGGTTGCGGTCGACAGCCAGCCGATCGATGCCGAGGTGGAGGCGATCTTGGCGGGCATGTCGCTCGATCAGAAGATCGCCCAGATCATCCAGCCCGATACCGGAAGCTTCACGCCGGCCGACATGGCCCAATACCGCTTCGGCAGCTATTTGAGCGGCGGCAACAGCGGCCCGGGCAGCGACGACAAGGCGCCGCCCGCGCGCTGGCTGGCGCTGGCGGACGCCAATTGGGATGCGGCGATGGCGCCGCGCGCCGATGGCCGCCGCCCGATCCCCCCGCTTTGGGCGATCGATGCGCTCCACGGCCATAACAATATCATCGGCGCGACGCTGTTCCCGCACAATATCGGCCTGGGCGCAACGCGCGATCCGGCGCTGGTGCGCGCGATCGGCGCGGCGACCGCCACCGAAATCGCGGTGACCGGGATCGACTGGACCTTCGCGCCGACGCTGGCGGTGGTGCGCGATCCGCGCTGGGGGCGGACTTACGAAAGCTATTCGGAAGACCCGCAGATCGTGGCGGCGATGGCAGGGGCGATGGTGGAGGGCCTGCAGGGAACGCCCGGCACGCCCGGCTTTCTGGGGCCGGACAAGGTGATCGCCACCGCCAAGCATTTCCTCGCCGATGGCGGCACCGGCGGCAAGGATCAGGGCGATGCCGTGGCGCCCGAGGCCGAGCTGCGCGCGGTTCATGCCGCCGGCTATCCGCCCGCCATCGCCAGCGGCGTGGAGACGGTGATGGCGTCTTTCTCCAGCGTCAACGGCGTGAAGATGCACGGTAACAAGCCGCTGCTGACGGGCTATTTGCGCGGCGACGCCGCTGCCGGCGGGCTGGGCTTCAAGGGGCTGGTGGTGGGCGATTGGAACGGCCATGGCCAGGTGCCCGGCTGTTCGGTGGCCAGCTGCGCCGCCGCGTTCAACGCCGGGCTCGACATTTTCATGGCGCCCGATAGCTGGAAGCCGCTGCTCGCGGCGACCACCGCGCAGGTGAAATCGGGCGCGATCAGCATGGCGCGGCTGAACGAGGCGGTGCGGCGCATCCTGCGCGTGAAAGTGGCGGCCGGGGTGTTCCGCAAGGGCCGCCCCTCGTCGCGCCCGCTCGCGGGCCGGTTTGAGCTGCTCGGCAGCGCCGAACACCGGGCGCTCGCCCGCCGGGCGGTGCGCGAATCGCTGGTGCTGCTGAAGAACAACAACCGGCTGCTGCCGCTGCGCCCCAATCAGCGCGTGCTGGTGGCGGGGGACGGGGCCGACGACATCGCGATGCAGGCCGGCGGCTGGACGATCAGCTGGCAGGGTGGCGGCGCGCTCACCAACCGCGATTTCCCCCATGCCCAGAGCATCTATGGCGGCATTGCCGAAACGGTGGCGGCGGCGGGCGGCACCGCGCAGCTTTCCCCCGACGGCAGCTTCACCGCCCGGCCCGATGTCGCGATCGTGGTGTTCGGCGAAAAACCCTATGCCGAGTTCATGGGCGATATCGATACGCTTGAATATCATGACGATTTCAAAAGCTATCGCATCATGCAGCGGCTGCGTGCGGCGGGGGTGCCGGTGGTGGCGGTGTTCCTTTCGGGCCGACCGATGTGGGTCAATCTCGAAATCAACCAGGCCGATGCGTTCGTCGCGGCGTTCCTGCCGGGGGGCGAGGGGGGCGGTGTCGCCGATCTGCTCTTCCGCCGGGCCGACGGCGCGGTGGCGCATGAGTTTCGCGGGCGGCTGCCCTTTAGCTGGCCCAATGGCCCGATGCCGCCCCGCATCGGCGTGGCGGGCGATCCGGCAACGTTGTTCCCGCTGGGCTATGGGCTGACGACCGATGCGGTGTCGACGATCGGCCCGCTCCCCGAAACCGCGCCCGCCGGCACCCGGGCGGAGAACCGCCGCGTCATCCTCGGGCGCACCGGGCTGCCCGCGGCCTGGTTCACCCGGCTGAGCGAGGGCGGCGGCACGCCCGAGGCGATCAGCAGCAACGCCGGGCGCAGCACCACCGGCGTGGTGACGATGCGCGGGGTTGACCGCAACCGGCAGGAAGATGCGCGCCTCATCAACTGGCGCGGTGGCGCGCTTGGCCGGATCGATGTGGCGGCGGCGCGGCAGCTCGATCTCTCGCAGCCTGGCCAGGCGCTGGTGATCGATTGGCAGGTGCGGCGCGCGCCGACCGCCACGGTCCGGATCGGCATCGGCGGGCGCGGCACCGGCGACCGGCTGATCGACGCAACCGCGCTGTTGCGCGGCGCGAAGCCGGGCTGGCGCACCGTATCGCTCCCGCTCGGCTGCTTCGGCGCGCGGGGCCAGCGGCGCGCGATCGATACGCCGTTCGTGGTGGAAACGCGCGGCAGCCTGTCGCTCGCCCTCTCCGATATCCGCATCGCGGCCCCGGCGGGGCAAGTGCTCGCCTGCCCGGCACAGCGGCGCTGAGCAGCGCCGCCTGCGGCTGATTGGCAGCACGGCAAGGCTGGGCTAGAGGCGCCGCCGTGCCGATGGGCAACCAACGCAGGAACAAGAGCCGACATGACCAGACATGCGTCGCCGACGATCGAGCATGTGGCGCAGGCGGCGGGGGTTTCGCGGCAGACGGTGTCGCGCGTCATCAACAATGGCCCCAGCGTCAAGCCGGCGGTGCGCGCGCGCATTCTGGCCGCGATCGAGGAGCTGGGCTATGTGCCGAGCCAGGCGGCGCGGCGCATGGGCGGCGGGCGATCCTATCTGATCATGGCGATCAACGATCGCGCCCGCACGATCGAGAATTGGCGCGCCGGGCGCGGCAATGACTGGGTCGACCAGATGCTCCATGGTGGGATGCTCACGTGCGAAGCGCATGGCTATCATCTGCTGATCGAGCTGATCGACACCGAACCCGATCGCGCGGCGCGCCAGCTTGATCGCGTGCTTTCATCGCTCAGGCCCGATGGCGTGATCCTCACCCCGCCGCACAGCGAAAATGCCGAGCTTGCCGCGCTGCTGAAGCGGCGCGGGATCGCCTTTGGCCGCATGGGTTCTTCAGCGCGGCATGACGATGGCATCAATGTGTTCATGAGCGATCATGATGCGGCGGCGGCGGCGGTCGACCATCTCGTCAGGCTCGGGCACCGGCGGATCGGCTTTATTTCGGGGAGCGCGCATTATGCCGTGTCGGATGCGCGTGAGCAGGGCTATGCGGCGGCGATGGCGGCGGCGGGGCTGGTGGTTGCCGAAGGCGATATCCAGCACGGTGATTTCACCTTCGCCTCGGGCGCGGCGGCGATGGAGCGGCTCTTGCGCCAGTCCGATCCGCCGAGCGCGGTGATCGCCAGCAATGACGAAATGGCATTTGCCGTGCTCCATGTCGCCGCCGGCAGCGGAATCGCGGTGCCAGGCGCGCTTTCGGTGGTGAGTTTTGACGATACGCCAGGGGTGCGCTTCAGCGTGCCGCCGCTCACCGCGATCCGCCAGCCGATCTCCGCCCTCGCCGAGACGATCTGCACCAAGCTGATCGCGGCGCGCGGTGGCGAGGCGGTGGCGGGCGACCATCTGCTGCCCTTCGAGCTGATCGACCGCCAGAGCACCGCGCGCCCGGCGCCAGCGGGCGCGTTCCATCCCGCGCCTTGAGCGCATCGCCGCCCGCGCCGCGCTGCTTTGGCGTGCTTTATGTGCTGGCGATGTTCGGGTGTTTCGTGGCTTTCATGCCGTTGGCGCCGCTGATCCTGCCCGCCAAGATCGCCGCGATCGGGACGATCCGGGGCGGCGCGGCGCAGGTGGTGGCGCTCAGCTGGCTGCTGATCGCCGGCGGCTGCATGGCGGCGCTCGGCAATATCGTGGCCGGCCATATCAGCGACAGAGTTTACGCGCGTGACGGGCATCGGCGACGGATGATCGTGGCCGGGCTGGCGGCGGTGATCGCCGCGCTGGCGCTATTGGCGGCGGCGCGCGGCTTCGCCGGCCTGATGATCGCGGTGCTTGCGTTCCAGCTCGCGCTGAATTGCCTGCTCTCGCCGCTGGTCGCGATGTTGGTCGATCATGTCAGTGATCGTGCCAAGGGAATGATGGCGGGGTGGCTGGGGCTGGCGCTGCCCGCCGGATCGCTCGCGGTCGCGCTGCTCGCGCGGCTGCCGGCGATCGGCACCGCGGCGCAGATCGGGGTTACGGGCGCGATCACGGCGGCGCTGGTGCTGCCACTGCTCCTGTTCTGGCCGCGACGCCTGCCCGATGCGCTGGCCCTGCCGGCGCGCGCATCTCTGCCGGTAGCCGCTGCGCCCCGCGACATGCTGCGCAATTTCGGCCTAGCCTGGACGGCCCGGCTGCTGATCCAGTTCGCCGCCGCAGCGATCCTGCCCTATCTCTATCATTATGTCGCGCATGTGGTGAGGCCAGCGGGCGGGGTAGCGGCGATATCGACCGCGGTCGGCACGCTGTCGCTTGGCTTTACCGCCGCGTCGATCTTGGGTGGGCTGGCGATCGGAGCCTGGTCGGATCGCGCGCGGCGGCGGCAATGGGTGCTGGCGGGATCGGCGCTGGCGGTGGCATTCGGGATGGCGGGGCTTGCGGCGCTCCGCCTCTGGCCGCTGGTCGTGGCCGCCTATGCGCTGTTCGCGATGGGGCTGGCGGGGTTTCTGGCGGTTGACGGCGCGATGGTCGCGCAGCTGATCGCGGCGAGCCGACGCCGCGCGACGCTGCTCGGCATCATGAATTTGACCAATACCCTCCCCGCCGTGCTCGCGCCGGTGATCACGTTGGTCATGATCGGGGATGGCGGGCGGGAGGTGGGCGGGCGGATCGTGCTGGTGCTCGAGCTGGCGACTGCTGGCGCGCTGATCGCGGCGCTTTGCGCGGCGCGGATCAACCTGCCCCAGCGGTCCGGGCGGGAGTGAGGGCAATCGCGCTGCTGCAAACTGGCGCTGGGGTGCGGAGATGGTCCCTTCGAACGCGCCGGCAGCCGGAACTTGCCGCGATGGCACCTGGGGCGGTGCGGCGGCTGGTGCTGGTCAATCCGATGATCGGCCCGGGCGGCCCCTCCGAGGGATCGAAGCGCGACTTTGCAACGGGCTACGTCGCCTCGATCAGCGATTTCGCCGATGCCTGGAAGCTCGCCGGGCGCTCGACCGTCGGCCGCACCCACGGGAACCACCGGGGCTTGAGGGTCGCCCGCGCGGCGACCCCAAATCGCGCCCGACCGTTCGGCTCCATTCGTTCGCGAGCCGGCTCGCTTTCCCGGTCAGCAACGCTCGCGCCGACGCACGGAACATGCGCGGCGTCCGCCATTTAATGTTCCCAACGTGCTGCACTGCAACAACAATGTCACATGCTGCGCGCAGTCGCTCAGCGACCGGCGAGGCGACATTACCCGCCGCTGGCACGGTTCATCGGTGAATTGGGGGCTTGCATGACGAAGATGCTCTGGCTGCGCGCGATGATGCTTGCCGGCGTGCCATCGATGGCTTTGCTCGCCGCAATGCCGGCCCGTGCCGCGGAAAAACCCCTCGCGCCGCCGAGCGACGCAACCACGCCCACCGACAGCAGCGATGCCGCGGCGGGCGGCGAAGTTGTCGTCACGGCGCAGCGGCGCACCGAAAGCACGCTCGCCGTGCCGATCGCGGTGTCGGTGCTGAAGCCCGAGGCGCTTCGTGATTTCCAGTCGGGCGGCGCGGACACCTTGCTTTCACTCTCGGGCCGGGTGCCCAGCCTCTATGTCGAATCGACCACCGGCCGCATTTTCCCGCGTTTCTATATTCGCGGCCTCGGCAATATCGACTTCTACCTCGGCGCCTCGCAACCCGTCACCCTTATCCAGGACGATGTGATCGAAGAGCATGTCGTGCTCAAATCAAACCCCGCTTTCGATGTCGCCCAGGTCGAGGTGTTGAAAGGCCCGCAGGGCTCGCTGTTCGGCCGCAACACCACCGCCGGCATCGTCAAGTTCGACAGCGCCCAGCCGACGTCCACTTGGGCGGGCCAGGGGAGCCTCACCTATGGCACCTTCAACACGGTGAACGCCGATGCGGGTATCGGCGGACCGATCACGAGCGACGGCACGCTGAGCTTCCGCCTGTCCGGCCTCTACCAGCACCGCGACAATTGGATCAGCAACACCTATACCGGCCCCTCGGACGACGGCACGGTGCCGGGGCGCGACGTGATGGGCGGGTTCGACGAGCGCGACATCCGCCTGCAACTGCTCGCCAAGCCGACCGAGGCGCTGGGCCTGCGCCTGTCGGGCCATTACCGCGATTATGCCGGCACCGCCTCGATCTTCTATCGCGGCTCGATCCAGCGGGGCACCAACGCCGTGCCGGCCAATTTCGATCGCTCGATCGTCGCCTATGACGAGGCGCGCAACAATCCGCAGGCCTATCAGACGGGTGGCGCCTCGCTGAAGGCCGATTACGATTTCGGCCCGGTGACGCTCACCTCGATCACCGCCTGGGAGCGCGCCTCGGGCTTCAGCCGGGGGGACACCGATGGCGGCGCGGCGGCCAATTTCGGCGGCGTCGCGCCCAATATCTGCGCGGCGGGCTGCGGCCAATCACAGGGCCGGCTGCGCCAGCTCGACCAATGGACCGAGGAAGTCCGCCTCGCGAGCCCGAACAGCGGCCGCTTCAAATGGCAGGTCGGCGCGATCTATTTCGACTCGCGCGACACGACCGAGTTCGATCAACGCGCATTCTTCCTGACGAGCAACGTGCTCGGCACCACGCCCAACCCCAACAATTTCGTGGTGCTGCGCAACGTCAACACCAGCTGGGCGGTGTTCGGCCAGGCGAGCTTCGATATCACCAGACGCCTGACGCTGACCGGCGGCGTGCGCGTGACCGAGGACAGCAAGGACACCAATTTGCTGCAAACGGCGGACACCATTGCCGGCGTTTCCACATTCACGGGCGCGCGCCGAGTGACCCTGTCGGACACGCAGCCGAGCTGGGACGTGAGCCTGCTCTACCGCGCGAGCAACGATGTCAGCCTCTATGCCCGCGTCGCGCGCGGTTTCCGCGGGCCGACCATCCAGGGCCGCTCGGCGGTGTTCAACGCGCCCTTCACCACCGCCAATTCGGAAACCAATACCAGCTATGAAGCGGGGCTGAAGACCGGGCTGCTCGGCAATCTGCTGCGCTTCAGCGTCAGCGGCTTCTATTACAATGTCGACAATATCCAGCTCAACGCCAATGACAGCAACGGCAACGGCGTGCTGTTCAATGCCAATCGCGCGACCGGCTATGGCATGGAAGGCGAACTGGAACTGCGCCCGGTGCGCAACCTGCGGCTGGGCGCGGGGCTGAGCCTGCTCAAGACCGAGATCAACGATCGCAACGTCTTCGCCCAGGTCGGCGCGGCGGGCGGCGTCGTCTCGCAGACCGTGCTCAACCCGGTGGTGCGGGTGGGCAACAACTTCTTCGCGCAGATCGACGGCAACGCGCTGCCCAACGCCCCCGATTACAATCTGAACCTTACCGCGCGCTATGATCTGCTGCTGCCCACCAGCCGCGACGTGCGGCTGTTCGTCGCGACCGACTTCAATCTGCAGGGCAAGATCAACTATGTGCTCTACAAGAGCGTCGAATATACCTCCGACGGCAATAACGAGCTGGGGCTGAAGCTGGGGGTGGCGTTCGGCCGTTATGAGCTGGCGGCGTTCGCGCGCAACCTGACCGACAACCGCAATCTGATCGGCGTGATCGACACCTCCAACTATCGCGCCGGCATCTACAACGATCCCCGCATCATCGGCGTCTCGCTCAGCGCGTTCCGCTGACGGACCACGGCCTCCGTTGTTCAGCGCGTGGATGGCCGGAGCATCGGCGGTTCGCTTGGCCGGCTTGGCGCCCGTTTGGAAAAAGGCGCGCCGCGCCTTTTTCGCGGCGGCACCCTGGCTAATACCATGGCATGGATCGTGCGAGGGATGATGACGCGCGACCGGAACGATCGGGCAGCGTGAGCCTTTTGCGCCTGTTATCAAGGACCGAAGGCCCGCTGGCGCGCGCACCTGTCAGAAGGTCGGGAAGGTCCGGTGGCCATGCCCTCGCCACGCTTGGCCGCCAAAATTCGGAGCGATGTCCATAGGGACCAGGGCTGCAACTCGGGTTGGTGGCTCTCCCGCCGGAAAATTATCCCGTGTTTTCAGGGTAAAATGGCGGAGACGGAGGGATTCGAACCCTCGGTACCCCTAATCGGAGTACGGCGGTTTAGCAAACCGCTGGTTTCAGCCACTCACCCACGTCTCCGGCTCAAGCGGCGAGGGGCGGCTATAGCCACAGCCCCGGGGCATTTCAACCTCCCGCAGCGTCGCCTGGGCGCAAAGCGCGCGCTCGGGTCGGCGCGAAAGCGACTCGGCCTGTCGCCGTTTACTTGACGTTAACCATCGTCAAGCGATAGTAACCATATGCATAGGGCAAAGGGGTAACCATCGTGGCACGCTCGACTTTCCGCCGCGTCGCGGCGTCACTGGCTGGCTTGGCGCTCGCAGGCGCGGCGCCGGCGCAGATGCGCACCGTCGATCCCAACTCGGCGATTGATCGCGATCTGGCACCCGCGCCCGCGCGGGCGCCCCAGAGCTCGGCGCCCGCTTATGGCGATCCGGTCCCCGCCGAGCCGGTGGCGCCGGCGCCGACCAATAGCGCGCCGCCGGCGACGCCCGCCGCTCCGGCGCCCAATGGGATCGTCGCCGATCGCGCGACCGCCGCCGGCGATACCTATAAGCGCAAGGATCTGATCGCCGCCGGCGAGGATGTGTTCGGCCGCGGCGCGCAGGGCTTTGCCGGGCTGATCGAGAAAATCCTGAAGGAGCAGGGCGAGCCCAACGCCTATATCGCCGGGCGCGAAGCATCGGGCGCGTTCGTCGTCGGGCTGCGCTATGGCTCGGGCGTGATGTCGCACCGGGTGGAAGGCGACCGGCCAGTCTATTGGACCGGGCCGTCGATCGGCTTCGACGCGGGGGGCAATGCCTCGAAGGTGTTCGTGCTGGTCTATAACCTGTACGACAGCCAGGAAATCTACCGCCGCTATCCGGAGGGCGAGGGGCACCTCTATTTCGTCGGCGGCTTTTCGGCGACCTATTTGCGGCGCGGCAACATCGTCCTGATCCCGATCCGCCTGGGCGTCGGCGCGCGCGCTGGGGTGAATGTGGGCTATATGAAGTTCAGCGAGAAGGCGAAGTGGCTGCCGTTCTAGGGTAAGGGGCTGCTAGGCGACCGCTGCGCTTGGAATGGCAGCGCGGCCGGGATGGGGTGGAAAGCGGCCACTAGCCGTTGAAGAATGTAGGGTCCCATCTGCCATCCGGCAGTTTGCTCCGGCAATCGAACGATTTTATGTAAGTTTTCCACTTGGCTTTTATTGCGCGCTGCGTCGCTACAGGGGCATAGAAGGTTACCCCATGCGACAGCCAATAAGCGTAGTATCTGCTTGTGCCCTTCGGTAAGCTGCGGACAAGATCGACCCGCTGCATGACATAACCCACGGCGGGCGGGTCGGGATAACGGGGCAGAGCCGCGTAGTCCTGTCGACTGATGGGGCCGTGAATATCGTGGTAGGTAAGTATTCGCAGCGCCCGGAGCAGGTCGCCGGTTCGATTTGATAACCAGCCATCAGGGCGCCCTTGGTCGCCTCCTACTTTGCCCGGCCGGACGGCAGGAAGGCGAAGGAGTTCATCGACTATCATTGGCAGCGCGGTGCAGCGTTGCCTGTCGAGAGCCTCGTAATCTTTAAAGGTGGATGAGGGGCTGCCAATGCGCGTCAAGGCAGATGACAGTTGTTCGGATGGGTTTGTCGGTTCGCCGAGAACCGGCACCAATGCAGCTATCGCGAACAACGACATGGCGGTGTCCCAGTTAGCCCGGTGTCATTATCCGGGAGGACTTGATAGGGTGCGACCGAAACGTCCGCAATTGGGGCGAAAGCAGTCATTTCGTCCCTCTCCCTTGATGGCACAGAGTAGCGTAGTTTGGAGAAGGTGAGCGGTGCCCCGCGCACCGTGCCCGTCACCCAGCGCGACTAGGCGGCAAGCCACCAAGTTTGCGCAACCCTCTCCCCCAAGGGACGAAAGCAGGTTCGCACATGAGGCGCCTATTGTCCGTCGGCCTTTGCGGACCTTCCGCCAAATCCGGCCCCGAAGGCTGGATGTTTCAGCAACCCGGCCCTCGTCGCAGCTGCGGATCACCAAAGCTTTCAGCGACTGCCGACGCGCGGGGCGGCACGGCGCAAACCGCTTGCGGTCCTAAACGCTCGGCTCCCAAGCCCCCCGCGGCACAGGCACCGCTTCATCCTCGCCCGGCCAGGCCGGCATGGTGACGCAGATGAATTTGAGATCGGCGTCGGGCGACACGTTGCGGAACTGAAAGGCGGTGCCGGGTTCCAGGTCGATCGATGTGCCGGGGGTCAGCGCGGTGATCTTTTCTTGTGCGCCGTTGGAACGCCAAAGCTCGCCGGCACCTTCCAGCACGTACCAGATTTCATAGACGCTGCGGTGCGCGATTGGCCGGCTCGTGCGGCCGACGGGCACCGTGCTTTGGATCATCCCGCCCCTGGCGCCGCGCAGCAGCAGGCGCACCAGGGAGCCGGGCGCGGAGATCGTATCGGGTTCTTTCGGCAGAACGATTTCTTGCATGGCGGGCAGGTCCATGGGGTCGCGCGGCGGAGTCTGGGTCTTGCGCCGCCACTGCCATCACCGCAACCGCCGTCGCAGGCTCTCGCGGGGGAACGGGCGATCGCCTCAGCCGACGAACCGCCAGGGCAAGGTTTCGCCCGCGTGGAAGGGGACGATGCTGGTGTCGGCCGCTGGCAGCGCGGCGGGCACCTCCACGGGCGCGCGTTCGAGCGTCACCCGCGTCTCGTTGAGCGGCAGGCCGTAGAAGCGCGGGCCATATTCGCTCGCGAACCCTTCCAATTTGTCGAGCGCGCCTTCGGTCTCGAACAGGGTCGCATAGCTTTCCAGCGCGAACGGAGCGTTGAAGATGCCGGCGCAGCCGCACGCGGCTTCCTTCGCCTCGCGGGCATGGGGGGCGCTGTCGGTGCCGAGGAAGAATTTGGGGTCGCCCGAGGTCGCCGCCGCCACGATCGCGCGGCGGTGCGTCTCGCGCTTGGCGACCGGCAGGCAATAGGCGTGCGGGCGGATGCCCCCCGCGAACATCGCGTTGCGGTTGATGTGAAGGTGCTGGGGGGTGATCGTCGCCGCGACATGGGGGCCGGTCGCGCGCACGAAGGCGGCGGCGTCGGCGGTGGTGATATGCTCGAACACGATTTTCAGCGCGGGGAAATCGCGTACCAGGCCGGTCAGAATACGCTCAATGAACACCGCCTCGCGATCGAAGATGTCCACCTCATGGTCGGTCACCTCGCCGTGGATCAGCAGCGGCATCCCGATCGCCTGCATCGCCTCCAGCACCGGCCACAGCCGGCGAATGTCGGTGACGCCGTGCGCCGCGTTGGTGGTGGCGTGGGCAGGGTAGAGCTTGCACGCGGTGAACACCCCCTCGGCATGGCCGCGCGCGATCTCGGCCGGGTCGGCGTCATCGGTCAGGTAACAGGTCATCAGCGGGGTGAAGTCGGCGCCCTCGGGCAGCGCCGCCAGGATGCGCGCGCGATAGGCTTCGGCGGCGGCGACGGTGGTGACGGGCGGCACCAGATTGGGCATCACGATCGCGCGGGCGAACTGGCGCGCGGTGTAGGGCAGCACGGCGGCGAGCATCGCGCCATCGCGCAGATGCAGGTGCCAATCATCGGGGCGGCGCAGCGTCAGCACTTCTTTTTCCATCGCGCCTCCCTTAGCTAAGCGCCATGAGCGAAACCAGTATGCTTGGGCCAACGATGCTCGCCGACCGCGCGGTGCTGCGGGTGAGCGGCGCCGAGGCGAGGGCCTTCCTGCAGGGGTTGGTGACGCAGGACGTGTTGGGCCTGACCCCGCAAGCGCCGCGTTGGGGCGGGCTGCTGACCCCGCAGGGCAAGGCGCTGTTCGACTTCATCCTCTGGGCCGATCCCGACGATCCCCAAGCGGTGCTGATCGATTGCGAGGCAGCGCGGGCCGAGGCGCTCGCGCAGCGGTTGCGGCTCTATCGGCTGCGGCGCCCGGTCGAGATCACGCTGACGGAATTCAAGGTGCATTGGGCGCGCACGGGAGCGCACGGCGTTGCCGATCCGCGGCTTTTAGGGCTCGGGAGACGGTGGTTGGGCGGCCCGGGCGTGCCCGGGAGCGGCTGGCACGGGCACCGATTGAGCCTTGGCGTCACCGAGGGCGTGGCCGAACTGGGCGACGGCGAGACACTTTGGCTGGAATGCAACGCCCGCGAACTGAACGGGGTCAGCTTCGCCAAGGGCTGCTATGTCGGGCAGGAAAACACCGCGCGGATGCACCACCGCGCCAAGGTAAACCGCCGGCTGATCGTGGCCCCGCTCGCCGAGGCCGGCGAACGGACGCGGGCGCGCTATCCCGAGCTGGGGCTGATGGTCGAACGCCGCGCGGTCGACGCATTGGGGGACGCGCTGGTGCCCGATTGGCTCGCCGCCGCCCTGGCCGAGCCCGCGCCGGCCTGACCGCGCGCAACCCACGCGTCCTCCCGGCGGTTGTGCCTGCGACATTTGGGAGAAATCATAATGGCGCCGCCGCTCGAACTCTGGGGCGGGCTCGAATGCACGCTCAACCGCGTGGGCGACCGCTTCGGCGATCAGCTGACGCTGAGCGGCCACCGCGACCGCCCCGACGATATCGGCCGCATCGCGAGCCTCGGCCTGAGCGCGGTGCGCTATCCGGTGCTGTGGGAGCAGGTGTCGCCGGACCATCCCGAGCAGGCCGATTGGGCGTTCCCCGACGCGCGCCTCGACGCCCTGCGCGCGCGCGGTCTCCGGGTGATCGCGGGCTTGGTCCACCATGGCAGCGGACCAGCCTATACCGATCTGCTCGACGATCAGGGCTTCGCGACCGGCCTTGCCCGCCATGCCGCGCGGGTCGCCAAACGCTATCCGTGGATTGAGGATTGGACGCCGGTCAACGAACCGCTCACCACCGCGCGGTTCGCGGCGCTTTATGGCCATTGGTATCCGCACCGCCGTGATGAGCGATCCTTCTGGCGGGCGCTGCTCAATCAGATTGACGGCACAAGGCTGGCGATGGTGGCGATCCGGCGCGTCATCCCGCACGCGCGCCTGATCCAGACCGATGATCTGGGGCGTAGCTTCGCTACCCCGATGCTCGCCGACCAGGCGGCGTTCGACAACCTGCGGCGCTGGGCGAGCTGGGATCTGCTGTGCGGCATGGTCACGCGCCAGCACCCGCTGTGGGCGCGGCTGGTCGATTTCGGTTTCGCCGACCGGCTGAGCGCGATCGCGGACGCGCCGTGCCCGCCCGACATCATCGGCATCAACCATTATCTGACGAGCGACCGCTTCCTCGACGAGCGGCTGCACCGCTATCCGCCCGAAAGCCATGGCGGCAATGGACGCCAAGCCTATGCCGACGTCGCCGCGATCCGCGTGCTCGATCCGCCACCACCGGGCATCGCGGGTGCGGTGCGCGAGGCCTGGGCGCGCTATCGCCGGCCGATCGCGATCACCGAGGTGCATAATGGCTGCACTCGCGACGAGCAGTTGCGCTGGCTCGCGGAAGGCTGGGATACGGCGCAGGCGCTGCGCGGCGAGGGAATAGATCTGCGCGCCGTCACCGCCTGGTCGCTGTTCGGCAGCTGTGGCTGGAACACTTTGCTCACCGCGCCCGGCCGCTATGAGCCCGGCGTGTTCGACGTGAGCGGCGGCGATGTGCGTGAGACCGCGGCGGCCGATCTGCTGTGCGGCCTGCCCATCGACGCGCCGCGCCCGCCCGTCGCGCGCACGCCCGGCTGGTGGCGGCGGCCGATCCGGCTGGAGCATCGGGTCGTTCATCTCGGTCAACCGCGACCGCTCGCCGCGCCCGGCACGCCCGACGATGTGCCGCCGCTGCTGATCTGCGGCGCGACCGGCACGCTCGGCCGGGCCTTCGCTCGTGCCTGCGCCGCGCGCAACATTCCCTATGTGCTGACCGACCGCCGGCAACTTGATCTGAGCGACCCGGAGAGCATCGTCCGCGCGCTCGACCGGCATCGCCCCTGGGCGGTGGTGAATGCCGCCGGCTATGTCCGTGTCGACGCCGCCGAGCTGGAGCGTGCCCAGTGTTTCGAGGCCAATTGCGAAGGCCCGGCCCGGCTCGCCCGCGCCGCCGCCGCGCGCGGAATAGCGACGCTCAATTTCTCGAGCGACCTGGTGTTCGATGGCGCGAAGGGTGATGCCTACGTCGAGCGCGACGCCCCCGTGCCGCTCAACGCCTATGGCGAGAGCAAGGCGCGGATGGAGGCGGCGCTCGCGGGGCTCGCGGGGCGGCACCTGATCGTGCGGACCGCCGCGTTTTTCTCGCCGTTCGACGGGCATAACTTCGCGGCTCATGCCGCTCATGCGCTGCGGTCGGGCCAACGCTTCGCCGCCGCCGAGGATCAGGTGATGACGCCGACCTTCGTGCCGCATCTGGTCGACGCCGCGCTCGATCTCCTCATCGATCCGGCGGAAGGGGTATGGCACCTGACGAACGGCGCCGCCATGAGCTGGGCCGAGTTCGCCTACGCGGTCGCGCGAGCGCTGGGGCTCGACACCGGGCTGATCGACGCGGTGCCGGCGGCGAGGCTCGGGTTCACCGCGCCGCGCCCACCCGCCGTGCCGCTGGCGAGCACGCGCGGCGCGCTGATGCCCAGCTTCGACGCGGCGCTCAGCGGGTTCGCCGCCGGCCTCGCGGTGCAGAACGAGGCGCCGCGAGTGGCGGCCTAACGATGCGGGTGAGAAGTGGCTCCCCGAGTTGGATTAACACTGTTCATTCGCAATTGTTCGTGAATGGTCGTTTCCTCTCGTAAATCCGCTGAATATTCTTGGCCAAGCCTTCGCATTTGTTCGTTGACATTCGCCACTAACCGCGCAATTGTGTGGTAACTCATGTGGGGTTGAAGATGGGCAAGCTGACGGTCGCTACGGTCAAAAACGCGAAGCCCGGTCGCCACGGCGATGGCGCCGGGCTTTATCTCATAGTCAAGCCAACGGGCGCCAAGTCATGGATGCTGCGCGTTGTTCAAGTCGGCGCGAAGCGGCGCGACGTTGGCCTTGGTTCGGTCAACCTCGGCGCCAAAATCCCGACAGAGCCAACGGAAATTCCGATCCTGCACCGCAAGTCGCTGACATTGGCCGAGGCTCGCGAGAAGGCGGCAATTCTCCGGCAGGCGGCGCTCGCGGGCCTCAACCCTCGCATGGTCCGCGATGCAGAGCGGCAGACGGTGCCTACCTTTAAGGTCGCTGCTGAAGCGGCCCATGCGGCTCTATCTGCCGGCTGGGCGCCTAAGACGCGAGAAGCGTTCCTCGCTTCACTTGCCGAGCACGCCTACCCCTTCCTCGGCGAAATGCGCGTTGATCACATAGAAGCGGCGCACCTTCGCAACGCTCTGGAGCCGATATGGCTCGCAAAGCCCGAAATGGCGCGGAAGGTCCGCCAGCGCATCAATGCCACGCTGAACTTCGCACGGTCAAAGGGTTGGCGTGCGACCGAGGCGCCGGGCAAATCGGTGACGATCGGCCTTCCAAAGCAGCCCAGCGGCGGCAACTTCGCGGCTATGCCCTACGCCGAAGTTCCTGCCTTTGTCGCTGAGCTGGGGAGCAAGTTTCCGACCGCTGGGCGCCGCGCTCTACTCTTGCAAATCCTCACGGCGGCTCGGCCCGGCGAGGTTCGTCACGCGAAGTGGGGGCAGTTCGACCTAGCCAAGCGGGAATGGCATCGGCCGGCGGAAATGATGAAGGCTGGCAAGCCGCACACCGTCACGCTCTCAACGGCGGCGATCGATCTGATGATGAAATTGGGCGCCGAGGGACAAAGGCCCGACGCCTTGGTCGTGCCCGGCGCCCGTGGGCGACCGCTGAGCGATATGACACTCTCCAAGCTGATGCGTGACGCGAAGCTCCCCTACACCGTCCACGCCTTTCGCTCGGCTTTCCGGGATTGGGCGGCGGAGCAGATGCCGCACGTGCCCGAGGCGGTGGCAGAGGCGGCGCTGGCGCACGTGGTGCCCGACAAGGTTGTTCGGGCCTATCTGCGAACGAATTTCTTGGAAATGCGTCGTGAACTGCTAGAAGCATGGGGCCATTATGTGACCGGCACGTCTGCCGCAGCTGAGCAAGCGGCATGACCAGCGACAGGTACGATCGGCCGTATAGCGAGTGGACCGATGAGGATCAAGAAGCCGAGCATCTGAACTCGGAAGCGTACTTGGCGCTTGGGCAAGGGCGTGCGGATATAGTAGGACCTCTTGTCGCGCTTCTTCGGTCGTCCCGTCCCATCCATCAAGGTGTTCGGGATGCCATAGCCGATGCGCTGGAGGGCAAGAATAGAGGCGGCATACCCATCCGGCTCGAAGTTGCCGGCCAAAATCAGGGCAAGCTGGGCGGATGGGCTGGCAAGCTGATGCGTTTTCGGCGCGATCTGGAGATCGGAGACTTGGTTGCCGATCGCCGCGCTTTAGGAGACACGCTCGACGATGCCATAGACGCTGCCGCCGGTGAGTTTCTGATCGGGCGCGACAGTTGCCGGCGAGCTGTCGGCGTGCACCGCCGCTGCGCGGAATGGCTTAAAGGAAGTGAGGCGGCGCGCCTAAGGGAAGACTTCTCGTTTGTGCAAAACGGCAGTGAACTCACGAAAATTCTAGAGAGCCTCTACTTCCAATACTTCCTTTGGCGATCACCCCAGAGCGACAGCTAAAACGAATTTTCGTATTAGCTCGCCGGTGCGCGCTGGTTCGCGGACATTCGCGCTTATCCGAGAAGGAGAAGCGTTGTGGAACCAATCACAGTCACCATCAAAGACGCGCAGAAAGCGACCGGGTTGGGCGCTACCAAGCTGTACGAGCTAATCGGGCAGGGGCGCCTCAAGGCCGTGAAAGTCGGCCGGCGCACGCTCGTTACCACTCAGAGCATTCGTGAGCTGGTCGGACAGGCGGCCGCTTGATCCATGGCGCGCGCATCAAGGGGCAACTCGCGCCCCGATAAGCGAGGGGGCCGCCCGGTGCCAGCCGGGCAGCCCCGCGAATTTCGTCACACCAGCGACGATCGATCCCATAGCGATTTTGCCCTCGGCGGGCAATGCCTCTACCCGTTCGCCACCGTGCGGGCGGCAGCCTTGGCGCTGCTCACACACGCCGATCGGTTGACGCGAAAGGCCGGCAGCTTCTTGGGCCAATGCGTTGTCGATCCGACGCCGCTCTCGGTCGCGCAGCGTGAATGGCTCGACGGCTTGCTCGATCGCTCTGGCCTACCGCCTTTGGACGATGGGGACGCCGCATGAGGCGTCACCACTTCGCGCCCAAGGGCGAGACGCGCGCGGCCGCTCAAGCTCGGCTCGCTATGCTCCTCGCGACGTGCACGGACGCCGCCCTCGCTGAGCTGACCCCGGCCAAGCTGGTCGCGACCCATCGCGGTTTGGCGCTTCATGAAGCCGAGCAACGCCTGTCCGCCGAGCGCCAGCGGCGCGCGGGGAGGGCGACAATGGGCGCTAGTCGGCCTCGCACGGCGGATGCGGCCAAGGGGCGGTGGCGTGGTATCCTGGCCGAGCTTGGCGTTGGGCAATCGTTCCTCACCGGCCGGCATGGCCCGTGCCCGCTTTGTGGCGGGCGCGACCGGTTCCGATTCGATGACAAGGAGGGCCGGGGCACCTATTTTTGCTCAGGGTGCGGACCCGGCACGGGGCTCGACCTGTTGCAAAAGCTCCAGGGGTGGGACTTCAAGACGGCCGCCGCCGAGGTTGACCGGATCGTGGGCAATGTGCCGTTCGTCGCCCCCAAGCCGGCACTCGACGAAACCAAACGGGCCGAGCTGCTCAACCAGCTCTGGCGCTCAGGCCGCCCGGTGACGCCCGATGATCTGGCGGGGCGCTACCTGGCCAGTCGCGGCCTTGCGCTGCCTACGGCCCCGGTTTTGCGCTTCACGCCATCCGCGCGGGCACCTGGCGGCGGTGAGCACCCGGCAATGGTCGCGATGATCGCCGGCATAGATGGCAGGCCCGCGTCGCTTCACCGAACGTTCTTGGGGCCACGCGGGAAGGCCGATATCGCCGAGCCTCGGGCAACGATGCCCGGCCCGATCGCCGAGGGTGCGGCTATCCGTCTGCACCCGATCGCGGAGCACTTAGGCATTGCCGAAGGCATCGAGACGGCGCTTGCGGCTTGGGTGCTCTTTGGCGTCCCCACTTGGTCCGCGATGAATGCCACCGTGCTCGCGAAGTGGCGGCCTCCCGAGGGCGTCCGGCGTGTAACCGTGTTCGGCGACAACGATCCCAAGTTCGGCGGCGCGGCGGCGGCTTATGCGCTCGCCCATCGGCTCGCGGCTCGGTTCGGGCTGGAGGTTGAGGTGAAGATACCGAGCGAGCCGGGCGCCGACTGGGCCGATGTGCTGGCGGCGGGGGAGAGGGCAGCGTGAGCAAGGTTGTTCAAATGCCCGCAGCCGCCAAAGCGAGGCCCGCTATCAGAGTGAAGGCCGGGGAGCTTCACAACCTCGCTACCGAGGCCGAGGCGGCGCTGATCGACGCGGATGCGCCGTTCTACGCGCGTGGCGGCCTGGTGCAGCCGGTGCTCGACGAAGTGCCGGCAGCGCATGGCCGCAAGACCAGGATTGCCCGGCTCAAGCCTGTCGGCGTGAATACGCTTGTCGATCATCTTTCCCGCTCCGCCGAATGGGAGAAGTGGAACGTCCGGGCTAAGGGATGGGTGGCGACCGACCCACCCGCGCAAGTCGCTTCGATTCTTCTGTCTCGGGAAGGGGAGTGGCGGTTTCGGCCCTTAGCTGGGGTGATCACCACGCCGACGCTGCGCCCCGATGGCACTATCTTGGCAGAGCCGGGCTATGACGATCGCACCCAACTGCTGCTGGTCGATCCGCCGACGCTGCCGAGAATCTCTGTCAGGCCCAGCCGCGCGGATGCGCTGGCGGCGATCAAGCTACTTGACGCCTTGCTTGACGAGTTTCCTTTCGTGGATGCCGCCAGCCGCTCGGTTGCCCTTTCCGGCCTGATTACACCCGTGGTGCGTGGCGCGATGGACGTTGCGCCGATGCACGTGACCACGGCACCGACGCCGGGGAGCGGCAAAAGCTATATCATCGACCTCTGCTCGGCGATCGCCACCGGCGAACGAGCGCCCGTCATCAGCGCCGGCAAGACCGAGGAAGAGACCGAGAAACGGTTGGGCGCCGCGCTGCTGGCAGGGCAACCCATCGTCTCAATCGACAACGTGAATGGCGATCTTGGCGGCGACCAGTTGTGCCAAATGATCGAGCGTCCGGTCGTCGCGGTTCGACCGCTTGGGGCATCGCAGCTGGTCAAGATCGCCAGCCGAGCGACGACCTTCGCGACCGGCAACAACGTCCATCTCGTCGCCGACATGACACGCCGCGTTGTCGTCTGTTCGCTCGACGCCGACATGGAGCGCCCCGAGCTGCGCACCTTCCGCAGCAACCCGCTGGACGCCGTGCTCGCTGATCGAGGTCGCTACGTCGCCGCTGCTCTCACCGTTTCACGCGCCTATGCCGCCGCCGACTATCCGGGCGAGCTAAAGCCTCTGGCGTCATTCGAGCAATGGAGCCGCTTTGTCCGTTCGGCACTTGTATGGCTCGGTTATGCTGATCCGATCGAGACAATGGAAAAGGCCCGCGCCGATGATCCGATCACAAGCGCGCTCGGCCCTATGCTCGACGCTTGGCACGCCGCAATCGGTTCCTCACCGCGAAAGTCCAGCGAACTGAAGCGGGACGCCGAGCAACTCGATCCCATGGGCAACCGGTGCCACTCCGCCTTTTACGAAGCGCTGATCGAGGTTGCCGAAGGCCGCACCGGCGGCATTGATGCAAGGCGGCTGGGCAAGTTCCTCGGTCGGCACAACGGACGCATCGTCGGGGGATTCAAGCTGATCGGCGCCGAGGATACCCACTCGAAGGTCCAGGTATGGCGAGTGATGCGCCAGTCGTGATTTGCGGGGTTTGCGGGGTTTTGCGGTATTTGTCCCAACCTACGCGCGCGAATTCGCAAGTCGTTCTCTGCTAAATCCGGGGGGCTGGCTGAAACCAACCCCGCCGAACCCCGCAAACCCCGCAACCTTGGTCCCCGCGTCTGACTTTTTGGCAGCGACGACGTGAGGGGAAGGCGATTGCGGCGCTTGCGGCGACTTCACGCGCGCGCTCCCCGAAACCCAGGCCGCCTTTGCCAGGCGATCGGTGGGCGATCTGGCGCCCAGCCAGGCAGTAATGGTCCTATCCCAAGAGCCCACACCATTGGCTAAGGCGCTGGTAAACAATCACAACGCATCGAGTCATCGAGCCCAGAGCCCACGCTCGTTCCCACACGGCAAGCTAAAATCGGGCCGCATGACGGCGGTAACCTCGCCCGCCCCACCCCCTACCGTGAGCCCGTCCACCACCGCCGCGTGATTGTCGCCCGGCGTCCAGAAAGGAACGATATGGACTATCACGGCCCCACGCCCACCGATCGCCGCAGCGGCATCTTGGAAGATGGCGAGCGCCTTCATGTCCCGTCCCTGGTAATGGACGGCAAGCCCGCACCGGGCACCTCCTACATTCTCGACGCGAAGGGCCAGCCCGCCTCGATCGACGAAGCCTTGCGCCAGACGTTCGCCGAGATGGCGAAGGCCGAGGGTACCAGCGTTGAGCAGATGCTCGCCGGGATGGAGCAAGCCAAGCTCGAAGAAACCGCCGCCACCGTCGCGCGGAAGTTCATCAGCGCCAAGGCTGGCGCCGGGGGTGCCGGACACTATGCCGATAGTGAGGTGCTGCTCGCCAAGTCGAGCGCGAGCCGGATGCGCCGCGATGCCCTAGCGGGCGGCGCTCAGCACATGGCAGCGGCGCGGGCGGTGCGAGACGCCGCGCTTTCATCGGGCCATGCCCCCAGCGCCCCAGGCGGCGCCTCGGCGAGCCTGAACGATGGTCGCCCCGGTGCTTCGCTCACGCCCCAGCAGATGCGCGACCTTGCGCGCAGCTCGCGTTATTGACGGAGGGCTCCATGGCTAAACCACTCGAAAAGCGCCAGCATGAGTTACTGGGGCCATCCGGCCGCCTTGCGGATATCCGCGCCACCATCGCCGAGACCCAAGCCGCGATCGTCGCGCTCGACGCCGAGGAGGCCCGATACCGGGCACGGGCCGTCGATATCACGGTGCCGCTTGATGAAGCCCGCGCTGCCCGTGACGCGGTGCGCGAAATCGACTTCGATCGCGAGCGGCACCGTGCCTGGATCACCGCCGCCGAGGCAAAGGTCGCGGCGATCGTCGCGGACGAGGGCAAGGCGGCCAAGCGCGCCTCTTATGACGCGGCCAAGGCCGAGCGCGACGCCTTAGCCGCCGAGCTGCGCGACAAGTGGGCGCCTACCCTTGAGGCGTTCGCGGCCTTCTTGGCGCGCCTCGAAGCCAACGCCGCCCAGCTGCCCGCGATCAACGCCGCCCGCCCGAACGGAGCCGAGGCGCTGATCGATGCCGAGATGCTGGCGCGCGGCTATGGTGGCAACCTCTGCTGGCGGGGCGCCTCGCCGGTCAAGCGCCTGGTCAAGATGACCATCCCCCGCTTCGCCGAGCCTGGTGACCTTTGGCCGGTCGATCGCTTTCATGCCGCGATGGCGCAGGCGGCGGAAGCCGAGCACAAGCGGCTCCTCGCCACCCGCGCCGCCCGGTCGCCCGAGGCCGTCGCCGCCCGCAAGGCCGCAGAGGATGCCCGCCACGGCCGCTTCCGGGTCCGCGTGAACCGCTACCCCGGCACCAACGTCGGCCCGATCCCGGTTCGTGGAGGGCAGCGGTGGCTCGGTGCCGAAGAAGCGACGCTGGAGCTTGACCGTGCCCGCCTCACCGAACTCGCAACGCGGTTCAATCTCACGATTACCGAAGCGCCGCCGGAGGTCCAGCGTTACCGCGTGAGCGTCGGGCGCGACGGATATTCCGGCGGGTTGATGACCGTGGCAGGCCCGGCCCAAGTCGGCAGCCGTCCGATCGAGGTGGAGATGACCGAGGCCCAGGCCGAGGATGCGCGCCGCGCCGGCCGCATCGTGGAGTGCCTAGGCCCCGTTGCCCCTGCCGCCGAGGCGGCGGTGCCCGAGCCTGTCGCGGCTGCACCGGCGCCCGCCGAGGTGCGCGGCGGCGTCGATATCGAGGCCCTTTCCAAGCTGAGCGCCAAAGAGCTGCTCGCCGCGATGGGTGAGCCTTGATCACCGATCCGCGCGACGCTCCTCGCGCGGCGGGCGGTGCGCTGGTGGCCCAAGCCGATCGGCTGCCGGCGCACCGCCCATCCCTATATCGCGCGACCTACTGCAATGAAGTGATCGAGCACATGGCGGAAGGGTTCTCGATCGCGTCCTTCGCTGGAGAAATTGGGGTCTGCCGCTCGACGATCACCAATTGGCAGCGCGAGCACCCTGAATTCGCCCAAGCGGTGGCGATCGGGAAGGCCAAGGCTAGCACTTGGTGGGAGAAGCGGCTCCGCGAAATCGCCCAGGGCGGTGGCGGCCCCGGCGCGTCGTCGGCCGTGCAGTTCGGCTTGAAGAACCAGGCGCCGGAAGATTGGCGCGACGTGTCCACCACGGAACACACCGGACGCGTTGGCCACTATCCGATGAGCCGCGATGAGGCGATTGCCGAGGCCGAGCGTCGCGGGCTCCCAACTCAGGTTTACGAGCCTTGACCAGCGCCGCCGATCTGGACGTGCTGGAAGCGCTGGCGATCGAGGAGGCGCGGGCGAGTTTCTGGGCCTTCCGCCAGCGCATGAACCCGAAGATGAAGAAAGGGTGGTGGCAACGCGACCTGGCGCACCATCTCCAGCAATTTCATGATGATCTGGTTGCTGGCCGCCGTCCCAGGCTGATCGTCCAGGCGCCGCCGCAACATGGCAAGTCCGAAACGATCACGGATTTCATCGCCTGGGCATCGGGCAAGAACCCGGATCGCAAAACCATCTTCGCCAGCTTCTCGGAACGGCTCGGCGAGCGCACCAACGGCAAGCTCCAGCGCATGTTCGCGAGCGAGCGCTACCGCCGCACGTTCCCCGAGCTAGTCGTCGGCGATGGCCCCACCAATGGCACGGGCGGGCCGGTGCTCAACCGGCAGTTGATCGAGTTCGCGAAGCGGCAGGGCTATTTCCGCAATACCACCGTGCGCGGTTCCGTCACCGGCGAGAGCTTGGACTTAGGCGTGATCGACGACCCGGTGAAGGGCCGCGAGGAAGCCAATTCGCAGACGGTCCGCGATCGCATCTGGGATTGGTTCACGGACGACTTCGCGACCCGATTCGCCGACGATGCCGGATTGCTGATGATCCTGACACGCTGGCACGTGGACGACCTCGCCGGCCGGCTGATCGAGCGCGACAAGTCGGTAAAGGTGGTGAGCTATCCCGCCATCGCGACCGAGGATAGTGAGCACCGCCGTGAAGGCGAGCCGCTGTTTCCCCAGCTCAAGAGCCTCGATTTCCTGCTAAAGATGAAAGAACAAATGGACCCCGTAGGGTGGGAGGCGCTCTACCAACAGTCGCCCATCGTCGCCGGGGGCAACCTGTTTCGGCTCGAGGATTTCCGCAAGCACGCCCACGGCGCCAGCCTCGATCTGCGCCGACGCGTGATCTACGCCGATACGGCGCAAAAGACCGGCGAGCGGAACGATTACAGCGTGTTCCAGGTCTGGGGCATGGGGCGCGACGGCGTGCTCTATCTCTTGGACCAGGTTCGGGGGAAATTCGAGGCCCCCGAGCTAGAGCGTGCGGCACGGGCGCTATGGGCGCGCGAGGTGGCGAAGACGGACGCTCGATCCGGCCCTTTGGTGGCGTTCAAGATTGAAGACGCGGTGAGCGGCACGGGGCTTATTCAGCGGCTTACCCGTGGCGAAGGCCGTATGCCGGTGGTGCCGATCCGGCGCGGCCGGAGCGACAAATACACCCGCGCGCTCGACGTGCTGCCCTCGATATCGTCGGGCATGGTATCGCTGCCGGTGAACGCGCCATGGATCGGCGATCTGGTCGCCGAGCTGGCGGCGTTTCCGAACGGCACACATGACGACCAGGTGGACCCACTGGTGGATGCGATCACCGATCATCTTGTCTCGACGGGTTATGACTATGCCGACGCGCTCTCGCGCGCGCTTTGACGGCGGTAACTGGTAACCTCACCTGCCGGCACAGCCGGCAACATGGCGCCCGAACTCACCCCATTCGACCCGGCCCGCTACCTCAATACGCCGGAGGCCGTGGAGGCGTATCTTGAAGCCGCGATGGAAGATGGCGAGCCGGAGCATATCGCGCGCGCGATGGATGACGTTCAGCGTTCGTCTGTTATAGAGCAAGCCAAAGAAGGCGGCTTCATCGCGCGCGACCCCGTGACCGGCTCAACCACGCAAGGCGAAACGGCCGTTGAGGCGATCGCCAACTTGCGCGAGGCTGTCGAGCTGTTCTGTTCGGAGTTCCCAAGGCACGATTGACGGCGGTAACCTGACAAACACTCGACAGCGATTCGTGCGCCATGCCGTCGCCCGCTGCTCGAATTCGCCGCCCGGACACGGGCATGATCCGGCCCTATCGACCCGCCCCGCATGATTTCGCCGAAACCTTTGTCCGCATGGGCTGGGGGAGGGAAATCGAGGAGCATTACCGCGCCAATTATCGGTGCATCGCCCGATGGGTGGAGCAGTGCGGCGGCGAGGAACTGCGCCGCGCCCGCGCCGAGCATTGTGGGTACGCGCGGTGGAAGTCGGGATACGCCCGGCACGCGCGGCGATCCGAGCGCTACCAATCAACCGCACAACCCGCGTGACGGCAGACTAACGGCGGTAACCGTCTGGCCGCGAAAGTAGCATCGTGCGGGCATGACCAAGCCCGCCCATCGTCCGCCGCGCCCGCGTCCCCCCGATTTCCGCGCGACCTTCATCTCGCTTGGCTGGAGCGGCGTTGGCCAGCATTATGGCGCGAGCGACCGAGTAATCCGCCGATGGATCGACGAAGAAGGCCGCGCGGAACTAGTCGCCGCGCGCGCCGCGCATGTCCGCGCGTTGCAACGCCAGATGCATCAGCTTCGTGAGCAGTTGGCCCAGCCGTTCCTGGCCCGGCAAGTGAGCGCTCGCACCAAGGACTGCGTTTATGGCTAAGGTGCTTGGACAGATCATCACCATCGCCGGCGCTGTCGTTGCGAACGTCGTCCCCGGCCTTGGCCAAATTGCGAGCGCTGCGATCCTTCTAGGCTCTGCCGCAATCGGCTCGCTCATAAGCGGCTTGGCCGGCGGTGGGAGTTCGCGTCCCGAGCAGTCTCAAACGACGGTCAAGACGGAAAGGCCCCCCCGTCTCAGGGGTTACGGGATAAGCCGTCGCGCCGCTGCCATGGTGACTGTGCCATGACGGCACTCAACGTGATCACTCAGCCGGATGCAGCCTATATCCTTACGGATACGGCAGCGATCGATCCCGATGGGCGAGTTGTTGCTTTCGCCTCTAAGGTCTTCGTCTCGGAGCGGGCAAGGCTCGCTCTGGCCTTCACCGGTTGGACGCCTGAGACCCGGTTCAATGAGCGGCACACCCGGTGCGCAGCGTTCGTAAATTCGATGGGTGATCCTGCCGTTGCGTTGGAGCGGATTGCCCAGTTCGCGAGCGAACTGTGGCGTCAGAATGCCGACGAAATGGAGATCGGCTCCCCAATGCACCTTTCGCTGGTGGTGGCATTCTGGTCCGAGGAGAGGGGGCAGCCCGAAGCGTGGCTTATCCAAACCGACAGCCTTTCCAAAGGCCACACCCCGAAGCCCGTTCGCTTATGCCAGTATGTGGCCGCTGATCCCTTAACCGGGCTGATCCCCGGGTTGGCCGATGGCCTCGCTTTGGCTGACGTTTCCGACCCTTGCCGCTTCGATCCGATGCGCGATTGTCTACCCCTAATCGAGGCGCAGCGCCGCCTCCCCGATGCTGAGCGCGAAGGCGAATTCAATATCGGCGGCCAAGCCGAGCTGTATCAGATCGATCGTCGCGGCGTGACGCGCACCGTTCTCGCTCGCTGGAGCGATCGTATCGGCCAGAAAATACGGCCCGATGGTGGGCAATCAAGGAAACGATGGAGTGCACGCTATGCCGCTTGATCCGATCATCGCGCAGGCTCTCGACGAGCTTCAGACCCGCCGGGCCGGCATGACGCCGGTTTTCGAGCTTCAGCAGCGCGGCCTCGCCATGAAATCGCCCGACGAGCGGCGCGCCGAGCTGATGGGCAAGCGGATTGATGTCTGGACCGAGGCGTTCGGGGGCGCCTTCCGCCTCTTCCTCTCCCTGCCGCTGATGCGCGACGTTGAGCGATCCTTCGGCTCTATCTTCAAGCTATACGGCGGCCTTCCCCCTATGTCCGGCGGCCCCGCTCCTGTTCGCGGCCCGAGCACCTCGATCGCGGCTGGCCGGGGCATTGTGTTCGCCGCCTTGGTCGGCGGTGGCGTCGGCGTGATCGGCGGGCAGCGGGTGGAAGTCACGTCCAACGTCGCCCAGGCGCTCATGGTGGCGTTGGAGCGCGAGCCGATCGCGGAGACGTGGCGCCTTGCTCGCGCTGCGCTTGAGGCCCGGATCGAGGGGCGCGAGGCAACCGCCGAGGAGCGTGCCCAGCCGGTCGATTGCTTCGGCGCGCCCGTGATCCCCGCGTGGGCAGGGCTGGCGGCATGATCGACGCGCTTGCCACCCATCTTCGCGCCCTAGCCGAGCGCCCGAAGCTGCGCACCGATCTTCGCGTGCCCTTCGCCGATGGCGTCTACCGCTTCGCCCTTCCACCGCGCGAGGCGGCCGAGCTGGAACGGGTTTGCGGCTATTCGCTGCCCGATGGCACGCATCAGCCACTCGGCCTCGGCGCGCTGTTCTCGCGCATGGCGAAGGGGCGGGCCTTCGTCCCCGATGGAACGCCGGATTGGTCCAATGTCGCTATTAGCGAGGTGCTCGCCGCCGAGTTCGTCGAGCGCGACTGTCATGAGACGATCCGGCTCGCCCTGATCGGTGGCGGCGAAGGCGAAGTGAATGGTCGCGCTGTGACCGTCAAGCCGGCGGACGCCAAGCGCTTGCTTGACCTCTATGTCGTCGATCGGCCGCTGCAAGACGCCTGGACGCTCGCCTTCGCCATCCTTGGCGCCCGCATCTATGGCCGCGCCGCTGATCCCGAGACGGGGCTGTGACGGCACGCGGCGGCCTGAAACGCCTCGCCGAGGGGCTGGAGCGCGAGCTTGGCCCCGTGGTGTTCGCCGCTGCCCAGATCATTGAGGTTGAGGCGGCGCGCTCGATCACGGCGGGCTCAGTGAGCGGCAAGGGGCACGTCCCCAGCAAGCCGGGCGAACCGCCCTCGAACGATACTGGCGTGCTGGCCCGGAATATCGAGACGAACATGGTGGGGCCGGTGACGGCGGAGGTGAGCAGCAATGCCCCCTATAGTCAGCATCTCGAATTCGGGACCAGCAAGATGGCGGCGCGCCCGTTCATGGCGCCCGCCGTCGCCCGCAAGCGCAAGGAAGTCGCTAACCTGCTGAAAAAGGGACTGGCCGCCGCCGTCCGCAAATTGGGAGCCGGCTGATGCCCGTCACTGCTGAAAGCGTCGTCGTCGAAGTCGTCGCCAAGCTCGACAAGGCCGAGGGCGACATCAAAAAACTCGACGCCACCTTTTCGACCTCGGCGGATCGCATGAAAGCGACCGCCAGCACGCTCAGCGCTAACCTCGATCGCGTCGCGACGCAGAGCACCGCGAGCTTCAGCAAGGTGGGCGAGGGGGCGAAGAAGGCCGCGAATGACGTGGACCGGGAAGCCGGTCGCATCGCCAACGCGCAGCGCAATATCGGGCGGCAGGTGTCGGATATCGGCACCCAGCTCAGTGGCGGCCAGTCGCCGTTCCTAATCTTCGCGCAGCAAGCGCCTCAGGTGGCGGATGCGCTCGCGGACGTGGGTGGCAAGGCTGGCGCCGTCGCGACGTTCTTCGCTGGCCCCTGGGGCGCCGCCATTCTCGCCGCCGGATCGATCCTCGGCACAACGCTTGTGCCGAAGCTGCTGGAGGCGGCCAATGCCACCGATACCCTGTCGGGCGAGCAAGCCGATCTGGCGACGTTCGTCGATCTGGCGACTGGCGCCCTCAATCGCCAGCGCGTCGCGGTGGAGCGCCTGGCGGCGGCACAGTCGCGCCAGAAAGATATCGAGCAGGGCACGCGGACATATAGCGACGCGCGCAACCGCACCCTGATCGCCATCGCGGACGCCGGCGGGCGTCCCCAGCCCACCTTTGCGGCTGGCGTGCGCTTGCCCGAGGTGGCGCCATCGGACCCGATCAAAACCCGCCTTCGCGAGATTGCCGAGGAGGCTGTGCGGACCCAACGACCGATCAATGACGTGGTGCTCGCGGTGCGCAAGCTGGTTGGCGATCGGCCGGAATATCGCGATCTGGTCAAGAGCATCACTGCTCAAGGTGCCGCCGCCGTGGACGCGGCGCGCAGCACCGAGCGCCTGAAGGCCGAACAGCGCGTGCTCACCGGCACCGCCACGGCCGCCGATCGCGCCTTGCTTGGCATCGGCCAGACGACGACCGGCCTTGTCGAGAAGCAAGTCGCGCTGGCCACCGCGACCAACGATCTTGAGCGCGCCCGCGCCCGCCTGGCGCTGGTGGAGGAGCAGGGGCGGGGCATTCAGGCCGGCGACGCGGCCGGGCTGGCGAAGTATCGCGCCGAACTCACCACTGCCACGCAGGCCGTTAAATCAGCCGAGGCGGCGGAGAAGGCCGCCGCACAATCGAAGCGGGATGGTGCCAAGGCTTCGCGGGAAGCGGCACGGGATGCCAAGGCGGCTGCGCGTGAGCGCGAGCAGGCCGCGCGCAATGCCGCGCGTGCCGAGCGGGAACTGATCGGGCTGCGAAGCGAGCTGCTCGGCGCGCAGTCGAACCTGACGTCTGATCGGGCACTTCAAGACGATTTCGCGCGCCAGCGGATCAATCTCGATCGCGCCGGCCGGCTCGACGATGCGGAAGAGCGTCGGCGTCGCGGCGAATTGACCGAGGCCGAGTTCAAGGAGCGCCGTGAGTTGATCGGCAAGCTCGCCGACGCGCAGCTTGCTTACATCGATCGCACCGCCGCCATTCGCGATGCGGCGGACCAGTTGGAACTGGCGCGCGGACGCTCCGATGCCCAGCGCGAAATTCTCGACGCCGAGAACGCGCTTTCCGCCACGGCGGACCAGCGCCGGAAGATCGAGCTGCAGCTGCTCGACCTCGCGATCGAGGAGCGGCGCCAGGCGGCACAGCGGGTCATTGACTTGGCGAAGCGGGGCCTTGCCAGCGACCAGGAAAGGCAGCTTGCCCAGATCACGCTCGACTCGCTCCCGCGCATCCGTGAGCTTGGGCAGCGGCGGATCAACCAAGACAACGCCTCCCCCGGCGAGCGCTACCGCACCGAGCTACGGAATAGCCTCGGCGACATTAATAGCCGAATCGAGGCGATCGAGGTTCGCGGGCTCCAGACGCTTGAGGATAGCTTGGTGGAGAGCACCAAGGCGGCGCTGGGGCTCAAGGGCGCGCTCGGCGATATCGTCGGCGAGCTGATCCGAATCGGTATTCAGCGCTCGATCATCGGGCCGCTCGCTGATGGTTTGTTCGGGCCTGCTGGCGGCGGGGGTGGCGGCGGACTGTTCGGCAGCCTCATTGGCGGCGTGAGCCGACTGTTCGGCGGCGGACGTGGCGGTGGTGGTGGCGGCCTTGGGAACGCCGTGGGCTCGATCCTCGGTGCCGTGGGCTTGCCGCGCCTTCCCGGGTTCGCGACCGGCGGCAGCATGGTGCTCGGCGGCGTGCCCGGCATTGACCGCAACACGCTGTCGCTGAACGGCGCGCCGATCGCGCGGGTATCGCGAGGGGAAACCCTGGCGGTGAGCCCGAACCTGGGGGCTCTGCGCCCGGCTGGCGCCGGCACCGTGGTTCACCAGCACTTCCACCTGGACGCGCGGGGGGCCGTGACGACCAAGGAGTTCGTCCAAGGGTTGCAGGGCTATGCCGATCAACGGGCAGCTCAGGCGGGCGAGGCGGCCTATAAGCAGGCCTTGCGGGATGCCCCGGACGCGGTGAGCCGGCGGCGGCGATATGGTTGAACGGAGATGGTCAACTAATCGAATTCTACGACTGCTTGCCAGTGAAGCTTGCACTGAGAAGGGTGAGGGCAGCCTGGAAGCGGCCCAGCGGGCGCGCGCTCAATAGGGATGAGCTTTTTGGAAAGGGCGATACAGGCCGGACAGGGGCCTGCCGCCATCGTGTTGGGGGTAACTTTCACCTTCGCGTTAGACCCCATGGCTGCCGCCGTGCGCGCTAACTGGCCGGAATTTGCCGTCGAACCGAATATTCCTCGGTATATCGCATGGGCTGCTTCAACCGGGTCCTCGCGCCCTTCGTCGGTCAAAATGTCTAGAAATTCTCGCGTGATAACGGTGTTCGCGCGCAGCCCCATCTTGCGCAGTTCATCCGCGCCAAGCCGTTTACCGTGACGGCGTAGATCAATCGGCTTGGGCCAGTCGAGATGGTGGATCGCCGCTTTTACAAATGCGACGTGCGAAGGAGCCCCTTCGCTTAGGCCGAGCATCCGGAGCCCGATGATATAATCGGCGTCGCTTGGTCTTTTGGCAGCAACAGCGTTGGGGAAAGTAGGCGATACGGCAATTCTTCGCCTTGGGGACGCGGGTTGCGAGGGGAGCCGGCCAGAGAAGAGCCGCAGAAAGGAGGATAAGAATCCCACCCGGCCTAGCCGAGCGCCTGACGGACGAGGGATCGGATCGCCTCGGGCCGCGATGGCTCAGGCTGCTGCTCGCCGCGCCATGCGTCGATCCGCGCCAGTTCCTCGGGCAGCAGCTTGACCATCACGCCCGTTCGCCCGGTCGCCGGCCGTCCCCTCTTTTTTTGGATACCCGGTATTGCATCAGCCATGATTTACGGATACCCATAAAAACGAGCCGGGGCAAGGGTGCCACCTCGCGCCGGCTCTGACCAACCCGTCTGACAAGGAGACGAACATGGCTACTCAGCCCCTACCGGCCGGCGCCAAGCCTGCCAATGCTGCGTCTGCCTCCAACATCGTGCGCTTGCCAACCGCCGCGCCTCGCAAGGTAAAGCAGAACTATAATCGCGCCGCCCGCGCCGAGCGCGAGAAGGTCGATCGCCTGCCCGTGCGGTTCATGTATCCGAGCCAGCGGGAAGCCGTCCGCAAGGTGGAAATCTTGAGCGGTGTCGAGCCCAGTGCGGCGATCGAACTGCTCGTCGCCATATGCGCCGCTCTCGACGCTGAAGCGCGGGCGCGCGTGCGGGCACATCTGATTCCCGGCGTCTTGAACAAGCGCAAGACAGCGGAGCAGGCGATGGTGATCGTGGACACATGCCGCCCCACCTTCGGCGAGCAGATCGACCTCGATTTCGCGCTTCGGCTGCTCAACGAACGCGCTGGGAAGGGAACGAACAATGGCTGATGCCACACACTCATCGGCCGCTGCCCTGCCAGGGCTTGAGCTATTCGCCGCCGCCTGGGTTGAGCGCTTGCTGCAACACGGCGGATCGATCTGCGCGAGCCCTAACGGCGAAATGATGGTATGGCTGCCCGCCAATGCGCCAGATAAGCCCAACCTCGATGGCTTCACCGATCCGAGGATGCGCGACGATCAACGCCTTTGGTATGATGCCGCTTTCACCGGGCGCACGCGCGAGCTGAGCGACTTGCTCAAGCTGGTGCCTGGTGGCCGTGACGCCGTGCTCGCGCACGTGCGGGTCTATGCCACCGCCGACCTTGGCGCCGACGGGAGGATGATCGCATGACCGTCGCTGTCTTGCCCAACATCCGCCGTGGCGTTGGTCGGGCGCTTGCCGCGATCGAGCCTCATTACAATTGGGGCTCTACGCTGATCGACCGTCTCGACGCCCCAGGCGAGGGGGAGGGGCGCTTTGTCGAGCTGCAATGGCTCGGCATCAACCTGACGTTGTTCTATGGGCGCACACCGCCCCGGCACACCACCGATGGCTGAGGAGGTCCGTACCAGCCGTAGCAGCCTTGAGTTGTTCGACAGCGTGCCCGCGTGGGCGATCGTGCACGCCGCGACCGACGACAGGAATGCTCCACTGATTCGTCAGGGAGAGGTCGTCGTCGTCGAGAGCGATGGCAGAAAGGGCAAAATCCCTACCAACGGTGGCCTCTACCTAATCGAGTACGTGGCGCCGGCGCCTTCCGCCAATTGGGGCTATGAGCGACGGACGCGCGAGATTGTCCAGGTGCGCAGAACGCGCTTCGGCTGGTTCTGTGGCGGGCTCCGCGACAATGACGGCAGCAACGCGCTTGCGATCGCCGATGGGCCATATAGAGACGAGATCGACCTAGCCGAAAAGCTACTCGGCCCTGTCGTCGGGCTCTACCGGCCTGTCCACTCGCATGCGAATCAAGGGCTCCTCGCCCATGACTGAGAAAGCTCCGAAAAAGCCCTATCGTCGCCCGCCGACCCGGCTTATCCAGCCGGCCCCGCCCGAGTTCGCCGAAGAGTTCGTGCGAGGCGGCTGGCGTCGCGTCGAGCGCCTCTATGGCGCTCGCACCGATACGCTGCTTAAGTGGATCGAGATGTGCGGGGGCCAGGAACTCCATAAGCGACGCGCGGAAACGTGGCGTGGGAACTCGCGGGGTAACGAGGCGCCGGAAACCGGGAAAAAGCCGCGATAGATCAATGCTTTAGGGGGTTCCGCGTGGCTCCCCGAGTTGGATTCGAACCAAAGGCCGCTCGATTCACAGTCGAGTGCTCTACCGCTGAGCTATCGGGGAACG
>LWDJ01000043.1 GCA_002083435.1 Proteobacteria bacterium SG_bin6 | reverse complement strand
CGCGGGGGCGCTGGGCGTCGCGGCCGGGGCTGGCGCGGCGGCGGCAGGAGCGGCCTCGGGCTTGGGCTCCGGCTTGCGGATCGGCTGTTGACGCTGGACCGGCGTGAATCGCCGCGGCGCGGGGAGCGACGCATCGGGCTGCAGCATGATCGGCTCGGCGGGCGCGAGGGCCGCCTCCACCGGGGCCGGCGTCTCGACCGGCGCGGCGACTTCCGCGACCGGCTCGGGCGCGGGCGCGGGCGCGGGCTGTGCCTCTTCCTCGGCACGACGGCGCGATTCCTCGGCACGGCGCGCCTCTTCCTCGGCGCGCTCGCGCTCCTCGCGGCGTCGCGCTTCCTCGAGTGCAGTGAGCCGGGCCTCCTCGGCCTCGCGCAGCAGCTTTTCCTGCAGCTCGCGGCGGGCGGTGGCGTCGTTCAGCGGACGACCGGCGGGCGCCACGGGCGCGCGGCTGGGGGCGGCGGGACGCGCGGGGGCGGCAGCCGGCGCGGGCGCGGCGCGCGCTTCCTCGACGGGCGCCTCGGCCTCGCCCGGGCGACCCAGGATGCGGCGGCGCTTGACCTCGACCACCACGGTGTTCGAACGGCCATGGCTGAAGCTCTGCTTCACCTTGCCCGTTTCCACCGTGCGCTTCAGGCCCAGCGGCTGGCGCATACCCAGTTTCGGCTTGTCGTTGTCGGTATCGCTCATCGAGTCGCTCTAACGTCCTTCAATCATGCGCGGCTTGGGCCACAGCCGATGCGCCTTGCGAGGGGGTTTCGCAAGCCGGGCTCACGGGCGGGGGTCCGATAAAGTGCAGCCAGCGGTCGAGCGCATCGCGCAACCGCCGGGCCGCGCCGGGGTCTGTGATCCCAAGGGATACCACATTTTCGCGCCCCAGCGCCATCGACAATATAGGGCGCGGAAACGTCAGCACTAGCCCCTTGAGATCGCTGCCTTCCCGGTCGCTCCCCACGCGCCAGGCCTGGTCGAGCCGGCGGCGGCCATCGGCGCCGGCATCGCTCGCGTGGAGCAGCAGTTGCAGCTTGCCCTCGCGCGCGGCGCGCTCGATCCGCTCGCCGCCGATCACCAGCGCGCCGGCGCGTGCCTCCAGCCCCAGCCGGTCGCGGAAAAGCTGTTCGAGCCCCTGCGCGATCCGTTCGGAAAGATCGGCGGGAATGGTGAACTCGCCCGTCTTGAACGCGCGGGCGAGCGCGCCCTTCAGCTTGCCCTTGGCGAGTGCTGCATCAAGCTCGGCGCGCGCGACGCCGATCCACGCCCCCCGCCCCGGGGCCTTCGCCCGCAGATCGGGCAGAATCTGCCCGTCGGGCGCGAGCGCGAGGCGCAGCAACCCGCCGCGCGGCGCGCGTTCGCCCGACAGGATGCAGCGGCGGATGGGGTCATCCGCCGGCTCGACCGCGTTGGTGACTAGCCCGCGCGTCTCATTGTTCGGAGTCCGCATGCGCGTCCTCCTCATCGGCGAACCAGTGAGCGCGGGCGGCCATGATGATCTCGTTGCCCTGATCCTCGTTCAGGCCATATTCCGCCAGGATGCCGCCCTTGTCCTCGCTCCGGCTCTCGCGGCGCGGCGCATCTTCGCCGCGGCGGCGCGGCTCGGCGCGCTTGCGCTGCACCAGTTCGTCGGTCGCGAGATCGGCGAGATCGTCGAGCGTCTTGATCCCCGCCTTGCCGAGCGTGACCAGCATCGCCTCGGTCAGATGCGGAATGTCGGCGAGCGCATCCTCGACGCCCAGCGCCCGGCGCTCCTCGCGCGCGGCTTCCTCGCGGCGATCGAGCGCTTCCTGGGCGCGGCTTTGCAGCTCGGCGGCGATTTCCTCGTCGAGGCCCTCGATCGAGGCGATTTCATCGACCTCGACATAAGCGACTTCTTCCAGGTTCCCGAAGCCCTCGGCGACCAGCAGCTGCGCCAGCGTCTCGTCCACATCGAGCTCGTTCTGGAACATTTCGGAGCGTTCGATGAACTCGCGCTGGCGCTTCTCGCTCGCGTCCGCCTCGGTCAGAATGTCGATCGCCTTGGCGGTGAGCTGGCTCGCGAGCCGCACATTCTGCCCGCGCCGCCCGATCGCCAGCGACAACTGATCGTCGGGCACCACCACCTCAATCCGGTCTTCTTCCTCGTCGAGCACGACGCGGCTGACATTGGCCGGCTGGAGCGCGTTCACCACGAAGGTCGCGGTGTCGGGCGACCAGGGGATGATGTCGATCTTCTCGCCCTGCAGTTCCTGCACCACCGCCTGCACGCGGCTGCCCTTCATGCCGACGCACGCGCCGACCGGGTCGATCGAGCTGTCATGGCTGATCACGCCGATCTTGGCGCGGCTGCCCGGATCGCGCGCGGCGGCCTTGATCTCGATGATGCCGTCGTAAATCTCGGGCACTTCCTGCGCGAACAGCTTCTTCATGAAATCAGGGTGCGCGCGGCTGAGGAAGATCTGCGGCCCCCGGTTTTCCCGGCGCACCGAGAGGATCAGCGAGCGGACGCGATCGTTCACGCGCACCACTTCGCGCGGGATCTGCTGATCACGCCGGATCACGCCTTCGGCGCGGCCCAAGTCGACAACGACATGGCCGAATTCCACGCGCTTCACCACGCCGGTGATGATTTCGCCGACGCGGTCCTTGAATTCCTCGAACTGGCGCTCGCGCTCGGCGTCGCGGACCTTCTGGAAGATCACCTGCTTCGCCGCCTGCGCGGCGATGCGGCCGAATTCGATCGGCGGCAGCGGATCGACGATGAAATCGCCCACGCTCGCGCCCTTTTGCAGCTTCTGCGCGTCGACCACCGAGACCTGCTTGAAATAATCGTCGACCGCCTCGACCACTTCGACCACGCGCCACAGCCGCAGATCGCCCGACTGCGGATCGAGCTTGGCGCGAATGTCATTCTCCGCGCCATAGCGCGCGCGGGCCGCGCGCTGGATCGCGTCTTCCATCGCCTCGATCACGATCATGCGATCGATCAGCTTTTCCTTGGCGACGGCATCGGCGATCGCGATCAACTCGGCCTTGTTGGCGGAAATGGCGGTGGCCATCAGTCTTGGTCCTCTGTTTCGATTTCTTGTTCGTCGGCGCCGGCGGTGGAGAGCGGCTGGGTGGCGGCGATCAGCTTGTCGGTGAGCAGCAGCTTGGCGTCTTCGATCGCCGCGAGCGGGATGGCGTGCCGCACGCCCTGGGCATCGTCAAGCAGCACATCGCCGCCCTCGAGCCCGGCAAGCGTGCCCTTATACTGTTTGCGCCCGTCGCGCTTCTCGGCGAGCGTGATGCGCGCTTCGTGCCCCGCCCAGTCGGCATAATCGTCCGGCCGGGTGAGCGGGCGATCGATCCCCGGCGAGCTGACTTCCAGCCGGTAAGCGTCCTCGATCGGGTCTTCGCGGTCGAGCAGGTCGGACAGGCGGTGCGAGAGCGCGGTGCAATCGTCGATCGTCAGCTGGCGGGTGTCAGGGCGTTCGGCCATCACCTGCAGCGTCGGGTCGCTTTCGCCGCCGAAGAATTTCACGCGCACCAGCGCGAAGCCGAGCGCGCGCGCTTCGGGCTCGATCAACTGGTGCAGGCGGGCGAGATCGACCATTCAGGCTCCGACAAAGCTACAGCGCCTCGGCGCCGACCCCTGCGGGGGCCGGCCTCGGCATTTTTCACGATGTCGAGAAGGCACAACCTCCATAGCCCGCCGCGCCTCCGGGCGCAAGCGGGCGATCAGGCCGGGTTGTGCTTGTTGAGGAACGCCTCGACCCGCTGGAGGAAATCGGTCGCGTTCGCCGGGTCTTCCAGAAAATGGGTCTCGTCCTTGTACACCACCCATTCGTGCGGTTTACCGAGCCTGGCCAACGCCTCGTGCAGCTTGCGCGACTGGCTGAACGGCACGCGCGTGTCAGCGGTGCCGTGAACCAGCAGCAGCGGCATGTTGATTTTATCAGCGTGCTTCAGTGGCGAGATTGTGTCGAAATCGAATTTCGCGGCCCCCGCCACGCGCTGGCGCCAATCGCGGAAATAGCGCGGCGCGCTGAACGCGCTCGACTGGAAGCCAAGCTGCGAGCGCACGTCGGAGACGCCCGCGAAGCTGATCGCGCAGCGATAGATTTCGGGGTTGCGCGCCGCCGCCCACATCGCCGCATAACCGCCGAACGAGCCGCCCATGATGCACACGCGCTTGGCATCGGCGATGCCCTTGCCGACCAGCCATTTCACGCCATCGTCGATATCGTCCTGCATTCCGCGCCCCCAGGCACCGGTGCCGGCCTCGACATATTTGCGGCCATAGCCGGTCGAGCCGCGATAATTGGGCTGGAGCACCGCATAACCGCGCGACGCCAGGAACTGCACCCAATAATCATACTCCCATTTGTCGCGCGCGAACGGGCCGCCATGCGGCATCACGATAAGCGGCAGCGCCTTGGGATCGCGCCCACGCGGCAAGGTGAGATAGCCCGGAATCTCCAGGCCATCGCGGGCCTTGTAGCTGATCGGCTCGACCGTGGAGAGCGCGTGTTTCATCATCGCCTCATAAGGCGTCGCGGTCATCTCCAGATGCTTCGATGCCTTGTCGTACACCATATAGACCGGCACCTCGTGCGCCGACCCGGTGCGGACCAGCGCGCGCGAATGATCCTTGGCGTAGGACACAACCTGGTTGACAGCGCCCGGGATCGCCTTGTCGAACCCCGCCTGCCAGCGCTTGAGCTCGGGATCGAGCCAGACCACGCGGTCGCGATCGTCGGTATAGTAGATCGCGATCGGCTCGCCATCGGGGCCGAAATCGACATCGTCGACATCGACCTGCGGGTGTTGCCACACCACTTCGCCCAGCTCGTCCGTCAAGAAATCATAGCGCCGCAGGCCGAAGCGCCCTTCGGCGGTGAGCGCGAGCGCATAGCCCGAGCTTTTGCCCGGAATCACACTGAACCAGGCGATATTCTCGGCAAGCTGATCGCGGCTGCGCTTGGTGGTCCGCTGGAACTTGCCGCTTTCGTTATCGCGGTAAAGCACCCACCATTTATTATCCTCAAAGCCGATGCCGGCGCGCACCACGCCGTTCGAATCCGCATACCAGTCCCACACATTTTCAACCGAGGCGACAACCTTCTTGGGCAGCCCCGTCGCCAGATCGAAGCGATAGACGTCAGGCCAGTCGTAAGGCGTCGGCTGCACGGTGAGCAGCGCGTAATCGCCCTTGGGATCGACGAAGATCACATTGTCGCCGTCGAACCCCTCTTCACGAAGCGCCATCGGTGTCTGCTTGCCGGTGACAAGATCGACGATCGCGACGCGCGTGAGGCGCTTTTCCTGGTCCTCCCAGATGCCGTTGAAGGCCAGGCTGACGAGCAGGCGGTTCGGCCCGGCCCAGCGATACCACACCATCTCCTGCTTGCTGGGCATCGCGAAGAGGCGGATTTGCGGCGCCTGGCCCGGCTGCGGGGTAACGACCACCAGCTTGACCTCGCCCTTCACATAGGCGCGGGCGGCATAGGCATGGCCATCGGGCGCGAGCACCGGGCCTTCGAGAAACGCCTTCTTGCCGAAATCCGCCGCCGTCGGCGGGGCCGCCTGGTCTGGCGCGGGGGCCGCCCTATCCTGCGCCAACGCCCCGCTCGCCGCCGCCAGCAACATCACCCCGCTCAATAGCCGCATTCGGACCCCCTTTTCCCCACCAAGGGTTTAGCGCATGGATTTATTTGGCAAAAGATCATGGCGCCGCGCCCGAACGTGGCAAGAGGAGCGGAAATGTTGCGTGAAAGCCTGAAGTTGTGCGCTATCGTCCTGTTGGCGGGCTGTTCGGCGGGGGGCACCGCCGGGGCGCAGGAACCGCCGTTCAAGACGCAGGTGGTCGCCGATTTCGAGTCGCCCTGGGCGATGACGTTCCTGCCCGATGGCCGAATGCTGATCACCGAAAAGGCCGGGCAATTGCTGCTCGTGTCGGCCGACGGCAAGCAGCGCGCGGTGGTCGCGGGCGTGCCCAAGGTGGATAGCGAGGGCCAGGGCGGGCTGATGGACGTGGTGCTCGCGCCCGATTTCGCGCGGAACGCCCTCGTCTATTTCAGCTATTCGACCACCGGCGAGGGCGGCAAGGGCGTGATCCTCGCGCGCGGCAAGCTGGTCGACGGCGCCGCGCCGCGGCTGGAAGGCGTCGAGACGCTCCACCGCGCCCACCCCTTCGTCCCCGGCAACGGCCATTATTCGGGCCGCATCGCCTTTTCGCCCGACGGCAAATATCTGTTCTACACCAATGGCGAGCGCCAGAAATTCGATCCCGCGCAAGACCCCAAGGCCTCGCTCGGCAAGGTGCTGCGGCTGACGCTCGACGGCCAGCCCGCCCCGGACAACCCGCTCGCGGCGAAGGGCTTCGATCCGGCGGTATGGTCGTACGGGCACCGCAACCTGCTCGGCATCGCGTTCGACGCGGCCGGCAATTTGTGGGAGCAGGAAATGGGGCCGCAGGGCGGCGACGAGCTCAACCTGATCCTGCCGGGGCGCAATTATGGCTGGCCGCGCGTGTCGAACGGCAGCCATTATGACGGGCGCGACATCCCCGATCACAAGCCCGGCGACGGCTATGAGGCGCCCAAGGTCTGGTGGAACCCGGTGATCTCGCCGGGCGGGCTGATGATCTATTCGGGCAAAATGTTCCCGCAGTGGCGCGGCGATGCGTTCATCGGCGGGCTTTCGAGCCAGGCGCTGGTGCATGTCCACCTCGACGGCACCAACGCGCGCAAGGCGGACCAATGGCCGATGGACGCCCGCATCCGCGAGGTGGAGCAAGGCCCGGATGGCGCGATCTGGCTGCTGGAGGACGGACGCCAGGGCTCGACGGGGCGGCTGCTGAAGCTGACGCCGCGATAGGGGGCTTGGGGGTGGTTTGGCGACAGTCCGCTATTGCGCCCCCGGCGAGACTAGCTGACAATCGTCGTTCTCAAGGGTGCCCGGCTGGAGTAAGAAGCCCGGATGCTGAACCTCTCCTGTCATTGTGGCCAAGTCCGTTTAGAATTGGAAAAACGCCCCGACTTCATTCACGAATGCAATTGCAGCCTGTGCCAAAAGTCCGGTGCAATCTGGGGCTACTTTCAACCAAGCGAAGTCTCTGTTGAAGGTACGACAGCGGTCTACAATCGTAGTGACAAGCCTGAACCTGGTGTCTCGATCCGCTTCTGTCCACGATGCGGATCAACAAGCCATTTCGAACTGACCGATGCTAAAATCGCGAAAATCGGCAACTCGATGGTGGGGGTCAATATGCGCCTTGCGGATGAGCGGGAATTGTCAGGGGTGGAATTGCGTTTTCCCGATGGCCGTGCGTGGCTGGGAGAAGGTGAATTTAGCTATGCGCAGGAATCCCGTATCATAGGAATCTTGAAAGACCGATAACGCGATCCGAAGCCCAAGCCTCCAAACGGCAAAAACGGGGTCGCTAGGCGACGATCAGCTTTGCCAGCCTTTCGGCTCCAGTCAGCGCTTCGGGCGTAAGCGCCAAGCCTTTGATCGATTGGCAGTAGATGGCTTCACGCCAAATCATGCCGAAGTACTTGGCCGTCCGTGCAAATGGCTCTTGGAAACCGGAAGGCAGATCCTCGTCCGTCCCCGTAGCGAGGAGCCAGATCGATCGGCCCGCTAGCGCACGCCCGATTTTGCGGCTGGCCGGATCGAACAACAGATCGGTTAGCCGATCAAAGAACCCTTTCATTGAACTGGACATAGAATACCAGTAAACTGGCGTCGCAAAGACGACATGATCGCTCTCAAGCATCATCTCGATCACCGCTCGAAAATCATCGCGGTCGTCATGGCGACCGTATTCAAATGGGAAGATTCTGAGCCGGGAGAGATCGGCTACGCTCGGCGGCATGCCAAGTTTTTGACTCAAATGAAGGACGGCGGCGGCCGTGTTGCCATCGCCCCGAGCGGAGCCCATCACGACGGTGGTGCGGTTCGCTCGTTTTTCCGCAATCGACATTGCTCTAAAGGAGCGCGAACCTGGTCGACGGTCAACAGTCCAACGTCTGCTTGTGTCATACGGTCATTTCGGCGGGACCGACCAACCTTGCAGGCGATACCAGACGGCCCTACCGCCCCCTACCCCGCGCGCATCACCAGATAGTTCATCCGCGCCCGCGCGATCGGGCGGTCCTCGGCGTCCTGCCAGGCGAGCGCGTCGACATTCGCCACCCGCGTCCCCAGCCGCGTCACGATGCCACGCGCGCGCGTCAGCTTCTCGCGGCCGCCGCGCATGAAATCGATCGTCACCCCGATCGGCTTCACCCGGCCGCCGCCCTCGGCATCGAGCGCCTGTTGCAGCGCCGCGATCGCCGCGACCTCGAGCAGGCCGCCGATCGCGCCGCCGTGCAGGAAGCCGGGGCGCCCGGTCACGCCATCGGTGAAGGGCATCGTCAGCAAGGGCGGCAGCCCGGGCTCGAGATCGACGCTCAGGCCGAGCAGATCGGCATAAGGCGGCAGCTTCATGGCTGCGGCTCGGTGAACATATAGGTGCCGGCGACATGCGCGAGCGGATCGTCGGGGTCGCCGTCATGCGCCTGGCCGCGGATGAACGAGATCGCGCGGGTGATCCGGTAGCATTCGCCGCGACCGTACACCGTCTTCCCCGGAGTCGCGGGGCGCAGATAATCGATGCGCAGGTCGAGCGTCGCGTGCGCGCGGAACGTGCCGAGCTTCAGCCACACCGCGATACTCGTCGCCATGTCCATCATCGTCAGGATCGGCCCCGAGGCGAGCACCCCCGATTCGACATTGCCGATCAGGTTCGGGCGGAACGGCAGCTTCAGCGTGCACCAATCCTCGCCATGATCGTGATAATCGATGCCCAGCAGCCCGCCATGGCCGCGCTTGCCGAAGCTCAAGAACAGGCGGGGATCGAAGCCGGTGCTCACCGAAGCGCGCTTACACAGGCGCGGCTGTGCCGCCAAGTCCCCGTTACAGCGATGTAAATTTCGCGACGCGCGCCGATCGCTACGATCGGCGAAAAAGGGGGAGTGGCGATGGATCTGGTGAGCATCGATCTTGGCAAGATCGTGGAACTCGGCACGCAGGTGGCGACGACGGGGGCGCTGCGCATGGCCGATCTGATGCCCGACGATGTGTTCGAGATGATCGTCGGCATCGGCATGTTGATTTACGAGCTCGATCCCAGCTGATGCAGGACATTTTGCGCGCGACGCTGGCCGATCGCGCCGTGCTGGAAGAAGCACGCCTGCGCTCGCTCGCCTTCGCGCGCGCGCACCGGGCGAGCGATGCCGTACGTCACGCCGAGGCGGCGCTTGCCGGGCTCGACGCGGCCGACGCCGAGGCGGTCGCGCGCCAGGCGACGTTGCTGCTCGACGATGCCAGCTGGGTGCGCGTGTTGCTCGCGCCGATGGTCGCCGCGCTCGATCGCGATCCGTGGTTCGAGCCACCCTTGCGCGTCCAGCGCGAGGGCGGGCGGATCGGCGCGGTGCTCTTCGAGCATCCCGTGCTCACCATCACCGGCAGCGTGGTCGCGCCGCCCGCGCGGCCGGCCGATAGTCTGGTAGTTCCGGGGCGGATGAGCGTGGTGCGCTATCAGCGCGGTTCGGGCCAGATACTGTTGTGGCGGACCGAAGTCGCGGGGCCTGATTTCCGCGCGGCGAGCGCGCCGCCGCTGGTGCCGGCGGGCGCGGTGCGCTTGCGCGATGGACTGGTGCGGCGGATCGACGGGCGCACCCATGCCCAGGCGATCGAGGGCGCGCGGGCGCCGCTGGTGATGATCACCGCCACGATCGCCGCCGATGCCGCCCCTTTCGCGCGCGATTTCGACCGGGCGAGCGGCCGGTTGCTGCGCGTCGCCGCGCTCGATCATGGCGCGTCGCGCGCGCAGCTGCTGCTTGCCTATCTGCGCGCCGCGCGCCGGGTGGATGCCGCGCCCGCCTTCGAGATCGCGACCCGCGCCCCCGCCTATTTCCTGCGCTGGGCGGCGATGCGCGAATGGCTCGCGCTCGATGCCCGCGCCGCGCTGCCCCGGCTGCGCGAGCTGGCGCATGACACCAATGCCGAGGTCCGCACGGCTGCCCGCGCGACCTTGCCCCAGGTCGAGGCCGCGCTCGCATGCCGCTAGCGCTTGATCCCGGTGACGGCGCGCCGATCGGTCTTGACGCGCTGGTCGCGGCGCTCGCCGACAGCCGGGTCGACGCCCGCGACGCGGACGGCCTTGCGAGCCTTGGCCCGCTGTTCGCGCGGCTGGGGCGCAACCCCGATTTCCTCGCGGCGATGGCGGTGGACGAGCTGCTCCGCCGCACGGGCGAGGCGCGGCCGCTCTATGGCCCGCAGGTGCTGCTGCTCCACCCGCCCGACGGCCGCTTCCTGCTGCGCGCCTGTTTCTGGCCCGCCGCCGATGACGCGGTGACGCGCGCGGCCGGGCCGGCGAGCTTCTTCTACAGCCTGCCGCACGACCATAATTTCAGCTTCCTGAGCTATGGCTATTTCGGCCCGGGCTATGAGAGCGACGATTATGAATATGATGGCTGGTCGGTGGGCGGGCGGCCCGGCGATCCCGCCCGGCTGGTGCCGATCGGGCGGCGGCGGCTGAGCCCCGGCGCGCTGGTGCTCTACCGCGCGCGGCGCGACGTGCATTGCCAGCTGCCGCCGGCGGCGCTGTCGGTGTCGCTCAACCTGATGGCGTTCGATCCGGCCCAGCCCTGGATCGACCAATATCGCTTCGATCTGGGGCGCGGAACGATCGCCGAATGTTTGACGGTGGCGCCGAGCGAGGCGCTGCTCGCGCTCGCGTTGCCGTTCGGCGAGGGGGCGGACGTCGCCGCGCGGATCGCGCGCCATCATCCAAGCCCCCGGTTGCGCCACGCCGCGATCACCGCGCTGGCGGCGGAAGCGCCCGAATATTGGTGGGAAGTCGCCGCCGACGATCCCGCGCTTGGCGAAACCGCGCGCGACCGGCTGGCGGCGCTGGGCGGCGGCTGACAACCGCTGGCGCTCGTCCGATAATCTCCGTTTTGGAGCTAGTTGCGGCTGCGTATCGACCGGGCGCCGCTTAGACCAGTGGCGACGTTAACCATGGATGTTAACCATGATCGCGATGTTCCTGGCCGTGCCCCATCGACCCAAGCTCGCAGCGGCGCTCGCCGCGCGCGGGTTGGTGGCCGGCGACGAGCCAAGCGTCGGCGACGGTGCCAGGCTTGGCTGGGTCGCGCCCGGAAACGATCCCGATACCGTGCTCGCCGCACTCGGCGCCGGCCCGCCCCGCGCGCTGCTGATCGCGGGCGACGAGCATGACCAGATCGCCGCGCTCGACGCGGGCGCCGACGCGGTGTTCGGCGCCGAGCAAAGCGACGCGCTGATCGCCGCGCAGCTCGCGGCCCTGGTCGAGCGCCACCGCCAGGCCCGCCAGACGATCGGCGAACTGGTGATCGATCCGGTCGAGCGGCGGGTGTGGCGCGCTGGGCATCCCATCGAGCTGCTGCCGCGTGAGTATCGCCTGCTGACCGAACTCGCACGCTGCCCCGGGGTCGCGGTGTCGCGCCAGCAGTTGCTCGAACGGGTATGCGGATTGACCTTCGATCCGGGGACGAACGTGCTCGAAGTCCATGTCAGCCGGTTGCGCGCGAAGCTCGATCGCGGCTTCGCGGTGCCGCTGGTGCGCACCACCAAGGGCCGCGGCTATAGCCTCGCCGCCGAGATTGAACCGGTGCGCGCGAGCGGCTAGCCTTTCCCGAAAAGGGGAGAGGAAGGATGCACCCCAGCGTCCACGCACAGCGCACGCCCGACAAGGCCGCGCTCATCGTCGCCGAAACCGGCGAAAGCTGGAGCTATGCCGAGCTGGAGGCGCGCTCCAACCGCGCCGCGCACCTGTTCCGCGCGGCGGGGCTGGCGATCGGCGATACCGTCGCGATCTTCTGCGACAACCGCGCCGAATTCTACGAGCTGGTGTGGGGGGCGCAGCGCGCCGGGCTGATCTATGTCTGCGTGCCGGCGAAGCTCACCGCCCCCGAAGTCGCCTACATCGTGAACGATTCGGGCGCGAAGCTGCTCGTCGCCTCGGCCGCGCTGGGTGAGGTGGCGATGGCGCTGCCGGGGCTTCTGCCGGGCGTTCAGCGCTATCTGCTCGGCGGCGAATTGCCCGGCTGGAGCGGGTGGGAGGCCGCGACCGCGCCGCTCCCCACCACCCCGATCGCCGATGAGCGCGCCGGCATCGACATGCTCTACAGCTCGGGCACCACCGGGCGGCCCAAGGGGGTGCGCGTCGCGCTTCCCGAAGTCGCCGAACTCGCCGCGCCCAATGTGCTGATGATGCTCGCCCAGGCGCTCTACAAGCTGTCGGGCGAGAGCATCTATCTCTCCCCCGCCCCGCTCTATCACGCCGCGCCGCTGCGCTGGTCGATGACCGTGCAGCGCCTTGGCGGCACGGTGGTGATGATGCGGCATTTCGAGCCTGAGCCGGCGCTCGCCGCGATCGCGCGCTATGGTGTCACCGACAGCCAATGGGTGCCGACCCATTTCGTCCGCCTGCTCAAGCTGCCGGAGGCGGTGCGGAACGCCTATGATCTGTCGTCCCTGCGCACCGCGATCCACGCCGCCGCGCCCTGCCCGGTGCCGGTGAAGCGCGCGATGATCGATTGGTGGGGGCCGGTGCTGTACGAATATTATGCCGGCTCCGAGGGCAATGGCCTGACGACGATCGATTCCGCGCAGTGGCTCGCGCATCCCGGCTCGGTCGGCAAGGCGGCTTACGGCGTGCTCCACATCTGCGACGATGCGGGCGAGGAGGTGCCGCCGGGGACCGAGGGCCTCGTCTATTTCGAGGGTGGCGGCGTGTTCGAATATCACAACGATCCCGCCAAGACCGCCGAGGCGCGCCACCCCAAGGGCTGGACGACGCTCGGCGATATTGGCCGGCTGGACGAGGAAGGCTATCTCTACCTCACCGATCGCAAGAGCTTCATGATCATCTCGGGCGGGGTGAACATCTACCCGCAGGAAATCGAGAACCGGCTCGTCACCCATCCCAAGGTCGCCGATGTCGCGGTGATCGGCGCGCCCTGCCCCGATATGGGCGAGCGGGTGGTCGCGGTGGTGCAGCCGCTCGACATGGCCGAGGCCGGCCCCGCCCTCGCCGAGGAACTCGCCCGCTGGTGCCGCGCGGAACTCTCCGGGGTGAAGACGCCGCGTCAGTTCGACTTCACCGACGCCCTGCCCCGCGCACCGACCGGCAAACTCTACAAGCGGCTGCTGCGCGATCGCTATTGGGGCAAGGAAAGCCGGATCGTCTGAACCCGCGCCGGCGGGGCTCGGCTGGCGGTGGACACCCCGTTGCGCGGCGCCGCCGCCTCCGACACAACAGAGCTTACCCATTTGAAGGAACCACCGATGGAAGACCGCGTCCGCGTCACGCTCGCCGATCATGTCGCCGAGGTCCGGCTGTCCCGGCCCGAAAAGATGAACGCGCTCGATCCCGCGATGTTCGAAGCGATCGTCGCCGCCATCGCGCAGGTGCAGGCGATGGCGGGCGTGCGCTGCGTCGTGCTGGCGGGCGAGGGGCGCGCCTTTTGCGCGGGACTCGACATGGCGAGCATGGCGGCGGGCGGCTCCGGCATGGACCTGCATCACCGCCCCTATGGCAATGGCGCCAATCTGGTGCAGCAGGTCGCCTGGGGCTGGCGGACGCTGCCGGTGCCGGTGATCGCGGCGGTCCACGGCGTCGCGTTCGGCGGCGGGTTCCAGATCATGTCGGGCGCCGATGTTCGCATCGCCGCGCCGGGCACGCGCTTCGCGATCCGCGAGGCGCATTGGGGGCTGATCCCCGACATGGCCGGCCCGACTTTGTGGCGCACGCTGGTGCGCGACGACATCCTGCGCGAGCTGACCTATACCGCGCGCGAGTTCGACGCCGATGAGGCCGCGCGGCTGGGCTTCGTCAGCCATGTCCACGATCACCCGCTCGACGCGGCGCACGAGCTGGCGCGCGCGATCGCCGCGCGCAATCCGGAGGCGACGCGGGCGGCGAAGGCGCTCTACAATCAGGTGCCCGACGCAAGTGATGCCGCGATTCTGGTCGCCGAGAGCGAACTGCAGCTGAAAGTGATCCGCCAGCCCAACCAGATCGAGGCGGTGCGCGCGAACATGGAGAAACGCGCGCCGGTGTTTCAGGACTGAGGGGCGGCGACGTTACGCACCTGCCCCTTCCCCGGCGAAGGCGGGGCCCAGGATCACGCCCGCTGCTCGCGAAGCCCCGCCATCCGGGCGGCTCCGCGACTGGACCCCGGCCTTCGCCGGGGCAGCGGTATTGGGGGTAAGCGCGAACCGAATTGAAGCAAGAAAACCGGCGCCGAGGGACTCAGCCCCCCGCTGTCGAACAGCGCGGCGAAGGCCACATTGTTGATGTGGCCCAACACGTCCAGGTCCTGAAACCGCGTCTGGATCGTCTCGTGATGCGGATAGGCGCCCGGTTCCAGCCGCCACGCCGGCGGTCGCGCCACGGTTACAGCCCGGAAGTGAACATGTCGCGCTTGCCCAAATCCACCCCGTGCGCGCGCAGGATCGCATAGGCGATCGACACGTGGAAATAGAGGTTGGTCGTCGCGAAATTCGCCAGCCAGCGCGCGGCGGGGAGCGTCGGCTCCATGAAGTCGCCGATCTTGAAGGTGATCGGTGCGTCGTCCCGCCCGGCGAACTGTTCGGGGGTGAGCGCGGCGAGCCGTTCCCTGGCGCTGGCGATCGCGGCGCGGTAGCCGGCGAGATCGAGCTCGGCGCTGATGCTTTCAGGCGGCGTCTGCCCGGCGACACGCGCCGGCCAGCCTTGCGCGAAGCTGGTCGCGACCGCGAACTGGAAGGACAGCGGGTGCATATCCTCGGCCAGCCGCCAGCCGAGCACATCACTTTCGCTGATCCCGCGCTCGGCAGCCGTGGCCGCGACCTTGTTGGCGAGATGCTCCAGCGTATCGAGCTGGCGGCGGTAGAGATCGACGAAATCATAAAGCGCGAATGTCATGGACAACTCCAAAGCGAGGGAAATGGGCGGGCAGCACGGCGCTCCCCGCCCCGCTTGCGATCAGCGCGGCGCCATGCGGATCGCGCCGTCCAGGCGGACATCCTCGCCGTTGAAATAGCTGTTCTCGATCATCGTCAGCGCGAGATGCGCATATTCCGCCGGCAGGCCGAGCCGCTTGGGGAAAGGCACCGAGGCGGCAAGCGCTTCCTTCACCGCCGGGGGCGCCGCGTTCATCAGCGGGGTGTTGAAGATGCCGGGCAGGATGGTGTTCACCCGCACGCCCTCGCTCATCAGATCGCGCGCGATGGGGAGAGTCATGCCGACGACCCCGCCCTTCGACGCCGAATAGGCCGCCTGGCCGATCTGGCCATCCTCGGCGGCGACGCTCGCGGTCATCACGATCGCGCCGCGCTCGCCATCTTCCATCGGATCGAGGCTGAGCATTCCGGCGGCCGACTTCGCCACGCAGCGGAAGGTGCCGACCAGGTTGATCTGGATCAGCCAGTTGAACGCCTCCAGCGGGAAATGCTTGATGCTGCCATCTTCCTTCGATCGGCTCGCGGTCTTCACCGCATTGCCGGTGCCGGCGCAGGCGACCAGGATACGCTCCTGCCCATGCGCGGCGCGGGCCTTGGCGAAGCCGGCGTCGACCGACTCGTCGCTCGTCACATTCACTTCGCAGAACACGCCGCCGATCTCGGCCGCGACCTTCTCGCCTTTTTCGGCCTGCAGATCGAAGATCGCGACCTTCACGCCCTTGGCGGCGAGCGCCCGCGCGGTCGCTTCGCCCAGGCCGGAGGCGCCGCCGGTGACGACCGCGGCGATGGTGGAATCGAGTTTCATGACTGTCTCCTGAGCCCCTATCCTTCATGGGAGGGGTTGGGGTGCGGGCTGCCCACCCGGATTGCTGTCGATGTGCCGGAGGACAGCCCCCACCCCCGGCCCCTCCCCTGAAGGGGAGGGGGGAAGAGCTCTCACACCCGTTCGATGATCGTCACGTTCGCGACGCCGCCGCCCTCGCACATCGTCTGCAGGCCATAGCGCCCGCCGCGCGCATGGAGCGCGTGCAGCAAGGTCGCCATCAGCTTGGTGCCCGACGCGCCGAGTGGGTGGCCGAGCGCGATCGCGCCGCCATTCACGTTCAGCCGCGCGTGATCGGCGCCGTGGTGCTTCATCCACGCCATCGGCACCGGCGCGAACGCCTCGTTCACCTCATAGAGGTCGATATCGTCGATCTTGAGCCCGGCGCGCGCCAGCGCCTTGTCGGTCGCGAACAGCGGTTCCTCGAGCATGATGACGGGATCGCCGCCGGTCACCGTCAGGTTCACGATCCGCGCGCGCGGGGTGAGGTTATAGCGCTTCAGCGCCTCCTCGCTCACGATCAGCGCGGCGGAGGCGCCGTCGCAGATCTGGCTCGCGCTCGCGGCGGTGATCGTGCCGCCTTCCTGGAGCAACTTCACCGAGCCGATGCCCTCGGGCGTCGCGTCGAAGCGGATGCCCTCGTCGACATGGTGCCGCTCCGGCCCCTCGGGCGTGTCGATGTCGAGCACGATGATCTCGTCGCTGAACGCGCCCGCCTGGGTCGCGGCGGCGGCGCGGCGGTGGCTTTCGAGCGCGAAGGCATCGAGCTGATCGCGGGTGAAGCCGTGCTTCTTGGCCATCATCTCCGCGCCCATGAACTGACTGAACATGATGCCGGGATATTTCTCCTCCAGCCGCGGCGACTTATAATGGCCAAGCCCTTCCTTCATGAAGAGCGTGGCGGTGGTGCCCATCGGCACCCGCGTCATGCTCTCGACGCCGGCGGCGATCACCATGTCCTGCGTGCCGGACATCACCGCTTGCGCCGCGAACTGCATCGATTGCTGCGAAGAGCCGCATTGGCGGTCGATCGTCACCGCCGGCACCGAATCGGGCAGGTTGCGCGCGGCGAGCACCGCGTTGCGCCCCACCTGTCCCGCCTGCTGCCCGCCCTGCATCACGCAGCCCATGATCACATCGTCAATCGCGCCGCCCTCGACGCCGATGCGCTCGACCAGCGCATCGAGCACGGCGGCCGCCATGTCGACCGGGTGCCAGCCCGCCAGCTTGCCGCCGCGCTTGCCGCCCGCGGTGCGTA
>LWDJ01000042.1 GCA_002083435.1 Proteobacteria bacterium SG_bin6 | reverse complement strand
GCCCCGGCGCGCGACGAGGCGGCGGCGCTGCGCCGCCTGCCGGTCGCCGCGCTCGAACTCGAGGCGGAGGCGGAGCGGGCGTTGCGCCGCGCGGGGCTGAAGACGCTGGGCGATCTCGCCGATCGCCCCTCGGCCCCGCTCGCCGCGCGGTTCGGGGCCGGGGCGACCGACCGGCTCGACCGCGTGCTGGGGCGCAGCGACAGCCGGATCACGCCGCGCCGCGCGCTGCCCGCGCTGATGCTCGAACGCCGCTTCGCCGAGCCGATCACCACCGCCGACACGGCGATGGCGGTGATCGGCGATCTGGCGGGCGCGGCGGCGGGGGTGCTGGAGGAGCGCTGCCGGGGCGGGCGCCGCTTCGTCGCGCGGCTCTATCGCAGCGACGGGCATGTGATCGATCTGGCGGTCGAAAGCGGGCTGCCGCTGCGCGATCCGGCGCGCATCCAGCGCCTGTTCGAGGAGCGGGTGGGGGCGCTCGCCGATCCGATCGACCCCGGCTTCGGGTTCGACATGATCCGGCTGGCGGTGCCGCGCGACGAGCCGCTGGCGGCGGCGCAGCTCGCGCTGGAGGGCGGCACCGCGCGCGAGGAGGCGGTGGCGGCGCTGATCGACCGGCTGAGCACCCGCGTCGGCCGCCGCCGCGTCCGCCGCTTCGTGCCGCGCGACAGCCATTTGCCCGAACAGGAATCGCTCGCGCTGCCCGCGATCGACCTGCCCGATCCCGCCCCCTGGCCACCGGCCGAGGCGGGCGAGCCGCCGCCGCGCCCGATCCATCTGTTCGATCCGCCCCAGCCGATCGAGGTGATCGCCGGCCTGCCCGATGGCCCGCCCCAGCGCTTCCGCTGGCGGCGCACGCTGCACGAGGTGCTCCGCGCCGAAGGGCCGGAGCGGATCGGCGCACAGTGGTGGCGGCGTCCGCCGGGCGATCCGGGGCTGACGCGCGATTATTACCGGGTGGAGGATGTGCGCGGTCGCCGCTTCTGGCTGTTCCGCCACGGCCTGTACGGCGACGAATGCGCCGATCCGCGCTGGTACATGCACGGCCTGTTCGCATGAGCGACGCGCGATCCGAGACGAGCGATCCCCGTATCGTCCGCCTTGCCCCCACGGACCCGGCGGACCCGCGCGCGGACTTGGCCCCGCCGCCTTACGCCGAACTGGTCGCCGCGACCCATTTCTCGTTCCTGCGCGGCGCCTCGCACCCCGCCGATCTGATCCTGCGCGCGGTCGATCTGGGGCTGGCGGGCATCGGCATCGCCGATCGCAACACCGTGGCGGGTGTCGTCCGCGCGTGGAGCGCGCTGAAGCGGGTGCGCGAGGCGCAGGCCGAAAGCGGCGATCCGCGCCCGTTGCCGCGCTTCGTCGTCGGCGCGCGGCTGGTGTTCGCCGATGGCACGCCCGACATCGTCGCCTATCCGGTCGATCGCGCGGGCTGGGGGCGGCTGACCCGGCTGCTCACCACCGGCAATCTGCGCGCCGAAAAGGGCGATTGCATCCTGCGGCTCGCCGATCTGCTCGCCTTTCAGCAGGGGTTGCAGCTGATCGTGCTGCCCGAAACCACCGCGACGCCGCAGCGCCTTCGCCGCAACCCGGTGGCGCATGACAGCGCCGATCCGGTGCCGCCGCTCGCGCTGGTGCAGCCCGAGGGGCTGGCGGTGCTGCTCGCGCGGCTCGCCCGGATCGCGCCCGGCCGGGTGTGGCTCGGCGCGGCGCTGCACCGGCGCGGGCGCGACGCGCAGCGGCTCGCGACGCTCGCGGCACAGGCGGCGCAGGCGGGCGTGCCGCTGATCGCCACCAACGACGTGCTTTATGCCGCCCCGCAGGAGCGCGCGCTGCACGATGTGCTCACCTGCATCCGCGAGGGCGTGACGATCGCCGAGGCGGGCCGCCGGCTGCAGGCGAACGCCGAGCGCCATCTGAAGCCCCCCGCCGAAATCGCCCGCCTGTTCGCCGATCACCCCCAGGCGCTGGCGGAGACGATCCGCTTTGTGGAGGGGATCGCCTTCGATCTCGGCCAGCTTGCTTATGAATATCCGCACGAGCCGGTGCCGGCGGGGTGGGAGCCCCAGGCCTGGCTGGAGCATATCGTGCTGGCGGCCGCGCATGAGCGCTATGGGCCAAATTTGAACCCCGATGTCCGCCGCCGGCTGGACGAGGAATTCGCGCTGATCCGCCAGCAGAATTTCGCCTGCTATTTCCTGACGGTGCACGATCTGGTGGCGTTCGCGCGCCGGCAGGCGCCGCCGATCCTGTGCCAGGGGCGGGGGAGCGCGGCCAATTCGATCGTCTGCTTCCTGCTCGGCGTCACCTCGGTCGATCCGAGCGAGCATGACCTGCTCTTTTCGCGCTTCGTCTCCGAGGAGCGCGGCGAGCCGCCCGATATCGATGTCGATTTCGAGCACGAACGGCGCGAGGAGGTGATGCAATATGTCTATCGCCGCTATGGCCGCCACCGCGCCGCCATCGCCGCGACCGTGATCCATTACCGCCCGCGCAGCGCGGTGCGCGAGATCGGCAAGGCGCTGGGGCTGAGCGAGGACATCACCGCGCGCATCGTTGCGACCGTGTGGGGCAGCTTCGGGCGGGAGATGCCCGAACAGCGCTTCGCCGATGCGGGCTTCGATCCCGACGCGCCCGAGATACGCCGGCTGATCGAGCTGACCCAGCAACTGCTCGCCGCGCCGTTCCCGCGGCATCTGTCGCAGCATGTCGGCGGCTTCATCCTCACCCAGGACCGGCTGGACGAGACGGTGCCGCTGCACAACGCCGCGATGGCCGACCGTACCTTCGCCGAATGGGACAAGGACGATATCGACGCGCTCGGCATCATGAAGGTCGATGTGCTCGCGCTCGGGATGCTCAGCTGCATCCGCCGCGCCTTCGCGCTGATGGCGGCGCACGGGCTGGGCGAGCAGACGCTGGAAATCGACATCAAGGCCGACGATCCCGCCGTTTACGCGATGCTGGAAAAGGGCGACAGCATCGGCGTGTTCCAGGTGGAAAGCCGGGCGCAGATGAACATGCTCCCCCGGCTGAAACCGCGCTCGCTCTATGACCTGACGGTGCAGGTGGCGATCGTGCGCCCGGGGCCGATCGAGGGCGACATGGTCCACCCCTATCTGCGCCGCCGCGCCGGGCTGGAGCAGCCGGACTATCCCTCGCCCGGGCCGGGGCATAATCCCAACGAGCTGAAGGAGCTGCTCGGCCGCACCTATGGCGTGCCGATCTTCCAGGAACAGGCGATGAAGCTCGCCATCACCGCCGCCGGCTTCACCCCGTCGGAGGCGAACCAGCTCCGCCGCGCGATGGCGACTTTCCGCAACCGTGGCGGCATCGACAAATTCGCCGAGAAGATGATCGGCGGCATGGTGGCGCGCGGCTATGATCGCGCCTTCGCCGAGCGCTGCTACAAGCAGATCGAGGGGTTCGGCAGCTATGGCTTTCCCGAAAGCCATGCGCTTTCCTTCGCGCGGCTGGTCTATGTCTCGGCGTGGATCAAATGCCACCATCCCGGCATCTTCGCCTGCGCGCTGCTCAATTCGCAGCCAATGGGCTTTTACGCGCCCGCCCAGATCGTTCGTGACGCGCAGGCGCATGGCGTGGCGGTGCGGCCGATCGACATCAACCATAGCGGCCGGGATTCGCACATGGAGCCCGATGCCGGCGGCGGGCTCGCGCTGCGGCTGGGGCTGCGCCAGATCGACGGGTTCCGCGCCGACTGGGCCGATCGGCTGGTCGCGGCGCGCGCGGCCGGGCGCTTCGGCGCGACCGAGGATCTCGCCCGCCGCGCCGATCTGCCGGCGCGGGCGCTGCGCCTGCTCGCCGATGCCGATGCGTTCGGCTCGCTCGGGATGCGCCGGCGCGAGGCGCTGTGGGAGGCGCGGCGCACGCCCCCGGGCGAATTGCCGCTATTCGCCGCCGCCCGCGCGCGCGAACTGGGCACCGAGCCCGCGCTCACCCTGCCGCCGATGCCGATGAGCGAGGAAGTGGCGACCGATTATCAAAGCTTCCGCCTGTCGCTGAAGGACCATCCGATGCGCTTCATCCGCCCGGTGCTGGCGGCGGAAGGGGTGCTGACCTGTGCCGAGACCGGCGCGGCCAAGGCCGGTGCCTATGTCCGCACCGCCGGCGTGGTGCTGGTCCGCCAGCGACCGGGCAAGGGCAACGCCATCTTCATCACCCTGGAGGACGAGACCGGCATCACCAACGTGCTGCTGTGGGCGCGGCTGTTCGAGCGCTTCCGCCGCGCGGTGATGGCGTCGCGGCTGATGCTGGTCGGCGGCGCGGTGCAGCGCAGCCGCGAGGGCGTCGTCCACCTGATGGCGAGCCGGATCGAGGATCGCAGCGACCTGCTCGGCCTGCTCGCCGAGGAAGCGCCGCGCCCGCCGCTCTGCCCGGTGGACGAGGTGGCGCGCCCGGTGGCGCAGAACCGCCACCCGCGCGACGTGCGCATCCTGCCGGGATCGCGCGATTTCCACTGATCGCGTAGCGACGCGGCCATCGCGGCTTGCTCCCGCGCCGCTCGCGCGCCTAAGGCGGCGCCATGATCGCGGCGCTCGCCCATGTTCGCAACTGGATCTTCGATCTGGACAACACGCTGTACCCCGCCAGCGTCAACCTGTTCCCCCAGATCGACGCCCGCATCGGCCGCTATGTCGCCGATAGGCTGGGCCTGCCGATCGACCAGGCGCACGCGCTGCAGAAGCGCTATTTCCATGAGCAGGGCACCACGCTCGCCGGGCTGATGGCCGAGCATGGCGTCGATCCGCACGACTATCTGGGCTTCGTCCACGATGTCGAGATGGACGTGCTCGAGCATGACGCTCCGCTCGTCGCCGCGATCGCGCGGCTGCCGGGCAGGAAGCTGATCTTCACCAATGGCGACGCGCCCTATGCGCGCAAAGTCCTCGGCAAGCTCGGCCTGGGCGAGGCGTTCGAGGCGATCCACGACATCCACGCGACCAACTATGTCCCCAAGCCCCAGCCGCAAATCTATCGCGGGCTGTGCGAGGCCTATGATCTCGACCCCCACGCCTCACTGTTCGTCGAGGACATGGCGCGCAACCTGGCGCCGGCCAAGGCGATCGGGATGACGACCGTGTGGGTGAACAACGGTTCGGAGCAAGGCCCCGGCCCGGCGCAGGACTATATCGATTACACCGTCACCGATCTCGCGCGGTGGCTGCATCAGGTGATGGAGGACGCATGAGCGATTTGGAAACCGCGATCGAACGCGCCTGGGACGCGCGCGAGAGCCTGAGCGCCGATACCAAGGGCGAAGCGCGCGACGCCGTCGAACAAGCGATCGCGCTGCTCGACAGCGGCGCGGCGCGGGTGGCGGAGCCCGATGGCGAGGGCTGGCGCGTCAACCAGTGGCTGAAGAAAGCCGTGCTGCTCTCCTTCCGCCTGAACGACATGGCCGAGATCGCCGGCGGCCCCGGCGGCGCGAACTGGTGGGACAAGGTGCCGAGCAAATTCGCCGGCTGGGGCGCGGGCGAGTTCCGCCAGGCGGGTTTCCGCGCGGTTCCGGGAGCGATCGTCCGCCGCGGCGCGTATATCGGCAAGGGCGCGGTGCTGATGCCGAGCTTCGTCAACATCGGCGCCCATGTCGGTGAGGGAACGATGGTCGATACCTGGGCCACCGTTGGCAGCTGCGCGCAGATCGGCGCGAACGTCCATATCTCGGGCGGCGCCGGGATCGGCGGCGTGCTCGAACCGCTCCAGGCCGGCCCCGTCATCATCGGCGACGGCGCGTTCATCGGCGCCCGCGCGGAAGTCGCCGAGGGCGTGCGCGTCGGCGAGGGCGCGGTGCTTTCGATGGGCGTCTATCTCGGCGCCTCGACCAAGATCATCGACCGCGCGACCGGCGAAGTCCATCGCGGCGTCGTGCCGCCCTATGCGGTCGTCGTCCCCGGCTCGATCGGCGGGGGCGAGGGGAAGCCGGCGCTCTACTGCGCGGTGATCGTCAAGCAGGTCGACGCGCAGACCCGCGCCAAGACCGGCATCAACGAATTGCTGCGCGACTGATGCGTGCGCGCGCATTCCCGTTGCCCCGCCTTGCCCCGCGCCGCACCGCGCTGCGCCGCGCGGGTTTGGCGCTGCTCGGCGCGGTCCCCGCGCTGCTCGGCGCTGCCCCGCCGGGGCCGCCGCTGCCGATCACGCGCGCCGTCGCGGTAGCCGAATACCCGCACGACACCCGCGCCTATACCGAAGGCCTGTTCATCGATCGCGGCGAGCTGTGGGAATCGACCGGCGAGGTCGGCCATTCCTCGGTCCGCCAGGTCGAGCTGAAGACCGGCCGCGTGCTGCGCCAGGTGGCGGTGCCGCGCCCCTATTTCGGCGAGGGGATCGTGCCGTGGCGCGACCAGATCTTGAGCCTGACGTGGCAGCACCATCGCGGCTTCCGCTGGTCGCGCGCAGGGCTCAAGCGGCTGGGAACGTTCGGTTATTCCGGCGAGGGCTGGGCGCTGACCAGCGACGGCACCCGCCTGATCATGTCCGACGGCACCCCCGAGCTGCGCTTCATCGACCCCGCCAGCTTCAAGGAGCTGGGCCGGGTGCGCGTGACCGCGAACGGCCAGCCGGTGCCGCGCCTGAACGAGCTGGAATATGTGAACGGCGAAGTGCTCGCCAATGTGTGGCTGACCGACCTGATCGTGCGCATCGACCCGGCGAGCGGCGCGGTGACCGGTGTGATCGACGTGAGCGACCTCCACGCCAAGGCGGGGACCGACGGCCGCGACGATGTGGCGAACGGGATCGCCTGGGATGGGGCGACGAAGAAGCTGTACGTGACGGGGAAGCGGTGGCCGGTTTTGTTTGAGGTGGGGGCGGGGTGAAATGGTATCGTCCCTTGGACCGGCTAAGCTGCTGCTTTGGAAGGCATTTGGTTCCATTCCTGGCCATCAAGCTCCCGGCCACCCGATTTAGGTCGTAGGCCACCCCACTGTTTAAAGAAGAATGCAACGTTCTGCCGCTGACACTCATTCCTAACCTCCCGCGCCCACTCAACACGCATCGGCCGCGCTCCAGGCCCGCTCTCACCGCCTGCAATCACCCAGTGAATGTCGTTAAGGTCCATTGCGCCTATTGATCCAATCAGCGGCTCTATTGAAAGAAACCGCACACTCGCGGGCGCTTCTCGAAGATGCTCTATTCTCGTTTTGGCACGCGCATCTTCTACCGATACACCGAGCCAAATGTGACGTGGAGCGTTGCGACCGATGTAACGGCGACGAAGATAGTCCCTCATGAGCGACGATCTCTTAGTGAGCACTTGAAATACGTGCCAATCCGCCTGTTCCATCGTGTCAAACACTATGTCGATGAATGATCGAGGAACTTGCTTATGAAAGAGATCACTCATCGAATTCACAAAGATCATCCGAGACCTACGCCAAGCCAACGGTTGCGATAGCCGGTCAGGTCTTAACGTAAGGTCGAAACCGTGTTCAAAGGGGTGGCCACGAACACCGCGAAAGCGCTCGGAAAATCGGGCAGCATAACAATTGTTGCACCCGGACGTAATTTTGGTGCACCCGGTAACCGGGTTCCACGTCGCATCGGTCCATTCGATCGCGCTGCCGTCTGCCATGCCAAATTCCCTCGATCCGAACAGCCGCTGAGCGATGCCACTCACCGATTCGCTTGGCAAGCGCTGGAAACTGATTATCCAGACCGCCAAAGTATTTGTTAGAGTTTTACCTGGGAGAGCTTGGAATGGTAGCAAGCAGGCGTGTCGAGCACAGGTTTGGAGGCAGCTGGACCGAGATCAAGTTGAATGCAGTGGCCGATTATCTCGGATTCTATACCACAGCACTCAAAGCGGCACCAAGCGCAGCTGACCCATTCGAAACGTGGTATGTAGACGCCTTTGCGGGGACCGGCGATAGAACGGTAGAAGTGGCCGAGTCGGAACTGTTTTCTCAAGAACCAAGAACTTTCGATCGTGCCCGATTGGAGGGATCGGCACGACGAGCCATCGCTGTTGACCCTCCCTTCCGCCATCTCGTGTTCATCGAGAAAAATGTCGCCCGATTTGCTGCACTGGAGAACTTGAAGGCGGAATTTCCTGGGCGCGACATTCAATGCGTAGCCGGCGACGCCAACGACGAACTTCGAAAGATATTTACTGAAGCACCTTGGCAGCAGCGAGACCGTAGGGGTCTTCAGCGCGCAGTCGTATTTCTAGACCCTTACGGCATGTCGGTCCGCTGGGAAACGCTGCGATTCCTAGCAGACACTAAGCGTGCCGATGTTTGGTATCTATTCCCGCTTCATGCTGCTTTGCGACAGCTTAGTCACGATCATCGCGCCCTGGATGAAGGCAAACGGGGGGCTCTCGACGAAATATTTGGGACGTCCGATTGGGAACAGCACTTTTATGAGGCGCGACCTCCATCAGCAGATCTCTTTGATTTTGCTGAGGCAGGGGTGCCCAGCCGTAATGCCGATGCTAACAAGGTTGAGCGCTATGCGGCGAGCCGATTAGCGACGATCTTTAAGTTTGTTTCGGAGCCCATCCCAATCCTCACTCGGCGAAGGCTGCGTCAGTTCGCCCTGTTTCTTCTCAGCGGTAACCCGAGCGAAACAGCGATCCGGCTAATAAAGAAGGGCGTAGCTGCTCAAGTGAAGAAATATGGAGGCCAGCAGTAGGGTCCCCCGCCCTCGACAATCCCCGCACCACCCCCTATCGCCGCGGCAAAACAGGGGAGTAGCCATGCCCAAGGCCAGCAAAGTTCTCGATCGCGTGCTCGTGCTCGAAATGGTGCGGGTGACGGAGGCCGCCGCGATCGCCGCCGCCAAGCTCATCGGGCGCGGCGACGAAAAGGCCGCCGATGCCGCCGCGGTCGAGGCGATGCGCGAGGCGCTCAACGAGCTCTACATGGACGGCACCGTCGTGATCGGCGAGGGCGAGCGCGACGAGGCGCCGATGCTCTATATCGGCGAGAAAGTGGGCTCGGCAATCGGCAAGGGGCCGGCGATCGACATCGCGCTCGATCCACTCGAAGGCACGACGATCACGGCGAAGGCCGGGCCGAACGCGCTCGCGGTGCTGGCGATCGCCGAACAAGGATGCCTGCTCAACGCGCCCGACGTCTATATGGAGAAGATGGCGATCGGCCCCGGCTATCCGGCCGATCTGATCGATCTCGACGCCCCGGTCGCGACCACGATCAAGAAGCTCGCCAAGGCCAAGGGGGTGAAAGCCAAGGACATCATGGCGTGCGTGCTCGATCGCCCGCGCCACGAAAAGCTGATCAAGGAACTGCGCAAGCTCGGCTGCGGCATCACCCTCATCCCCGATGGCGACGTGGCGGGCGTGATCGCGACGACCAACCCGGAGACGGGGATCGACATCTATATCGGCCAGGGCGGCGCGCCCGAGGGGGTGCTCGCGGCGGCGGCTTTGCGCTGTGTCGGCGGGCAGTTCAAGGGCCGGCTGGTGTTCCGCAACGATGACGAGCGCGCGCGGGCGCGCAAATGGGGCATCGCCGATCTCGACAAGCAATATGACCTGAAGGAACTCGCGCGCGGCGACTGCATCTTCGCGGCGACCGGCGTGACCGATGGCTCGCTGCTCGCGGGCGTGAAGCGGCAGGGGACGCGGCTGACGACCGACAGCGTGGTGATGCGCGCGAGCTCGGGCACGGTGCGCTGGGTGAAGGGCGAACACCGGCTGGGGTGACGCCGGAGGCCGGTTAGAGTCTGTCTGGAAATGCGCTTGCCGCGCATTTCGCGGTACCGGCCCGCTCCCCCACCCGGCCACCCATAGAATACTGCCGTTGGGTGGCCGGGTGGGGGAGCGGGCCGGTGCCGCCTTGAAAAAGGCGCACCGCGCCTTTTTCAAACGAACTCTCAAAGCCGCTCCAGCGCCGCCGCGATGTGCTGGGCGAAGCGGTGTGCCGTCACCGAGGCGCCCGGCGCCTCGATCAGCGCGATCTCGGTGTCGGCGAGCCCGGGCAGGGCGATGTCGGCACCGACCGGCTTCAGCCCCGGCGGGCACATCTCGCGCGGCAGCACCGCGACGCCGAGCCCCGCGCGCACCGCCGCCTGCGTGCCCGCGAGCGAGGTCGAGGTATAGGCGATCCGCCAGCGCCGCCCTTGCCCCTCGAGCGCCGCGACCGCGCGGCTGCGATAGACGCACGGATCGGGCGAGACGATCAGCGGCAGTGGCCCCTCGGCGGGCACCGAGAGCGCATCGCGCGCGACCCAGATCAGCGGCTCGCGCCACACCCGCATCCCCTCCACGACGACGCCGGGCTCGCGCTTCAGCAAGACGAGGTCGAACCCGCCGCCGCGGAACTTGGCCTGGAGATTGAGCGTCAGGTCGCAGGTCACCTCCAGCTCGACCTTGGGGTGCGCGTCGGTGAACTCGGCGAGCACCGTCGGCAGATGCGCGGTCGCGAAATCCTCGGGCACGCCGAGCCGGACGAGGCCCGCCACCTCGGGCTCGATCAGTTCGGCGAGCGCGGCGTCGTTCAACCGCAGCATCGCCCGGGCGTGGTGGAGCAGGGTCTGCCCCTCGCTCGTCAGCCGCAGGTGGCGCGGGGTACGCTCGAACACCGGCCGGCCGCCGAGCGAGTCCTCCAGCCGCTTGATCTGCAGCGAAATCGTCGACTGGGTCCGCCCGAGCAGCGCGCCCGCGCGGGTGAAGCCGCCGCAATCGGCGACGGTGACGAAAGCGCGCAGGAGATCGAGGTCGAGCGTCCGATGGGGCATCTCGCCATTGTGATTATCAATTGATACGATTGCAACTACTCGTTTTGCAAATGATCCTCCGGTCGTCATGGGGCGTGGAACGATTGGAGGATGGAATGATCTTGCTGCTTCCCGCCCTGATGGCCGCGCTCGCCGCGTTTGCCGCCATGCAGGCGCCGGCCTCGCTTGCGATCGGGCGCGCGGCGGCCAGCATGGGCGTCGCGTTCGCGATGAGCCTGGCGCTCGCCATCGCCGCTGGCACGGGGGCGATCGCCGCCCCAGGGCAGAGCCTGGCGCTGCTGGTGCTGACGAGCTTCGTCGCGACGATCGTGCTCGCCTTCTCGCAGCGTTATCTGCGCGCCGACCATGCTCCGCGCCGCTTCGCCGCGATGGTCTCGGCGCTTGCCGCCAGCGTGCTCGCGGTGGTGGTGCTCGACAATGTCATCGCCTTCGCCGCCGCCTGGCTGCTGAGCGGGCAGCTGCTCGCGCGGCTGATCGGGCACGTCGATGGCTGGGCGGAGGCGCGCGCCGCCGCCGCTCGCGCCCGCCGCGCTTTCCTCCTCGGCGATGCCGCGCTGCTCACCGCGCTGGCGCTCGCCGCCGCGCACGCCGGTAGCCTGAGCCTCGGCGTGATCGTCTCCGCCGAGACCAGCTTCGAACCCGAAGTGCTGATCGCGATCGCGGCGCTGGTGCTGGTCGCGGCGATGGCGCGCTCGGCGCTGCCACCGTTCGAAAGCTGGCTGATCGGCTCGATGACCGCGCCGACCCCGGTTTCGGCGCTGATGCACGCCGGGCTGGTCAACGCCGGCGGCTTCCTGCTGATCCGCTTCGCGCCGGTGATCGAGGCCGCGCCGGCGGTGCAGCTCGCGGCGATCATCGCCGGCACGATCGCCGCCTTGTGGGGCACCGGCATCGCGCTGGTGCGCCCCGATATCAAGCGCGCGCTCGCCGGATCGACCGTCGCGCAGATGGGGTTCATGATCCTGTCGTGCGGCCTGGGCGCCTATGGCGCCGCGCTGTGGCATCTGATCGCGCATGGCCTGTTCAAGGCATGGCTGTTCCTCGCCTCGGGATCGGCGATCGGCACCTCGAGCGCTCCGGCGCTGCGCCGCCCCGATGCGACGGTGGCCGACGCGGTCGCGGTGCTGGTGCTTGGCCTGGGCGGGGTGATGCTGTGGACCGGCGGGGCAAGCGCGACGCTGCTCCCGCTGATGCTCGCCACGGCGACCGGGGTAATGACGCTGGTGAGCGCGGCCAACGCCACGACGCCGCGCTGGCCGCAGCTGATCGGGCTCGGCGCGCTGCTCGCCGCCGGCCATACCGCGGGGCTGCTGCTGATCGAACGGGCGGTGCCGCAGATCGGCACCGCGCCCGTCACCGGCCCGCTGGTGCTGGTGCTCGCGCTGCCCTTCCTCATCCTCTGGGTCTGGCAGGCGCGCCGCGCGACGCTGCCGCCTTCGCTCTACGTCCGCCTGCTCAACGCCGGCCTCGCCGCCTGATTTAGGAGCTGCTTGCCATGACCATCGCTTTCCCCCCGCTGCGCGTGCAACCGCAGCAGCAGCGCGCCGAGATCGAGCTTGCGATCAACCTGGCCGAGGGCATCGTGCCGCCGCTCTGGCCGCTCGACGGCGCGATCGCGGTCAACCCGCTCGCCGGCTTCGAGGAACTGGCCTTTGAGCAGGCGCTTGAAGAAGGCGCCGCGCTGTTCGACGCACGGACGACGCTGCCGGTGTCGATCTGGCGCAAGCTGCTCGCCGCCGGTCGACTGACGCGCGAGGCGCTGCGCCGCGCCGCGATCGAGGCGCTGGGCGGCTATAGCGCGGCGTTCGTGATGGTCGGCCCCGATGTCTCGCGGCTCGACTGCCTGATGGCGCGCCTCACCGAGTTGCCGCCGCCGGTGCCCCACGCGACGCCCGAGGATCCGGCGATGGACCTGGTCGCGAAATGGTGCGCGGCGTTCTTCGACGGCGGCACCGCCTCGGTCACGATGCCGGGGCGGGCCAAGGGGCTGTACCGCGCCGCGCTCGCGCTGATCGGGCATGACGCGCAGCTGACCGCGCTCGCGCAAGGGACGCCGCGCGCGTTGCTCGCGGAGGTGCCGCGCGATCCGATCGACGCGGTGGCGCAGGGGCTCGACGTGCTCGCGGTCGCGGAAGGCGAACGGATCGCGTTCCTGCGCGGCCTGATCGCGCGTCTGCCGGGTTGGGCGGGGCATATCCGCTGGCGCCAGCACCATGCCGATGCCGCGCTGGTCGAAGTTGCCCCGGCGATGATGGCCGATCTGCTCGCGCTGATGCTGCTCGTCGTGCGCGCGGCGCCGGCGACGCGGGCGCGGCCGCGTGTCGCGCCGGTCATCGCCGATGTCACGGGGCAGCTCGCGCGGCATTTCGCCCTGGAACGCGAACGGTTCGATACCGGCCTGGAAGCGGTGACAACGGCCGACGAAGCCGCGCTGTCGGCGATTTTCCAGCGCGCGGCCGAAGTTACCTATCGCGATACGCTGGTGCCGCGGCTCACCCCACCCGCCCCCGCCGCCGAGGATCGCCCCGCGGCGCAGCTCGTGATGTGCATCGACGTGCGCTCCGAACCCTATCGCCGCGCGTTCGAGGCACAGGGCCGGTACGAAACCTTTGGCTATGCCGGCTTTTTTGGGCTGATGATCGCGGTCCACACCCCCAATCAGCCACGCCAGCGGATGCTGCCGGTGCTCGTCGCGCCGCAACAGGATCTGACGATGGTCGCCGCGCCGGGGCAGGAGGCGCAGGCGGCTGAGGCGATCGCGCTCGAGCGCCGTGCCGCCGCGACGCGCGATCTGTTCGGCACGCTGAAGGGGGGGGCGGCGACCGCGTTCAGCACCGCCGAGGCGGTTGGCCCGCTCGCCGGCGCGATGATGATCGCGCGCACGCTGTTTCCGCGCGCGGCGGAAGCGGTCGGGCGGCGGCTAAAGGGTGATGCGAGCGCGCTCGCCCCCTCGCTGGATGCCGATTTGCCGGGGCGTGGCCTCGCCTTCGCCGAGCGGCTCGCTTATGCCCGCGCGCTGTTCGCGCTCACCGGCATGAAGCGCCGCACCGCACGGCTGGTGGTGCTCGCCGGGCATCGCGGGCAGACGGTCAACAACCCCTATGGCGCGGCCTATGATTGTGGCGCGTGCGCGGGGCATGGCGGGGCGGCGAACGCGCGGGCGATGGCGGCGATCATGAACGATCCGCAGGTCCGCGCCGCGCTCGCCGAGGATGGGGAGGGCGTGCCCGAGGACACGATCTTCGTCCCCGCCGAGCATGACACCACGCTCGATGAAGTGACTCTGTTCGACACCTGCTGCCTGCCCGCCAGCCATGCCGAGGATCTCGCGCAGCTGACGGCGGCGCTGGCGCGCGCGGGCGCGGCCAATCGCGCCCGGCGCGCCGGCCTGCTCCACCGCCCGGCGGCGGACCTCGAGATCGGCGCCAAGCATTGGGGCGAGGTGCGCCCCGAATGGGGCCTGGCGGGCAACGCCGCATTCATCGTCGCCCCGCGCGCGCTCACCGCGCCGGTCGATCTGGAGGGGCGCGCCTTCCTCCACAGCTATGACTGGACCAGCGACCAGACCGGCGAGGCGCTGGCGACGATCCTCACCGCGCCGATGGTGGTCGCGCAGTGGATCAACTGCCAGTACAACTTCTCCACCGCCGATAACCGCCGCTTCGGCGCGGGCGACAAGACGGTCCATAACCCGGTCGGCCGGCTGGGCGTACTGCGGGGCAATGGCGGCGATCTCGCGGTCGGCCTGCCGCTTCAGGCGCTGTTCCATGACGACGGCACCCCGGCGCATGTGCCGCAGCGGCTGCTGACGATCGTCTACGCACCGTTCGCGCTGGTCGAGCAGGTGATTTCGACGCAAGCTGTGCTGCGCCGGCTGTTCGGCAATGGCTGGGTGCAATTGGTGGTGATCGATCCCGATACCGGCGCCGCGCGGCGCTGGCGGGGCGATCAGGAGATGCAGCGCGACGCGAGCGGTTGCTCCGCGTTCGAAACGCTTGAAGAAGTCGTGGCTTAACAGGGGACAGACATGAACGAGTTTCTGCACAAGATGCGCAAGATCGAAATCGTCATCGAGGCCGAGGACGTGAAGCTGGTGGAAGACGCGCTGCGCGACGCGGGATTGGGCGGCTGGACGATCCTGCGCGATGTCGCCGGCATGGGGCATGGCGGCTTCCACCAGGCGCGCACCATTTTCAACGATCAGACCGGGCTGGTGATGTTCGTCGGCGTCGGGCCGTCGGACGCGATCACCGCCGCCACCCAGCGCGTCGGCAGCATCTTCCGCCACAAGCCGGGCGTGCTGTTCGTGTCGGACGTCGAGGTGCTGCGCTCTGACTATTTCGTCGCCGCCTGAGTTCGATTGGCACGGGCGGCGCGCGGTCGCCGCGACGATGCACGCCAAGGAAGCGGCGCTGGCCGAGGGGCTGGCGCCGCTTTGCTTGACTTGGCTGGCCATGCCCGCGCTCGATACCGATCGCTTCGGCACCTTCACCCGCGAGGTGCCGCGCGCCGGCACCCAGCTGGAGGCCGCGCGGGCGAAGGCAATGGCGGCGCTTGCCGCTTGTCCCCAGGCCGAGCTGGCGGTGGCGAGTGAGGGCGCGTTCGGGCCGCACCCGGCGGTCCCCATCGTGCCTGCCGGGCGCGAACTGGTGCTGGTGCTCGATCGCGTCGGCGCCGAGCTGGCGGGGCATGATCTGACGCTCGACACCAACTATGCCCGGGCCGAGGTCGAAAGCATTGGCGAAGCACTTGATTTTGCGGCTCGCGCGGGCTTTCCCGAACATGGCGTGCTGCTGATGGCGCCCGGCGGGGTGCCGCCGGTGACCCGCGATTTGGGCGACGCGACGGCGCTCGCGGCGGCGGCCAAGGCGCGCTTGATCGAAGCGGGGGGGCTCTGGATCGAGACCGACATGCGCGCCCACCGCAACCCGCGGCGCCAGGCCGCGATCGCCCGCGCCGCCGCCGATCTCGCCCGGCGCTGGGCGGCGCGCTGCCCGGCCTGCGCGCGCCCCCATTTTACCGCGCGAACCGCGCCCGGGCGCCCTTGTGCGTGGTGCGGCGGCGCGACCGACGAAGCCTGGCGCGCGGTCGCCCGCTGCGCCGGTTGTGGCCATGAACATGTCGCGCTGATCGACCCCGAGCGCCGCGCCGATCCGGGGAGCTGTCCGCACTGCAACCCGTGAAGTGGATCGCTGCGCCCAGCGCTTGGCTTTCGGCGCGCCACGCCTAGAACAGAGCCGACCGAGCGAGGGAGAGCCGACCATGCCCAACAGCCCCTGGAGCCATAGCCGCAGTGGCGCCGATGATATCGATTTCGAGATCAAGGGCCAGGAATTGCAATTCGTCGAGATCGAGCTCGATCCCGGCGAAAGCGCGGTCGCTGAGGCCGGCGCGTTCGTGTGGAAGGATGCGAGCATCGAACTCACCACCGTGTTCGGCGATGGTTCGGGCGGCGGTGGCGGCGGGCTGATGGACAAGCTGATCGGCGCGGGCAAGCGCCTGCTCACCGGCGAGGGGCTTTTCATGACCCTGTTCACCCATCGGGGCCAGGGCAAGGCGCGGGTCGCCTTCGCGGCGCCCGTGCCCGGCGCGATCCTGCCGATCCGCCTCGCCGATGTCGGCGGGACGCTGATCTGCCAGAAGGATGCCTTTCTCGCCGCCGCCAAGGGCGTGCAGGTGGGCATCGCTTTCCAGCGCCGGGTGATGACCGGGCTGTTCGGCGGCGAGGGCTTCGTGATGCAGAAGCTCGATGGCGATGGCTGGGTGTTCGTGCAAATGGGCGGCACCGTGGTCGAGCGCGAACTGGCGCCGGGCGAGGTGCTGCACGTCGATACCGGCTGCCTCGCCGCCTATACCCCCAGCATTGATTTCGATCTGGAGATGGTGCGCGGGGTGAAGAGCATCATCTTCGGCGGTGAAGGCTTGTTCTTCGCGCGGCTGCGCGGGCCGGGCAAGGTGTGGATCCAGTCGATGCCGTTCGCGCGGCTCGCCGGGCGGGTGCTCGCCAACGCGGCGGGCGGGGGGCAGAATCGCGGCGAGGGATCGCTGCTCGGCCAGCTGGGGCATTTCATCGACGGCAATGAATAGGCTCACCGTCTGGTATGATGGCGCCTGTCCGCTGTGCACGCGCGAGATCGCGCTGATCCGCCGGCTCGATCGGCGGCGCGCGATCGAGTTCATCGACGTCGCCGGCGAAGACGCCGCCTGCCCGATCGACCGCGCCATGTTGCTCGCGCGTTTCCACGCGCGCGAGGGCGGGGTGCTGCTGTCGGGCGCGGCGGCGTTCGCGGCGATGTGGCGCGCGGTGCCGCTGCTCCGCCCCTTGGGACTCGCCGCGCGTCTGCCGGGCGCGTTGTGGCTGCTCGAGCGCGCCTATCGCGGTTTCCTGCGCGTGCGCCCCGCGTTGCAGCGGCTGGCACGCTAGAGCGGCGATCCGATTGCATCGGATCGCCGCCCTAGATTGTTGGTTTGCCGCGATTTCCGAGCCGGCAGGTGATTCCACCTGCCTCGAAATCGCTCTAGGCCAAGACTTTACTTGCCCTCCAGCCGCGCCGCGAGCGCGTTGGTGACGGCGATGCGATGATAAAGGCCATCGCGTTGGTCCTCGGCCTTGTAAACGCTTTCCAGCAGCGCCGCGTCGGTGAAGCTGGGCGCGACCGGGCAGCTGCTCGCGTCGCACAAGGCGAGCACCGAATAGGGCGGCGCCTGTTTGGGCGCCACGATTTCCGCGAGCCCGACAAAGGCAGCATAGGCGCTGAGCGTATCATATGGCACGCCGACCAGCTTGCGGCGGTCGATCACGATCAGCGCGGTGTTGATCGCCCGGGTGACGGGCACGACGATGCGCGGCGATTCGACCGGCTTAAAGATGATCGGTGCCCCGTCACCCTGGCCAATCGAGGTCGGCAGAAAGCCGGCCCCGGGTGCGCGGAAGCCGAAATGATACCACCAGCGGACCGGCGCGTCACTGTGGAGCAGCTTGCGGAAGGCGTAGGGATCAAGCGAATAGGGTTCGCCAGGCGCATGGCGTTCGAGCGCGTCGATCAGCCTGGTCGACTCGTCGCTGATGATAACGATGAAATTGGCATCGCACCGCTCGGTCCGCGCTTTTACCCCCAGAGGACGGGCAATCGCCGCGATCCGCCGTTCGAAACGCTTTGCTTCTGCATCGGGTGCGCCGATCACCTTGGGGCAGATCGTGTCGTACCACCGGCCAAGCTGCTTGCCTGAATTCGCGATCTGGAGCTGGCGGACAAAGCTGTCTGCCCGTTCGCGCGCCGCCTGTTTGGTGAGCTTGGTCCCGGTAACCGTGACATCGTCAGTCGTCGCGCGGGCCGCGCCGACACCGGCGAGCATTGCCGCCGCAAACACCAGGATCAACGCGCGCATCGGCATCTCCCTTGCTTGATGGATGCCAATATATCTTGATGCCGCCGCACCGTCTATTGCGCACGGTGCGCCGGGCGCCATAATCGGTGTCGGAAAAACGATAAGGGGGAAGCCGTTACATGCTGAAAACACGCTCGTCTTTCGTGCTCGCGCTGCTCGCTACTTGCGCCGCGCCTACGCTCGCGCAGGAGAAGAAGGTCGATCCGCCCAAGCTGCAGGGCCACCGCGAGGCGATGGCGGCGGAGGCCGATGCCGGCTGGCCCAAGCCTCCGGTCGAGGAGCAGGCCTTTACCAGCAAGGGCAGCGTCACCGTGAAGGGCGCGCCGATCGCCTATACCGCGACCGCCGGCACGCTGACGATCCGCGACGATGACGGCAAGCCGACCGCGAGCGTGTTCTACACCGCCTACACCAAGGATGGCGGTGGGAAGCGGCCGGTATCGTTCTTGTTCAACGGCGGCCCCGGCTCGGCGAGCCTGTGGTTGCATATGGGCAGCTTCGGCCCCGTTCGGGTGCAGACCACCAACCCGGAATATGTCGCCCCCGGCGCGGGCGGCATCGCGCCCAACCCCTATTCGCTGCTCGACAAGACCGACCTCGTGTTCATCGACGCGATCGGGGCGGGCTGGTCGCGGCCCTTGGGCGACAAGACCGGCAAGGATTTCTGGGGCGTCGACCAGGACGCCGACGCCTTCGCCCGCGCGATCATGCGCTATGTGAGCAAGTACAACCGCTGGGGTTCGCCCAAAATCCTGTTTGGCGAAAGCTATGGCACGTTGCGCTCGGGCGCGGTCTCCGCGCTGCTCGAACAGCGGGGGATGAGCCTGAACGGGGTGGTGCTGCTTTCGACCATCCTCAACTATGGCGTGCGCCAGCCAGGCTATGACCAGAATTACATGGTGCTGTTCCCGGGCTTCGCGGCGACCGCCTGGTATCACCAGCGCGTGCCCAATCGCCCGGCGGACCTGAAGGCGTTCCTCGCCGAGGTCCGGCAATGGGTGAGCGGGCCATATGCCGCCGCGCTCGCCAAGGGATCGGCGCTGCCGGCGGCCGAGGCGCAGGCGATCGCCAAGCAGATGGCGGCCTATACCGGCCTGTCGGAGGCGTTCATCCTGCGCGCCAATCTGCGGATCGATCTCGGCCATTTCCAAACCGAGTTGCTGCGCGACCGCCGTGTCGCCACCGGGCGGCTCGATTCGCGCTATCTGTTGAACGTCGCCGACGCGAACGCCGACTCGCCCGACGATGATCCCGCCTCGACCGCGATCACCGGCGCTTATGTCTCCGCGTTCATGGACTATGCGGTGCGAACGCTCGGCTACAAGACCGAACTGCCGTATAAGGTTTCGGCACGCGAAAGCGGCTTCGATTGGGATTGGCGCCACCGCGCCCCTGGCCAGCGCGGCGCGCAGACCAGCCCCAACACCGCGGTCGATCTCGCGTACACGATGCGCACCAATCCCTATATGAAGGTGCTGTTCCTGAACGGCTATTACGACATGGCGACACCTTTCTACGGCGCCGAGTTCGATGCCAACCACATGCTGTTGCCCGAAAACCTGCAGAAGAATGTCAGCTTCACTTATTATGAAAGCGGGCACATGATTTACCTGAACCCGCAGGCGCTGGCGCAACTGCACGATGATCTGGCGCGCTGGTATGACGAGGTGGCGCGGTAGGCGGTCTTTTCTTTAACGCCGTCAGTCTCGCGAAGGCGGGGATGACGGCGTTGAGGGGCCGCCTAGCCCCGCGCGACCAGCACTGCGCCGCCAGCGATCAGCAAGGTTCCCGCCAGCCGCCCCGCGCTCGCGGGCTCGCCGAGCAGCAGCACCCCGATCAGGAAGGTGACGACGAAGCCCAGCCCGACGAACGGATAGGCGAGCGACAGATCGAGCTTCGACAGCACCACGATCCACGCCGCTGCCGACAGCGCGTACACCATCAGCCCGCCGACAAGCGCCGGGGTGGTGGCGAGCGCGACGAGTCGCTCGCCCGGCGCGCCGCCGGCGATCGCGCCGCGCACCGCGGGCGCGCTCGCCCCCAGCTTCAACAGCAATTGCCCGCTCGCGCTGAGCGCGACGCTCACCAGGATCAGCAATAGGTCGGAAAGACGCATATCCGCGCTCTAGCAGCTCCAGCTTAAGCCAATCTCAACGCCGATCGGGCATGGCGCTAAGCCATGACGCGCCGGCATTTTCTGCTGCTGACCATCCTGCTCGCGGGGCTGTTGCTGCGGCTCGCGGCGATGGCGGTGCAGCCGTTCGATCTGAGCGACGCCGATGCGCACAGCTATGCGCTGATGGCGGCGACTGCGTTCGAGGCGGGCGGGATGCGCGACATCTGGGGCAATCATGCTTTCTACAGCCCCGGCTATCCAATCGCGCTGGCGCCGCTCGTCGCGTTGTTCGGGGCGAAGGCGGGCGTTGTGCTTGGCGCGAATTTGGGGTTTGCGGCGGCGGCGATCCTGCTTGCCGAGCTGCTGGGGTATCGCCTCGGAGGTAAGAGTGTGGGCCTGATAGCGGCGGCGATCACCGCGCTGCTCGCACCCGCCGCGCTCGCCACGGCACTGGTGGCGCGCGAGAACCTGTCGGTGCCGCTGCTGCTGGGCTTCGCCATTGCCTGTGTCGCGCTGCTGGAGACGCGGCGTCCGCGACTGTGGAGCATCGGCGCCGGGATTGCTTATGGCGCGGGGATGCTGGCTGGCGCTTCGGTGATCCTGACCGGCGCGGCGCTGCCGCTCGCGCTCTGGTGGCGGGGCGAGCGCCGAGCGATGCTGCCCGCGCTGGCGCTGTTCGCCGGCGCGACCGGGGCGGTGCTGCTCCCCTGGCTGTGGCACACGCAAGACGTGCTCGGCCGGCCGGTGCTGACGACCAACGCGCCGTTCAACCTCTATGTCGGCAACAACCCCAACGCGACCGGACGGTTCGTCAGCATGCGCGACAGCCCGCTGGGCGCCGAATGGAAGCGGATGCACGCGCGGCTGGGCGAACTCGCCGCGACCGACGAACTCGGCCGGCTCGCCCGCGCGCATATCGCTGCGCATCCTGTCCAGACGGCGGCGCTGAGCGCCACCAAGCTGCTGCTGTTCTGGCTGCCCGATCCGCCGGGGGCGGGGGATCGGCATGGCGCGCTCGTCACGCTGCTGCGCTGGGGCGAGATCGCGCAACATCTGTTGCTGCTGGCGCTCGCGGGGGTGACGCTCGCGCGCTGGCGGGGGTTGGGGCGAGGCGCGCGGTTGGTCGCTGCGATCATCGCTCTGTTCTGGGCGGTCCATGCCGCCGCCTACGTGATGCCGCGCTACCGGCTGCCGGCGATGCCACTGGTCGGCGCGCTCGCCGCGCTCGGCCTGGTGCCGCTGCTCGAACGGCGCGTGCGGCGGCGGGAGGCGCTCGCATGAACCTGCACGCGCCGATCGCCACCGCGCGACCGCTGTACGTTGATCTCGATCGCACGCTCACCCCGGCGGACGTGTCGCTGGAAAGTTTCGTGCGCTTCGCCCGGCGCGGATTGTGGCCGGCGCTGCTGCTGCTCTGGTGGCTGCTGCGCGGGCGCGCCGTCGCCAAGGCGATGGTCGCGCGCGCCTGCCCGGTCGATCCCGCCCGGCTGCCTTATCGCGCCGAAGTGCTGGCGCTGATCGCCGAGGCGCGCGCACAAGGACGCCGGGTGGTGCTGGCGAGCGGCTCGCACCAGCGCAACGTCGCCCGCATCGCCCGGCATCTGGGGCTGTTCGACGCGGTCGCGGGGGCAAGCGCGCGAGTGAACCTGAAAGGACAGCGCAAGCTCGTCTGGATCGTGGCCGATGCCGCCGGCCCGTTCGATTATCTGGGGGACGCCCCCGCCGACCGCCCGATCTGGCAAGCGGCGACGGGCGCGCTCAGCGTCGATCACGCCCCGGCCGGCGTGCGCCGTATCGCCCCCCGCCCGCGCACGGCGCGCGCGCTGGTGAAGGCGATGCGCCCGCACCAATGGGCGAAGAACGCCTTGGTGTTCGTGCCGCTCGCGACGTCCGGGCTGTGGAGCGATCCCGCGCTGATCCTGCGGGCGGCGGGCGCCTTCCTGTTCTTCTCGTTCGCCGCGTCGGGCGTGTATCTGGTCAACGATCTGCTCGATATCGAGTCCGACCGCGCCCATCGCACCAAGCGCCACCGCCCGCTCGCCAGCGGCGCGCTGCCGATCCCGCACGCGCTCGTCGCCGCCGCGCTGCTGCTGGTCGCGAGCCCGATCGCCGCCTGGGGCACGCTCGGTTCCCGCTTCGCGCTGGTGCTCGCGGGCTATCTGGTGCTCACCAAGGCGTATAGTCTCAGGCTGAAGGCGGTGGTGACGCTCGACGTGATCGTGCTCGCCTGCCTCTACACGCTGCGCATCTTCGCCGGCGCGGTGGCGATCGCGGTGCCGGTGAGCAGCTGGCTGCTGACCTTCGCGATATTCCTGTTCCTGAGCCTTGCTTACCTCAAGCGTTATACGGAGCTCGCCCAGCCGAGCGAAGATCCCCGCCGGCTGCTCGGCGGGCGCGGCTATGCCCCGGCCGATGTCGAGGTGGTGATGATGATGGGCGTCGCCGCGGCGATGACCTCGATCCTGGTGCTGGCCTTGTTCATCAGCCATGTGAGCGAGGTTTACGCGCATGGCACGCCGCAATTGCTCTCGGGCCTGTGCCTGATCCTGCTTTACTGGCTCACGCGGCTGTGGACGATGGCGCGGCGCGGCGAGGTTTCAGGCGATCCGATCGCCTTCGCGATCACCGATCGGCGCAGCCTGGCGCTCGGCGCGCTCGCGGCGGTGCTGGTGATCGTCGCGCAGCGTGTCCCGCTCGGGCTTTGACCACTCTTCCCCGGCGCCTCGCCACGCGCAACCGGCCTGCCTTACCCCTCCGGCACCAGCTCGATCACGTCGAGGATCGATTCGAACCGGGGATAGGGCAGCACTACGCGCCAGCGCCGCTCGCCAACGCGCTCGACGAACCCCGCCAGGTCGCGCTTGGCGTCGGTGCCATAGTCCATCGGCCGCTGCTCCATGCCGAGTTCCAGCGCGCCGAGGAACACGCCGCGCGCCGGCTCGCGGGCGTAGAGCGTGCCCGCCGGGCGCTGCTCGCCGTCGAGCTTGGCGAAGCTGCGCGCGTCGCCCTGGCCGGTCACCGCGCAGCGCGCGGCTGGATAGGCGGTGAATTCGGCCATCGCGGTGCCGTTCGCGCCGAGCTTGAACACGCGGCAGCGATAAGCGCCGGCGGGTGGCAGCGCGCCATCCTCGAACGCGCGGTCCGAATCGAACAGGGCGCCTTCGGCATCGAGCGCGGCGGCATTGGCAGGGCGCACGCGCGCGAGCGCCTCCACCCACGCGTTGTGCACGGTGCGCAGCCGGTTGCGATCGGCGTCGGTGATCCGCTGGTCCCAGCGTGGCACGCCCGCGGCGAGCAGCAGCCCGCCGAGCAGCGCCAGGCCAAGCGCCGCGCGGCGCCTATTGCGCGGTCCAGCCGCCATCGATCGACAAATTGGTGCCGGTGATCGACTTGGCCTCATCCCGGCAGAGATAAAGCGCGAGCGCGGCGACCTGCTCGCTGGTGACGAATTCCTTGGTGGGCTGGGCATCGAGCAGAACGTCGTTGATCACCTGCTCGCGCGTCAACCCCCGCGTCTTCATCGTGTCGGGGATCTGGTGCTCGACGAGCGGGGTCCAGACATAACCCGGGCTGATTGCGTTGACGGTGATTCCATAAGTCGCGACTTCAAGCGCGATCGTCTTGGTGAGGCCGGCGATGCCGTGCTTGGCCATTACATAAGCGCTCTTGTTCGGGCTCGCCACGAGCGAATGGGCCGAGGCGGTGGAGATGATCCGCCCCCACTTCTTCGCCTTCATGCCCGGCACCACCGCGCGCGTCAGGTGCCAGGCGGCGCTCATGTTGATCGCGATGATCGCGGCGAACTTCTCCGGCGGGAAATCCTCGATCGGCGCGACATGCTGGATGCCGGCGTTATTGACGATGATGTCGACCCCGCCGAACTCGGTCGCGGCGCGCTCGGCCATCGCCGCGATCGCCTCGGGCTTCGACATATCGGCCGCGTCGTACAGCGCCTTGCCGCCGCTCAGCGTGGCGAGGCCCGCGCGCTCCTTCTCGATCGCGTCCGCGTCGCCAAAGCCGTTGATCATCACCTGCGCACCCTCGGCGGCGAACGCCTTGGCGATGTCGAGCCCGATGCCCGAGGTCGATCCGGTGACGATCGCGCTCTTGCCTTTGAGGAACATGCAGGTCTCCCTTTACTTGCGAACGATCGGTTGGTGCGCGGCGCGATAGGGGCAAATATCGAACGCGGCGCTGGTTCCGGTAAGGATGTTTTCGGCGATGAGCTGGGCACTGCTCATCGCGTCGTCGATCGCCTTGCGTCCGGCGGCCCAATGTTCGGCCATTGTCCGCGCCGAGAATTCATAATCGCGCGCGCCACCCTCCCACGCATTGGCACGGTGGATCAGCTGGACAATGTTGAGCGGCTTTTCTTCCGCGATCGCGGCGAGCTGGGCGACATCGGCGTCACGGCGCAGCGCCTCGGGGAGTTTGGCGAGCACGCGCCGGATCGCTTCATGCTCGCGCCGTTTGCGCATTGCCTGGTCGGAAATGAGCCGGGTGCGGCTGGAAAAGCGGATTTCCTTCTCGCGCGCCTCGACATCAGCCATCGTCTTGGGTCGCGTGTTCGATGCCGGGAACAGATCGACCTGGAAGGCCAGCATCGATTCGGTTTGATTCTCGAGGATATGGCTGAGCGGGGTGTTCGAAACGAGCCCGCCATCCCACCACAGACAGCCATCGATCTCGACCGGCGGCAGCCCCGGCGGCAGCGCGCCTGAGGCCATGATGTGGCGCGCGTCGATCCGCTCCATACTGGTGTCGAAATAGCGGAAATTGCCGCTTTCCAGGTTCACCGCGCCCACCGACAGCCGCACCGCGCCGTTGTTCAGCAAGTCCCAATCGACCAGCGCGTCGAGTGTTTGGACCAGCGGGCGGGTGTCGTAATAGCTGAGCGCGTCGGCCGATCCGGGCGGCGCCCATTGCGGTGGCACCACTCGCGGCGTGAAGAAACCCGGCACGCCGGCGGCCAGCACATAGCTTGCCGACCAATCATGCACCCATTCGCGGACGCGATCGTTGGGAAAGATCGGAAAGCTGGGGAGCGCGCTCGTCACCTTGTCCCAAAAGGCGCGCAGCCGTTCCACCCGGCGCTCGGGCGGGTTGCCGGCGAAGATCGCGGCGTTGAGCGCGCCGATCGAAATTCCCGCGACCCAATCGATCTCGATCGCCGATTCGGCGAGCCCCTCGATCACGCCCGCTTGATAGCTGCCCAGCGCGCCACCGCCCTGGAGCACCAGCGCGACTTCCTTGGGTAGTGGCATGGCGTTGCCGGCACGGCGTGGGGACGAGTCAAGATCGGCCATGGCGTCCAGATGGGCCGCTTCGCTCCCGCGATCAACGACAGTTTGATGACGATGCCGCAGTTTACGGCAACATGGCGATACCGGCCTTGCAACAAAGCGCTGGTTTCGCACATTCAGCCAGCGGCCAGGCGAGGGACGGACGATGCGGCTTGATGATTATGATCCCGATATCGAGGTAGGCGATCAGCGCGGCCAGAGCTTTGGCGGCGGCGGCTTTTCGCTGGGCGGTGGGGGCGGGGGGCTGCTGTTCAGTCTGCTGCCGTTCGTCATGGGCCGTTTCGGGTGCCTGGGGGTGGCCGTTTTACTGGGACTAATGTTCTTTTTCGGCGGCGGGTTGCCGATGCTCGCCGGCGGCGGCTCGGGCGGACTGCCGAGTACGCGCACCGAAACCAGCGCCGCCAAGACCGCCTGCCAGGTGGACGAGGCTAGCTTGGAGGCGTGCAAGGCGTTCAGCTCCGCCAACCGCACCTGGCGCCAGTTGTTCCAGCAGGCGGGCGCGCGCTATGACCCGCCGTCGCTGCAATTCTATGGCGGTTCGGGCCGTTCCGGCTGCGGTGCGGCTCAGGCGGCGATGGGGCCGTTCTACTGCCCCACCGACGAGGGGATCTACCTCGACACCAGCTTCTTCAACGAGCTTGCCGGGCGCTTCGGCGCGAGCGGCGATTTCGCGCGCAATTATGTGATCGCGCATGAATTTGGGCATCATATCCAGCATCTGCTCGGCACGTCCGAACGGGTGCAACGCCAGATGCAGGCCGCCGGCGAGCGCGAGGGAAATGCCCTGTCGGTGCGGTTGGAATTGCAAGCCGATTGCTATGCCGGCGTGTGGGGTGCGCAGAACCGCGCCCGGCTCGATCCCGGCGATGTCGAGGAAGGGCTGCGCGCGGCGCAAGCGATCGGCGACGACACGCTCCAGCGCGAGGCGCAAGGCCGAGTGGTGCCCGACAGCTTCACCCACGGCACCTCCGCCGAGCGTATGGCGTGGCTGAAGCGCGGGCTGCAGACGGGCGACCCGAACCAGTGCGACACGTTCAATGGGAGCATCGACCGATAGGAGCGGGGGCGTGTGGCTGGACGGGAAAGCCACCCATTGTTATAACGCACGTATGAACAAGCCTGCCAGCCTCCCAAAACCGCTCAAGCTCATCAAGATCGGCAATTCCACCGGCGTTATTCTGCCCAAGGAAGTGCTCGCCCGGCTGAATGTGGCGCAGGGCGAAACGGTAAGCCTGGTGGAAACGCCCGAAGGCATTGAGCTGCGGCGGTACGACGCCGGTTTTGAGGAACAGATGCGCGTCGCGCGCGAGGTAATGGCACGCCGCCGCACCGCGCTGCGCGAACTCGCCAAATGAGCGATTGGATTTGGGTGAGTGCCGAGGTGGCGCTCACCGCCCATGCCGAGCAGCTTGCCGAACATGGCGGCGCGCCGGGCGTGCGCGATCCGGCGATGCTGGAAAGCGCCCTGGCCCGCCCGCTCAATCTGGTCGCCTATGGCGTGCCCGATGCCGCCACGCTGGCCGCAGCCTATGCCTTTGGCGTCGCGCACAATCATCCGTTTGTCGACGGGAACAAGCGGACCGCTGCGGTGGTCAGCGAAACCTTTCTGCTGCTCAACGGATATCGATTGGCGTGCAGCGATGCCGAACTGGTGGTGGCGTTCCTCGCGCTCGCCGCCGGGGAGCTCACGCCCGATGATCTCGCCGCCTGGTTCCGCGCGCATCTCGCGCCGAACGCTTAGCTCTTTTGGGCGACGGCCGAGGCACTGCCTCGAGGAAGGGCGCGGCGGGCAGGGGACGAACGAAAATGCCCGCCCCCGCGCGCGGCGAGGGCGGGCACCTTTCCTCCCCAGGAAACTGTTAGGCGTTCACCGCTTCCTTCACGAACTGCGCGGCTTCGGTCGATTCGGCGAGCGCGGTGGTCGAGCTTTCCCCGCCGGCCAGCGTCGTCGCGACTAGATCGAAATAGCCGGTGCCCACCTCGCGCTGATGGCGCGTCGCGGTGTAGCCATTCGCTTCCGCTGCGAATTCGGCCTGTTGCAGCTCCGAATATGCCGCCATGCCGCGATCCTTATAGCCGCGCGCCAGTTCGAACATGCCGTAGTTGAGCTGGTGGAAGCCGGCGAGAGTAACGAACTGGAACTTGTAGCCCATCGCGCCGATTTCCCGCTGGAACTTGGCGATCGTGTCCCTGTCGAGATTCTTTTCCCAGTTGAAGCTCGGTGAGCAGTTATAGGCCAGCATCTTGTCGGGATATTGCTTCTTGATCGCCTCGGCAAAACGGCGGGCGTCGTTGAGATCGGGGTGGCTGGTTTCCCACCACAACAGATCGGCGTGCTCGGCGAAGGCAAGGCCGCGCTTGATGCAGTGATCGACGCCGGTACCGTCCTTCAGGCGGAAGAAGCCTTCGGCGGTGCGCTCGCCGGTCAGGAATTCGCGGTCGCGCTCGTCGATGTCGCTGGTGATCAGCTTGGCGCTTTCGGCGTCGGTGCGCGCGCAGATGATCGTCGGCACGCCGCAGACATCGGCGGCGAGCCGCGCGGCATCGAGGTTGCGGATGTGCGCCTGAGTCGGGATCAGCACCTTGCCGCCGAGATGGCCGCACTTCTTTTCGCTCGCCAGCTGATCCTCATAGTGCACGCCGGCGGCGCCCGCGGCGATATAGGCCTTCATGATCTCAAAGCAGTTGAGCGGGCCGCCAAAGCCGGCTTCGGCATCGGCCACGATGGGCGCGAACCAGTCGCGGGTCGCGCCGCCTTCGGAATGCTCGATCTGGTCGGCGCGTTGCAGCGTGGCGTTGATCCGGCGGGCGAGTTCCGGCCCGGCATTGGCGGGGTAGAGCGACTGATCGGGATACATCTGCCCGGCGGTGTTGGCGTCGGCCGCCACCTGCCAGCCGGAGAGATAGATCGCCTTCAGCCCGGCGCGCACCATCTGCATCGCCTGATTGCCCGACAGCGCGCCGAGTGCGTTGATGTAATCCTCGCTCTTGAGCAACTCCCACAAGCGGTTGGCGCCCTTGCGCGCCAGCGTATGCTCGATCGCGACCGAGCCGCGCAGCTTGGCGACATCCTCAGCGGTGTAAGGGCGGGTGATGCCGTTGAAACGGCCGGTCGGCGCGGGGATCAGCTCGTCGAAAGTCATTGTCTTATCCTTTACAAACGGTGCCGTGGGGAGGAACGGCCTCACGACGCGGCTGTTGCACCGCAGCAGCGCCAAAAGCGACCGTCACGGGCGATAAAAGATGTGGCGGTGTCGCATCGCCTTCGGTTAATTTCGGTCATTCTGTAAACAACTTTACATCTTGCGGGCGTGGTGCGAGGGAGCGTCATGGCCGAACCCAAACTTCTCGCGGGGCTCAAGATTCGCCGATTGCGCCGGCAGACCGGGCTGACCCAGGCGGCGATGGCCGAGGCGCTGGGCATTTCCGCGAGCTATCTCAACCTGATCGAGCGCAACCAGCGTCCGGTGAGCGCGGCGCTGCTTGTCGCGCTGGCCGAGCGTTTCGATTTCGACCCCCGCAGCCTGGCCGCGGCGGAGCCAGGCGGGGGCGAGGCGGCGCTGCGGCGGCGGCTGGCCGACCCGATCTTCGCCGATCTGGAGATCGACCGAGCCGAGCTCGCCGAGTGGCTCGCCGCCGCGCCCGGCGGGGCGGAGGCGTTCGCCCGCGCTTATGATCGCTTGGCCGGCGCCGTCCCCGCCGCGGCGGCGCCGGGTGATCCGATCAGCGCCGTGCGCGCCCAAATCGAGCGCTGGCGCGGCCATTTCGCCGATCTCGACGCCGCCGCTGAAGCGCTCGCCGACGAACTCCGCCTCGGCGCCGCCGATCTCTATGGCGCGATCGCCGAACGGTTGCGGGTGAAGCACCAATTGTCGCTCCGCATCCTGCCGGTGGAGGTGATGCCCGACGCGTTGCGCCGGCTCGATCTCCACGCGCGGCAGCTGCAACTCTCCGAACTGCTCGATCCTGCCTCGCGCGCGTTCGCCGCCGCCTATCAGCTCGCGCTGATCGAGGCGCGTGGCGAGATCGACGCACTGGTGCGCGGCGCGGCGTTCGCCGATCGCGCGGCGGAGCGGCTCTATCGCCGCCACCTCGCCAGCTATTTCGCCGCCGCACTGATCATGCCCTATGCCCGCTTCCTGCGCGCGTGCGAGGCAACCGGCTATGATATCGAATTGCTCCAGCGCCGCTTCGGCGCCGGGTTCGAGCAGGTCGCGCACCGGCTGACAACCTTGCAGCGAGTCGGGGCGCGGGGGCTGCCCTTTTTCATGCTGCGGATCGATCGCGCCGGCCAAGTCTCCAAGCGCTTCGCCGGCGCGAGCGCCGCGCCGCTCGCCGAGGCTGATGGCGGATGCCCACTTTGGGCGGTGCACGGCGCTTTCGAAAAGCGCGGCGCGCTGGTCGTCCAGCTGGTCGCGATCGAGGAAGGCGGGCGCTGGCTGACGATGGCGCGCAGCGTCACGCCGCAGGGCCGGCGTTATGGCACGCTCGCCGCCGAGTTTGCGGTGGTGCTAGGGGTAAGTGCCGAGCTTGCCACGACTTTGGCGGCGGCGCGCGGCATCGATCTGGGCGGGGAGGCGGCGCCGATCGGGCTCGGTTGCCGCCGCTGCCACCGTCCGGCCTGCCCGCAACGCTCGCTGCCGCCGCTCGGTCGGGCGCTGCTGGTGCGCGAGCAGGAGCGCGGGCTGTCGCCGCTCGACTTCGCCGGGGGGTGACTACGGGGCGGTGGAACTACCACCGCCTTCGCCACCCCGTTCTTAACCATGCGGCTCGTTATGCTCGGCTCGACAGGAGGACGCAGCATGGCCGACGAAGCTTTGACGATCGAAACCCGCCGGGAGATTTTTGGCCTCGGCAAACTTGGCGCGCGGGGGGACGCAGCGGCGGCCAGCGCGGTGAAGCGCTACGCTCCGGGGGCGATCAAGGGTTTTTACCAGCTCGTGCGGGCGACACCCGCCTTCGCGCGCTTCTTCAAGGGCGAGGCGGCGATGACGCACGCCGCGGCCAAGCAGCTCGATCACTGGCGCGATCTGATGGCGCGCCCGCTTGATAATGACTATGCCCATCGCGCGCGGACCGTAGGGGGCACCCATGCGCGGATCGGCCTGCCGCCCAGTTTCTATGTCAGCGGCTATGCGGCGATGCTCGACATCGTGCTCGCGCGGCTGTTCTTCTGGTGCGGCGGCGCGCCGCGCGCGCGGCGGATCGTGAAACGTGTGCTGCTCGACATGGATGTCGCGCTCGACAGCTATTTCGCCGCGCAACAGGCCGAACGCGCGGCGGTGATCGGGGAACTGGGCCGCGCGCTCGATCGCCTGGCGCAAGGCGATTTCACCGCGCCGCTGCCGAATCTGCCGGCGGGTTATGAAGCGCTCCTCGCCGATTTCGAGGCGATGCGCGGCCGCGTCCGGACGACCTTGTCCGAAGTCGCGGTGGTCGCGGGCGACATCGATAGCGGCGCCGCCGAAATCAGCGCCGCGTCGAGCGATCTCGCACGGCGGACCGAGGTGCAGGCCGCCTCGATCGAGCAGGCCGCTTCCACGCTTTCGGGCATCACCCGCGGCATGGAGGAAGGTGCCAAGGCCGCGACCGGCGTCGCCAAGTTCGTCCGCGAGGCGCAGAGCGACGCGCGCAGCGGTGGCGCGGTCGTCGACGAAGCGGTCGCGGCGATGAGCGCGATCGCCGAGGTCTCGCGCGAGATCGGGCAGATCGTCGGCCTGATCGACGGCATCGCGTTCCAGACCAATCTGCTCGCGCTGAACGCAGGCGTCGAGGCGGCGCGGGCCGGTGACGCGGGGCGGGGCTTCGCGGTTGTCGCCAGCGAAGTGCGCGCGCTCGCCCAGCGCTCGGCGGAAGCGGCCAATGAGATCAAGGCGCTGATTTCGCGCAGCGGCGAGCAGGTGGCGCGCGGGGTCGATCTGGTCGGCGCGACCGGCGACACCATCCGCCGCACGCTCACCCGCGTCGATGAGATCAGCCAGCTGATCGCCGACATCTCGACCTCGGTCGAGACCCAGGCGCGCGACATCAAGTCGATCGACCAGGCCGTCAGCGGCATGGATCGCTCGACCCAGCAGAACGCGGCGATGGTCGAGGAGTCGGATGCTGCCGCCCGCGCGCTGAAGCAGCAGGCGGAGCAACTCGCCCAGCTGGTGCGCTTCTTCAACCTCACCAACGCGGCCGCCGACACCGGCTGGCGCCGCGCGGCCTGAGCCTCGGCGCCGCCCCAATATGGGTGGCGCCGGTCCGACCCCTGTGTTCGCAACGACTTGACCGCATGTAACCGAATCGTCATTCTCATGTCACAAAAGTGAAACTTCAGCGGTCGTGCCGAGTTCGCTGTTGTGATTGGAAGGAGAAGAATGATGATTCACTTGCTTGTCGCGGCCGCCCTGGCCGGCTCGGTCGGTGGGGCGGAACCGCAGGATTTTTCAGGCGCGGCTCCCTTGATGCAGGGTGATTACGCCGCCGCCGAACGGGTGATCGACCGCGAACTGCGCATGTTTCCGGGTAGCCCCGATCTGCTGCTCAACCTCGCGATTGTCTATGCGCGCACCGAACGCGCCGATCAGGCCCGCGCGCTTTATGCGCAGGTACTGGCCCAGCCGGATGAAATGCTCGATAGCGGCCGCGCGACGATGAGCGCGCACGCGATCGCCAGGCGCGGGCTCGCGGCGATGGCCGCCCGCGCGACACCGGGTCTGGCCGCGGTGAAATAATCGTCCGGCGGCGCGGGCCGATCGACCCCGATCGGCGCCCGCGCCTAGGGCGATTTCGAGGCAGGTGGAATCACCTGCCGGCTCGGAAATCGCGGATAAACAAAAGCCTAGAGCGGCGATCCGATTTCATCGGATCGAAAACCGCTCTAGGAATCAGGCGCGCTCGGCCGAGCTTACCGCCTCGGCCGCGCGCAGCCCGCCGATCAGCCGGGTGAGATGCACCACATCGCGCACCTCCACATCGAAGATGTTGGTGTGATAGCCAGTGTCGCGGTTATCGAGCCGCATGTTGATGATGTTGGCCTGATGCGCGCCAATGATCGTCGCGACCACGCCCAGCGCGCCGGGCTCGTTCTTCAATTGCACCGATAGCCGCGCGATGGCCCCCTCGGTCCGCTCGCCCCAGGCGAGATCGACCCAATCGGCATCGTCCGAATCGATCAGCATCGGGCAATCGATACGGTGGACCTCGATCCCCTCGTTCGGACGGCGCAGGCCCACGATGCGGTCGCCCGGCACCGGATGGCAGCATTCGGCGAGATCGAACGCCACGCCCGGCGTCAGCCCTTTGATCGAGATCGCGACGTTGGTCGGCAGCGACACCTGATCGGTGCCGCGCGTCAGCCCCAGCGCGCTACCGGGCATCAACGCTTCCATTACTTCGAAATCCGTGAAGCGGCGCCGCGCGATTCCTTCCATCAGCGCGGCTTCATCGGGCAGTTTCAGCCGCTTGACCGCGGCGTCGATCGCACCATCGCCAAGCACCGCTGGCAGCTGCTTGACGATCGCCTCATAGAGCTTGCGCCCCAGCGCCTGGCTTTCGCTGCGTTCCTTGATTCGCAGATAACGCCGGATCGCCGCGCGGGCCTTGCCGGTGATCGCGAAGTTCAGCCAGCCGGGCTGCGGCCGCTGCGCCTTGGAGCGCAGGATCTGTACCTGATCGCCATTGTCGAGATGGGTGCGCAATGGCACGACCCGTCCGTTAATTTTCGCGCCCACCGCCTGATCGCCCAAATCGGTGTGGAGCGCATAGGCGAAATCGATCGGAGTCGCGCCCTTGGGCAGCTGGATCAGCTCGCCGCGCGGGGTGAAGGCGAAGATGCGATCGGCATACATCGCCATCTTGGTGTGTTCGAGCAGCTCCTCGGGGCTTTCGGCGGCTTCCAGGATTTCGACAAGATCGGCGATCCAGCGCACCTGAGTATCGGGGCGGACCTTGCCGCTCTTATACGCCCAGTGCGCGGCCAGGCCGTGTTCGGCCTCGGCATGCATTTCGGCGGTGCGGATCTGGATTTCGACGCGCGTATTCTCCGCATGCATCACGCTGGTGTGGAGCGAGCGATAGCCGTTGCGTTTCGGTGTCGAGATATAATCCTTGAACCGGCCTGGCACCATCGGCCAGCGCCGGTGGATCAGGCCGAGCGCGCGGTAGCAATCCTCCTCGTTCGGCACGATCGCCCGGAACGCCATGATGTCGGAGAGTTGCTCGAAGCTGATGTGGCGCTCGCTCATCTTGCGCCAGATCGAATAGGGGTGCTTCTCGCGCCCGAAGACCCGCGCTTCGACCCCATGGCGCTGAAGCAATTGCTCGAGCGATGCGCCGATCTTGGCGATGCGGTCCTCGTCGCCTTCGTGGAGCAACTCCAGCCGACGGGTGATCGAGGCATAGGCCTCGGGCTCCAGCTCGCGGAATGCCAGGCTCTGCATCTCGCGCATGAACTCGTACATGCCGATCCGCTCGGCGAGCGGGGCATAGATATCCATCGTCTCCTTGGCGATGCGCCGCCGCTTTTCGGGCTTGGGGATGTGATGGAGCGTGCGCATGTTGTGAAGCCGATCGGCGAGTTTCACCAGCAACACGCGAATATCGTCTGACATCGCCAGCAGGAATTTGCGCAGATTTTCGGCGGCACGCTCGCTTTCGGTCTGCGCCTCGATCTTCGACAGCTTGGTGACGCCATCGACCAGCCGGGCGACGCTGGCGCCGAACAGGCGGTGGATTTCCTCAGGGGTCGCGACCGTGTCCTCGATCGTATCGTGCAGGATCGCGGTGGTGATCGTCTCGTCGTCGAGCTTCAGGTCGGTAAGGATGCCGGCGACTTCGATCGGGTGGCTGAAATAGGGGTCGCCGCTCGCGCGCTTTTGTGATCCGTGCGCCTGGAGCGAGAACACATAGGCGCGGTTGAGCATCGCCTCATTGGCATGGGGGTCGTAGCTCAGGACCCGATCAACCAGTTCATATTGGCGTAGCACTGGCGCTATTTGGGGGCGGCTCGTGCCGCTTTGCAACATGAAAAGGGGCGCGGTCGCGGCCACGCCCCTTCATAATCCGGACGAAATCGACTCAGCCGGCGCGCGAATTGCACTCGGCGAGTTCGGCGGCGCCGAAGGGCTGGCCGTTGACGCTGAACGACTTGAGCGCGCCGATGCGCTGCACGACCAGCTGGCACATGATCGCATCACGCTGCGTGCTCTTCGGCGCGCTGCACGCCGGGCCGGTGCACTTCCAGAGCGTGCCCGAGGTGATCACCGAGTTCTTGGCGGGCGCGGCGACCGGCACCGCGTTATAATAGGTGCCCCCTTGCGCGAACGCGGCGGGAGCAGTCATCAGGCCAGCGACTGCGGCGGCGACGGAAAGCAAGCGAGTCATTCGATCCTCTCATCCTTTTGCCTTGCGCTACTGGCACCGCGCGGCCGTTCGCAAGCGCAAAATACGTTGCAAGTTGCTACTTACCCCATTAGGTTGCCGCTTGCAACCTGAATAGTGCGTGAACTCTTATAATCTGACGGGAAATGGTTTAGGAAGAGATGATGGAGGGCAAATCGCGCCATCCTTTACGCGAACCCCTGCGCGATCTGGCCGCCTGCAGCCTGCCGGCCGCGCTCGAAGCGATGGGTGAGCGCTGGTCTTTCCTGATTTTGCGTGCCGCTTTCAATGGCTTGCACCATTTCGAAGAGTTCCAGATGGAGCTCGGCATCGCGCGCAACATTCTCGCCAACCGCCTCGCGCGACTGGTCGATCACGGGATATTGGCGCGCGTCGCGCTGCCCGAGGATCGCCGCAAGATCGAATACCGGCTCACCGATAAGGGGCAGGCGCTGCTGCCGACGATGGTCGCCCTGCGACAATGGGGCGAGCGCTGGGAAACCGGCGTCGTGGCGACGCCGGTGCTGGTCGATGCGCGCGACCGCCGCCCGATTCGCGCGGTCGAGGTACATGGCTGGGACGGGCGAGTGCTGACCAAGGGCGACCTGCTGTGGGCGCTGCCCGAGGACGTCGCAAACGACCCGCCGATCGCGCTGGCGGCGGAATAGCGTCATTCGGTCGGGCGGCCGATTGCCGCCCTCGTGATTCTACGTTCCTCGTGATTCTACGCGAGCGGCCTCGGGCTCAAGCCAGCGCCGGCTCCCCCGCCACCAGTCGTTCGAGCGCCGCGCGCACCGCGCCCTCGATCGGCTTGGGCCGCCCCGCTTCCAGATCGACATGGACGATCACCATCTCGATCACGCAGTGGAGATCGCCGGTGCGCGCGTGACACAGCTCGAAGCGCTGGGTCAGGCTGGTGCCGCCGACCCGGGGGATGCGGACGAAGGCCTCGATCTCGTCGCCATAGGAAAAGGGCTTGAAATAGTCGATTTCGGTATGGCGGACGTTGAACTCGGCCTCGGTCCAGTCGCGGCCGAGCGCGTCCATGCCCGACCATTCCCAGAACTCGCTCACCGCGTGATCGGCATATTCCAGGTAGCGCGAGTTGAAGACGATCTTCTGCCCGTCGATCTCGGCATAGCGGACCTTGAAGCGGGTGGAGAATTGAAAGCCGGGGCGCATCATGCGCGCAGCCGATGCCTGCGCGGCGCCCGCTTCGTCAACCTTCGCCTGGTTGGTCGGGCGCGCGGTAGCGGCGATGACCCCAAGGGATCGCCGCCCACAGCCGTTCATGCCTGTAGAACAGGATGATCTTGGTGACCACCTCGGTACCGGCGATCGCGCCCGCGGTCTTCATGCTGCCCGAGAAGATCAGCCCCAGCACAAATGTGTCAATGCTGCCAAGCGCCCGCCAGCTCACCGCCTTGGCGAAGGAGCGGGGGTGGCTCTCGATGCCGCGGAACAGGAACATCAGCTGGCGCGCGCCGGGGTGTTGACCCCCATGCTCGCCAGATAGCGCTTCACGTTGCGCGCCGCCTGGCGAAGCCGCTGCTCGTTCTCGACGAGGGCGATGCGGACAAAGCCCTCGCCATTCTCGCCATAGCCGACGCCGGGCGCGACCGCGACCTTGGCATGGGTGAGCAACTGCTTGGCGAACTCCAGGCTGCCCAAATGCGCGAGCGCGGGTGGCAGCGGCGCCCAGGCGAACATCGAGGCGGCGGGCGGCGGAATCTCCCACCCGGCGCGGCCGAATGCCTCCACCAGCACGTCGCGCCGGTGATGGTAGAGCGCGCGGTTCTTCTCGACGATGTCCTGCGGCCCGTTGATCGCCGCGACCGCCGCTGCCTGAATGGGGGTGAAGGCGCCGTAATCGAGATAGCTCTTCACCCGGGTGAGCGCCGCGATCAGCGTGGGATTGCCGACCGCGAAGCCGATCCGCCAGCCGGCCATCGAATAGGTTTTGGACATGGAGGTGAACTCGACCGCCACCTCCTTCGCGCCGGGCACCTGCAGGATCGAGGGCGTTGGCTTCCCGTCGAAATAAATCTCCGAATACGCAAGGTCGGAGAGCACCCAGATCTTGTGTTCGCGCGCGAAGGCCACCACGCGCTCGTAGAAGGCGAGATCGACCGTCTCGGCGGTGGGGTTGGAGGGGTAGCCCATCACCAGCACGCTCGGCTTGGGGACGGTGAACGCCATCGCGCGTTCCAGCGCCTCGAAATAGCGTCCGTCGGGCGTCGTCGGCACGCTGCGGATCGTCGCGCCGGCGATGATGAAGCCGAAGGTGTGGATCGGATAGCTGGGGTTGGGGGCGAGCACCACGTCGCCCGGCGCGGTGATCGCCTGGGCAAGGTTCGCGAGCCCCTCCTTCGAGCCGAGCGTCACCACCACCTCGCGCTCGGGATCGAGCTCCACCCCGAAGCGCCGGGCGTAATAGGCCGCCTGCGCGCGCCGCAGTCCCGGAATGCCCTTCGACGCCGAATAGCCATGCGCATCGGGCTTGGCGGCGACTTCGGCGAGCTTTTCGATCACGTGCGGCGGCGGCGGCAGATCGGGATTGCCCATGCCGAGGTCGATAATGTCCTCGCCGGCGGCCCGCGCGGCGGCGCGCATCGCGTTCACTTCCGCGATCACATAGGGCGGCAGGCGGCGGATGCGGTAGAATTCTTCAGTCATGGCGGTCTCTTGCTGCCAAATGCGGGCCGGCGCGCATAAGCGATGACGGATGCTAATCCGCGCGTTACAGGAAATGCAAACGCGCAAGAGGATGCCATGGCCGAAAACGACGCCCCGACGCTCCCGCCGCTCCCCAGCCTAGAAGATATGCAGCACTGGACCTGGGTGATGGGCCGCGCCCAGCAGATGATGCTGGAGGCGGGGCTGAAGACGCTGGAGGACAATCCCGCCCTCCCCATCATCCCCGGCTTTACCGACCCACAGACGATCGCCCGCGCGCGCGATTTCTGGAGCGAGTCGATGCGGCTGTGGCAGCGCCTCGTCGTCCCCGAGCTCGCCGAACCCGCCGAGGAAAAGCCCGAGCACGCGCGCGACAAGCGCTTCAAGGCGCCGCAATGGCGCGACAATCCGGTGTTCGACTGGATCCGGCAAAGCTATTTGCTGATCTCCGATCACCTACTCGCCAACGTCGATCACCTCGAAGGGCTCGATCCCAAGCAGCGCGAGCAGATGCGCTTCGCGATGCGCAACATCGTCGAGGCGATGAGCCCGTCCAACTTCCCCGCGACCAACCCGCTCGTCATCGAAAAGACGCTCGAAAGCGGCGGCGAGAATCTGCTCGCGGGGTTGAAGAACATGCTGAGCGACATCGCCAAGGGCCAGCTGACGCACACCGACGCCAAGGCGTTCGAGGTCGGCCGCACGCTCGCGACAACGCCCGGCAAGGTCGTGAAACGCACGCCGCTCTATGAGCTGATCCAATACACCCCAACCACCGAGCAGGTGCTGGAGGTACCGCTGATCATCTTCCCGCCCTGGATCAACCGCTATTACATCCTCGATCTGAGCCCGGAGAAGAGCTTCATCAAATGGGCGGTCGACCAGGGGGTGACGGTGTTCGTCGTCTCGTGGCGTTCGGCTGACGCGACGATGAAGGGCGTCACCTGGGACGATTATGTCGAAGCCGGCCAGATCGACGCGATCGACACGGTGCGAGAGCTGCTCGGCGTGCCGAGCGTCCACGCGATCGGCTATTGCGTCGCGGGCACGACGCTCGCCGCCACGCTCGCGGTGCTCGCGGCGCGCGCCCGGGCCGACAAGGTGAAGAGCGCGACCTTTTTCACCGCCCAAGTCGATTTCACCCGTGCCGGTGAGCTGCTGAACTTCGTCGACGACGAGCAGCTGCGGCTGATCGAGCAGCTATCGCCCGAAGGTTATCTCGACGGGCGCTACATGGCCGCGACCTTCAACCTGCTGCGCGGGCGCGACCTGATCTGGAATTACGTCACCAACAATTATCTGCTCGGCCAGGATTATGCGCCGTTCGATCTGCTTTATTGGAACGGCGACACGACCAATCTGCCCTCCGCCTGGCACCTGAGCTATCTGCGTGATCTGTACCGCGACAATCTGCTGGTGAAGCCCGGCGCGCTGTCGATCCGCGGCACCCCGATCGACATCGCCCAGGTGACGACGCCTGCCTATGTCCAGGCCGGGCGCGAGGACCATATCGCGCCACCGGACAGCGTCTGGCGCATCACCGAACATTTCAAGGGACCGCTGAAGTTCGTGCTCGCGGGCTCGGGGCATATCGCCGGCGTGGTCAACCCGCCGGCGGCGGGCAAATATCAATATTGGACCAATGACCGCGCCTGCGCGACGCTCGCCGATTTTGTCGCGGGCGCCGCCGAGACCAAGGGCAGCTGGTGGCCCGATTGGATCGATTGGCTGCACACGCAGGACGCGGCGCAGGTGCCCGTCGCCGGTGCACGGCGGCCGGGCGATGGCGCATTGCCCGCCCTGGCCGAAGCGCCGGGCGATTATGTGCGAATGCGATAAGACGTTTTTTTCACTAGGTTAACTTGTAATGCTGCGCCCATGTTGCAGCGCACAATTTTTCTTGCATCTCCGGGAATCTTAACCTATATCGCGCCGCAGCAAATGTAGGAGCGCTGTAGCCATGGCGACCAAGGGTCCGAAGAACGACGGCGTGCCGATCAAGCCCGCCCCCCGCAAGCCCGGTGCGCGGGTGAAGAAGCCGACGCCGCAGGGCGCCGCCATCCTAGCGACGCCCGTGGCCGAGCCCACCGGGACTCTTCCTCCGGCCGCGCTGCCGCCGGTGATCGAGGCCGCGCCCGTGGCAGCGCCGGCTATCAAGAAGCCCACGCCCGCCCCCGTTAAGGCGCCCGCCATCGAGAAGCCCGCTGTCGCGACGCCGGCACCGGTCGTTGCCGCTGCCCCGGCCGCTACCACGCCAATCGTGCCCGCGCCTGTCGCGGCACCTGCGCCTGTCGCGGCACCTACGCCTGTCTCCGTAGCCGCGCCCGCCGCGCCTGCTGAACTTCCCACTCCGCCGGTCTCCGCGCCGTCGGCTTTCACTGCCCGCAAAAAGGAACTGACGATGGAAAACACGCTGCACGCCACTGCCGAGAAGACCCAGGCGATGTTCGCCGACATGAACAGCCGCACCAAGGAAGCGATGGAGAAGAGCACCAAGCTGTTCGCCGACATGAACGAGTTCGCGAAGGGCAATGTTGACGCGGTCGTCGAGTCGTCGAAGGTCGCGATGAAGGGCTTCGAGTCGCTGAGCCAGGAAGCCGCCGACTATACCCGTCGCAGCTTCGAAACCGCGACCGCCGCGATGCGCAACCTCGCCGCCGTCAAGACCCCGGCCGAGCTGATGAAGCTGCAGAGCGACTATGTCCGCCAGACTTTCGACAGCATGGTCGCCGAAACCAGCAAGCACACCGAAGCGATGATCAAGCTGGCGAGCGATGTCGCCCAGCCGATCTCGAACCGCGTCGCGGTCGCCGCCGAGAAGATCAAGGTCGGCGCGTAAGCCGATCCCGCCTTCACGGGCTTTGAATCAAAAGGCGGCGGTTTCCCGGTGGAGCCGCCGCTTTTTTGCGCGCGCTGGGTGAGGCCGGTTCCGGGCATCAACCCACCCCTGCCCCTCCCTTTCAGGGAGGGGTGTGTTGCTCTGGGGCGAAGCCCCTCGCTGGAAGAGCTTCGGGTCGGTCATGCCCCCGGCATGACCTAAGCAGTCCGGGGGACTGCTTACCCGAAACTGGGTTGGGGTGGGTACGGCGCCCTGCCTCTCCCACCGCCACCCACCGACCGCCCGCGATTTCTCATCGTCTCGCCTCTTGCGGGCGAGGGGGCGCGTGGCCTATTTTCCAGCTTCCGTGACATCAGCAACGACACCGATGGTCGCGATGGCCGAGCGCCGCGACGAAGACGAAGGGCCCGGCCTCGGGGTCGCCACCCGCACCCGCGCGCGCACCAAGAAGCCGACGCCCTACCGCGTGCTGATGCTGAACGACGATTACACCCCGATGGAGTTCGTCGTCCTCGCCCTCCAACGCTTCTTCAACATGAATATCGAGGATGCGACGCGGGTGATGCTCCACGTCCACCAGAAGGGCGTGGGGGTGTGCGGCGTGTTCACCTATGAAGTCGCCGAGACCAAAGTGAGCCAGGTGATCGATTTCGCCCGGCAGAACCAGCACCCGCTGCAATGCACGCTGGAGAAGGCTTAGAAAATCAATCGAGCGACGGCTGCAATATCGTCTCTACCGACTTTAAACCGGCTTTTTGGAGGGTGAAGATCGCTGCCCCGATACACCGATAGGGCGCGGTTTCCGAAGCAACGTATAACCGGACCCGGCGCCTGAACTTTGCTTCCCGCGCGGCCGCCGCCGCGAGTTCGTCTATGGTAACGGGGCGTCCGCCGATGAAGAAGGCGCAGTGGTCGTCCTTACCGTCCACTTGCACCTCAAACGCGGCTGTTTCGGCGACTCTTCCTATCGGACAACGGGGTGAGCAAGGCCGCGGAAACGGTCCAAGCGAGCCTCACGCCCCGGCCAGCCACCGCCGCGTCTCGGCCTCCAAAATCTCCAGCGGCACCCGGCCCGTGCCCAGCACCGCCTCATGGAAATCGGCGAGCGCGAAGCGCGCGCCCAGCTTCGCCTTAGCCTCTTCGCGCAGTTTCACGAACACCGAATGGCCGATCTTGTAGCTGCACGCCTGGCCCGGCGTCGCGCAATAGCGATCGACCTCGCGCGCGGCGAAGCCCGGCGCCTCGCCCTCCTGGTCGACGAAGCGGGCGATCGCCTGCGCGCGCGTCCAGCGGTAATGGTGGATGCCGGTATCGACCACGCAGCGATTGGCGCGGAACAGCTGGAACTTCAAATAACCCAGCCGCCCGAGCGGATCATCGTCATACATGCCGAGCTCGTCGGCCAGCTGCTCGGCATAGAGCGCCCAGCCCTCGCCATAGCCCGAAAAGCCGCCGGTCTTGCGGATCAGCGGCAGGTTGGCGTTGGAGAGCGCGAGCCCGCCCTCGAACTGGTGGCCCGGCAGGCCTTCGTGGAACACGGTCGTCGCCAGGCAGAATTTGGGCCATTCGGCGGCGTCGCGCAGGTTGAAGTACACCAGCCCCGGCCGCTTGCCGTCGAGTGAGGGCGGCTGCGCGAAGGCGGACGCGGCGCCCGCTTCATTCTCCACCGGCACGCGGCGTACCTCGAACGCATATTGCGGCTGCCGTTTGAACGCGCGCGGCAGGCGCGGGCGGATCGCCGCCAGCCGATCGTTGCAATAGGCGATCGCCTGGCGCTTGCCCTCGTCGGTATCGGGGTAGAGCTGCGCCGGGTCTTTGTAGAGCGCCGCCATCCGCGCGCCGATGCTGCCCTTGGTGAACCCTTGCGCCTTGAGCAGCGCGTCGAGCCGCGCGGAGATGGCGGCGGCTTCGTCCAGCCCGAACTTGTGGACTTCCTCCGGGCTCATCCGCGTCGTCGTCGTGCCGGCGAGCGCGACCGCGTAGAAATCCGGGCCTTCCTTGAACTTCCATACCCCGGCGTCGCTTGTCGCCTTGGCGCGCAAGTCCTTCACCAGCGCGAGCTGGGTTTGCAGCGCGGGGAACACTTTCGTGCCGTAAAGCTGCGCCGCGCGCGCGCCGAAGCGGGGATCGAGGCCCTTCGCCGCCGCGCGCCGCTGGAGCGAGGTGACGACAGTCGCTTGGGCACCCGGCACCGCGGTCTTGGTCAATTGGTCGATCGTCGCGTCGAGCAGGAAATCGGGCGGCACGATGCCGCGCGCCGATTGATCGCGCAGATCATTGGTGTTGGCGGTCAGCTGATCGGCGAATTGGCCGAGGCGTGAGAGATAGGCCTCGGCATCGCTCGCGTTTTCGATCGGGTGCTTGGTGTCGAGGAAGCTCGGCGTCGATTGATAGGCGCCGGTCAGCTGGCTGACGACATAGGGCGAGCGGCTGTACGAAGCGCCGCCGAAATCGAAGCGCTGCGCCGCTGCCTGCTGGCGCTTGGTGTAGAGCACCACGTCGTAATTGCGCTTGTCCTCGGCGCTCAGCTTGTCGGTGTTGAAAGCCTCCAGCAGCGCGACGTGACGCGCGGTGAGCGTGCGCGCCGCCTGCCGCCCCGCCGGGCCTTCGTCGCCCAATTGCGCGCGCAGATCGGCATTGGCACCCGTATCGAGCCCGAGTTGCGTCGCGCCTTCGGGGTTCAGGCGCAACTGCTCGGCGAACATCCGGTCGAACAGCGCGCTTAGCGCCTCGCCCGGCTCCTGCGCCCAGCCCCGCGCGGGCAGCGCCGCGACCGCGCCGAGCGCGACGCCCGCCTTCAACACATCGCGACGATCGATCATTGCGCTTTCTCCTGGCTGATGATGGGCAGGGCGATGAAACTCGCTTGCGCGCCCGCGACACTCACTCGCTGCGTCGCCTTCTGATAATCGCCGGGCTTGGCAAAGAAGATATTGGACACGAATTTCTGCGGATTGCGATCATAAAGCGGAAACAGGCTCGACTGGATTTGCACCATGATCCGGTGGCCGGGCTTGAACACATGGTTGGTCTGCGGCAGCGCAAAGCGATAGCTCAGCGGCTTGTCGGCGGCGATCGGCTGCGGCTTGTCGAGGCCTTCGCGATACCGGCCGCGGAAAATGTCGAGCGCGACCGCGAGCTGATAGCCGCCCATTTTCTGGTCGCCCGCCACCTGTTCCGGATAGACGTCGATCAGCTTCACCACCCAGTCGACATCGGTGCCGCTGGTCGCCGCGGTCAAGTTCACCTCGGGCGCGCCAGCGATGGCGACCGGCTTGTCGAGCGGTTCGGTGACGAAGCTCAGCACGTCGGGCCGCGCGGCGGCGGGCCGCTGGTCGGTCGTCAGCCAGGCCTTCCAATGGTCGTCGGCATAGCCGGTTGGCGCGATCGGGCGCGGGGTGAAAGGCACCGGATGCGCCGGATCGCTGACATAATCGGCGGTCGCCGTCCCCTCGGCGCGGGTGAAGCCGAGCTTGCCCTCGGGCTGCAGATAGAGCGGGGTTGCCGCCGGCGCGGTCGGCCAGCTGGTCAGCCGCTGCCAGCGATTGGCGCCCGACTGGAACGCGGTTACCGGCGCCACGTCCATCGGCGCGTCCTTCAGATAGTGCGCGAGGAACGGGGCGAGGACTTCGTGGCGCCACCATTTCGCGGTGTCGGCATCCCAGTTGATGTTGCCCAGACGGTCACCCTTGTCGATGCCCTGGCCGTGATACCAGGGGCCCATCGTGAGATAGACCATGTCGTTCTTCGCATCTTTTGGCTCGAGCGCCGCATAGACGGCGGGGGCGCCGTAAATGTCTTCCTGGTCCCACAGCGAATGGACCAGCATCACCGGCACCTTCAGCGGCTGGCGGGCGAGGATCTTGTCCATCGCCTGTTCCTGCCAAAAACTGTCATAAGCGGGGTGCTGGGTGATCTTTTGCCAAAAGCCGATCTGGTCGAGCCCGTGCTGCCGCCCAAGCTCGCCCGCGCTGCCGGCGGCGAGATAGCCGGCATAGTCATCGGCATGGGTGTTGACCCAGGGGATCGAATTGTCGGCGGTCGCGACCTGCTCCCAGATATAGGGCGCGCCGGTCTGGCGGAACGCGCCATTGTGGAACCAGTCATCGCCGCGCCAGCCATCGACCATCGGGTTCATCGGCACCGATACCTTCAGCGCCGGGTGCGGGTTGATGAGCGCGACCAGCGGTTCATAGCCATCATAGCTGATGCCGATGATGCCGACGCGGCCGTTCGATTCGGGCAGGTTCTTCACCAGCCAGTCGATCGTGTCGTAGCAATCGGTCGAATCATCGACCTTGGTGGGATTGAGCGACGAGCCGACCAGCGGGCGGTTCATCACATAATCGCCCTTGGACCCGTATTTGCCGCGAATGTCCTGGATCACGCGGATATAGCCGCCTTCCGCGATCACATCATAGGCATTGTCATAGCCTTCGAGCGCGGTGGCGAGATCGGCCGCCTTGCTGTTCGCCGAGAGTCCTTCGGCATTGTACGGCGTGCGGGTGAGCAGCACGGGGGCGTTCTTCGCGCCTTTGGGGATCAGGATCACGGTGTGGAGCGTCACACCGTCGCGCATCGGGATGTCGACAACGCGCCGCGTGTAGTTCCATTGCGCTTGCGGCAGCTGGGGGTTGGCGGGTCGCTCGGTATAGCTTTGCGCGAGCGCGCTGCCCGAGCCGAGCAGGACCGCGGCGGCGGCGAGCTTCCAACGCTTCATGGCTTATCCCCCATTTTGATTTTGCCCGGAGCATGGCGCGCGGCGGGGGTGCCGACAAGAGCGAAACGCCCGCCAAACCGGGGGCTTGGCGGGCGTCATCACTAGAATGTTCCCAATCGGCACCAGGCCGATCGGTCGCCGGGTTCAACCGACGCGATTGCCGCTCAGCGGGAAGCTGCCGAACGCGCCCGCACCGATCGAGCCGGTGATGGTGTCGCCATCGACGGTCGCCTCGCAGGTCAGCGTCATCGGCATTGGCACCGTCATCTGCATCGTCCACTTGATGGTGTTGCCCGAAATCGTTCCATCGGTGATCTGGGTCGATCCCATCGCGCCGGTGCTGGTGCCGGTCCAGGTGTCGCCGTTGCTCTGGACGACGATCGTCGACTTCTGGTCGCCGAGCGGCGACTTCGTCACGGTTTCCCAGGTGCCATCGACTGCGGCCATCTTCGCTCTCCTTACTTCGCGTCCAGAACGGACGCGGCTGGCACCACCTCGTCCGGCAGCCCGAGCGAGTCAAGCTGGCTGCGGACCAGCTTGGCGTCGCCGACCACCACCCAGACGAACTTGCTGGGGTCGATGGCCGAGCGTGCCGCAGCGTCGAGCTCCTCGCGCGTCATCGCGCGATATTTCGCGGTGATCGTCGAATAATAATCGTCGGGACGCTTATACTGGTCGTTGTCGAGCATCGCGTTCAGCACGTCGCTCGCGGTTTCGAATCGCCCGGCGAGTTCGCGGGTGGCGCCGTTGATCGTGCGGGTGAATTCCTCGCTCGTCACGCCCTTGGGGCCGAAGAAGTCCTTCAGGTCCTGCTGGATCGAGGCGATCGAGGCGCCGGTCTTGTCGGCCTGCACCGGTGCGCTGACGGTGTAGGTGACATAGGTCTGGTTCTGGCCGACGCCGCCGCCCGCGCCATAGGACCAGTGCTTCGTCTCGCGCAGATCCATGTTGATCCGCGACAGGAAGCTGCCGCCGAGCACGTCGTTGGCGGTACGCAGCTTGAGCACGTCGCTGCCGCTGGGCAGGCCCGTCAGCTGGCCGGCGAGAATCAGCGATTGCGGGGAATCGGGCCGATCGACCAGCACGATCTTGGGCGCCACCTGCTGCGCGGGGGTGTCGACCGCCTTGGCGCCGGCGGCGCCGGTGCCGCGCCAATCGCCGAACTCCTTTTCGAGCAACGGCTTGAGCGTCGCGAGCGGCTGATCGGAGACGATGAAGAGCTTCGCCTTTTCCGGCCGCAGCCACGCCTGATAGAAGCCGACGACATCGTCGCGCGTCAGCTTCGCCACCGCCGCCGGGTCGCCGCTTGCCGAGGCGGCTTTCGCATAAGGCGAGGCGCCATAGACCAGCTTGGGCAGCACGCGATTGGCGAGGCCCTGGGGCTGGGTGATTTCCTGCTGGATCCCCGCCAGCTGGGTGGTGCGCAGCCGGGCGATTTCCTTCTCCGGGAAGGAGGGGGTACGCACGATATCGCCGAACAGGTCGATCGCCGGGGCAGCGTTGGCGCTGGGCGCGGTCATGCTGATATAGGTCCGGTCGGCGCTGCTACCGCCGCCAAAGTTCAGGCCCAGCCGCTCGCGTGCTTCGGCGATGCCGACGCCGTCGAGCTTGGCCGTACCCTCGTCGATCGCCGACAGGGTGAGCTGTTGCAGGCCGAGCTTGTCGCTGGGATCGGCGACCACGCCCGCGTCGAACGAGATCAGCGCGCGCGTCACCGGCACCGCGGTGCGCTGCGCATAGACGACTTCGATGCCGTTGCTGAGCTTGGTCCGCTCCACCTTGGGGAAAGTGAGGTTGCCGACCGCGCCGACCGCCGGGGCAGGCTCGGCGCGCGAGTTGGCGGGCTTCAGCTCTGGTGCGGCGGGGACGGGCGCGGCTTCCTTCGCCACATCGGTCGAGGCTTCGCGCGGCCCCGGCACGACGTTGATCGCATAGACCGGGCGGGTGAGCCACTTTTGCGCGGCCGCCTTCACGCTCTCCGGCGTTTGCGCGGCGAGCGCGGTGAGCTGCTTTTTGTAGAAGCCCGGATCGTTCTGGTAGAGCGCGCCTTCCGCCAGCGCGACCGCCTTGCCGCCGAACCCGCCGACCGATTCAAGCCCGTCGATCCGCCGTGTCGCCGCGGTCGTCACCGACCGTTGCAGCTCGTCGGCGGTGGGGCCGTTCTTCACGAAATCGGCAATCACTTCGTCGAGCCGCTTCTCGGCCTGGGCGACATCGGCGCCGGGGCGCACGACCATGATCACCTGGAACACGCCGATCTGCGCGAAGCTGGAAACGCTCGCGCTAGCCTGCACGGCCAGCTTGTCCTCGCGCACCAGCGTCTTGTCGAGCCGCGACGAGGCGAGCCCGCCGAGCACGCTCGCCGCCGCGTTGAGCGCGGGCGCATCCGCCTCGCCGAGCCCTGGCACCGCCCACAGCCGGGTGACGAGCGTCGCCGCGACCCGGTCCTTGATCTCGACCTTCTTGGGCTGATCGAGCGTCGGGATCGTCACCGTCGGGCGCACCGATTTCGGCCCGGCTTTGATCTTGCCGAAATATTTGGTGACTAGCGTCTTGGCGGTCGGCACGTCGATATCGCCCGCCAGCACCAGCACCGCGTTGTTGGGGCCATAATGATCGCGGAACCAGCCCTTCACATCGTCGAGGCTCGCCGCGTCGAGATCGGCGAGCGAGCCGATCGTGGTGTGGCCATAGGGGGAGCCTTGCGGGAACAGCCCGCCGAAGATCGAATATTGCAGCAGGCCATAGGGGCGGTTGTCGCCCTGGCGCTTTTCATTCTGCACCACGCCGCGCTGCTCATCGAGCACGGCTTGCGTCACCGCGCCGAGCAGATAGCCCATGCGGTCGGACTCCAGCCACAGCGCCTTTTCGAGCGCGGCGGTGGGCACGGTTTCGAAATAATTGGTGCGATCGAAGAACGTCGTGCCGTTCAGATCGGTCGCGCCAACCTGCTTCAGTGGTTCGAAGAAATCCCCCGGCGCGTTCTCGCTGCCGTTGAACATCAGATGCTCGAAAAGGTGCGCGAAGCCGGTCTTGCCCTTGGGCTCGTGCTTCGAGCCGACATCATACCATACGCTCACCGCGACCACGGGGGCCTTGCGGTCGGTGTGGACGATCACCCGCAGGCCATTGGGCAGAGTGAACTGCTGATAGGGAATGTCGACGCGCTTGACGAGATCGGCGACGGGCGCGGCGGTCTGGGCATTGAGCGGCGCGGCGAGCGCGGCGAGCGCGACGGTGGTGGCAAGGCGAAGCTTCATGGGCATCCTCTTTTCAATGATTCATTGGTGGTTAGTAATAAAAGCGACGACAAAGGCTAGGGGCGATAGGTGCGCTCGGTATGTTTTGCGAGTTCGGCAGGATCGAACCACACGGGTTTGAGCTGGTGCCGCGCGAATAGCGGCGCCTGATCGGCATAATGAGGCGAGTTGGGCCGCGTCGTCGCCGCGCCATAGGGCTGGATCGATTGCGACCTGACGCGGCCGGCTTTGTCCCAGGCCATGAACATCACGAAGCTGTCGCCATGCTTCACCACCAGCCGGCCATCGGGTGCCTCGTCCCAATTGCTCGTCGCGCGCAGCACGTCCGCCCCGCCGTCGAGCGGCAGGTCGACCGTGCCGTGCCGCAGCCGCAGCACTTGCGCGAGTGGCGGATCGAGCCGGCCGAAATGCTTGGCCAGATACTCGCCCGCGTCCTTCAGCACTTGGCGGGGATCGGCCGGCTCCTTGCGCGGATAATGCCAGCGATTGCCGACGCGCAGCACGATGCCGGCAAGCGCATCGGCGCCGCCCTTGCCGTCGAAATTCCAGTCCCAGCCTTTGAGCAGCTTTACCGCCTGCGCCAGCCGCGCGTCGCCCTGCGGCTCCACCGCCATCAGCCGCTCGAACCAGCGCGCCGCCCAGCTCTGGCGGCTGACCGCGCTGTCGAACTTGATCGCGCGCCACTCCGCCTCGCTCACCTTGGGATCGGCGCCAAGCAGCTCGATCGCGCGGGTGGCGCGGTTGGTGGTGTCGGTCTCGATGCCCAGCAGGGGGGAATAGTCCTCGGGCTTGATCTCATAGCCCGCGCCCGCCGCCTGATAGGGGGTGTTGTTGGCGTTGATGATGAAGCCCGATCCCGGGTTCACGTTGCGCGGCACCTGCGCCCAGGGCACCGTGCCCTGCGCCAGATCGCGCCCGGTATCGCCGGGCAGCACGCGGGCATAGTCGAACCCGGCTTTGCGCACCGGGAACATCGCGTTGTAGAAATGGGCGATATTGCCGGCGGCGTCGGCATAGATGAAATTGGTCGCGGGCACGCCCTGGATCGCGAGTGCGCGCTGCCATTCGGCGAAATCGCGCGCGCGGTTGAGGCGATAATATTCCTCGACCATTTTCAGCTGCCCGGCGCCTGCGTAATGCAGCGCATAGGCGCCCGATTTGTTGACGATCACCGGCCCATGAACCGAGCGATACAGCGTCTTGGGCACCGGCAGCACGAACGGCCCCCACAGCTTCACCGGCAGCCACACCGTCTGCGCCTCCAGCGGACGCCAGGCGCCGTCGAAGCGATAGCTTTTGCCGTCGGCGCTGAGGGTCAGCTTGTAGAGATCGGTCAGGTCGGGGCGGTTGACGGTGTTGGTCCAGCCGAGCGTCTTGTTGTGGCCGAGCAGCGGATAGGGCGCGCCGGGGAAGGTCGCGCCCGCGAAATCCCAGCCGGTCTTGCTGTGGACGACCAGTTCATACCAGGCGACCGGCCCCGCCCAGGGCTGGTGCGAGTTGGAGATCAGCCGCGTTACCCCTTCCGCCGAGCGCGCGGGAGCGAGCGCGAAGGCGTTCGAGCCGTTCTCGGTGCTGGCGCGCGGTTCGGGCGCGCCGATCGGGAGGGTGACGGGATCGGGGCTGTCGGGCGTCGGACCGGCGCTTTCGCGGGGCAGCGGTTTGTCCTGCGTAAGGGCGCCGAGCACTGCGTCGAGCCCGAAGAAGAAGGGCGAGCGGAGCACGAAGCCGGCGGCGATGTCGCGCCCGTTCACCGGGAACAGGCGCGCGAGCTTCACCTCGCCCGGGTGCTTTTCGGCATAGAGGTTTAGCCCCGCCGCATAGCCATCGAGCAGCGCGCGGACATCGGCGGGCTGCTTGTCATAATCGCGCGCCACCACTTCGCGCGCCCGGGTCAGGTGCAGCGCGAAATCGACCGCGGCGCCTTCTTGACCCTTCAAGGCGCCGAACCGCCCGCGCGTCATCGCGACGACGTGCTGCAGCGTTTCGAAATCATCCTCGGCATGGGCATAGGCGATGCCATAGGCGACGTCGGGGTCGGTCGCGCCGAAGATATGGGGTGTCCCGAAGCTGTCGCGCACGATCCGTGTATCATAGCGGTGCGGCGGCGGCGCGGCGGCCGGCGTCGCGGCGAGGGGTTCCCATACCGCCAGACCCACGCCCGCCACCAGCACGATACCGCCCAGGCCGAGCCCGATCCGCCGCCAAACGCCCACACTTCCCCCCATATTTTGCGCGTGTTGTAGCCAACCAAAACGGTACAAGCGAGCGGATTTCGCGTCGGCGCCGGACGGTCTTGTGTTGCATAATGGCAACACTACATTGGCGGCGGACCAAGGGCTGGGAAACAGGATGAACATCGAGAAATTCACCGATCGCGCCAAGGGCTTTCTCCAATCGGCGCTCACCGTCGCGATCCGGCTAAGCCATCAGCGGATCACCCCCGATCATCTGCTGAAGGCGCTGCTCGAGGATGAGCAGGGCATGGCGGCGGGCCTCATCCGGGCTGCCGGCGGCGATCCCGCGCGCACCGTGAGCGAGGTCGATGCCGCGCTCGCCAAGATCCCGGCCGTGTCCGGCTCGGGCGCGCAGAGCCAGCCGGGGCTCGATAACGATACGGTGCGGGTGCTCGACCAGGCCGAGCAAATCGCGGCCAAGGCGGGCGACAGCTACGTCACCGTCGAACGGCTGCTCGTCGCGCTCGCGCTGTCGCTCAACACGGGCGCGGGCAAGGCGATCAAGGCGAGCGGCGCGACGCCCGAGGGGATCAACGCCGCGATCACCCAGCTGCGCGGCGGCCGCACCGCCGACACCGCCGGCGCCGAGGATCGCTATGACGCGATGAAGAAATTCGCCCGCGACCTGACCCAGGCGGCGCGCGACGGCAAGCTCGATCCGGTGATCGGGCGCGACGAGGAGATCCGCCGCACCATCCAGATCCTCGCCCGGCGCACCAAGAATAACCCGGTGCTGATCGGCGAACCCGGCGTCGGCAAGACCGCGATCGCGGAAGGGCTGGCTCTCCGCATCGCCAATGGCGACGTGCCCGATACGCTGAAGGAGCGGCGGCTGATGGCGCTCGACATGGGCTCGCTCATCGCTGGCGCCAAATATCGCGGCGAGTTCGAGGAGCGGCTGAAAGGCGTGCTCGACGAGGTGCGCGGCGCCGAGGGCGAGATCATCCTGTTCATCGACGAGATGCACACGCTGATCGGCGCGGGGAAGACCGATGGCGCGATGGACGCCAGCAACCTCTTGAAGCCCGCGCTCGCGCGCGGCGAGTTGCACTGCGTCGGCGCGACCACGCTCGATGAATATCGCAAATATGTGGAGAAGGACGCGGCCCTCCAGCGCCGCTTCCAGCCGGTGTTCGTGGGCGAGCCGACCGTGCCCGATACGATCAGCATCCTGCGCGGCCTGAAGGAGAAGTATGAGCTGCACCACGGCGTGCGCATCACCGATGCGGCGATCGTGAGCGCGGCCACGCTCTCCAACCGCTACATCACCGATCGCTTCTTGCCCGACAAGGCGATCGACCTGATGGACGAGGCCGCGAGCCGCATCCGCATGGAAGTGGAATCGAAGCCCGAGGAGATCGAGGCGCTCGACCGGCGCATCATCCAGCTCAAGATCGAGCGCGAGGCGCTGAAGCGCGAAAGCGACGCCGCCTCGCGCGACCGTCTGGCGACGCTGGAAGGTGATCTCGCCAATCTGGAGGAACAGTCCGCCGAACTCACCCAGCGCTGGCAGGCGGAAAAAGAGAAGATCGCCGGCGAGGCGCGGATCAAGGAACAGCTCGATGCCGCGCGGCTGGAGCTGGAGCAGGCCCAGCGCGCGGGCGATCTGGGGCGCGCCGGCGAGCTTTCCTATGGCGTGATCCCGCAGCTCACCCGCCAGCTGGAGGAAGCACAAGGCGCGACCAAGGGCGCGATGCTGCGCGAGGAAGTGACCGCCGATGATATCGCCGCGGTCGTCAGCCGCTGGACCGGCATCCCGGTCGACCGGATGCTGGAGGGCGAGCGCGAGAAGCTGCTCCAGATGGAGGCGGCTTTGGGCAAGCGCGTGATCGGCCAGCGCGAGGCGGTGCGCGCCGTCTCGACCGCCGTCCGCCGTGCCCGCGCCGGGCTGCAAGACCCCAACCGCCCGCTCGGCTCATTCCTGTTCCTGGGGCCGACCGGTGTCGGCAAGACCGAGCTGACCAAGGCGCTCGCCGAATTCCTGTTCGATGATGCCTCGGCGATGGTCCGCATCGACATGAGCGAGTTCATGGAAAAGCATGCCGTCGCCCGGCTGATCGGCGCGCCGCCGGGCTATGTCGGCTATGAGGAAGGCGGGGTGTTGACCGAGGCGGTGCGGCGCCGGCCCTATCAGGTCGTACTGTTCGACGAGGTGGAGAAGGCGCATGGCGACGTTTTCAACGTGCTGCTCCAGGTGCTTGACGATGGCCGGCTGACCGACGGCCAGGGGCGCACGGGCGATTTCACCAACACGATCATCGTGCTGACCAGTAACCTTGGCTCGCAATATCTGGCGGCCTTGGGCGATGGCGAGGACGCGGCGGCGGCCGAGCCGCAGGTGATGGAAGTGGTGCGCGCGCATTTCCGCCCCGAATTCCTGAACCGGCTCGATGAGATCGTGCTGTTCCACCGGCTGGGGCAGAGCGAGATGGCGCCGATCGTCGACATCCAGGTCGCCCGCGTCGCCAAGCTGCTCGCCGAGCGCAAGATCGGGATCGAGTTGAGCGAGGCGGCACGCGGCTGGTTGGGGCGCGTGGGCTATGATCCGGTGTACGGCGCCCGGCCATTGAAGCGCGCGGTGCAGCGCTATCTGCAAGACCCGCTCGCCGACCTGATCCTGTCGGGCGGGGTGAAGGACGGGCAGACGATCAGCGTCGATGAGGGCGATGGCGGGCTGGTGTTGGCGGTGCGCTGACGCCGGTGCCGCCATTCTCACCAAAAGAAAAGGGCGCGGGAGACAAGCTCCCGCGCCCAACTTTTTCCCAGCAGGGTGCCGCTTAGAAGCGAACCTGGGTCGAGAAGAGGAAACGCCGCCCCAGCGGATCGTAGGTCGAGGGGAAGGTGTTGCCGCTGTTGAACGAGGTGGTGCCGATCGTGTTGCCGACGTCCGGCGCGTTGTCGTCGAGCAGGTTCTCGACCAGCAGGCCCAGGCGCAGGTTCTTGTTGACGTTGATGCCCAGCGAGAAGTCCAGATAGTTGAACGCCGGGATCTGACGATAGGCGCCGATGATCGTCGCCGGGTTGGTCGAGCCGAAGCTGCCGACCGTGCCAGCCGCCGGCGGAGTCGCCGAGGTGCGCGGTTCGTAGCGGGTCGGATCGATGTGGCGCCACAGGATCGAGAAGTCGAAGGCGTCGACCGACGCCGTCGTCCGCAGGTTCCAGCTCCACTGCGGCAGCACCGGGTCGCACGACACGCTGTAGAAGCCGACGCACTCACGGATGAAGCTCGACGGATTCGCCTGGAAGCGGCTGCGATCGGTGTAGTTGCCCTGGAACGACCAGTTCATGTTCACCGCACCGAACCGGCGCTGGTAGCTGGCGGTGAAGTCGACGCCGCGGGTCTGCAGGAAGCCGAGGTTCGACGACTGCTGGATGACGCCCTGGGTGGTGGAAGGATCACCGCTCAGGCCACCGGTCAGCGGGTTACGGCGGATCAGCGTGCAGCGCGTATCCGCCGGATTAGCCTGACCGAAGCAGCCGTTGAGAATGTCGCTCACGGTCGGCGAGGTGATCGCACCGGTGACATTGACCTCATACCAGTCGACGGTCGCGGTGAAGCCGCGGAAGATGCCGCCAAAGGCATCGCCGGGCTGAATCACGAGACCAACGGTGTAGGTCGTCGCGACTTCGGGTTGCAGATTCGGGTTGCCACCGCCGGTGACGTTGATCTGGCCCGCGATCGGTGCCGGGATCGAGCCGAGGCGCGCCGCCGGCAGGCCAGCCGCCGCGAGCTGCGCGGTGCAAAGTGCCGCGACGGTCGCGTTGGCGGTTCCATTGGCACCCTGGCAAGGATCGACCGCCAGGTTGTTCAGGCCAGTGGAGATTGGCTGGAACAATTCACCGATGTTCGGCGCACGCACTGCGCGGGTGTAAGTGCCACGGAAGGTAACTTCCTTGATCGGCGAATAGTTGCCGCCGAACTTGTACGTCCAGTTGCCGCCCGAGTTCGAATAATCGGCGTAACGGAAGCCGGCTTCGATGTTCAGGTTCTTGAAGAACGCCTTGTCGGTGATCAGCGGGAAGTTGATTTCGCCGAAACCTTCGCGCGAGAAATAGCTGCCGTTGATGGTGGTGAAGGCGCCGCCCGACCCAAGGATCTGGCCCGGGGTGGTCGAGGGGAGGTCACCGAACTGGCCGCCGCTGTAACGGCGATATTCGCCGCCGAACGCGATGCTCAGCGGCTTGTCGGTCCACGGCGTGTGGAAGCCGAAGTCGCCGGTGATCAGGCCCTGGACGTCGGCGAAGCGGGTGTTGATGAAGGTGCTGGTGGGCACGCCGAGGTAGTTGAGCATCGCCGGCGTCATCGTGCCGGCCGCGCCGAAGATGTTCACCGGCACACAGCCCGCTGGCGAGCCTGCCGGGCAGTTGCGCAGGCCGGCCTGGAGGCGGTCGGCCAGCGCTGTACCCGTGTTCACGTTGCGGCGATTGACCTCGCCATACTGAACGAAGGTTTCCCAGCGCAGATTGCTGACCAGCTTGCCGCGCAACCCAATGTTGATCTGGAACAGGTTCGATTCGAAGGTTTGCACGCGCGGGCCAGTTTCGACGAAGCGACGCGCGACGATCGCGGTGATTTCCTGGCCCGCGGCGATCGCGGCCGGGCAGTTGGCGATGTTAGCGAAGGTGCAGAGCTGGGTACGCTGCGCCGCCGTCAGGAACTGGTTGTTGAGCGGGAGCTGGAGTTGGTTGGTGAAGCTGCCCGTCGGCGCGAGGTTCTGCACGACGCGCGAGCGGGTGTAGAAGCCTTCGGTGTAGAATTCGACGTTCGGTACGAACTCATAATGCGACGCGCCGTAGATCGTCCAACGGTCAACGGGCGTCTGATACAAGTTCAGCGGATTGAAGTTATAGTCCGAAAGGCCGGGTGCGATCGTGCCACCCGCCGGATCAAACTGCGCACCAGCGGCGAACGGGCCCGTCGCCGGCAGGGGGAAGAACAGGGAGGCCGGGACGGCCGTGTTCGAGCCCTGGTTGATGCCCAGCGTCGCCGCCGCGCAACCGCCGGTGGCGGCGTTCTGCGCGGCGGTGCAGGTCGACTGGCGCGAGAACAGGCCGATGTCGCGATCACCCTGCAGCACAGGCTTCACATTGGTGTAGCTCGCCGCGAAGATGACGTTGCCCTTGCCCTCGTCGAAATTGGCGCCGGTCAGGAAGTCGATGCGGTAGTTCTGGCCATCGCCGCGCTCGGTGACGCCGTAGTTGGCGCGAACATCGACGCCTTGGAAATTCTGCTTGGTGATGAGGTTCAGCACGCCGGCGACCGCGTCTGCGCCGTAGGAGGTCACGGCACCACCGGTCAGCACGTCGCTGCGCTCAAGCAGCGCGACCGGGATGATGTTGAGGTCGACGACGTTGCCCAGCGTCGAGGGCACGATACGGCGGTTGTTGAGCAGCACCAGGTTGCGGTTCGGGCCGAGGCCGCGCAGGTTGAAGGTCGCGACACCGCCCTGGCCGTTGTTCACCTGGGTGCCGATACCGGCCGACGTACCCGGCAGCTGACGGAGCACCTGCTCGATCGACTGCGGCTGGCGCAGGCTGAGTTCGGCTTCGCTGATAACGCCGACCGGGCTCGCCTGCTGCAGGTCGGGCCGGTTGATGCGCGAACCAGTGACGACGACGTCCTGCTCCGCTTCATCGGTGGCGGGAGCGCTGTCTTGCGGCGCAGTTTGCGACCAGGCCGGTGCGGCGCTGATCAGCACGCCGAGTGCCGCGGTCGATGCCAGCAGCTGACGGCTGAGTTTGGATGCCATTGATATCAATCCCCTAGTTTGTAGTGCCTATGCCATTATTGGCCTTGCACAACGCACGATAATTTCACGGAACCCTCTGGTCCGATGCGCGTAAATGCCTTCGTGACGGTCCGGCGACAACTAAGCGCTGCCAGCCGCGTCAACATTCCCCAACATGTGTTACCCTTTTGCAACAACCGTGGTTGCTGGCGGGCGCCGCCACCGATAAGAACGGGCCGCGTTAGCAGGGGATAAACCCATGATTTTCGAAATGTTGCTGTTGGGCGGCGTGAGTGTGGCGGCCGCCGAAGGGCCGCAAGCGCCGCTCGCCGCGCTGCAATCCTGCCGGACGATCACCGACGATGCCGCCCGCCTCGCCTGCTTCGACAAGGCGGCAGCGGCGCTCGACTCGGCGGTGCAGGCCAAGTCCGTGGTGGTCGTCGACCGCGCGACGCTGAACAAGGCGCGCGAGCGCCAGTTTGGCATGACGCGGCGCGACGATCCCGTCTTCACCGACGCCAAGTTGCCCGAGCCGCGCCGGCTGGAGGCGAAGCTCATTTCGGTGCAGCCGACCGGGAGCTATCTGCAGTTCGCGGTCGAGGGCGGGGGCGTGTGGCAGACGACCGAGGCCGCGTTCGCGCCGCCGCTTCCCGGCGCCAAGCTGGTGATCGAGAAGGGCGCGGTGGGCGGCTATTTCATCAGCTACGGCGCGCGCAGCGTGCGCGCCCGTCGCGTCAAGTAAACGGTGCAAAAAAGGGGCGGCGCCGCGTGGCACCGCCCCCGTCAGGTTGTTGAAAAGGGATCGTTACAGATTGACCTTCACGCCGGCGCGGAACTGGCGGCCGAAGATGCCGTTGCCGGCCTGCACCGGGTTGTAGAGATAGGCGCCATAGGTCACCGGGTCGATCGGCGGCAGCGCGTCCACCAGGTTCAGCACGTTGACATAGAAGCTGAACCGGTCGGTGATCTTCGCGGTCGCGTTCATGTCGATGGTGATATAGTTGCTCACCCGCGGACCGTTGCCCGGATAGCCCGGGAACAGGCCACCGTCGCGATAGCCGGTGCCCTGATCCTGCGCCGACAGGTCATAGCCCGAGACATAGTTGACCGTGCCGCTGAGCGCGACCGGGCCAGTTTCGAGCGTGTTGGTCCAGTAACCACGCCAGCGGAAGGTGCCCGAGCCGGCGGTCAGGTTGAAGTTGCCGAGCGTGTCGACATATTGCTCGGTCGTGCCGTCCGGGAAAGTGGTGCTGAGTTCGAGCAGCAGGCTGGCCTGCAGGTTCGAGGTCCACTTGAACGGCCCGACGTTGAACCGGCCGGTCGCCCCGAAATCAATGCCTTCCGCCTTTTGCCGGTTGGCGTTGATCAGCTGCGATTGCACGAAGGCAATACGCGGCAGCGCGTTGGGGTTGGCGACGTCCGGCGCATCGGCGATCACCGCATAACCCGCCGGAATCGGCTGGCCGGCATAGTAAGCCGCGATCGCCGGCGCGCTCGACGGCGCGGTGATGACGCCGGTTTTCTCGATGTTGAAGTAATCGACCGTCAGCGTGATGTTGCGGATCGGCTCGACCACGATGCCCAGCGTGAAGCTGCGCGAACGTTCCGGCGCCAGGTTCGGCGACGCCAGCGTGGTGAGGCCGATCGAATATTGCGTCAGATATTGCGGGCACGAGGCGCCGGCGGTCGCGTTCACCGCGCAGGCCGCGCCATATTGAGCGCGGACATTCGCAGGAATGTTGGTGACGACCTGGGTGACATAGCCGGTGGTCGGCAGCGCGTTCGCCTCGGCGAAGGCCGGGATGCGGAAGCCTTCCGAATAGGTGCCGCGGATGGTCACCTGCCGGATCGGCTTGGCCTTGAACCCGAATTTCGGCGAGAACGAGCTCTGGCCCGACGAGTAGGTGTCGTAACGGCCCGAGGCGTTCAGCTCGAGCTTGTCGAACACCGGCGCGTTGACTTCGTAGAAGCCGCCGAACACCGTACGACTGCCGACCGTGCCGAACGCGTTGAGCGTGAAGTAACGCTGCGTGGGCCCGCGATTGTCGGGGTTCTGGCTCGGGCTGTTGACCGCTTCGTAATAGACCGTGCCGCCGACGCCGACCTGGATCGGGCCGCCCGGCAGGTGGAAGAAGCCGCGGTTGAACGAGAGCTGCGCCTGATACAGGTCCGACGAGGCGTTGGTGATGTTATCCGGGCGGACGTAATCATTGATCCGCGCGCTGTTCGCCGCCGGGTTGAGGAAGTTGTACGAACCGTCGCCGATCACGTCGAGCAGGTTCTGGATGTACACATAGCCCCGCGCCAGGCGACGCAGATCGGTGTGCATCGCGGTCGCGTCGAAGCGGTAGTTCACATCGTCGAGGATGGTGCCGTTGATGCCGAAGGCGGCGCGGTACACGCGGTTGCGCGTCTCGCTATAGGTCGGCTCCTGGAAGCGCCCGGTGAGGCGGGCGACGAGGCCCTGCGCCGCGAACGGGTTGTTCGGGTTCAGCCGCCGGTCGGCCGCCGTATCGCAGTTCACCCGCGCCGCGCAGACGAACACCGGCAGCGCCAGCACGCCCGAGCCCGGCGCCAGATTGGCCGACTGCGCCGTGGAGGTCGAGAATTGCGGGAAGAGGATGCCCGTCGGCGCGTTGCCGCGAAGCGTCGGTGGGAAGCCGGTATAGCCCGAGCGGGTCTGCTGGAAGTTCACTTCCAGATAGGCCTGCGAGCTGCTGCCGATATTGGCGGTGAACTTCGCCGAACCGCCGAAGCGTTCGATCTGCGGCGACACCACCTGATAGTCGCGGACGAAGTCGTTCTGGCAGATGATGCCCGTCGGCGCCGCCGGGTTGGCCGCGAGTTCAGCGGCGTTCAGCGTCGTCGAACTGCCGCCGATGCAGGGCGCGGCGGTCAGCTTCTGGTAGCGGCCCTGCGCGACACCGCCATTCTGCACGCCGCCAGCATAGCCGACGTTGGAATAGGGCCGCACATAGAAGTCATAGGGCAGCACGAAGCCGGTATAGCTGCCGTCCGGGTTGCGACCGTTGAAGATGCCGTTCGGGCCGCCGAAGCTGCTTTCGTCGGCGGTGTTGTAGGGCGCCGGCAGATCGCGGTTGTTCACCTTGTCGCTGCGGTAGTAGAAACCGCTGACATAGGCGTTGAAGCCCTTTTCGTTCAGGTCGCCGATGCCCGCGGTCAGCGTCAGGCGCTGGTTGGCGGCGATGCCGCGCTCGGCGATGCCAGCCTCGGCGCGCCCCGAAATGCCCTTGAAGGTTTTCTTGGTGATGATGTTGACCACGCCCGCGATCGCGTCGGCGCCGTAGCTCGACGAGGCGCCATCGCGCAGCACTTCGATGCGCTCGACGATATCGTCGGGGATCGTGTTCAGATCGACGAAGTTGCGCGAGCCGTCATCGGCCAGCGGATAATAAGCGGCGCGCAGGCCGTCGAACAGCACCAGCGTCGAGTTGGTCGACAGGCCGCGCAGCGAGATCGACGAGGCGCCGCCGGCGAACGCGCCGTTCGCGGTGAACGAGTTGGTGAGCGACGGGCCGTTGTTCGACGACAGCTGCTGCAGCGCGTCCTGCACCGTGTTGATGCCGCGCGTGTCAAGATCCTGCGTGGTGAGCGTCGTCACCGGCGAGATCGTGTCGTTGCCTTTGAACAGCGTACCCGTGACGACCACTTCATCGGCGCCCGTATCCTGGGCCGCGGCCGCTTGGCCATCGGCCTGAGGGGCCTGGGTCTGCGCCTGTGCCAGCGCTGGTGTCGCCGCGAGCGCGGCGGCGAGCGCGAAGGTGCCGGCCCCGCCGCGCAGCAGCGCTCGGCCGGTGGTGGAAAACAACGTGTTCATAATAACCCCTTTGTCTCGACCCATCGTCGCCTATGGCGTTACGATCCGTGGCGGTGCCTTTTCGGCCTCCTACCGCGTGGGGCGAAGCTGACCTGTGTTGGGGCCTAAGTAAATATCACTGCCGCATATATGAAGAAATCACAATAATCTGGAAATTCGCTACGATGGCGATATGGTCTACTATTACGCCGGCACAAACATTGCTATCTGATAATCAGATTAGCAAAGGCCAACAAAGTTGTGAATTGGTAATTATTGCGCGGCTGGCATCGGCCCCGCGACGAGCAGCGGATCGATCCGGGCCTCGCGCCATCTCAGGCTCCAGTGCAGATGCGGCCCGGTCGCGCGTCCGGTCTTGCCGACCGCGCCGATCAGCTGGCCGCGGCTCACCCGCTGGCCGCGCTTCACGTCGATCCGCGACAAATGCAGGAACGAGCTGGACAGCCCCGCGCCGTGGTCGATCATCAGCAAATTTCCTTCCAGCGTGAAGGGATGGTCGGCGGCGAGCACCACCACGCCGTCGGCCGGGGCGATCACCGGCGTGCCTTCGCCCCGGGCGATGTCGGCGCCCGAGTGATAGCTGCCCGCCTCGCCATTGGCGTAGATGCGCTGCGAGCCGAACAGGCCCGACAGCCGGCCGGTCGTGGGCCAGAGCAAGGGCTGGCGCCACCCCTCGGCCGGGGTCGTCATGTGGCGGGCGGTATCGATCTGCGCGACCTCCGCCGGACGCAGCGCCTCGAACTCGGCGGTGGGCTGGGCGATCTTGGGCAGGGTCGGCAACCGCTCGATCTGCCAGCCGCGGGTCGCGATGGTGAGCGTCTGGCGCACCACCTGCCCATCGGCGAGCGTGGCGGACAGCGTGAGGCTCGCGGGCGAATCGCGATCGAAGGCGATCAGGAAGCGGCCGTCGCGCGCCACCGGGATGCTCTGGTCGCCCAGCTCCAGCAAGGTCGTGCCGGCGGGCGCGATGCCGGTGGCGGCGCCGCCTTGCACCAGCGGGCCTTCGAGCCGGAAGGGCGACGGCTCTGGCGCCTGTGCCGCCAACGGCGCCGCCATCAGCACGAGCGCGGCGAGCATGTTCCGCATCATTCCAGCCATCTTCAACCGCCCCCCTTAATCGGTCATCGCCTCCATCGCGATCTCGGCGCTCGCATAGGCTTCCTGCCGGGCGACATTCCAATAGCGCAGCGCATCGAGCGGGATACGCTGGCCGCTGACCGCGCACAGGACATGATCGCCCTGCGACAGTACGCGAAAGCCATTGGCCATATAATGCAGCCGGGCGGTGCGGTTGCTGTTCGAGACGAGCATGATCGGCCTTCGCGCTTAGAGCAGGCTCGGCTGCTCGGGGGTCGGCTTGACATAGGCCTTGGCCGCCCCCCGCTCAACCCGCGCGTCTACCGTTCCGTCAGCGAAGTGAAGTGTGAGCGTCTGCACGGTCCGCGCGGCTGCCGCGCTCGTCACCACCGCGCCGTCCTTGGCCGAGACGCGGACATAGCCGCGCTGGAGCAGGGCATCGGGGTTCACCGCTTCGAGCAGGCGCTCGGTGCGCTCGAGATGCGCGCGCGCGGCGGCGAGCTGGCGGGTGAGGAGCTGCGGGCGGAGCAAGGTGGCGGCACGCTCGACCTGGGCGGCGGCGCGGGTGAGCCGCGCGTCGAGCGCCCGGTCAAGCCGCGCGCCCGCGTCGTCGAGCCGCTGGCGCTGCGCACCGAGCAGCGCGTCGCGCCGGGGCAGGAGGCGCGCGACCAGCTCCAGCCGCTCACGCCCGCGCGCGACATAGCGCCGCGCGCAGCGTTCGCTCCGCACGCCGAGTCCGTCGACCGCCGCGATCAGCTCGGCGCGCACCGGCACCGCCATTTCGGCGGCGGCGGTGGGCGTCGGCGCGCGGCGATCGGCGGCAAAATCGGAGAGGCTGGTGTCGGTTTCGTGCCCGACCGCCGAGATCACCGGGATGCGGCACGCGGCGATCGCGCGCACCACCACCTCCTCGTTGAACGCCCATAAATCCTCGATCGAGCCGCCGCCGCGCGCGACGATCAGCAGATCGGGGCGCGGCACAGGACCTTCGCCGCCCAACGCGTCGAACCCGGCGATCGCGCGCGCCACTTGCTGGGCGGCGCCCTCGCCCTGCACCAGCACCGGCCAGAGCAACACATGGCTGGGGAAGCGATCGGCGAGGCGGTGGAGGATGTCGCGGATCACCGCCCCGGTCGGCGAGGTGACGACCCCGATCACGCGCGGCAGATAGGGCAGCGGCTGCTTGCGCGCCGGATCGAACAGGCCTTCGCCCGCGAGCTTGGCCTTCACCCGCTCGAACAGCGCCATCAGCGCGCCTTCGCCGGCGAGTTCCAGTCGCTCGATCACGATCTGATATTTGCTGCGGCCGGGATAGGTGGTGAGCCGGCCGGTCGCGATCACTTCCAGCCCGTCCTGCGGGGCGAAGGCGATGGCGGCGAAGCTGCCCTTCCAGATCACGCCGTCGATCAGCGCGCCATCGTCCTTCAGCGCGAGATAGGCATGGCCCGAGGCGGCGCGCTTATAGCCCGAAATCTCGCCGCGCAGCCGCACGAAGCCGAACGCGCCTTCCACCGTGCGCTTCAATTGCTGCGACAGTTCGGAAACGGTGAGGGGCGCGGCGTTGTCGCCCGGGGACGACTCGGCTACCAGCCGGGGCATGTCTGAACTCATCAACGTCCTGCTTCTGGGCGGCGGCGGGCGCGAACATGCGCTGGCATGGAAGCTCGCCCAATCGCCGATGCTGGGAACGCTCTACGCCGCGCCGGGCAATCCGGGAATAGCCGCGCATGGTCAAATCGTGCCGCTCGACACGGGCGACCACCCGGCGGTCGCGCGATTTTGCGAGGAGCGGGGGATCGGCCTGGTGGTGATCGGGCCGGAAGCGCCGCTGGTCGCGGGTCTCGCCGATGATCTGCGCGCCGCGGGCCTGGCGGTGTTCGGCCCCGGCGCGGCGGCGGCGCGGCTGGAGGGATCGAAAGGCTTCACCAAGGCGCTGTGCGCGGCGCAAGGCATTCCCACCGCCGCCTTTGTCGAAGTGGCGGACCGGGCGCGCGGGCAGGCGGCGCTCGATCGCTTCGGGGTGCCGGTGGTTGTGAAGGCCGATGGCCTCGCCGCCGGCAAGGGGGTGACGGTCGCCGCGACCCGCGCCGAGGCCGAAGCCGCGCTCGACGCGATCTTCGCGGCACCCGGCGGCCGCGCGGTGATCGAGGAATTTCTGGCGGGCGAGGAAGCGAGCCTGTTCGTCCTGGCGAACGGCACCGATTATGTGGCGTTCGGCTCGGCGCAGGATCACAAACGGGTGGGGGAGGGCGATACCGGCCCCAACACCGGCGGCATGGGGGCGTATAGCCCGGCGCCCGTCCTCACCCCCGCGCTCGAGGCACGCGCGCTGGCGGAGATCGTCGCGCCCACGCTTGCGGCGATGGCGGCGGCGGGGACGCCCTTTTCGGGGGTGCTCTATGCCGGGCTGATGCTGACGGCGGAGGGGCCGAAACTGATCGAATATAATGTCCGCTTCGGCGATCCCGAATGCCAGGTGCTGATGGCACGGTTGGACAGCGACCTGCTGCCGTTGCTGCTCGCGGTCGCGCGCGGGGGGCCGATTCCGGCGCCGCGCTTCGCAAATGACAGTGCACTGACGGTGGTTTACGCGGCCCGGGGCTACCCCGCATTGCCCGAGACCGGCGGGAGGCTGGCCGGGCTCGACGCGGCAGCGGCCTCGGGCTGCGCGGTATTGCACGCCGGCACCGCCTGGCGCGACGGTGCGTTGGTCGCGAGCGGGGGGCGGGTACTCGCCGTCACCGCCCGCGCCGCGAGCCTGGCGGAGGCGCGCGCGCGGGCCTATCAGGGGGTGGAGCTTATTGATTTCCCAAGCGGTTTTTACCGTCACGACATTGGCTGGCGGGAACTTGCGCGCCAGCCGGGAGAGGCCTGATGGAAGCACGCGACATCCCCACCCCGGCCTGGATGACGCCGGCCTTCTTCACGATGATCGCGATCGGCGCCCTGCTCGCGCTCGCGATCATCATCTGGGGAACGCTCCGCCGCCGCGCCAAGGCCGCCGAGCGCCGCCGCGCCGAGGCGCACCGCCCGCCCGAACCTCTGGCGTCGCCGGCCGCAGCGCTGCCCGCTGCCGCGCCGGTCGAGAGCATGATCCCAGTGGCACCGCTTGTCGCCCCGGCGACAACCATGGCCGCGCCCCTGGTCGAACCCGAGCCCGAGCCCGTCCCCGATCCGTTGCCGGCGCTCAGCGATAAGAGCTCGGTCGTAACCGCCCCCGTGCCAATCGCGGCGCCCGTGCCCGAAGGGCGGCCGCTCACGCTGTTGAAAGGGCTTGGTCCCAAGGCGGCGGCGCGGCTGGGCGAGCTGGGCGTGGCGAGCGTCGAGGCGCTCGCGGCCACAAGCGATGCCGAACTCGCCGCGCTGGACGCCGAGCTGGGGGCGCTCGCGGGGCGGATCGCGCGCGACCGCTGGGCTGAGCAGGCGCGGCTGCTCGCCGCCGGCGACATCGCCGGGTTCGAGGCGCGCTTCGGCAAGCTCGGCGGGTGAGGGCGCTTATCGCCATCAGCGCCCGCTTTGGCGCCCGTCGGCAGCCGCCCCCTTGCCGCGCGCGCCGCGACACGCTCTAGCGGCGCGCGGGATGGGCGTTCGTTTTCCGGCATATTTCCTGCTCGCCGTCGCGGCCCCGGCCGCCGCGCAGGTCGCGACGCAGCCGGGCGAGGTGGTCGCGCCGCCGGCGCCCGAGGCAGACGCGCTCGCCGCGCAGATGCGGCTGCTGGCGGTCGATCCCAATAATCTCGACGCTTTGCTGAGCGCGGGCGAGCTGGCGCTGCAGCTGGGCGATCCCACCGCCGCCGCCGGGTTCTTCGCCCGCACCGAGTCTCTCAACCCACGCTCGGGCCGGCTGCTCGCGGGGCGCGCGCGGCTGCTGCTCCAGGCCGAGCGACCGGGCGAGGCGCTGCGGCTGTTCGAGCAGGCCACGGGGTTCGGCTATCCCATCGACCAGCTCCGCGCCGACCGGGCGCTCGCTTATGACCTGATCGGCGAGCAGGAGCGCGCGCAGCGCGATTATCGCCTTGTCCTGAAGGCGGGCGATACACCCGATGTGCGGCGTAACTATGCGCTATCACTCGGTATTTCGGGCAAGCGCGAGGCGGCGCTCGCGGCGATCGACCCGCTGGTCCGCGCGCAGGACCGCGCCGCCTGGCGGGTGCGCGCCTTCATCCTCGCGATGGCGGGCGAGCCGCAGGAGGCGGACCGGATCGCGACCGCGATGCTCCCGGCGCCCGTCGCCAGCGGATTGCGGCCGTTTTTCGCGCGATTACCGCAGCTTGGGGCGATCGACCGTGCCTTCGCGGTGCATTTCGGCGAGCTGACGCCGAGCCCGACGCGCGTCGCCGATGCCCGGCTCGCGCCACGGCTCGCGCCGCTCCCGCCCGAGCCGGTCGTGGTCGCCGCCGCGCCGCCCGCGGCCCGCCCCGC